>DBTM01000002.1:15552-77729 GCA_002307055.1 Clostridiales bacterium UBA1316
AAACGGCGGGCGATTGATAATCGGCAACCGTATCAGACGCTGCCGACAGCAGAAAGCATGGACGCAGGAGACGTTGGCTGAGGCGCTGTGTATCAGTCACCAAACGGTCAGCAAATGGGAAAACGGTTTACTTGCTCCCGATGTCAGCATTTTAGTCAAGCTCTCAAGCCTGTTTCAAGTTAGTATGGATTATCTGTGCGGTACCGAAATGGGCGAGCAGGAAACGATTATCAATAATATCATAGAACGCATAAAATTGGATGATTGCCGAGATTATGACACACTCAAAAAGCTTAACGAGCAGTTGAACCGGGAACTCGAAAAATTTCCGCTGAACGATATGCTGCTCAATCACCAGCTGCATCTGTTAAGGAACATGCATGACAGCAAAGGCTTCTTTAGGAAATCTCGCTCGCCATTACCGCAGGAAAGGAAATATTGAAAAATACGAAAATCTTATTGCGTTCCAGAAAAGCTTTGAAGTGATATACGAATAAATATTCAGTGCGGTATTTTGCTGCGCAAGCTTGAGCATATCCGCTACGACGCGGTACGGGATACGGATCGTTTCAGAGCAGTTGTTGATACGCTGACGCGGTATGCAAAAAGCGCGATGTAAAAAACAGAGACGGGAATACGAGGCCAACGGGGCGATGTGGGCATCGCCCCCTACGGAGAGCGGCGGATAAACGGCGGGCGATTGATAATCGGCCGCCGTCTGTATCACTTGGTGTAGGGGCGATTCGTGAATCACCCCTACGGTATTTTACGCGTATTAATTGTACTGCATTACGCAATAAATTGATCGGTTATGCCTCTTCGCTGAGGAGGCGGGCGATGATGGTGTAGGCGCAGGCGGGCCAGCTGCCGCCGTGGTAGGGCATTTCATTGCCCTTGATGGGGTTGATGAGGAAGGGGTAGTTCTGGTCCTTCAGGGCGGTGCAGTAACGCTCGGCGATGAGCTTGCCGACGTCGCGTCTCGAGGATTCGAAGAGGCCGGTGCAGATATAGATCATGCCGGGCGGGACGATATTGCCGCGGCCGATGGACTTGCCGGACGGCTCAAAATAGTCGCTGCCGATGCGCTCGGAAGCAATGCCATATTCGCATAAGAATTCGCCCTCGGCGGATAGGTCGGTTGCTATTTTGTCCACAATATGCTTCGGCAGACGGTCTCCGAGGATGATGGGCAGGAAATGGACGAAGGAATCGGAAACGAGGTGTTCATGGGTAAACGGTACGAGGCCGACGAAGCGCTCGCCGTCCCACATCTGGGTCACGAGCTTATCAAGCAAATCGGTTGATTTTTTATACCAGGCTTTGATGACAGTTTGCGGCTTGCCGAGCAGCTTGGCGAGGTCGCCGACGGCTTCAAACAGCAGGACGAGATAAGCGGGAATGTCCGGCGAGGCGACCTGCATGTGGTTCATAAATAAGGTACAGTCGTCAAAGCCGGTTTCATCGCCGTGCTCGATGGCGGGGATGCCGTCCCCGTCCTCGTCACGATAGGTCATGAACCAGTCGCCCCAGCGGCCGACGCCCTCGTATAAACGCTCGAGCTTATCGCGCGGAACTTCTTTGAGCAGATTGTGGTGCTTCATGATCTGCTTGAGCGCCCAGCCGTGCATCGGGGGTTTGATGAACTGCGTCACGATGGACGCGTCGTCAAACAGGTCGGGCAGCGGCCCGACTGAGCTGGCTCGGTCGATTGGCCCGAGCAGGAGGTCGACAGCGATATCCATATGCTCCTGCAGGGCGACGGCGTTCTGGCACATCTGCCACTGCGAGGCAATAGCAGTGCCGATCATCAGTATCTGCGTATTGTTGACGGTGCCTGCCGGGTCAATCAGATACGACCAGAGCGTATATTCGGGATCCATGCGTCCGACTTCGAAAGGAGCGGTGAATTTCGGCATTTTTTTATAGAACATGTCCCAGTCGGCCTGCATGCTGGCTTTTGCTACGGCATAGGTGGGATAGGTATCGCGCACCCAGCCCGCGTGGGAGAATTCCTCCATGACGAGCGTGAATTTACCGTCCGGCCCAGCCTGGGTATCGCCTTGGATCTCAAAGCTCGAGAGCTTTTCCCAATCCCAACAGGCGTCAAACTCAAAGCCCGAGCCTTGGGTGCCCTTGAAGATAAATGAGCTCGTCCAGCGGAACGTCGCTTCCCACGCCGTATTTTGCACCTTGCCGTTTACCAGTGCCTTGCGCGGCTTGACAATTTCGTGCTGCTCCATAATTTTTTCAAAACGCAAGCCCATATCCTTGTCGCCATCGGCGAGGAGCATGGCGGTACTCGCAAACGTGAAGCGGATATTGCCGCAGTGGGTAAGCAGGGTAAGCTCGGCGGGTTCAGCCTGAATGACGAACGGGATTTTTTGCCCTTTATAAGTTGGAAAAATGCTGATGAGCTTGTTGCCGTCCTTGGCGCGGCTGCTGCCGCCGTGGAGCGTCCCCAGATGGAGCGCGGCGGTGCCGTAACCGTTGGCTGTGACGAAAAGGCCGAACCAAGCGCCGCGGCGCTTGAAAACATTGCCGTCGATGCGGATGGACGACTTGATATCACGGAAATACGGGTCGGCTTTGACCTTACTGCTTTTCTTTTTATCTGCCATTTTTATTACCATTCCTTTCAGCAATAGCTGCTTATATGCGCGCATTTGTTTGCAGCTATCATATCACGCTTATCGTTGTAATGGCAATGCATGGGAGGAAAAACTTCAGGTATAAATTACTGATGCCGGCAGCCAATCGGCCAACGGCGGGAAGGCAAGGGCAGAGCCCTTGCCTTCCAATAGGTAACAAGTTATTTACATCATATGAATTGCGGTGGGCCGTTTATGTCCAGCAGCAAGACACAGAACCATCCCCCGTCTTATTTTCGGCAAAAATGAATTCGGTTGCATAGAATTATAAATACTTATGGGTAAAAAGAAAACCATCTGCTGATAAATTGCATTATCAGCAGATGGTTTCTGTGCCGGTATACTGGCGGGGAAACGAGGTGGTGGATGGTATACTATTGTATGAACGAGATGCAGTTCTGTCCCCTGTTTTTATTTTGTATATCCCGTTGATGTATCAATCTTGACTGTCTTGGTTGTATCGTCCCAGCCGACGCCGAAGTTGAAGGTCTGGCCTAAATCGCGGAGTCTGAAATAGTTATTCTGGCCGATTGTGTATGCGGTGAAGGCGGTGAGCTTGCCATCAAGATAAATTGAGGCGGTCGACAGGGTTGCTGTCTTTGTTCCGGAACCTTTGCCGGCCATTTCAGTGCCGTCGGCTTGATACGCTGTATTGCTCGTGAGGCTGATGGCATTTTTTGCGCCGTCCCAGCCGACGCCGAACTGTTTCGGCGTACCGTTAAGCTTATACGCAATGTCGCGGAGCTTGAAGTAGGTTTCTTGATTAATAACGTAGGAATCAAAAGAAACAGCGACACCGTTGAGCGTGACTGTTGCAAAATTGGATACAGCCTGCTGCGTGGCAGCGGTCGGTGTGGGTGACGGCGACGTTGACGCCGCGCTGTCTGCTGTGATATAAGACGTCAGTGCCTGCTCAAATTTCGGGCCCCAGAGTTTTTTATAGCCTTCGGCTTTTGGGTGTACGCCGTCTGACATATATGTTTTCCATTGATCGTTATTATACATTGCCTTTAAAGCGGTGTCGTTATAGAGGTCGATGACATGAATGCCCCATTTTTTTTGTACATCGAGCAGGGCTTGCACCGTTTTGCCGTATGCCGTACCGTCATTACTATAAGTACTCTTGTCGTAGTACATCCCGGTAAAGAAGACAACGGGACATTTCCAGGTCTGCTGGACGTATGCGATAATGTACTCAAGTCCACCGTATATCGTTTTTGTGTCGAAGTCACCGATATTTTTGCTGCTGCTCAGCGTTCCGAACGACTTATTCAGTGCCGCGTCATTTGTTGAAAGCTGGACTATAAAATAATCCGGATGGATGTCTGTTGGTATCTGCTTCATTCTGGATATATACGAGGTGGTGCTTTCATCAACGAGGGTTGTACCCGGAACACAATATTTATAGCTTTTAAGAGCCTTGTGCGCCTCTTCGAGATAATCCGCCACGGAATAGCCCTGAGCCATCTGCCCATAGGCCACCGAAGAACCCAGCCAAATAAGCTGAAGGCCGGAAAGCGGATCGGAAGCATCCTTGGCTTGTTCGGCGGGAATCACGCCGTCATATCCGACAGCCACTTTGCCGCCTGCCTGATACAGGAGAATATCTCCGATGTACGGCTGATACGACGTCGTCCCAAAGCCAAAGCCCGGGAGCGCCGCTACCGTGATTGTATCGCCGGATTTTAATGCCGTATCCTTCAGGCAGAGGAAGACGCCTTTGCTGTAAAGGTCGGATTTATCGGTTTTGCACCAGGAATACTCTATAATCGGGATAATTTCTTTGCCGTCGCTGACCTTGATGCTGAACGGCGTCGTACCATAACCCATGGTCTGCTTGGAGACCTCCAGATAGACATCATAGGTACCTCTGACATCCTTACCCGCCGTATAAATCACTTTTGTGGAGCCGGCGGTTAGGTTGATGATATACCCGGTGGTTTTGTCGTATGTACCGCCTGTGACCGCAGCCCCGGCGTTGTCGAGCGTGAGGTGCGTGTCTGCCGCGCCTGCTTTTACTAAGCACAGCCCTAACAGGAGCACCATGACCAGCAATAATGGGACGATCTTTCTAAGATTCCGCATATTATTTTCCTCCATTCTCTGTTTATTGAAATCTTAGCATTGACTGTATTTTCCGTCCAATATATAATTCTGATATGCTATATAACGTTAACATTATGAGTGAGGCGAAAAGAGTGGAGTTACTTCAATTGAAATACTTTGAGACTGTGGCGAAGTACGAAAATATGACAGCCGCATCAAGGGAACTTTGTGTCGCGCAGCCGGCAATCAGCCAGAGCATTGCACGGCTTGAGGAGGACCTCGGCGTCGAGCTGTTTACGCGCGAGGGCAGGAGAATCAAGCTCAACGCCTGCGGGAAGCACCTGAACAGCCGAATTTCTTCTATTCTGACCTCGCTTGATAATGTCAGGCTTGAATTGACGGAAATTGCCGATAAGTCCGGCTCTACCATCGGACTCAAGGTTCTCTCCGCCTCAACGCTGCTGCCGCATATGCTGTCGGGTTTCCAGCATATTTTCCCGCAGATCCGCTTCAGGCTGATACAAAATCCCACGGAGACAAAATACGATTTATGCATCAATTCAACAGCCTCCTTGAAAAACAAACGGGATACCGTACTGCTGGATGAGGAAATTCTCCTTGCTGTTCCCCGGGATTATCCCTGTCAGGCAGAGTGTTCTATTCTGCTGGCAAGCTTAAAGGAGGAGGGCTTTATCAGCCTGAGAAAAGGCATTACCTTTCGGACCATCATGGATGAATACTGCGACTGTATTCAGTTTTCCCCGAAAATTATCTTTGAAAGCGATTCTCCGGCCACGGTCCGGGGATTAATCGGCGCAGGCGTCGGCATCGCCTTCTGGCCGTCAATATCGTGGGGCTCTCTGGCGGAGGACAAAGTAAAAGCCCTGCATATATCTGATTTATGCGCCAGACGCGTCGTGACGTTATCGGCGCCTGAGGGAAAAGTTATGTCAAAGGCGGCGGCGGTATTTGCCTCTTATGCCGTTGATTTTTTCAAGAACCTTTGAGGCGGGGGCATTCGACGGCATAAAAACTATTAATGCTTCCGGTAAAAGAAGACCATCTGCAGAGAAATTACTTCATCAGCAGATGGTTTTGTGCCGGTATACAGCGGGAAGGCAAGGGCAGAGCCCTTGCCCTACAAGGTAGTGGATAGGGTGCTATTCGATTAACGAGACACAGAACGAGTCATGCCCGAAAAAGGGCACACACAATAGATGAAACCGATGCCAGTTTCACGCTAACCGTCCCCTGTCTTACAGCTTCGAAATACGGGCTTGGATTTCGGTTTGCTGCGGGTCGGGCTCTGAGCGGGCGTGCTGCTTGAGCAAGGCCTCGACTTCGGCGAAGCGCGCGTCGCTGCGCAGCGGGTCATACAAGCTGGTACCGAGCTCTTCGAGGGTTCCGGCGCTGTTGTTCGGTGCCATAGAATAGCTGAAGCCCACGCCGGTGTTAACTGCATTAAGATGGCCGAGCAATAAGGATGAGGATATCGGCATTAAGAGAGCCGCCCTTGTCTCGGGGTCAAGGTGCTCGAGGGCGAGCGACCGGACATTGGGCGGCCATTCCGGTATGTTTTTCGTGATGCTCCTGATTTCTTCCTGAAACCGCCCGACTGCGATATTTGCTGAAGTACCCGTGTCAAACCGCACCGCATAATGCGCTGACTTTTGCAAAGCACGCATCGCGCACTCAGTATCGCCGAGAGAGAGCGCGAGACGCAGTATCTGCTCTGTGTTCTGCTGAGCCCATAATAAGAAGAAGCCGGTGTAATCGTCACCAAACACGAGGTCGAATAGCTGGGTACCCATATCGAGGATGCGGATACGCTCAACGGGGGTATAGGACCATTCTTCTTCGCCGGGCAAGGCTTCATGGGTGATATTTTCACCGGGCTCGTATTCTTTAATCGCCAGCCGGCCGGTCATTAAAAGCAATGTCGAGGTGAGGTGCATAAACGCTGTCTGAACTGAGAAAACGAGGTCATTCCCGCGGGCGAAATCCGGTGTTCTGCAATCAATATTATTATTGAGTAGATTTTGATTTGGGCGCGAGTTTAGCTTCTGGAGTTTTTCCCGCTCACCAAGGTCGTAATAAAGCGCCTGCAGGTTGTGCTCGGCGTTCCACTGAGTTTGCTGTTCGATGCAGTATTCAAGGACATACTCGTAAAGCGCGGCGGCTTCACGCAGGTATTCCAGACGCTTTTCGCTGCTGCCGCCGTTCTGGAGCGTGACCATAGCCATGTTTTGATATAGCGCGGCGAGCATTACGCGCAGTGCGTATACCGTCGGATTGTCCGCAATGGCTTCGCGCATGAGTGCAGTAGCTTCGTCATATTTCTGCTCCCCGAATGCCAGCTGACGAGCCTGATTGTCTATTTCCATGAGCTTTGAAAGATCGGGCTGTTTGTCTGTGCCGAGCAGTGCGTCAATTGTCACATGAAAGCGCGCGGCGATGGCAGGCAGCAGGGTTATTTCGGGATAGCCGTCCCCGCACTCCCATTTGCTCACCGCTTGACCCGTCACGTTGAGGTACGCCGCAAGCTCCTCCTGTGTGAGGTCCGCGTCCTTGCGAAGCTGTCTGAGCTTGTTGCCGAAATCCATGATGGCACCTCCAATATACATATTTCTGTATAAAATATATGCCGCGGTACCTGAGCCGTCAATGCACGCGTGTTTGTACAGAATCCAACGAATCGTTGGATTTATTATGCTTCGTCTAAAAACGCTTCGTTCAGGGTCACGTTGAAGGCTTTGGCGACGGCGCGGAGCTCGGCGTCGGTGATGCATTGGCGCAGGCCTGAGCCGCAGGAGAGCGCTTTGATGTAAATTTCGGCGCTCTTTTCTATCGTGTGCATGAGGCCGAAGGCGGTGTCAAAATCAATACCGGAGCAGAAGGAGCCGTGGTGCGCCCAGATGAGCGCGTCGAACTGACGCATCAGGACGCTTGAGGCTTGGGCGATCTCCGCGCCGCCCGGCACCATCCATGGGATAACGCCGACGCCTGCCGGGAACACGACGGGGCACTCGGTCATGCTCTTCCAAAGGACACGGCTGAAGTCCCGCGCGGTCAGCGGCAGCACGAAGGTCAGCGCAATAACATTTGGCGTATGGGCGTGATAAATCACGCGGTTTGTGCCGCCTGTTGCGGCCTTCTTCACCGAATGATTCAGGATATGGCTTGGGAATTCGCTGGTGGGGACGCCGCCGTGCGTTAAGCCCCAGACAATCCGGTAGCCGTCGCCGGCACCGTTTATTTCGGTGATGCAGAGGCTGTCCTCCGGGCGCAGCGCGGCATTGCGCATGAACTTGCCGCTGCCTGTGGATATGAAGTATTCGCCCGCGAGATTCTCGGCTGTGACGCCGATTGGTTTCCATTCGCGCGGGGTCTGATTAAAAAACGGACGGCACTGCGCCGCTTCGTCCGCCGTCATCCGATACGTCAGATTCCCACCGTTGCGCTCATGCCAGCCCATACGCCAGCCGTCGTCACACAAGCGGATAAAACCCTGCATAACGTCGATATCTGTGATTTGCATAATATACTTTCTCCTTTGGTAATATTGAAAGCTTGGAGGGTACCGGTGCTAATATCGTTCGCTTAACACTTCTTTTTCGTATGTGCGGATCTCATCAAACCAGCTTTCATCGGCGGGGATGTGCTGCGAGGTGCAATAGTGCTCCCAGATATCGCCGAGGGGGAGGGTTTTGCATTCCTCGGTGAGCATCATGAGCTCGGTGAAATCAGCGCCGTTCTGCAGCGCCTTCATTTTGCAATGCGGGAGCAGAAGGGCCCACAGCAGGGCTTTCTGCACATTGCGCGTGCCGATGACCCAGGCGGCGACACGGTTAATTGACGCGTCGAAATAGTCCAGGCCGATGAGGACCTTATCGAGGGCGTCGTTGCGGACAATTTCTTTGGCGATCTCACGAAGCTCGTCGTCAAACAGCACGACATGGTCGCTGTCCCAGCGAACAGGACGGGTGACATGCAGCGGCACCTTATCGAAAAAGGCCAGAAGGGCGGGTATCTTATCGCTGACGGTCTCGGTTGGATGGTAGTGGCCGTTATCGAGCAGGCTGTACACGCCCGCGTGCCGGGCGGCATAGCTGATGTAAAACTCCGAGTTGCCGACGGTATACGCCTCAAGCCCGATGCCGAATACCTTGCTCTCAACGGAGTCGATGACACCGCTGAGCTTTTCGGCGAATATCGCGTCAAGACTCTGCTTGAGCCGGAGCCTTGGCGAAAGCCTGTCCGCGGGGATATCCTTATAACCATCCGGTATCCAGATATTACAGAGAACAGGGCTGCCCAGTTCTTTCGCCATATGTGCGGCGATTCGGCGGCAGGCGATGCCGTGGCGAACCCAGAATGCTCTGGTGCGCTCGTCGGGTGATGAGAGCGTCAAGCCGTCCTTCACCATCGGATGGCTGAAAAAGGTGGGATTGAAATCGATGCCCAAGCCCCTTGCTTTTGCGTAATCAACCCATGCCTTAAAGTGATCCGGTCTGAGCTGATCCCGGTCCGCATAATCGCCGCCGAACACCGCATAGCTGGCATGCAGATTGATGCGCTTTTTTCCGGGGATGAGGGAGCAGGCTTTGTCAAAGTCGGCGATCAGCTCCTCAAAACACCGGGCCTTGCCGAGGTAATTGCCCGTCGCCTGTATGCCGCCCGACAACGCCGCACCGCCGCGCTCAAAGCCTGTGACGTCGTCGCCCTGCCAGCAATGGATGCTGATGGGTTTAACCGCCAGCTGAGCCAGCGCAGCTTCCACATCGACGCCGAGTTTTTCATATTTCTGTTTTGCGGATTCGTATCTGTCCGGCATATCATTATCCTCCTACACTTTATATGCTGTAATTTCGAAGCTGCGGGTGATGGCGGCTCGGGCGGCTGAAATACTCTCGAACTCGTCGGCGGCGAGCATCTGAGCCAGGAGGTTGCCAAGAGCGGTGCACTCGACTGGTCCGGCAGAGACGGGCAGACCGGAGGCGCTGGCTGTGAGCTGATTCAGGTATGCGTCTCTGCTTCCGCCGCCGACAATATGGATGCGCGTGTAGTGTCTTCCGGTAATGGCAGACAGCGTATGAATTGCTTCGGCATAGCTTTCAGCCAGGCTTCTATATATAACGCGTAAAATCTCGCCTGTTGTTCTTGGGACGGGCTGACCTGTCTCCGCACAATAGTGCCTGACTGCTTCGGACATGCTGTCCGGCGCGAGGAAACAGGGGGCGTTGACATCGATCACACTGTCGGGTTCCAGCGAATCCATCGCCAATTGGGCGAGTTCCGGATAGGTATACGAATTATTCAGCCCGCTTCGGATGGACTGCAGCATCCACAGCCCCATGATGTTTTTCAGATAACGGAACCGTCCGTCAAAGCCGCCTTCGTTGGTGAAGTTGGCGCTGCGCCCGGCTGGGGTGACAATCGGCTTTTTGCTTTCGGCGCCGAGCAGCGACCATGTACCGCTCGAGAGGTAAACCGAATGCGCGTCCTCGGCGGGAACGGCAAGGAACGCCGAACCGGTATCATGCGTTGCCGGCAGGACAACCCGGCAGTCGAAGCCGACGGTTTCAGCCACCTGCTTTTTAAAGCTGCCGACGGTTGTTTTAGGCATGGACAATGCGCCGAACAGGCGCTTGGGCAGACCGAGCTTTTCAATGAGGCCAGTATCCCATTGACGGGTTTGGCAGTTTACAAGTGCTGTCGTTGTGGCGTTGGTATACTCCTGTTTTTTCATACCGGTCAGCAGAAAACCGAAATAGTCCGGCAGGAGCAGCAGGCTTTCGGCATGCTCAAGCTGCCGGGGGCTGTCTCTTTTGAGCGCCCGGAGCTGATAGATCGTGTTGAAGGGCTGCTTTTGTATTCCTGTTCGGGTGTAGAGCTCCGTAAACGGCATGAGGTGTTCCAAGCCATCGGCGACACCTTCGGTGCGCTTATCTCTGTAAGCGACAACATCACCGATGCGCTTATCATCCTTATCAAGCAGCGCAAAATCGACACCCCAGGTGTCGATGCCCATCGTCTCGGGGATGCACCCTATCTTTTTGCAGGCTCTAAGGCCCTCCAGGGTATGCGCAAACAGGGTTTCGGTGTCCCAGCACAGGCGCCCGTCTCTGCTGACCATACCGTTGTCAAAGCGATAGACCTCCCGCAGCACGAGCCTGCCGCCTGCGACATGGCCGAGGATATGCCGCCCGCTCGACGCGCCGATATCGACGGCAAGATAATACCTTTTTTCTCTCATCGCAACCTCCCGCTATTGGGCTAAACTCATTTCAGCGCACATCAGCAGAAACGCGCCGACGCCGTGCAGGTCATTCGCGCCGGTCGGGCGGGCGATGTAGTGGGCATAATCGCCGATGCCGGTGCCGACGCAGACGTTATCGATCACAATGTGACCGCTTGAATCGGTTTTCAGGCGTTTAACAATGCCCGCATAGCCCTTGAACGCGCTTTCAAGATATTTGCTGTCTATGTAGCCTTTTCGAACGGCTTTGGCGATAGAATAGGCATACAGGCAGGAGCAGGAGGTTTCCAGCCAGTTATCCGGGCGGGTGCCTTTGTCGACAACCTGATACCACAAGCCGCTGGGCGCATCCTGATAACGGATAAGCGAATCGAGCAGATCACCGAGAATTTGGAGCAGTGCCGGGCGGTCCTTATGACCGTACGGCAGATCATCCAGTATTTCAGCGACGGCTGTCGTATACCAGCCGATGGCTCTGCCCCAGAATTCAGGAGCGCAGCCGGTCACCGGGTCGGCCCAACGCGCTTTTTTGTCCTCATCCCAGCCGTGATAAAACAGGCCGGTTTTCGCTTCCCGCGTGTGCTTGGCCATAAACAGTGCCTGAAGCGCCGCCATATCGTAAAATTCGGGACGCCCAAAAGCCCTGGCGTACCGCGCGGCAATCGGGCCGCCCATAAACAAGCCGTCCAGCCACATCTGGTTGGTACAATCTTCTTTATGCCAGAAGCCGCCCTCTGAGGTTTATGGAGCAGCGCAAAGTCAGCCACCAAATTATCCAGCGCTTTTTTATAACGCGCGTCACCGGTTGTCTCGTAAAGATCAAATAAAATAATGCCCGGTTGGAGGTCATCCAGCTGATCGGGGTGATAATTGGCAATGGTTCCGTCAGGCCCAATCAGGCTGTCCGCCCACGCTTTGAAATAACTCAAAAGCGCAGTATCGCGGTTCTGCGCCCAGCAGCGCTGCATACCCAGCAAAAAAACGCCCTGGTGGTAATGGAACCGGCCTGCCGGCGGTAAAGCCTCCGGCTTAAACTTAAACATCAGCGCCTCACACGCCTTCTCCGCCCATTGCAAAGGCGTCGGCACAGGCTGCTCGGTCATCTTGTCCGCTCCTCTCGGCAAGCAGGAGAACCGTCCCCTTGCTTTCTCACGAAATCATAGGTTTTTTCAGCGTTCCACACGTGACCGCCGGGGAAAACGTGGTGATACAGCTTGTCACGCGCGCCAAGCAGGGTATACGCGCGCGCGGTGATATCGAACTGCTCCCTGACATCAGCAATACCGCGGTGGCCGTTAAGGGCATCCTCCGTGCCGCTTTCAATCAGCAACGCGCGGGGGGCAATCAGAGCGCCCAGATCGCCCATGTCGCAGGTCTCATACAGGTGCGGCACATAGTTGCAGCCGCACATATTGGTACGCAATATAGAATCCTTATACCCGTGGAAAAAGCCGCTGACGACGGTACAGGTCACACGGTCATCGAGCGCGCCAAGCCAGAGGCTCTGCAGGCCGCCGCCGGAGTGCCCGGCGCAGCACAGCTGTTTCACGTCGCAAAACGGCAGCGTTTCTATATGGTCGATCAGACGCATGAGATCCCATACCCACATACCTGTGACCGTCTGCCCAAGGCACAGCGCGGCATAATTCAGCTGCGTACAGGAGGCTGTGAGGAGCTTTTGCCTGTCATCACCCTGATGCATAGGCTCGCGCCGCTCGCCCATCGCGCGTGCATTCGGGCAAAAAACAACATAGCCTTCCCGAACAAATCTGACGCCGTAATCGCCGTTCGGCGGATATATGCCTTCCGAGTCGGTAATCTGAACGCCCGCGACAGGATACGGGCCGCAGCCGTGCCCATGCGTCGCAATAACGCAGGGCCTTTTTTCGTCGTGCTGCATGCCGTCCGGTACGAGCATGTAAAAGGGCATGAAGACCTTATCCTCTGTCTCGATGAGGACTTTGTCGCGGCGGTAACCATCCATCCGGCAGGATTCGAGCAGCTGCGGGTGCTTGTCGCACGCCGTCATCCGATTGAGGCCTGTTATA
This sequence comes from Clostridiales bacterium UBA1316, assembly GCA_002307055.1. Lineage (GTDB taxonomy): Bacteria > Bacillota > Clostridia > Oscillospirales > Oscillospiraceae > Sporobacter. The sequence continues at coordinate 28,554 of DBTM01000002.1, forward strand.
TCAAAAAGAATACCGCGCAGTTCTTTTTTCCACACCGCATACCCGTCCACGCCGGCTGCGTGAAAGCCGTGCTGGCGCGCGTTTTGGTCGTAATAATCCAACAGATGGTCCATCGTCGGATAATATCGGTCGATGTGCAGCTGTTCCATACCCGTTTCCTTTCAAAAAGCAGGAGAACCGTCCCCTTGCTTTTAAATCTAACTCTCTAATTATAACATGGTATATCAAACATTTCCAAGCAGTTCACGCACTAAAATATCATGTCGTGAACGTAATTTTAAACCGCTGCCTTGTTTATGCCGGTTGATAATTCATTTTTTAGAGGTTTCTATAACAAAACAGCCTATTTAACGCTTATATTTATACAATCAGAATTTTGTATTAAACAGCAGAAGGTGATAGACTAAAGGCGTGATATTGAGATTCTGGGGGCGCACCGGTGATAAAATCCAAGGCTTATAATTTTTTGACAAGCTTAAATGAACTAAAATGGAGCATTGCGTTCAAGGGTGTTTTAGTAGGACTGATATCAGGACTTTTGGTTGTGCTTTACCGCTTGGGTATTGAATACGGATATGCATCGACAATTCAGATTTTCTTATACCTAAGATTGCATCCGTTATTGATTATTCCGTGGATGACAGCGGCTGTTTGCTTAGGCTTATTGATTGCCTGGCTTGTCAAATTGGAACCGATGGCCACCGGCAGCGGCATACCGCAGGTCGAGGGTCAGGTTCTCTACGGGATGAAAATGAAGTGGTATACCATTCTCGCCGTCAGGTATACCGCGGGTTTGCTGTCATCCTTTTTTGGCGTCTCTCTCGGGCGCGAAGGTCCGTCCATCCAGATTGGCGCCGCAGGCAGTCAGGCGGTGGCGAAAAAAATCAGCAAAAGCAAGCTGGAGGAAAACTATCTCATTACCGGCGGGGCGGCGGCGGGGCTGGCGGCGGCTTTCAACGCGCCGCTGTCAGGCATTGTCTTCGCACTTGAGGAAGTGCACCGCAGCTTTTCCCCGCACATACTCATTGCCGCTACAACCGCGTCTTTGACCGCCGACGTCGTATCAAAATATTTTTTCGGGCTGCAGCCCGTTCTGGATTTCAGGCAGATACCGCAGCTTCCCGAGGCTCTATATTTGTGGCTCATTCCCTTGGGGCTGATATCCGGACTGACAGGGGCGCTCACGAATAAATCACTGCTGCGATTTCAGGTTGTTTATACAAAGCTGCCGTACAAGCTGCGGCCCGTCATTGCCCTGTTAATCACACTGCCCTGCGGTCTCTTTCTCCCGCAGGTTCTGGGCGGAGGGCAGAATTTAGTTCAAATCGCAGAAAACGCCAACAGCGGGTTATTGATACTTGTCATCTTTTTTATTGTAAAAATTGTATTTACGTGCACCAGCTTCGGCAGCGGCATGCCGGGCGGTATATTTATGCCCATCCTCTCAATCGGTGCTCTATCCGGGAGTATACTCGGACTGATTGCCGCCCATTTTGGTATGCCGGCTGAATATATACCGGATTTCGCTGTCTGCGCGATGGCCGGCGCCCTTTCCGGCTCTGTAAAAGCGCCTGTCACAAGTATCCTGCTGACAGCGGAGATGACCGGCTCGCTCGTCCACCTGCTGCCGGTGGCTGCCTGTTCCTTTATCGCGCTGCTTTTATCGGATGTCTTAAAGGTCACGCCAATTTATGAAGCATTGCTTGAGCGCATTGTCACAAGCAATGAAAAAACAATGAAAAATGACAAGACCGGCGGCCTTGTCGAAATTCCCGTTGAGCTTGGGAGCTGCGCCGCGGGGAAGAAAATCAGCGAAATCGCATGGCCTGAGGGGACGCTGGTCGTCAACATCCATCGGGGGAATAAAGACATTGTACCGGGCGCTGATACGGTGGTCTCTCCCGGTGATTACCTGATTCTGATGTCCTCACAGAGCTCATACGCTGAGCTCAATGCAAACGTCAGAGAATTGTGCCACGCAAAATAAGCGAATGAGCGCTGGACAGGGGGCGGTACTATGTCATGTAAAAGACATAGTACCGCCCCCTGTCCAGACTGTCTATCTGCCTACTCGCCGGGGTTGTCGGCTTCGATGCCTTCGGTGACGGCGAGGCCCCAGGTGAGGGCGCGGCCGAAGCTGTTGCCGTTGAGGAGGAGGGGGTAGTCGACGCCGTAGAAGCCGCCGGCGGCGTTGCCGACGGCGTAGAGGCCGGGAATGGGATTATAGAAGGGGTCCTGAACGCGCATGTTGGTGTCGGTCAGGGCGCCGCCGTAGACATCCAGCAGTGAGGTGCCCCATTTGAGGGCGTAGAACGGCGGTTGGACGATGCTGGTCAGCAGCTCGGAGCGCTTGCCGAAATCCACGTCGTCACCCAGCTTAAAGAGCTCGTTGTACCGTGCCACCGTGGCCTTCAGGCTGTCGGCGGGGACGCCCATCTTTTCACTCAGCTCCTCAAGAGTGTCGGCTTTCCACGCGCACTTGCCCTTGTCTATCATCTGCTCGACGGATTGTTTCAGACCGCAGTCTGGCGACCATTTATCGCCCCAGTTGGCGATGTTCAGCGGCATGACACCCTGACCGCCGGTAATCTCAAACCGCTCGCCGAACTCCTCCAGCCATTTGGCATCCATAATGGTATAGGCGATATCGCCGCCGGGCTGAGTCAGGACACGCATGGATTTTGCCTGCGTCCAGGTATCTTCGTTCATGAAGCGCTTGCCGCGGCTGTTGACAAACAAAAAGTAAAAGGAGTAATAGGAGGTTTCTTCATCACGCCGTCCGTGCATGGACAGCGCCCAGCTGGGGTTGTCCAGCGCCGCGCCGGCCCAATAGGCCATCTTGTGGCCGTCGCCGGTGTTGTTGCCCTTCGGCCAGTATCTGGCGTTGGTGGGCTTCAGCGCCAGCGGGCAGAAGGCTTCCAGCATTTCAGGATCGCCCTCGATGTCACCGGCGGCGATAATGACGCCCTTTTTGCCGATGTAGCGGCGGTACTTGCCGTCCTCCTCGCTTTTGGCGATAAAAGAAACGACCCGGCCGTTTTCGTCCTTTTCCAGCTGCTCGGCGCGGACGGAGCGGTATATTTTATTGCTTGAATTGCCTTCTAAAATCGTGCGCTCGAGAATCTCGACGACCAGCATGCCGCCCATGACGCCGCTGTTTTTATATTTGTTATAGCCGGGCTTTTGGAAAACGAGGTGGGTGCCGGGGTATTCGCTGAAGCCGGGGCCCTTGTAATAACCGGTGTAGATGGTGGCGTCTACGGCGTCGCCGCCTTGCTCCATGAGCCAGTCAAAGGCTTCGCCGCTGCGGTTGATGTAGAGCCAGAGCAGCTCCTCATTGACGCGGCTGCCGGAAACCATCATCCAGTCGCGGGCAAACTTCTTTTTATCAATGGTGATGCCCAGCCGACGCATGACGGCGGAATCCAGGACGCCGACGTGCGCGGCGCGGCCCAGCAGCTCACGGAATCGGTCGACAATAACAACGCGCATGCCTTTTTGCGAGCAGCGGGCGCCCGCCGCGAGGCCCGAAATACCGCCGCCGATAATGGCGACATCGGCTACAAGCGTTTCGGCGATCTCTTCCTCCGGAATCGGCGCGGGCGGGGTCTCCCAGGACCAGCCGCGCTTGGGCGATAAGCTGCTGTATGATTTTGGTTCCATATAGGTGCTCCTTTCAGATATAACGGGTCGCTTCGAAGGCGGTCCAGACCGAGCTGCGGACATCGCCGGCTTCGGCGCAGTCTCCGATGATGATAAAGCCCGATTCGGGGCAGCAGTGGCAGAATTTCAGGGCTTCCGTCCGGCGGGGCCTCAGCCCGATGGCCATGAGCACCGTGTCGGCGTTAAATTCCCGCTTTTCATTGGTATCGGCATTCTCGGCGATGACGCTGCTGTCTTTGATCTCCAGGAGCTTCCAGCCCAGAAAGCGCTTGACACCGTATTGCTCGGACAAAGCAAGCAGGTCGGACGCCGCACCCGTTCTCATGAGGTCGACCTCCTTGGCCATCTCGAGGACGGTCACCTTCTTGCCTTTGTTTTGCATGGCAAGGTTGATGGAGGCCTCGGTGCCGACACTGGAGCCTCCGATGATCACCACGTTTTCGCCGCAGTGGGCAGCGCCGTTTTCCGCATCGGGCGCCCAGTGGACGTGCGGCTTGTCCGCGCCGGGGAGCTTGGGCATAATGGGATCGGCACCCAGGGCGGCGATGACGGCATCATAATTTTCCGCGTCCAGCAGTTCGGGCGTCGCCTCGGTATTCAAGAGCACACGGGCGCCGCAATGCTCAGAAAAGGCTTCCATATAACCCAGATAATCCGACAGGTCCTGCTTGAAGGGCGCGGCAACGGCGTCACGCACGTGGCCGCCGATATGGCTGCTTTTTTCATAGAGTGTTACTGCGTGGCCGCGCTGTAAAAGCCATTTCATGGCTTCCACACCGGCGGGGCCGCCGCCGATGACAGCGACTTTCTTCGGGACTGCCGCCAGCGGCAGCCTGCCCTCCGGGTATTCCTTAAAGCGGCCCCAGATGGCGTTCACGGAACACAGCTTGCTGGTATGGGGGCTCGCCATGCGGAAGCAGGCGCAGCGCAGGCAGGGCATATGCTCCCATTCGCGGCCCTCGGCGTACTTGCGCGGCATATCATAATCGGCGTGGAGCGCGCGGTTCATGGCGACGATGTCCGCCTTGCCGGAGGCGATGATGTCCTCGGCCATGGCGACATCCTTGATGGAGCCGACGGTCGCCACAATCAGGCCGGGGTACGCCTTTTTCACCTCGGCGGCAAAATGGACGTTGTACATCCGGTCCATTGTGTAGTTCTGGAGCATGAAGCGCATATAGTACGGCTCGCCCCAGAGATCGTGAATGCCGGAGGAAACGTGGAGGATATCCACCTTTTCTTTGATGTAATTGATAAATTCCAGTGTCTCGGGGAAGTGCATCTGGTCGGGATGCTCCTCATCGGCGCTGATGCGGTATTCAATGACAAAATTCTCACCTACCACGGCGCGGACGGCATCGAGTATCTCGCAGGCAAAACGAGCGCGGTTTTCCATGGAGCCACCGTATTCGTCCGTGCGCTTGTTGAAATAACTGCTGGCAAACTGGGCGATGAGATTGCCGTGCGCGCCGTGAACCATGCACATCTTCATGCCGGCCTGCTTGCAGTGCAGGGCGGCGGCGGCGTATTTCTCAACGGTTTGGCGGATCTTTTCTTTGGTCATTTCAATCGTCGCGACGGGCTCGCGCCCGAGCAGCTTTGCCCGCCGCTGCTCGGCGACAGTGATATAGGAGGAGGCGCTGTAGGGCGCGTGAAGCACATTTTCGTAGGCGGTGTCCTTGCCGTTGTGGGTGAGCTCGAGCGAGCCATGCGCGCCGTAGGACTCGCACATCTCGGCGAAATACTTCAGCGGCTGGACGCAGGCGGGGTCGGAAATCTGCAGCTGACCGGGCTCGTCCTTGCTCTCGCTGATATCAATGGTGCAGTTGCCGACACTGCAGACGGCCACCCCGCCGCGCGCGTACTGGCGGAAATAGCTCACAAACGCGTCCGTGACGAACCCATTCTCGTCGGCGGAAAAAAAACAGCCCGGAGGCGCCTGCTCCAGATGATTTTTGAACAGCACCCCTCGGATGATAAACGGACTGAATACATGCGGATACTGATTTTTAGAAGACATCTGATTCATCCTTTTCACTTTTCATATAAGTAAAATTAAACACCTAATCAATTTTGATGTCAATTCTTGTTTTATGTTTACAATACTACCAATATATAATATAATAAGCCTGCGCATAACTAAGAGGCAAATACTAGAATAAAAGGAGGCGATTGATATGACAAAAATTTGTGTTTTATCGGATATCATATTACTCGCCGATACGTCGAGTCGCTAAAAGGCAAGCAATATGGAATTTGAAGCGGCAAAACCGCTTCAGTTTGCTGCATATTTAATGCACATCCGATAAGGGTGTGCGTTTTTTTGTCTGCCGACCATGACAATCCAGATTCCGATTGAACAATTATTTGACGAAAATGAAGGAGAGACGCCCTTGAAGAGATTAAAATATTTTTTGATGAATATGGACCCGAAAACAACGACTTATACAGAGATGTACGAGGGCCCGATGTCGCTGATCATGCCGAACAACGAGCCGCCGTACGGTGACAACGACAGCACCTACTACCGCGATACCGTCAGTTTTGCATTTGACCGCACACATAAGCTCGCGCTCGACAAGCCGACAGTGACAATACGAATTCCTGTTGAGGAACTCGGTATTGATGGCACTGCACAGTATATAAAAGCGGCTGCCGATTATTGCCTGCGCGCGTTCAAGCCGTACATTGACGAATTGAACGACTTGAATTATAACCGCGCGCGTCCCGATAAGGAGAACGGGAAGTATTATTTCTATGCGCCCGGGGGCGAGGTGCTCACGCGCAATGCGGCGTATTTCAAGCTTTGTCCGCAGAAGGATTACGAAAACGGCAGCGGGGCCACCGTGTATTTACTGCCGCAGGATGAAGCGCCCGCCCCGAAAATGTGCCTTTGCGTCATGCTGCAGGTGCAGCTGCTGTATAAGAAAATACGAAAGGCGGTACAAATGCTCTGCCGGGAGCTGCCGAACGCGGCTGACGCTTTCATCCGTGATTTTGATACACAAAAATTAAGCGCCGCGCTGCTGCTCGCCGAAAAGCAGGCCGCAATACGGGCATGGCTCCAAACGAGCGGCTATTGCGCGTTTATCGCAAACGGCAGTATTTTGCCGCGCTCAAACGGCACGCAGCTGCCGATGAAAAACGCCGTGCCGTTCCAGTCAGCGCCGGACGACGAAATTGAGGTATGCGGCATCCGCGGCATGGGCATCAGGCACGGCGTGACCGTAATCACAGGCGGCGGCTACTCCGGGAAGTCAACGCTGCTCGACGCCATTTCGGCGGGCATTTATGACCACGCCAAAGGCGATGGCCGGGAGCTTGTGCTCACCGATGATTCCGCCGTGAAAATCTCCGCCGAGGATGGGCGAAGCGTGAAAAATGCCAACATCTCGCCCTTTATAAAGTGGATACCGGGCGGCGACCCGGCCGATTTTTCAACAGAACACGCCAGTGGCTCAACCTCACAGGCGGCCAACATTATGGAAGCGGTGAACGGCGGTTCAACACTGCTCTTAATCGACGAGGACAAAAGCGCGACCAACTTTATGATACGCGACAAAATGATGAAGGCACTCATTGCGCGTGAGCCGATCACACCGTTTACCGACCGCGTGAATGAGCTGTACCGCGACAGCGGCGTTTCAACAATTCTTGTTATCGGCGGCAGCGGCGAATATCTGTCGGTTGCCGATAAAGTCTATATGATGACTGACTTTGTCATCAGCGACGCGACAGAAGCGGCTAAAACAATTTGCGGGCGAAACGGCATTATAAATGATTTTCCAATCTCTGTACCGTGGCATTATAGGCGCACATTGCTGTCAGAGCACTTTTCTGCTTATCCCGAAGGCTGCGGAACGGAAAAGCTCGAAGTATCCGACATGGGCTTTATTCTCATCGGAGACGAACGCATCGACATCCGAATGCTGCACAATATCGTGACAGCCGCCCAGCTCAATGCCATCGGGTTTATCCTGCGGCACCTTGAGCGCAACGCCACGCAGCGGAAATTTGACATTGAAGCGCGCGTCAACGAAGTCCTTGCCGAGCTTGAAGTAAGCGGGCTCGACAGTGTATTTTCAAGCTTCTTCACCACCTGCGAGCGATTTTTGGATATGCCGCGAAAAACTGAGGTACTCGCGGTGATTGACAGGATGCGGAAAATCAAATTTTCGCAGGCAGAAAGAGTACCGGCACCTGCCGGCTACAACCTGCCGGCTACAACCTGCCGGCTACAACCTGCCGGCTACAACCTGCCGGCTACAACCTGCCGGCTACAACCTGCCGGCTACAACGGGAAACGAATCTCTCCGTACTGATTGACGAATAAGCCGCCGCATTTCAAAAAGGCGGCGGCGAGCGCGAACATCGCATACAGCGCGCCGCTGCGGATAAATGCGTACACAGGCAGTGTTTCGCCGTCGAGTTCGAGTGCGGTGCGTTCGAGCAGTTCAAGCCAAAGCAGGTTTGCGATTGCGCGCTGGGCGTCCTCGGGCGATAAGCCGAGCTGCTTTTCAAGGAGCTGCGGCGTGAATTGGCCGCCTGTGCGCGCATCAAGGAAATACAGCGTACGGAGCGTGACCTCGTCGCCGAGAGCGGAGAACAGGCGCAGATAATCGTTTATCTCAGCGAAGGGGCTGGCGCCGTCAACCGCTGCGGGCATAAGAAAAAAGTACCCGGGTTTCAATTCCAAACGCCGCGCGAGAAGCGCATAGCCCTCATCCGCCGGCTGCGGAAGTCCGGGAATCAGCAGTAAGCACTCGCAGATCCAGTGCAGCATCTGCATTTTATTCCCGTCAAAGCGGTGGAGCTCCAGGGCGAGTTCGCCCGCAAGCGCCTCGATTGGTTTATGCTTGACGCTCAGCACATCCGTCCCGAACAGCGCATCGACTGACGTGCCGAGGAAGCCGGCAATTTTCGGCAGCAGCTCAATGTCGGGACTGCCGCCGTTCTCCCATTTGCTGACCGCCTGCCCGGACACGCCCACGGCGGCGGCAAGCTCGTCCTGTGTCGCGCCCTTCGCGCGGCGTTTTTCCGCGATGATTGCACCGATTTCGTTCACTTCTTCCGCTCCCTTTCCGAGGTTTCTAACGATGACTCAAATCTAGCACAAACATCGGTTGAGTACAATAGACACGCACATGGGCAAGGTCAACCATTGGTTGACAGGCTGATGTGAGATGGTTATATGTCTGGCAAAGCAGGAGAACCGTCCCCTTGCTTTCCAACTGGGGGTTGGAGGGGTGTCAAATCAAGGGTTGTTTGCAAAATGGGGCTGTTGTGCTAAAATACAAGAATAACCCAGAAATGGCAGGAGGCGCGGCGATGATGCCTGATATCGGACTGACGATTAAGCGGCTGCGGAAAGAGGCGAAGCTCTCGCAGGAAAAGCTGGCGGAGCGACTCGGGGTGACAAATCAGGCGGTTTCCAAGTGGGAAAGCGGACAGGCACTGCCGGACATTACGCTGATTCTGCCGCTGGCGAACCTGTTCGGCGTGACGACGGACAGCCTGCTCGGCAACACGAGCGCGGACGATTCGGGAGAGATCTGGACGATTCACAGCGACGGGTACGTGGAAACGGCGCTCGAAAGGCGCTTGGAGATTTTTCGGAGCAGCCTAAAACGCATGCCGCAGAACGGGCAGCTGCTCGCCGACGCTATTAATACGGGCTTTCAGCTTGCCAAGTCGTGCCTGGACGGCAATGACCCGCGGGCCGGGACGTATTTTAACGAAACCGTCAGTCTGTGCGAGCAGCAGCTCGAGTACAGCCATGACCCGAACGAGATTAATTACGCCAGGTTTATACTCGCTGTGCTATACGCTTCATTCGGCGATAGCAGCCAGGCCGACGCGCTGGCAGCCCAGTTCCCCGCTTACGATGCTGTTGTCGCGTCCGGCGCGGTCAAGGCCGCCGTCAGGCAGGCGAGCGGCGACACGGCGGAGGAGATCGAGGCCCGCGTGGATAATCTGCTGCAAATTTTACTGTCTATAACCAACGAGGTTTACGCATTGAATAACGCATGTAAAAAGCTGCTGACAAGCAGCGGAAATATCGACAATACAGATCGGAACCGATTGGAGGATGATCACATGAACACAAACCCGCCGCTCGTCTGGACAACAGAGTTCACGAAGCTCGACTGCAGGAATCGTAATAATCTCGCGTTAAGAGGCAGCGTACTGTACTATATAAGCCGGACAACCGAAAAGCAGAAATTGTGCCGTTACGACCTTTCCAGCGGCACGAGCGCGGAGTTCTATGCGCAGGACGGCAATGCGATGCTGTCGCTCTGCGTTGCGCCGGATGGTACATTGATTGTATTCAACACACTGTGGCATACGGAAACGCAAACGAATACATATACGCTGTCACGGCTCAATCTGACGGACGCGCCGGACGCGACCATTATCAGCACAGTGATGATACCTGACACGGAAGGCGGTTTACTGAGCATCGGAATGCAGGGTATTGTGGCAGACGCCGACGGCAACGTCTACCGTCATTACATCGAGAAAATTGTGGTTTACAACATAAATGGAACGAAAGTGCGCTCTTTCGACCGTCCGAGAAATGGCGCGCACTATATGGTGCAGCTCTCCGACGGTCGCGTCGCGGTTTTGCAAATGGTTTATCAGGCGCCGAAAGTACCGCCCATATATTATACGATTACCCCGATTGACCTTAAAGCCGGGGCGTGGGGCGAGCCCATTGCGCTTCCGTCCTGTAAGGGCCAGCCCTTCGGCGGGCGCGGCAAATATCTGTTTTTCTACATCGACAGCACCGACCGCCTGATTGGCTACAATATCGAAACGCGCGCGCATGAACCGCTTTTCTCCTGCATTGAACTGAACATCAATACAAATCAGGTTGAAGCGTTCAGCGCAACGGAGGACGGCGTATATCGAATCGGCAGTGTTATTGCTTCTTCCAGCGGCTCCTATATAGAGCTTGCGACAGTGACGCAGAAGCCTGAAGTCGCACCGGTGCGGCACGTCATCGAATACGCCGCTCTCAGCCTGGACTACCTCGTGCGGCAGCAGATCGCAGCGTTCAACAGGACGAACCCCGATTACAAAATACATGTCACCGAATATGGAACCGACAGCGAAGCCCGGCAGAATTTTATGAAAGCCCTGCTGTCGGGTAAAGGCCAGGATATTGTTGATTTATCGAACATGCCGGTAAAGCAGCTTGAGTATAAGGGGTTATTCGAAAACTTATATACATACATTGACAGCGACCCCGAGCTCAGCCGTGACAGCTTTATGTCCGCGCCGCTGAAGGCCATGGAGACAGACGGCGGCCTGTACACTGTATCGCCGGAATTTTCCGTCAGCACGCTTGCCTGCCTGCCTCAAGTGCTCGGCGGCGGGGCAAATATGACGCTCGACGACCTGAGGGCGTTGCTGGACGCACACCCGCACACAGCAGCAGTTTCCCAGTGGTGGAATGTCTTTGCGCTGGAAATGCTGCTCACACATTGTATCGACGATTTTATTGACTGGAAAACCGGTAAATGCGGCTTTGAAAGCGATGACTTTATAACGCTTCTGGAAATTTGCAATCGCTTTCCCGAACGTCCGGAGGGCCCTCTGATGATGGGAATACCCAGCGGCGACACACTGCTGGAGGACCTCGATATACACTTCGCATTCGAAATGCAGTACTATAAAAAAGCCATGGGCGGCGTGCCTGTATTCGTGCATTATCCGTCACGCTCAGGTAACGGTAACAGGCTGACATCAAGCCGCGTATTTGCGATGACGGCATCGAGTGAGCAGAAGGACATTGCATGGCATTTCATCCGCGCGCTGCTCCTCGGCGAGCTTTTTACATTGGGCTTCCCGCTTCTCAAAAGTAAATTTGATGAGAGAATAAAAAAAGAGCTGACCGAGGATTATAAGACCGAATATAGCGAGGACGGGCAGGTTAAGCGTGACGAAAACAGTAAGCCTGTCTACATACTTGATGAGAACGGCGAGCGTATAATCACGCCGAAACAAGGCCGCAATCTAACGATACGGCTAAATGAACCGCCGCAACCGGTGGATATGTTCTGGATGACCGCCGCTTCGCGGGAGGACTGCGACCAGGTTATGGCGCTCATTAACAGCACATCGCAGGTCCTGCAGCGGGACCCTTCGCTGCTCGAGATTATCAGGGCCAAAGCCGAGCCGTTTTTCAAGGGTGAAAGAACCGCGAATGAAACGGCGGCGGCGATTCAAAGCAAGGTGAGCGCCTACATAAACGCGTAAATATTGACTGCGGTCAGAACAGTAAAAGGACGATGCTATGATAATTGCATGCATAGCATCGTCCACTGTTATTTGTTACTTGCCGGTTTCCAGCTTCTTTATCAGCGCCTTATACCGCGGCGCGGCGTGCAGGGGGTAGAAGGCGCTGTCCTCGATTTGACCGCTATCCTTCAGTATTTCCAAGAAGATTTTTCGGGCGCTTTCGGTCGGGATGACGTCGGTTTCACCGGCATAGCTGGTGGTTGAGGTGAAGGTTATATGCGCTTTTTGTTCGCCCGGAATCGGCGCGCAGTAATCCGCCGCTTTTTCGAGGTAATCGAGCGCACGGTTCATGTCCCCGTGCTTAAGAAGCAGCAGAGCGGCGGTATAGCGGTTTTTGCAGCTCTCCTGCGCCCAGATACCGCCCCATGGTTTGTCTTTCAACTGCTTGAGCGATTTTATGCCGAATTCCAGCCACTCAAGCCGCTCGTTAAGCGTATAACCGGCTTCGCTGTTAACATAATCATGATGCTTCTCGCTCTGGAAAACGACCATACCGGCGGCGTTATACGTCAGCTGATTGAGGTACCACGCCGTATCCGCGATCTCCGCTTCCAGGAACGTCCGAAGCTCCTGTTCTTTCAGGAAAATTGGTGCGATGTACTCATAAACGGCATTTTTATGCGGGAGCAGCTGCGCGTATTCTTTTGCTCTGCCGGGCTCGCCGATATGGGCATAAATCATGACAAGTATCGGCACGGCGTTGCTGCGTATGCGCAGATCCGGGCAGCGGTCGGCGATGCGTTCCCAGATATCGATGGCTTCCCGCGTGTTCTTTTCGTTATAATCGTCCGTACCGTAGCCACTGACGCTCTCGCCGAGCGCATAAGCCAGCTGCTGCCACAGCCTCCACTCGCTGGGTAAGTCGCGCAGCTGCTCACGCAGATACGCGATACCCTCTGCCGGATGATACCCGCCGTCCGGCGGCATCAGGATGCGCCCCCACTCGGCACTAATTTCTTTGACCCGCTGCTGCCGGTGTTCCTCGTCCATGCCGAAGAGCGCGTCGGTTGTGACGTCCAGCGCGGCGGCGAGCGCGGGCACGAGCGTGATGTCCGGCAGCCCCTCACCCCGCTCCCACTTGCTGACTGCCTGCGGCACCACCCCGATGATCTCCGCCAGCTTTTCCTGCGTCAGGTCCCGCTCACGCCGCAGCCGCTTCAAGTTTACTGAAATATTCATACTGTACCCCCTAAGCTTTTTATATGCTTAGGGTAACACGGTACAGATGCGCAGTAAACAACCGCTCAGTTTAGAATTATTCAACGGAGCGTTGAGTTTGCGCGTTAGATTCTACCCGCAATACTTCTCAGCCAGCATGCAGTACAGCGTGACCCATTTATTTGGCTCTCCGGCTTTTCCGACCTTCCAGGGGCATGAACCGTGTGTCCAGCCGAGGATATATCTGCCGGACGAGTCTCTTCGGCTGTGCAGGACATCCCAGGCGTCCTTCAGTCTTTCGTCCTTGCCGTAACCCATCTTGCTAAGCGCATATAGGACTTCCCATACGTTTGTCCCGAAATTGATCGGAAACGATTCTCTTTCCATATCCAAGCAGACAAACTTGCTATGATCGTTGTTTTTGTAAATACCGTTTCTCTTCAGAAAATAGTTAACCAGTTGGCGGCATCTTTCATGACTCCAGTATTCCGGAAGCTCTGCAAAGGCGAGCAGCGCCTTGTCAGAGCCGCGAACGCAGCTCTTCGGTTGTTTTTTCTGTTTCAGAAGCTTTGGATCGCACAAATAGCCGCCGTCAAACCTTTCTGTACCAAGCATCATATCGATTGTTCTCTGCACGTGGTCGTCTTCACGGTAGCCGAGCTTTACAAAGGTCCTGATATTCATCGAATAAAGACAGGATGCATGATAAATCCAGTCGCCATCTTCCTGTTGCAGACTCAGATATCGGGACGCTGCTTTGTCGACGAGCGGATGTGTCCGATCCATCCCCAGCTCCGCCAAATGAGACAGACAATGATGCGGTGTGCCTTGCATACCGTATAATGCGCCGTCGCCGATGATTCCCCAGCTTTTTTTGTTCTCCAGCCAGTAACCGTCGGGATGCATCGATTTCAGAAGCTTATTGACCGGCGGGGAGTCAGTAATCGCATTTCTCGCCTGTATTGCCTCGTCCGTGCTGTCTTTGTCCAATAATTCGACTAGCGTTCTGTACCGTACAGAAGGGTCGACAGGGTCGAGCAGCCATTCGTAAATGTCCATGATTCTATCACTTTCCTATATTCTCAAACCATAGGTAATCAGACAGGGGACAGTATTGATGTCTTGCTGCAGGACACAGTACCGTTCCCTGTCAGATTATGTATGCGTTTTACAGGTTGCCTTTTTTGTCGAAATATTTCATGATGTTGAAGGTGCCGAGTTCGCGGCCGAAGGCGCCGGTGATGTTCAGGCTCAGGCCGGTGTGGCCGACGCCGAAGAAGAAGCCGCCGTCGTGCAGAGTGTTGGGGTTGATGACAACCAGACCCTGCATGCCGTTGCAGTTTTCTTCCACCCACTCGAACAGGTACGCGTCGTCACGGAGCTTGATGTAGAAGCAGGGGCTGCTCCAGGTGGCGCCGCCGCTGTTGTCGCCCTGGAAGATGGTCCAGCTGGAGCTCTCCGGCGAGCTGTAAACATGGATGGAGCTCATGGTGTCGCTGTAAGCCCAGGAGTAGCTCTTGCCGATCAGGTCGGTCGTGAAGTGGTGGCGGCGCGCAAACGGCGGGACGATATCGCCGTATTCAAGCACGCCGAACTTGGCGTACGCGCCGATTTCCCACTCACTGTGCCAGTTGCCGATCTGCGCGTGGACGGTTGTGGCAAGACCTGTGGAGAAATCGACAGCCTGCGTGATATTCGCGTAATTGGGGTCGCCTGTCACCATATGGGAAAAGAAGTACAAATCCTTCGCAGGCTCAAAGGCGACATATTTTTCCTCCTGCCAGGTCCCGCCCCGGAGGCGCCATTTCAGCCGATCCTTGCTGATGACGTCGTATTCATACACCGGCTCATGCGTGCCGCCCCAAGGTGCGATCGCGTGCTTCTCACCGTCGAGCTTGACCTTGAACTGCTTGCCGACGAGGAATTCGGAGAATGGCAGGTTGTTGCCGCTGGCCATTATATTCGGTCCGCCGGTTTCAAAGATGCGCTGGGATTCCGCCGCGTGGCCGAGGGCCTCTTCCTTGGTCATAGGTACGTCAATATCCATCGGGCGGTAAGCATAGCGTGCGCCCTTGCCCTTGAGCATCGCCATCGGGGACTCCTTGTCGCCGAAGGAGGTGATGCTTTCCAGATGGGCCGCGTCGCCGGTGATTTCCAATTCCGCGGAATGCAGCTCGTAGGTCAGCTCATCCTTATCGTTGAAGCCAAACACGACACCCCTGGCCTTCAAATCAAAGAAATTCAAGACCTCAATCCACATTTTACCGCTGAACTCGACTTCCCAGCGTGTGTATATATAGAACTCATCGTCAATTCTTAAGTAATCCGAGGGGTTCGTCATTGTGATGCCGCCCTGCGCCGCGCCCAGCTCGACGAGTGTGGAGCAGACGACGCTCGGGAAGAAGGTCAGCAGCTCGAAGCCGCAGGAATACAGCCAATGCAGGCCGCGCCCCTCGAGACGGTTCGTCGTTGTGTGCAGCTTCGCGGGCTTCTCGTTGGTGCCGAGGTCCGCCCAGCCGAAGTAATAATGCCGCTGAATTTCGCGGGGAATCTGGCGCATATGCGTAGCCTTGCGCATGCCGAACATGTCGGCGCCGACAGGGACCTCAATACCGAACCACGTCTCAAACGCGGTCAGCGCGTAGGTCTTTGTGTCGATGACAAGGTGCCAGCCGCGCGTTGTGCCCGGAATCAGGTGCGTAAGGATGACAATGCGCCCTGACGCTGTCGCGGAATACGGCGCTTCATAGCTGGCGCCGTTCTCAATAACAGTCAGCTTGTTCGTGTCATGAATCTTGTATTCCAGCTGGCTCGGGGCGAATTCACCCTCGAGCCGGGCTTTGAACGCCAGGCCGACCCAGGCGCCAAGCGCTTGAGAACCGTCCGCTTTGGTCTTCGCTGCGACCTTTTTGTTGACTTCCGCTTCGGTCATCGGATTGAATTTGGTGAAGAACATAAAAACACGCCTCCAATAAAGTATATTTGTGGCAATTATATTATGTTTGACGCCGCTTGTCAAAGCCGTTATTCATTCGTCAGCCCAGCCTGAAAACACTATTGCTGAATCGGCCTTATTATGACATTGTTGTTATTATTGCGTAATAATGCTTGACAACTTCAAATTTGTGGTGTTTATTGTAATTTAAAACATATTTCGGCACACAGATTATGAGGTGGCAAATGAAAGAGAAAGTGAAACCCCGGAACAGTATTGTTCGCAATGTCTTGTTTGTTTTACGGAGTATCCGTGAATTCGACCCGCATCTGCTCACATGGATATTGCTAAACGCTGTATTCACAGCGCTTGGAAATATGGTGCCTATTGTTATGCCAAAACTGATAGTGGATGAACTGACAACTGGCGGCAGCGTTAACCGTGTCATTATCCTTGCGGTGATATTCGGTGCAGCGATGTTTATTTCAAACGGGATAACAGCAATGACTTACGGTACCGCGCCTCCGATTCCCAGCGGCTCTCTGTCAATACGGTTTATTGCCCTGCGGATGCGCTTCCACGCGCGCCAAAACCTGAAAAACATGTCCATGGACTTTCAGAACCTGGAGGACCCGGAAATTCTCGATATGGCAAGCAAGGCGACCAGAGCCATGGAAAGCAACTACACTGGGCTTGAGGGCATGTCGCGGTTGGTAGTGACGTCTTTCCGGAGTTTGCTCACCCTTATCGGCACGCTTTCGGTCATACTTGTCATGGGCTATTGGGTGCTTTTGGCAACGATCGCGGTGCTGGCGGTCAACTATCTGGTTTCTAACCGTGCCCGCAAGCGCGATAAGCAGGTACAGGATTCGCTCACATCAACAAATCGCAAAATCAGCTATATGGAGGACATGACGAACGAGTTTGGCTACGGCAAGGATATTCGGCTGTTCGGTATGAAGGATTTTATACTCAAAAAATTTACGAATGAACAAGCCAAGCAATTTAAAGGACGAAGCAGCATTTTACGGTTCTGGCTGTTCAGCGGTCACATTCAGTCCGTGACGGCATTGCTGCAGGAAATTGTTATGTACACGTGGCTCTGTTGGCGCGTCATTGCAGGCTCGATAAACATCGGCAGTTTTCTGATGTACATAACATCGATACGCACATTTTCAGTATCGTTAGGCGGTTTGCTTGACGATTACTCCAGCTTGCAGCAGCAGAGTGCGGTTATTAATGATTACAGGGCTTACACAGAGCTACCGGATTCGCCGTCGGGTACAGACATGCCGCCGGAAGGTATTCGGCACAGCGGCGCTGAAATAGAATTCGAGCACGTTTCATTTCGTTATCCGGGGAGTGAAAGCTACGCGCTTTCTGATGTCAGTTTTAAAATTAAAGTGCGGGGAAAATTAGCCGTTGTCGGTCTCAATGGCGCAGGTAAATCAACATTTATTAAGCTGCTGATGCGCCTGTATACGCCTGAGAGCGGGCGGATATTGCTCGGCGGCATTGACATTCAGACGTATGCGCGCGATGCGTATTTCAGGCTGTTTTCCGCGGTGTTCCAGGAAATCAACACGTTCGCGTTTACCATTGCGGAAAATGTGTCGTTATGTGAATACGAAAAAACGGACATTGAACGCGTTAAGAGGTCGCTCGAGCTTGCGGGACTTTCCGAGAAAATCGCCTCGCTCCCGAAAGGCATTGATACGGCAATGCTGAAGAATCTCGAAAAAGACGGCGTGGAGTTCTCCGGCGGCGAGACACAGAAGCTCGCGCTTGCCCGCGCCCTGTACAAGGACGCACCTCTTATCGTTCTCGATGAGCCGACCGCCGCGCTCGACGCGCTGGCGGAGGAGCGGCTGTACCGTGAATTTGATAAGCTGAGCCGCGATAAAACGGCGATTTATATCTCCCACCGATTGGCAAGCACCCGATTTTGCGACCGTGTTGTGATGTTTGATAACGGTAAGATCACTGAATGCGGCACACATGACGAGCTGCTCATAAGCGGCGGCAAATATGCCGAATTATTTAATGTACAGGCGCAGTATTACCGCGACGACGAAAAAACGGAGGTGACCGCCTGATGCGTGCGTATAAGAATATTTTACCTGTTTTGCGCTATTTTTACGGTGTTGCGTGGGTATATGACAAACTGTACTTCTTAACGGTTGCTGCAAATATACTCGTTACAGGCTTCTCGCCCTTTATTAATATTTTCGTGCCGAAACTGATTATTGACGAGCTGCTCGGCAAGCGTGACTTGTCCGTGCTTGTACCGCTCGTTGCAGCGCTTGTCCTGCTGAACCTCGCGGTATCGTTCGCTAATAATTTCATCAAATATTTCATAGGCAAATCTCATGTTCGTCTTGAGCAAAGGTTTAACGAAATACTCGCCGAGAAATGCTTGTCAATGGACTTCGCCCATACCGAAAATGCGGATGTCCTCAATCAGCGCGTTAAAGCGGAGCGCGGCATGAGCTGGTATTCCGGCGGTATGGAGGGCCTGACACAAGCGGTGACATTGTTCGTTTCAGGCATCATTACGCTGCTGGGGACGGTTTATGTTATCGGCAAGCTCTCACCCTTGCTGTTTACCGGCTTGATCGCGGTGACGGTCGTCAATATGTTCATTGTCGCCAGAATGTCAAAAGCCAGCGCGCAGTTTGTGAAGGACATGGTTGAAACAAACAGAAGATTTAGTTATTACTGCTGGGGGCTAAAAAGCTTCAAGTTCGGTAAGGATATCCGGCTTTACAATGCCGCGCCGCTTATTGCCCAGCGTACGGAAAAATACATAAACGAGGATTGGACGGCACAGCGCAAGTTTAATCGGAGCCAGAACTGCCATGTCGCGGCGACGACGTTTTTAAATGCCGCTCAGCAGGCGCTGGTGTATGGTTATCTCGGTGTACGCGTTGTGATGCGTCTAATTACAGTCGGTGAGTTTCAAATGCTTGTAACCGCTGCACTCAGCTTCGCAAACAGTTTGGGCAGCATCGTCGATACCATTATAAATCTCGCTAAAATAGCAGATTTTATGAATGAATTCTGCGTGTTTTTGCATCTGCCCGATGTTACGCGCAGCGGAAAGCGTCCGGTCTTGGATACTGACGCACATACGTTTGAGTTCCGCGACGTGTCCTTTAAATACCCGAATGCGGAGCAATATTCGCTGCGTCATGTATCCTTGACGCTTAAAGCCGGCAGCAAGCTGTCCGTCGTGGGCCGGAACGGTGCGGGCAAAACCACGTTTATCAAGCTGCTTTGCCACCTTTATGACCCAACGGAGGGCGAAATCCTGCTCGACGGCGTGAATATATCCGAATACGACCTAGATAGCTACCGGAAGCTCCTGTCTGTGGTGTTTCAAGACTACAAGCTCATCGCATTCTCGCTGCGTGAAAATATTGCCGCCAATGAAACTGCCGACGACGCGCGTGTGCTTGACGCTGCTGCCAAGGCTGGTTTTGACGAGCGGCTGCAAAAGCTTGAAAATGGGCTTGATACCGCTGTGTTTAAAGACTTCGACAAGAACGGGGTTGAATTTTCCGGCGGCGAAAGCCAGAAAATCGCCATTGCAAGAGCTGTTTACAAGAACGCGCCCATTACCGTGCTCGACGAACCGACGGCTGCGCTCGACCCGATGGCGGAATACGATATTTATAACCGCTTCGACAGCTTAATCGGAAACAAGACCGCGATTTACATCTCGCATCGGCTGTCGTCGTGCCGATTCTGCGATAACATCGCTGTATTCAAGGACGGCGAAATTATCCAATACGGGCCGCACAGCGCGCTTGTCAAGGATGAAACCGGCGAATACTTCACCATGTGGCGCGCACAAGCAAAGTATTATGAACGGGTGTAAATACAGGCAGAGCAGTTCTATGTCTGCGAGTTGATTTGTATTCAACTACAAGTCCATTGCATTATCGGTCTGAATCAGGTATACTGCTCGCGTTATGCAAATAATTCCAGTATTGTAATATAGGGGGTATATCCGCTGTGAAAGGTCTGGCAAAGCTGCGCTATATTTGGTTTCTTTTTAAGCCTGTGTGGAAGCATGGGAAAGCGTATATGATTGTGACGCTTTTTACGAGTGCGATACTCATACCGCTCTCGCAGGTTGCGTCAACGCTGCTGCCGAAGTCCGCTATTGACGCCGTGATGCAGCACAAAACAGTGGCGCAGACGCTCACGGTTATTGCGTTGTTTACCGCCGTCATCGCTTTGGTTAACATCACGAACAGCTTTATACAGCAAGTTTTTCTGAGCGTAACACAAACCAAGGTTTATTATAAAATTCTGCAGGAGGTCAATGAGCGCGCGCTGCGCACGGATTTCAAGTACTACGACAACCCCGAGTTTTACACGATGTTTACATACGCGCAGCAGAATTACGCCGTGCAGGCGCAGGGCGTCGCGAACATGATACCGCAGCTCCTGCAAAACATCGTCACGGCGGCGGCGATGGGTGTTATTGTGACACAGGCGGGTCCCATCCTGCTTATTGTGACGTTCGTGTTCGTGATTTTACAGCTCTCACTCCAGCTTCCGCAGATAAGGCTGTCCGCCGACTTCAACGTGAAGATGACCGACCTCTCGCGCCCGATCAACTATGTCTACCGTGTCATGCAGCAGAAAGAGAATACCGCCGAGATGCGTTCCTCCGGCGCGGGGCAAAAGCTGCTAAAAAGCTTTATCACATCGCTCAATAAATATGTGACACATTATTTTATCTACGTCAAAAAAACGCTGAAGTACGTTATTCCGCAGGGGCTCTTATCCCCGCTTCAAAGCGCGCTCATTCTCGCATATGTCGTCATATTTGTTATCAACGGCGACCCGAATAAAATTGGGCTTTACGCGAGTCTGACGGCGGCGGCGGGTACGCTTTCGGGCAGCATTCAGGGCTTATTCAACACGGTGAGCAACGTGTTTCAAAGCACGCTTTACGGCGAGCGTATCGCACGGTTCTTTGAAACCGAATCGGTCATCGAGCCGCCGCGCGCGGGCGCGGTACCGCCGCCGGACGGTAAATACGCCGTTGAGCTGCGTGATATTTCGTTTAAGTATGACAACGCCGCTTTCGGTATTGAGCATTTCAGTCTGGACATCAAGCCCGGTCAGCGCGTCGCAATCGTTGGCGAGAACGGTGCCGGCAAGAGTACCCTGACAAAGCTTTTAGTCCGCCTTTACGACGTGGATGACGGCGTGGTATTGATCAATGGCCGTGACATACGCGAATTTGACGTTCACGCCCTGCGCCGCCGAATCGGAATCGCCTATCAGGACGTGCGGATTCTTGCGATGAGCCTGCGCGACAACCTGACGGCGTATAACGACGCGTCGGACGAGGAGCTCAGAGCGGTCATGGAAAAGCTCGGTCTTTCAGGTGTTCTGGAAAAAGTCTCCGGCAACTTTGGCACGATGGTTTCACGCGAGTTTACAGAGGACGGCGCCGTACTGTCAGGCGGCGAAGCGCAGCGTCTGTCGCTCGCACGGCTGTTCACCGGGGATTTCGGGCTATTACTGCTGGACGAGCCCTCCTCCGCGCTTGACCCGCTGGCGGAGTACAAGCTCATGCAGCTCATACTCGACAAGTCAAACACAGCAACGACAATCATGATCGCACACCGGCTTTCCACCGTGCGCCAATTTGACATCATCTACCATGTGGAGGACGGTGCGATTATCGAAACCGGCACGCACGACGAGCTGATAGCGGCAAAGGGCAAGTACTACGAAATGTTCACGCGGCAAGCGGAAAACTATCAAAGTGAGCTTCTCGAGCCTGCGCTGCAAATATAAGCAGCATATAGCGACACGGAAGCAAATCCGCCGGGTTATCCTGCTTCACACATATCATGCGGCACTGCGGTAAAACGGGAATCTTGGCGTATACTGTTGTATTTCGCGCCGTTAAACATCGCCGGTGTCGTCCATTACAGGGCGGACAGGGGTAATCAGACGATGCTGCCGGTTGGGGCAGCGGTTAAATATTTTGAAAAGATATTGACATACCGCGAATCAAATGTGACGCTTGTAATTTCTTTATATGGTATTCTGTACGGTTCGGTTTGCCAGATTCCATCAGCATCAAAATGCAGCACATAAACGAAATTCCTGTATATTTTCTCTATCCGCCCGATCACAAATTCGCATTTATCATCATCACGGTCCTCTTTTTCGACAATGATATTCTTCATTCTTTTTTGCAGAGAACTGAAAACCGTCTCCCAATTTGAGATATCAATATCAGGTGCTGTAAGACTATTGATTACACCTTCTTTTTTCAGTATTTCAACACACATATCTTTTTTTATCTTAGCTTTTGTCACATCCTTGAATCGTCTGATGTGATACCCATTTAGAATGAAATCATCTTCCTCCGCACTTAAAAACAACTTGTCGCTGACACGGAGCGGAATATAGTATTGATAATAAGCCTTATACTGCAGATAGACTCTGCACAGTGCTTTATCCGTCATGCAGGCTGTTACAATTTCCTTTATCTTTGTCTTAGTCACACTGAACACTCCTCTCAGGCTACATTTACAATTCTCTAGTATACCAAAAAAGCTTATCTCTCATACCGCTGCGTTTGGCTTGCTAACAGACAGGAGATGGTTAACGTGAAAACCATATAGGTTTCGCGCTAACCATCTCCTGCCGCTTTATTCAGTCAGCAACGTAATAACAGTGGTCTAAAATGACGCATCCGTTATCGTCGGGTTCGAAGCGCGGGTGGGCGTAACGCTCAAAGAACCAGAAGGAGCCGTCGGGGTCTGTCACGGGCGTGATATCATGCTCGCGCAAAGCCTGCATAACGAGATCATCCTTGCCGTAAATATCCGGCTCCGTCCCTTGAATCCAGCAGACGCCGAGTGTTCTGGCCGGCAAATCAATGGACTCATATCCTTCAGGTACCGCTGTCCCCTCCGGCGTAAACATACCGATCCAATATTGGAAGGGTTCGCCGTTTTTCCAGCGCATCAAGCCGATGCTCGCGCCCGCGTCCTCAAAGAAATCCCTGGTGCAGCCCGGCGCGTTTGCAATATCGGCAAACCAGCCGTTTTCAAACCAGTCGCCCCACCTGGCGCTGAAAAAGCCGTTGACTCTGTCCTGGTCGCCGTATTTTTTGCCGATGAAGCGCGTGGCGGGCATACTCTGCTTGTAGGTCTTGATTACTTCTGCCATTTCGGTCACTCCTATTACTGAAAGTTTGAAGCGGAGCGGCGGGTGCAGCCTCAGCGGTATTTGGTCCTTCCGCGCGCGTGACGGCGAGACGCCCATAACGCGCCGGAATGCCGCAGAAAACGCGTCCGGCGACTCATAACCGTAACGAAGCGCAATGTCAATCACACGGCTTTTTGTGCTGCACAGCTCGTAAGCCGCCTTCGTGAGTCTGCGGTTTCGGACATACTCTGCGAACGAAAGGTTCGCAATGAGCCCGAAAACGCGCTGAAACATGGCAAACGGACACGCCGCGAGTTTGCTGATCTCCTCCGTCTCCAGCGCGCCGTCAAGGTGATTTTCAACGTAGGCCATGATGCTGTTGAGGTTGTCTATCCATTCCATACGCTCTGCTCCTTTACGTCCAGTATACATGACGCAGAATTATTTACCCGTGCGTCTCAAAGCGAGCTTTATCGGGTTTATAGCTTCTTGATCATCTCAACATGCGTCTCCTGAATGTCTTGTATTACGTAATGGTCTAAAAGTTCTTTATGCTGCTGATCAGCTTCAAAACAGATTTGCTTTACCCCGAAGGCGTCTGCGAGTGAAAAGCAATGCCCAAGTGCCGCGTCCGCCGGGACATTGCCGAAGGCGTCCGCGTAGGCGGTTTGGTTGGAGCCGAACCAGCTTATCGCCGCATAACTGCCGTCAGGGAATGCGGCGCATTTTACCGTCCTGTTATTGCCTTCGGGCCTGCGGCTAATAACTTCCCATATATGTCTTGAAGCCGATTGCGACAAGCCGATGAGAAAGCGCATGGCTCCGATCACACTTTCGGGTATCTCGTCAATTACAGTCATCGTTTCCGGCTTGGCATTGCCGCAGACCTCGGTTTCAGCGGTAATGAACCGGCGGCTTACGGTGTATCCGCACTTTTCATAGAAAATATTCGAGGTTGTATCAGGTTCGGGGATTGTGGTGACAGAAGCGCAGCCCCGCTTCAGTGCTTCTTCCTCTCCGGCTTTGAGCATCGCTTTTCCTATTCCCAGACGCTGATATGCTTTTGCAATCTGCAGCTGGCCGAGGAAAAAGGTCTTGCCAATCAGTTCATCCGATACAATCCACTCGCCGTGACCCGCCGGCTTCCCGTCAAACTCAGCGACCAGTATGAAGAAATCCCGTTCCAGCCGCCGCGTCACCCAGGCAGCGCACATATCGAGGTCCGCCCACGGGCCTTCCTCGCCCTGATGGATTAAATTGATCTTGCCGATATCGTTGACAGTTGCTTTTCTTATTAATAAATCTTTCATTGTCAGTCACTTCCTAATAGCGCCGCGAGAGCACGGCAGAACTGTCCCCCTGTGTCATTCGTACCACTGGGCTTGGGCTTTGTACATGCGGGCGTAGAGGCCGTTTTGGGTGAGGAGGGTTTTGTGGTCGCCGTCTTCGACGATTTGGCCTTGGTCGAATACCAGGATGCGGTCGACGAGGGTGGTGATGCCGAGTCTGTGGGAGATGAGGATCGTTGTTTTATCACCGGTCAGCGCGGTGAAGTTGCGGTAAAGGTCGGCCTCGGCGACGGGGTCGAGGGCGGCTGTCGGCTCGTCGAGAATCATGATTTTGGCGCAGTCGCGATAGGCGCAGCGGGAGATGGCGATTTTCTGCCACTGGCCGCCGGAGAGGTTGTTGCCCGTTTCGCTGAAGACGCCGACGACCTCCTCGAGTTTATTTTTCTGCGTATCGATGAACTCCCAGGCGCCGGTCGTCCGGAGCAAGGCGGTCAGCTTTTCGTCGTCCGTTTCTTTTGTGAAGTCCGAGACGGTGATGTTCTCTCTGAGGGTGGCCTCATAATGCCCGAATTCCTGAAACGCCACCGACATCGTGCGGTGCGTTTTGGACAGGTTATCGAATATATTCTCGCCGCCCATCGTGATTGAACCGGCATCCGGCTCGTAGACGCCGGTCAGCAGGCCGATAAAGGTGGATTTGCCCGAGCCGTTTTCACCCACGATGGCGATTTTTTCGCCTTCTTTGATATGCAGGCTCAGATTTTTGATGACGGCGGTTTCCGTATTCGGATAGGTAAAGCAGACGCCGTCAAAGGCGATATCGAAGTGCGCGTGCGGCGCTTGACGCGGCTTCATATCGACGTATTCCAGCTTCTCGAGGTCGAAGAAGTCTTTCATGTATGATATATCGCTTGTAAACTGCGCGGCGCCGATGAATATTTTCGCTGTGATCTCCTGGAGCTGGCCCGCCATGGTGAACACAAGCATAAAGGTGCCGAGCCCGGCAGCCGGATCATCGAAAATTTTCTTTGCTGTGATAAGCAGAATGACAATATAAACGCTGCTGCGGAAAATGTCAGCAATGGCGTTATACAAAACATGTTTGCGCGTCAGCTTGTTCTTTTTCACGATGTATCTGTCCATCATGCCGCGATACTTTTTCCTGATGTAAGGGAATAGGCCGAAAAAGCGCACATCATTCATGGACTGCTGCCAGGTGGCCTCGAAAAAATAGCTGACGGCCATGTTGCTCTCGTAAATCCATTTTGTTTTGTTGAGATACTCTTCATCCTTTTGGAAATACGCCAGAACGACAGCGGGGATACTCGTCAGGCATAAAATCACGGCCAGCCAGACATCGACCGACAAGAGCACGGCTAAAATGCTCACGAAGGTGACGATGTTTTGAAGCCAGTTTAAAATTTCCTGCATGCTGCCGGCTACACGCGGCCCCGCGTCCGTATTGACAAACTGGATTTTTTCCTTGAAGTTATCGTAATTTTCTAAGTACTTGTACTTAACGGTGCAGGTACAGCGGAGGATGAATTCCTTGAGGTACTGCGTGATGCGCAGCGTATCGAAAGAAGCAAAACCGCTCCTGACGGAATTGAAAACGAGTCTGGCGATATATAAAGCCGAGAGGATGACGAAGGCGCCGATAACCTGAGCAACTGCACCGGTGCCCCGCCCGAACAGGTTCTGAACGAGGTTTGTGAAGTCTTTGAGCTGAACAGATATGAGCACAGGTAAAAAAGCGAGCGGAAAGCCCAGCAGACCGACGATAATTGAAGCGGCGGTTTTGGTCTTTAAGCTGACTTTCAGCGCCTTGCCGAATATATGCAAGCTCTCTTTTGCACCAATTTTTTGCTTTTTATCCTTCATAGCAGCACCGCCTCTCCCGCGCCGGTGGACGCGGTATCATACCACTGCGCCTGTTCTCTGAAAAACCGCGCGTACAACCCGTTTTGGCGCATAAGCGCCTCATGTGTCCCCAGCTCGGCGACGGTTCCGTTATCGAGCATGATGATTTTATCCGCCATCCGGGCAAAGCCGATTCTGTGGCTGATAAGGATGGCTGTCCGGCCGTCCAGCATTTCCTTGATGTTTCTGAACTGCTCCATTTCGGCAATGGGGTCGAGCATGGACGCGGGCTCGTCAAAAATCAAGACGTCGCGGTTGCTCATGTGCGTGCGGGAAACACCGACGCGCTGCTTCTCGCCGCCGGACAGCTCCGTCCCGCTCCTGTCCATGAATTTACCCAGCAGTGTTTCAAGGCCGCCCGGCAGCTTGCCTGCCAGCTTGGCGGCGCCGCCTTTTTGTATCGCGTCGCGTATTTTGTCTGTGTTATCGATATCCTCGACGCTGCCAAACGCGACATTTTCGCGCAGCGTCTGATGGAAGATGCTGAAGTCCTGAAAGAATACGCCGATCTTCTGGCGGATGAAGCGCCGCTTGTACGCGTCATAAGGCCGCCCGAAAACCTCCAAGCTGCCCGACTGGGGCTTGTACATATTCAGCAGCAGCTTGACGAGCGTCGATTTTCCGCTGCCGTTGGGCCCCACGAGCGCGACGACCTCGCCCTTATCGACGCGGAAGCTGAGGTCCCGGATGACAGGCTTGTCCAGCGCGTAAGAAAAGCACAGGTTTCGGACGTTGAATACATGATCTTCGTCAAGAGGCGTGTCGTGCTTATTTTCCTCGTCCTCGGGGTCGATTTTCTCGGCAAAGGTCAGCATCCTGCGCTGATGCTCGAGCGCGTAAAGCGCGTCGTCAAAATTGTGTATGTAACCGGCCATACCGGTAATGGCGGTAAAGACATTCAGGCACAGCGTGAATAAAACGAGAAACACATCCGGCGGCATCGTCCCTCTGGCCACCGAAAAAAGGCTCAGTCCGACGATGATAAACAGGAAAACATAAAAGCCCGCGCCGCTCAGGGTATCGCGAATCCGAGAGAGCAGCACGCGCCGCTCGTCGTTTTTGCGCAGGCGCGTATACGGCTTTTTCCATTGGTTGATGATTTCATCCACATTCTCATAAATCCGTGTTTCCTTGGCGATGCCCTTGTTGTCCGATATCCGCTCGTAATACTCGGCGAACCGGCTCTCGCGCATGTCCTCATCCCCGTAGATGCGTGTTTTCTCGGCAAACTTGAAATTCAGGATGAATATGGCAACGACATAGACAAGGGATATCGCAAAAACAATCAAGGAAAATGAAAACGCCACCACGAGCAGCGAAGCGATTGAAACAAGCTTTGAAAGGATATCGCAGGAGGCGCTCATCATGTTCGTCAGCGAGCCGCCCCGATGAATTGAATAGCTGTAAGCGTCGTTTAAGTCCTTATTGAGCAGGTCGGTCATATCGATGCGGTTGACCCCCTCCATCAAGAACTCCAGCGTCCCGCAATAATATTTATCGTACATCATCATATAGACGAGCTCACCGTTGACGCGGGAGGAGAGCCCGATAAGCGTCAGGAGCACGCCGAGCGAAATGACCGAGGGCACAACGTCCGCGTAGGTGTACGCTGCGCCGGACAGGAAGCCGGATAATATCGATAAGGCTTCGCGGTTAAAGTAAAGCGCTATGGCCGGCAGCACGGATAATATGATACTTATCCCGTACCATAACAATAATGGTTTCTTATCGATATGCCAGGCCACGCGATATGCCCAGCCGATGGTTTTCAGCTTTTCAGAAAAGCTGCTTTTTTTAGTTTCCATTTCCGCTCCCCTTCATAACCCGAGATTCAAGATAATTGATACAACATATACCATCATTCTCGTTCTCTGTAAATAAATTTACCGAATTTGTCATTTGTTTGTTATAAAGTAAAATACCTCAAACCGTTCAGGCTTTAAACCACATCGCCTGCGCCTGATACATTCCGGCAGCTTTAACACAATAAAATGCGCCCCCGAAAATCGGAGGCGCAAGAATCTGTCTATCTAAGTGAGCCGCTCAGGCGGTTATTTTTTCACTCACACGAACTGACACACAAAGCAGACAAATCGCATACCAATTTATTGCCTCAGAATAGTTTCTAACCGTCCCTGCGTCTTTTACTAAATCATGCTGAGCTCGAACCAAAAGGTACTGCCTGCGCCATCGGTACCTCCGCCGGTGCTGCCGATGGCGCTGCCAACGGTACCTCCGCCGGTGCTGCCGATGGCGCTGCTGACGCCAAAGGGCGCGTCATGCGCCTCCAGGATACCCTTCACAATTGAAAGGCCCAGGCCGGTTCCGACAACCTCACGCTTATGGGAATTATCGGATTTATAATACCGCTCCCAGATGTGCTCCAACTCCTCCTGCGGGATGCCCAGCCCCGTATCACGGACCGCAAATCGGACTTTTCCCTCTTTTTTAACGACATCTATAAAAATTTTCTTGTCGTCGCCGGTGTAATTTACGGCATTGCTGATGAGGTTATAAATAACCTGCTCGATCTTTGGCGCATCGGCATAAACCAAAGCATCTTCCTCACAATGAAATTCAAACACGTACCCACTGTGTTCCGAAAGTGCCTTGAAGCGGTTTAATATCACACGCGTTTTATCGCTGAGATCAAATTCAGTCCGATTCATCTGTGACGTGCCGGACTGGAGCTTCGACAGGTCAAGAATATCGGTTATCAGCGCATTGAGCCTGTCGGATTCCTCGATGATAACCTGCGTGTGCGCACTGCGCTTATCCGCCCGATCTCCTGAGACATCGCGGATGAGCTCGGCATACATTTTTACCATAGTGAGCGGCGTGCGTAAGTCATGGGAGACGTTTGCAATCAGCTCTCTTTGGAGCTTATTGGTTTTTGAAAGCTCATTGGTCGCATAGTTGAGCGTTGAAGCCAGCTGATCAATTTCCGTATAGCCGCCGTTTTCAAAATGGATGTCGTAATTCCCTTCTGCCAGCTTGGACGCGGTATTTGTAATTTTGGCGATAGGCCCGGCGAGACGGGAGGCAATCAGCATCGAAATTGCGACAGATAACGCGAGCGCGATGATCATGACGATGATGAGCTGTTCCTGCAGCAAGGCGGCAGGTGAATCGGCCAGATTAATCTGAGTGCTGACCAGGAGATATTTATTGCCGCCGGAATTGCCGGACAGCGTGATCCCATATATAAGCGTTTTACCGGCAGAGTGCGGAACGCTCGTACTGGCGGATACCGTCCCGTCAGCACTTTGAATAAGCTTTGCGAGAACCGCTGAAACGGACGGTTCGTCTCGCTCGGGCGCACCGCCGGGATTATTCGGTCTGTCATGCGAATTGCCGCCGGCATCGACGATGCGGACAGTAATACCGGGGCCGTAAAACTGGCTAACCGACGCCTCCGGCAAATTGCCGGCCTCATAGCTGGCTGCGACGGTCTCGGCGGTTTTCTGCAGCTCGTTCATCTTCGTTTTTGTATAGAAGCTGTTCAAAAAAACAATCTGAAGAAGCCAGAGCGCCGCCATAATAAAGATTGTAAATACGATAAAGCAGCCCCAAATTTTGAATCGGAGACTTCTGGTCTTCTTTTTCTTTAACATTTTTTCAGCTCATTTCAGACTTCAAATTTATACCCAACACCGCGCAGCGTGACAATAGCATCTTTATATGGCCCGAGATTGGCGCGGAGCATTTTGATATGGGTATCAACCGTCCTGTCGTCTCCGTAATAATCGTAACCCCAAACCTCGGTCAGGAGCTTTTCTCTGGTGAGCGCAATATTCCGATTTTTCACAAGATAAAACAGCAGCTCAGTTTCTTTCAGCGTCAGCTCAATCTTTTTTTTATCCACAAAAACATCTCTTGCGGAGAAATCGATTTCAAATCCGCCGAACTTCATCTGCGTATCCGGCATCACCGCTTGTTTGAGTCCCTTGCTCCGGCTGACGATGACGCTGACACGAGCCATAACTTCCTTCGGCGAAAACGGCTTGACGACGTAGTCATCAATGCCGACCTCAAAACCAAACAGCTTGTCATATTCCTCGCCTCTGGCTGAAAGCATCAGCACCGGTATATTCTTATACTTGCGAATCTCCTTGCAGGCGGAAAACCCATCGAGCTTGGGCATCATAACATCCATAATAATGATGTCAAAATCCTGTTCGCGGCAAAGGCGGATTGCTTCCATTCCGTCCGCTGCCTCGGTAACCGTATGCTTGTCAAATTCCGCATACTCCCGAAGGCCTTCTCTGATTTTCTGTTCATCATCTACAACTAAAATATGTGCCATACAAAAACCCCCCGTTATACGAACACTCTGACTATACGTTTCAACTGTGTTAATCGTGTGAAATCAGAGGGAAGAATGGATGAAATTAATATATACAATTGTAGCTGTTTCAAATTCTTTTGGCAACCCGCTTTTCTCTTAGAACCTACCGCCTTGCTTTGACTGTATCAAGTGCATATGTACAATTCATGATAATTTCAATCAGCTATCATCTGGATTTCACATTGATGCTTCATAATGCAGACATATCGCTTAAGGAGTGTTCATAATGAATACGAAATATATCGCGAAAATCGGCCCGCCGTCATCCTTTCTTAAAAAGAATTGGCATTTGGCCGTACTTTTCCTTATTGCTTTACTATCGTTCGGCCTGAACTTCTACGCTATTTCAAAGATCGGTTATGGCAATGCCTATTATGCCGCGGCGATAAAAAGCATGACCGAAAGCTTTAAAAATTTCTTTTATGTCGCGTTTGACCCAGCCGGACTTGTCTCAGTCGATAAGCCGCCGCTTGGCTTGTGGATACAGGCCGTTTTTGTGCTTATCTTTGGCTATCACGGATGGGCAATGCTTCTCCCCCAGGCTTTGGCAGGTACCGGCGCCTGTTTAATGATGTATAAGCTGACCTCAAAGTATTTCGGTCATGCTGCGGGTCTTATCTCCGCACTGGTTTTTGCGCTGACGCCCGCCGCTGTTGTCGCTGCGCGCAACAATACAATGGATATGCAGCTCATCTTCGTCCTGCTTGTTGCGGCATGGTTTCTGTTTAAGTCCATTGAAACGTCAAAGTGGCGCTATCTTTTTATATGCGCGGTATTTGTCGGTTTAGGGTTTAATATAAAAATGCTTCAGGCTTATATGATCTTACCGGCTGTTGTTATCGTCTATCTTGTTTTCGCCAAGGAAAAAATAATAAAACGTTTCGCCGCCGGCATTATCAGTCTTGTCATCATGGCGGTCATCTCCTTTGCCTGGGTTGCCGCCGTCGATCTCACGCCGGCTGGCAGCCGTCCTTATGTCGGCAGCTCTACAAATAATACAGTGGCAGAGCTGATCATCGGTCACAACGGTCTTGAACGGCTGTATGGCGGAAGCGGTGGCGGTGGCCCGGGCATGTTTGGCGGCAATAATGCAGATGGCGGAATGAACCGGAATTCTGGCGGTCCCGGCGGCAGCCAAGGCGGTAACCCCGGTACGCTTCCGAATCAAAGCGTCGGTACCGGCAATCCGACATCCGGAGACACTGCCCAAATGCCGGACAACAGACCGAGCGGCCAGAGTTTTGGCGGCGGGCCTAACGCCAACAGCGGCGCAGGCGGCGGACAACCCGGCGGCACAGACGGCGGTATGGGCGGCGGTCAGCCCGGTGGCGGTATGGGTGGCGGTACGGGCGGCGGCGCAGGCGGATCCGGAAACGACATCGGCACAGCCGGTTTACTGAGGCTCTGGAGTTCAAGCCTCTACGGGCAGGCCGCATGGCTCATCGTTCTGGCACTCTTCTGCATCTTAGCAAAGCTCGGGAAATTTAGCTTTAAAAAAATGACTGTCCAGCAAGGCGTGTTTATCTTTTGGATTATCTGGCTCGTCACCATGTACACGTTTTTCAGCTTCGCCGGCTTCTGGCACCGATATTATCTCTGTATGTTCGCACCGGCTATCGCGGGGCTTGCCGGTATTGGAGTGCCTGAAATGGTCAAAGCGTTTCGGGACAGACACGGCTGGAAGCAGTTCCTTCTGCCGGTATCGCTCCTGGGCACATTCGCGCCGGAACTCATCTATGTCTGGAGCTATACGGCCCTCAGAGCATGGCTGGCACCGGTTATGCTTGCCGCAGCAGCCGCTTCCCTCATGCTGATGGCGCTGCATTATATAAAACCGAAAAATTTTATTCTCCTGACAGCTTCCGCCCTCATGCTCGTCTCACTCCTCGCCGCGCCCCTGTACTGGTCTCTGACGGTGGTTCTTTATGTCGAACAAAATTCGACCCTCCCTTATGCGGGCCCGGAGCTCGCCTCGACAGCCGCTATAAGGGGTATGACGCCGAATCAGGAAGTGCTGACATCAGGCGACAGCGGTACAAACGCGCTGGAGGATTATCTTGTCGCACATTATAAAGCGGGCAGCTATCTGGTTGTCTCTCAGCGTGCAAACGATGTGGCTCAGTTTATCGTAGACACCGGCCTCCCGGCAGTTGCCTATGGCGGATTCTTGGGTTCTGACAACGCCATGACACTCGATCAGCTCAAAACCCTTGTGAGTGAAGGCAAAGTCACCTACTTTATGATCACCAGTCAGAACAGCGGCCGTAATTCCGACCTCACGTCCTATGTCGAGAAAACCGCAACCCTGATTGACTCGTCCGAATATCTTGGGACAACAGCTCAGTCAGGCGGCGGAAGCTCATCGGGCGGCATCAGCGGCTCCTCGTTATACCTTTTCAGCTGACTGCCCCGAACGCTTTGCTTTTAAGCGCCGAAACACTTCAAATTTATAAATAAAAAAGCCGGGAATCACTTTCCAACAGGTGATTCCCGACTCTTTATTTATGAAGGACAAGGCTGAACAATTACTCATTAACGACCGGAAACCACAGTACATACCTGCATCTGCCCATTCCAGAAGCAATCAGCAAACATCATTAACAGCCTGTTTCAGCTGATGCAGAATTTCATTCGTATTTATGTATGGTCACGCGTGCTTTTCGGCAGGTTTCGCGGCGGGTGTATCGAATTTCATAATTGCGTCGCTGTAATTGCCGCCGGCTTGGACGGCTTTTGCGGCGGGCGTGTCGGTGCCGTAGTTGACAGCCTCGAGCAATTCATACATCCTCGGGTCGGTGTTATCCTGCCTCGGCAGGGGGACGTTCTGCTCGTGACTGAGAATGTACTGGACTTTCTTTATATCCACGTTAGCGGTGGTGGTACCGTTCTTAACGGCGACCGCAGAAGCAACGCCGGCGGCCTGACCGGTGCCCACGCACTGGGGGATCAGGCTGAGCCAGTCGATGGTGAGGGCATCGGCGGAGAGGTGACGGCCGGGAGCCAGCAGGTTGTCGATATCAGCCGGAACGA
This sequence comes from Clostridiales bacterium UBA1316, assembly GCA_002307055.1. GTDB lineage: Bacteria > Bacillota > Clostridia > Oscillospirales > Oscillospiraceae > Sporobacter. Next base: position 62,392 of record DBTM01000002.1, read on the forward strand.
TGCAGCTGTACGGGATCTCGACGGGGACGCCGCCGTTGACTGTGCTGACGGTGGGATGCCAGGCAATAACATCATCCCACTCGCGATGGAAGGCGAAGTCCTCCGGATGCATGATATGTTTGCCGATCAGGCGGCGGCTGCAGCGCGCGCCGAGCTGCGGGGCAATGTCGTAAAGATAGGCGTTCTGCAGGGCGGGAACACACTTGCGGCACCAGGCGATGGTTTCCCGGATGGTATCGCGTACTGTCAGCTCGGTGGCGGTCAGGTCGGCGATACTGGCGCAGTTCTTGTCGGGCAGCCAGTTGTTGAACCAGACCACATCGTTGCGCTCGGTCTCAAAAAAGCCGGTGCGGAAGCCGGCAATGCGGACAATTCCGGCGCTGAAGGCGCGTGCCGCTTCGGGATGCGCTCTGCTCCACTCGCGGTAGGCGCGGTAGTCAATGCCGCCCATACGCCAGACCAGCGCTGTCTTGTCGCAGCGGGAGCCGACGCTCTCAAAGTCGGCGATACGGTTGCACTGATAAAAAATATCGCCGTCGCCTGTAGCGTCTATGACGACCTTCGCCAGCACTGTTTTGCGGCCTTCCTTGGACTCGAAGATGACACCGGTGATTTTGTCCCCGTCCACAATCGGCTTGCAGCCCCAGGTGTGGAACATAATTTTGATATTGGGGCACTCCTTGACCATCTTATCGAGCTCGATCTTGCACTGATTGGGTTCCACGGTGACATTGCGGCCAACCGCTCTGCCGAAGCCGCCGTACCGCTCCATGAGCGCGGCGTCCGTGCTGCCCACATCTTCCTTCGGCGCACCCAAAACGCTGCCGGGGGCGGTGATGTCCAGGCGGTCGAACCACTCCTCCTGGATACCGCGGACGAAGAGCCTGTCGCCGTAGCTCAGGCCGGGAACCAGAATGACATAACCTCCGGTTACATCGCCGCCGAAGTAGCCATATCGCTCCATCAGCACAACATTGACGCCGCAGCGTGCCGCCGCAATCGCCGCGGAATGCCCCGCGGAGCCGCCGCCAACCACCAAAACGTCGGTTTCGGTGTATACAGACAGGTCTCGCGCAGCTTCGGAAATGGTTTTACTCATATATATCATCCTTTCAAAATATTAACATGTTATTACTCTTTTAAGAAAAGAGCACATTTCATAATTTCATAATATCACTTCACCTGGATATGTAAATAATGTATACTGGTATAATTAAAATAAATAATTTCCGGTATTATTATTAATGGACGGTATAGGCTGTGTCATGTCGACTAATCTATGTTGATTTATAAAGATAGCGAGGCGGAAATATGATTACATACCGAAAAGCAGCGGCGGACGATGTTCGCCCGGCACTCGACCTTGTGCTTAATATGTTCGTGAAATTTCAGATGCCGGATTACGAACCGCAGGCGCTCGAATACTTTAAGGCGGCGCGTACAGAAAACGAGAATTACATAGGCGACTATGAAGCAGGCAAAAACATGATGTTTATTGCGCTTGACGGAGAGAAAATCGTCGGCATGATTAATGAACACGGAAATAACCGCCACATTTCCGAAATGGCGGTTGACGGCGCTTATCATCGCAGAGGTATAGCGACTGAGCTGATGAATCGCATGGTATGCACGCTAAAGCTGCAGGGTGTGGATAAAATTTCTCTGACTGCCTCGCCTTATGGCCTGCCATTTTATCTAAATTACGGTTTCAAGCCTATTGATATAGTTCAAAGACCAAAGACCGGTTTCGTATTCACCCCGATGGAATATACCCCAAACGAGATATGGGACGTGCTGGACGAATACGGCAATAAAACCGGGCGATACGCAGAGCGTGGCAGGAAAATGGCGGCTGGGGATTATCACCTTGTCGTCCATGTTTGGAAGCACAACAGCAAAGGCGAATGGCTGATTGACAAACGTACGATTAGGGGTACAAGCATGGACGGCAAATGGGAAACCACAGGAGGCGCCGCAATCGCGGGCGATGACAGCTTAACTGCCGCTCTTCGCGAGGCGAAGGAAGAGCTGGGGCTTGACCTCGGCCCTAAAAAGGGCCTTTTGTTCCGCCGAACCGCCCAGCATGGAAACGACGGGCATTCCTGGCTGCAGGACGCCTGGGTGTTTGAGCACGACTGCTCCATCGAGGCTGTCCGTTTTCAAGAGAGCGAAACCTGCGACGCAATGTGGGCGACAACCGATAAAATCCGTGAGATGATGGCGGCGGGCGAGTTTCTCAGCGAGTGGTTTTATCCGTACTTCGAAGAGATGGCGGAGAGATGGAGACTTCTATAATACCCATAATCGCACTGCCAGAGCATCAGAATAATCCAAAAAAGTACCGGGAATTGACCTTTTTGAGGTTACTCCCGGTACTTATCAACCGTTTATTTTTAATCGCTTACATCTTTCGTACCACACCCGCACTGCTTGAACATAGTATACGTCAGCTCTATCATGCCGATCATTTAATCTGGAATACAAGAAGCTGCGGTTATGCCTTGACATACGGGATGTGAATTTCAACTTTGCAGCGGTCTTGCTCGTTGTTCCATTCTATGTAGCTTTCTATCGTCGGCAGGCAATCAATTTTATAACCGGACTTAGGGAGCAGCTCGTTTTTGACATACCACCACGCGTTACCAAGCACATCCTCGGAAACGCTTCCGGCAAGCTCATATATAAGCCATGCGTGCTTGGGATATGTATAGCTCTCCAAGCCTTCCATGTCCTCCTCAAGCTCCATACCAACCATATAGTCATTGCTGCCATCGGCACCGAAGCCGAAGCATACACCTAAAAACGGCTTGCCTGTTTCAAGCGCTTCTAATTTTCGAACACTGCCATCCTCTCTGGCGACACCCCATGTACCGCCGCCTTGCGGCGTAATGCGTCTTCTGCCGACGACCTTGAAGGAAGGTCTTTCCACCAGGATATAATCCATTTCGATTTTTGCCACGTTGAAGCCACCCCTTATACTGATTTGAATTGACAGAGGGTCAAAGGATTTCAGCTGATATTGGAACTTGCGAGCAGCCGACGGCGTGATCCCATGAAAACGTGTAAACGCTTTCGTAAAGCTTTCGGGTGTATCATAGCCGTATTTTATAGCAATATCTATGACTTTTATATCTCTTGAGAATAACTCCTGTCCAGCAAGCGACAGCCGTCTGCTGCGAATATATTCGCTGATCGTCATTCCCGTTATAATTCTGAAAATACGCTGAAAGTGCGTATTGGATGTATAAACACTCTCGGCAATGCTCTCAGCGTCGATATCCTCAAGCAGATTCTCTTCGATATAGTCAATGGCCTTTTGCAAACTCTCAATCCAGTCCATTTCACTCTCTCCCCCATTTGTAACATAATACCACACAATGCCATCAATAGCCTGTCTTTTTATACTCCGAAGTGTCCGGTTTATTAATAAATAAGAATTCCAAAGAGACTACCTATTGATAATATGCACCGCAACCAAATTTAGGGGTATGCATCTTTTAACGTTATCAAATCTTGCATACCCTAGAATATTAGAGAATGATTAATCCTCTTTAAAGTTGTTGATTTAAGCCTTTCTTACAGGAATCCATACTTCTTGATAATACTTGCCGTTTGGGGTGTCGTAATAGACCTCTATATCAGGCCCCGCGGCCTTGTCGTAGCCGGAGGACGGCAGCCATTCGCTGTGCGCTCTGTTGTACATCTTGAGAATCTCAGTACCCATGTGGTCGGTAGCGTCGCTGCGGAACACAGCCCATGTGAACTTCGGAATCTGTGCCACACGATAACCGTCGGTGTCGCTTTCTGACTTTTTTAGGGCGCAAATGATATATGGGAAGCTATCGTCACCAGATTCAAAGTAACCGCATATCGCGCCTATACAATGCTTACCATCCTCACCATTTTTCGCTCCCGCCGCCTTATAAAGCCGTTCATATTCACCGTTCCCGAAGCATTCATCCCAAAAGCCCGGTACTCTGTCGTTTTCGTCGTTCTTAAAAATCCGCTCGATACCAAACACCTCGAACGCCTCGCGTTCCTCAATTCTCCAGTTCATCGCCTGCACTCCTTCAATTTTGATTTGAAAGGTAAGCGGCGGGAATATGGTAAGACTAATGCCCGGTTCTCTGGCGTTCGACGGCGTGACACCGTGCTGTTTCACAAAAGCACGGGTGAAGCTGTCCGCGCTGTCGTAACCATACAAAATCGCGAGATCAATGACCTTATCACCGCCATTTTGCAATTTCATCGCGGCCAGCGACAGCTTGCGTTTGCGGATATATTCGGAAAGCGACATATCGGCGATGTAGTAAAACAATCGCCCAAAGTGATAAGGTGAATACGCTGTGACACTTGACACGTCCGTAAGCTCCATGTCATCTTCTATATGCTCTTCAATGTATGCCATCGCGCTGTTTAATTGGGTGAGAATATCCATGCTCCCGACCTCCTTTCAGTAATCATAGTAGCATGCTCATTGAATTGGCATCCGACTTTTTAATTAGAGTTATGTGGGGTGTTTTTATGAATACAAAACGTATAAGAAAGCAATACAATCAGCTGACTTATGTATAAAACAAATACCACCTATAAATAAACTAGTTTATCAATAGATGGTATTTGATTTGGTGGACGGTACAGGACTCGAACCTGTGACCCTTCGCACGTCAAGCGAATGCTCTACCAGCTGAGCTAACTGTCCGCGGCTGTCGGTATACGACACCGTTCAGTGATGTGTATTTTACAACGCGGCTACTCATTTGTCAACCCCCAATACTGCGCAATATATCGGGGGCTGGGGATTATTAATTGCTTAATTGCCTGCTTCCTGGGCGCGCTTGATGGCGATATATTCGTCGTAGGTCATAGCGCGGTCGAGGATCTTGCCGCCATCGATAAATTCGATGATGCGGTTGGCGACGGTCTGGATGAGCTGATGGTCGTGCGTGGTGAAGATAATATTGCCCTTAAAGTCGTCCATGCCGTTATTGAGGGCGGCGATGCTCTCCAAATCCAGATGGTTGGTCGGCTGGTCGAGCATCAGGATGCTGGCGCCCGAGAGCATCATCTTTGACAGCATGCACCGGACTTTTTCGCCGCCGGAGAGCACATTGACGGGCTTATAGACATCGTCGCCGGAGAACAGCATGCGCCCTAAAAAGGTGCGCAGGTAGCTCTCGCGCTTATCCTCGGAAAATTGGCGCATCCAGTCCATGATGCCGAGCTCATTGTCGTTGAAATACTCCGTATTATCTTTCGGGAAATAGGACTGTGTGGTGGAGACACCCCACTTGACGGAGCCTGTATCGGGCTCCATTTCTCCGGCGAGAATCTTAAACATCGTGGTAATTGCGATCTCGTTCCCGCCGATAAAAGCAATCTTGTCGTCCTTGCCCATAATGAAGCTGATATTATCCAGGATCTTAACGCCGTCTATCGTCTTGGAAACCTCTGAGACAAACAGGCGGTCTTTTCCGGGCTCGCGCTCCATCTTGAAGCCGACCCACGGGTAACGGCGCGAAGAAGCCGGCATTTCGTCCATCGTCAGCTTATCGAGCATTTTACGGCGGGAGGTCGCCTGGCGTGATTTGGATTTATTCGCGGAGAACCGGCGGATAAATTCCTCGAGCTCTTTGATTTTATCTTCACTCTTCTTATTCTGGTCCTTCAGGAGCCTTTGCATAAGCTGGCTGGAATCATACCAGAAATCGTAGTTGCCGACGTACATCCGGATTTTATTATAATCGATATCGACAATGTGGGTACAAACCGTGTTCAGAAAATAACGGTCATGCGATACCACGATGACTGTGCCCTTATAATCCAGCAAAAAATCTTCCAACCAGACAACGGAATTGACGTCCAGGTTGTTCGTCGGCTCATCAAGCAGGATGATATCCGGCGTCCCGAACAGCGCCTGAGCCAGCAGCACCTTGACCTTCTGACGCGGTTCCATGTCGCTCATCATCAGGTCATGATACGATGTCGCAATCCCCAAGCCCTGCAGCAGCTGAGACGCGTTTGATTCCGCTTCCCAGCCGCCGAGCTCGGCAAATTCTTCTTCGAGCTCTGCCGCTTTGATGCCGTCTGCGTCGGAAAAATCCTCTTTTAAATATAGCTCGTCCTTTTCTCTGCCGCACTCAAAAAGGCGTGAATTCCCCATGATGACGGTATCGATGACCTTATAGTTGTCGTACATGTTCTGGTCCTGCTTGAGGACAGACATGCGGACCTTCTTTTTAATTTCAACACTGCCGCTGGAAGGTTCAAGCTCCCCGGCAAGTATTTTTAAGAAGGTGGATTTACCCGAACCGTTGGCGCCGATGACGCCGTAACAGTTACCGGCAATAAATTGAAGGTCAACGCGCGAAAACAGAACGGTTCCGCCGTATTGAAGGCTGAGATTGTTAACAGTTATCATGTAAAATTATCATCCGTTTCTATTATAATGCAATAATACGAAATTTTATTTAGATCTTTTCTGCTTCTTCGACAACCCGTTTACCCATGTCATAAGCCTTTTTCAGGTCAAGCGGGAAAACCTCGCTGCGGCGTTTTAATTTGGCGTTAACATCGAACATGCTCACGTCATACTTGCTGTAATCGTCAAACTGGAGCGTATCGTTCGCTTCAATCAGCTCAGCCGGTCCGACGAATCCTGTCATTGTATTGATAATACTCTCGTTGAGCGCTTTGTGGAAGCCTTCCATGGGTGCGTTCGTCGTTAGAATAATTTTTACAGGCATACGTTTCGGGGCGCGTATCATATGCTCTCTATTATACATCAGAATTGAGAACCATAACCGTTCAAGGAATGCCCGCAGGTCGGCTGTCACGTCGCTGAAATATACGGGAGAACCGATGATCAGGGCGTCGGCGTCCCACACATCATTGAGTACCTGCGTCAGGTCATCCCGCATGCCGCACCTCGCGTAGCTTAGACCGCCGAGACGTTTGCAGGCAAAGCAGCTGGTGCAGCCCTTGAATTTCAGGTCGATGAGGTGATAAAGCTTCGTTTCCGCGCCTGCATCCCTGCAGCCGGATAAAGCGCTTTCAAGCATTTTAGCCGTATTCCACGTTTTGCGCGGACTGCCGTTAACAGCGACTACTTTCATTTTGCTATTTTCCTCCTCGGCGCAGGTTAAACGCGTCAGCCGCAGTTAATTCGCGCACATTTTTTTATTTAAAGTAATTATACCAAAACATCAGGCGAAATGGAAAGATTCTTTTTCTGCCGGAAAGAAAATTTTTACGGGTATGCGGCATTAGCATAATTCTGAAATAAATCACCCAGGTTATGGACTTGCGTATATATCTACCGTATACTGAAATAACTGTGTATATCTGGTTAAGGATTGGTGAATGCGCACAATGAAGCTATTTCGGTCTATCGCACTTATTCTATGTGCTGTTTTAATAACATCCTTCATTTATCAGGCAAAAGGTGAAGGCGATGCGGTTGCTTATGCGATGGCGCAAAACACTTTGGAGTGCTGTGCGGCGGAGCTAAGCGCGTGTACAGGTTATCCGTATTATAAGAACGAAAATACAGACAGGTATATAAATTATAGGCTCATTCATATGGACTATACGCTGGATGCTGTCATATCCTATGTCAATATCGGCCTTGACCGATATTTTTATTCTAACCCGGAGGTCATCGCATCACCCGGCAGCACGGATGTTCTGGTTAATAAATACAGGCCGCTCCCTTCAAGCTATATCCCGCAAAACCTTGAAAAAATCAGCAGCAAATACAGCTACGGCACACAAAAGATGACGCACACTGCCCGGCGCGCTTTCGAGAAAATGTGTGCGGATGCCAAGAAACACGGGTACGGTATTTTGGCCTCCTCCTCATATCGCAGCTATGACAAGCAGGCAGAGGTCTACGCCAGCTTCTTTACGCAGGCGGACCCCGCTTCCGTCGCGGTGCAGGAGCTTATATGCGCACGCCCCGGTTACAGCGAGCATCAGACAGGGCTGGCTGTTGATGCCGTCAGAGCAACCCCTTCGCAAAACAATACCGTATATAAGTGGCTTTTTAAAAATGCATGCAAATACGGCTTTATCGTCCGTTACCCCATCGGGAAAGAGGGCGTCACCGGGTATGCCAACGAGCCCTGGCATCTGCGTTATCTGGGCGTTGAGCTGGCGACCGCGGTATATAACAGCGGGTTAACCTATGATGAGTATTATATCCGTGAAATCGATATCAGCGATAAAAGCGGGGACGTTCCCGTTGTCGGCGTGACAGCGCATTCACAAATCTCTATCGACGGGACATCGTATCAGCTTTCAGCCGTTTGGCTTTCAGGTAATACCTATTACAAGCTGCGCGATATTGCCGTTATTTTAAACAATACCTCAAAGGCTTTTGATATAGTCTGGGACGGCGAAGCAAAAAGGATCGACATGCGCCTCGGTGTACCATATTCAGCTGCCTTGACGCTCAGCGCTTCCGACACCGGTCATGCCGTTCTCGCGTCGGCATCACAGTCCGGTCTGCAAGCCCTCGGCTGTGCCGTTGACCTTAAGGCCTATTCCATCGGCGGGGCAACCTATTTTAAGCTCCAGGACATTATGAATCTCCTTGGTCTTACCGCAGCGGACGACGGAGCAGGCAATCTGATTATAAAAACCGTCAGTATCGCGGCTGCCCCGCTTCCCGACACATCCGTGCCCCCAGGCTGACACTTACCCGCCAACAAGCGCCCCGGTACAAATGGAAAAACCTTGTGAGTTTATAAAATCACAAGGTTTATTTATTCACCGTCATTTCGTTATTAAATCGATATAGATAAATATAATACCGGCAATAAAAATGACAACGCCGATTCCCATGATTATTTTTGCTTTGCTCTTTCCTTTATAACCCTTTGCTTTTTCTGCTTTAATAATTGATAACCCCTGAATAAAGAAACCGATTCCGAGCAGCAGCCCGCCGACATAGGTTTTGGCAATATCGAAAAATTCTAAAAAGAGCAATATCGCACTGCCGTACATAAAGACAGAGCTGATTGTTCTCAGCTTCTTATCTCCGGGGACACTTCCGCTAAACAAGCTGGTATTTAAAGGCGCCCCGCAGTTCGGGCATTTCTTTGACGCGTCATTAACAATCTTTTTGCAGCTGGGGCAATTCACCATTGCCATATTCAATTCTCCTTTGTACGTGCGGAATCAAGTGATGCCGGAATACTTTTTATTATATCATTGAGAAATCAACAATACAAATCAAAAACAGAAAAACAAGCTTGGCAAATCTGCTCATATTGTGATTTTTACATTAATATGGTATCATTGTTAATATTATGTGAAATATTAAGATTGTTTTAAACATTGAAGGCTATTATGATACTAATGTATTTATACTTAGCATGGTGAAATATTTATGAATGAAGAAGCGCTTACGCAATCAAGCAAAGACGAGTTTATATTAATAAACATCGTTGAGGATCTTGTTAAGTCAACTGTAGATCACGCAATGAAAGAAATCGATATGTGCCAATGTAAAAAATGCCATCTTAACGCATGTGCGATTGCGCTGAATTCCTTGCCGACCAAATACGTGACGACGACGAAAGGCACATTGCTGGCTGAAATCGGGTTTATGAACACAGCCTTCCAATTTGAAGTGATTGTGCAGGTATCGAAAGCACTCAAAATTGTAAAAGAGCATCCGTTGCATTAGCCCATTTGCCGAGAAGGAATCACAACGGAAAGAATGAATACACGTGAGGCTCACAAGAAGAATTCTTGCAGCGCTTCAAGTCGCCGCTGCCGCGCTTGGCCTTTATGTCATCATTGACTGGCATATCCTCAGCGACGGCAACCCGAATATACAAGGATGACGCCATTGCTTTTTTCAAAGAGATAGCGGAGAAATACAGCAAAGCCCTTATCCTTGTCGGTACCGGCACCTGGTCCCAGTATGTGCAGGATGTGACCAAAGCCCCGCTGACCGACAAAAATGTGATGTATGTTCTTCACTTTTACGCCGGCACACATAAGGATGCCCTAAGACAGAAGTTAACAGACGCTATTCAGGCCGGTGTACCCATCTTCGCCACCGAATGCGGTATCTGCGACGCTTCCGGCACCGTTACCCTCGACTACACTTCCGCCGACGCGTGGCTCACCCTCCTGAACAAAAACCACATCAGCTTCCCGGGCCTGGAGCCTCAGCAAAAAAACCGAATCCTCCGCCCTGTTAACCCCGTCCTGCGCCAAGCTCAGCGTCTGGCAGGACACATCATGCTGCAAGCACATCATATGGCGAAGCCAAACATCATTGAAAAAACGCGAATTCGTTTCACGAATTCGCGTTTTTTCATAAATGATCTGTCGCAGATTCGAACTGCGGACACCCTGCTTAAAAGTAATGCAGATTGTCATTAGATAGACTGGTATACCTTTAGTCGATGGAGCACCACACTATACACGAATCTTCCCAGCTCCTCGGCCCCTCTCCCGCTCCTGCTCGAGACTATAGAGCACCACCAACCCTCGATTTTTCCACCTTATAAACATCGGTTTTCTGAAAATAGCTACCGGTTATCTCTGTGTTTGCAGAAACTAACTGGTAGCTATTTTGCTGAAAACAAATGAGCGCCGCATGGCGCGAAACGTTCCCCTTCACATTTCGCTTTAATTCTATGCTATATAAGTCTTTGACGAAAAGTACCAAGTCTTTCTCTTAAATCATTTATGTTTTTCTCGAGAATACGCTCTAACTCCTTTTTGTAAATAGGGTAGGTATTCCAAAATTCACTATCTACCATAAGCACAAAATCTAAAAGATCACCATTAAAATTGCCCGCAACAAACACATCATCTTCAAGAGCTTCTAATGCTAACGGTACTAGATATACTAAACCTATTTTTTGCCCGATCAACATTCTTAAATCTTCAAATCCAAGAAATCCAACTGCAATTTTCCTTAGTTCATGACACTTCCTAACAAGAGGTGATGCAACGTCAGGTTCACCCCAGTCTTGTCCGTCAAGTTCTTGCAATGATTTACATCTATCAAAGTGAAAGTATTTTTCCATTTAATAACCTCTCAAAACTTCTATAACCTATCCAGTCCGAACCCTCGTAGTAATTTATTAAGTACTGTTACCTTTACCTCCGAGGTTTTGATCAACTACATTATAATTATTTTCATGATTTGTTCTATATTGCTCTTGTTTTATATGCTTATTATCTAGAATGCCATTGCGTTCCATTATTTGTCCTAAGCTTCTTCCCTCATTCGACTTACACAATTCTGCTTCTATTTTTTCGCTTATAATTATACGAAATAATTCCTTGTTCTGTTTTAGTACAAATAGAAGGCTTTCCATTTCATCGATAGAAACTAGCCAATAATAATTATCATTTATGATGCCAAGTTCAGGAAGACTAAACACATAGTCAAGTAATTCAGCCTTATAATAATCCTCGTAAACCAAAATTATTTTTATATTATTGTTTTCATGAAAATCATCTTCAGTACTTTTAAGTTGCTTAATAGCTTCCACAAGATTGTTCTGCAAATATCTCTTTGCCTGATCGATATCACTGTTTTGTTGTTTGACATTTAAGCCAACAAATGCTGATTTTTGCTCAATTAGAAACACAAAGTCATCTATAATCAAGCGCCAATCTGCTCGTTTTCTTGAAACTTCGGCTATTTTACTAAATTCTGTTTTATCTAGATAAAGCTCGAACAGTTCTTTCATATATGTTTCAAAATAAATTCCGAATGCATTTACAAAATCTTGCTTTTTACTTTTCAGAAAATAGTCTCGTATAATCCAATACGTTGAGTTTTCGTATAGAAAGAGTACTAACAATGCATTTGATGATATATATTTACCGGTGTCCGTCAAGATAAAAGGCTTCGAATACAAGATTTGTCGTCCTATTGAGCTTTTCCTAATTTCCTCATAATTAGTACTGTAATACTTAACAACGCTTTGGATATCCTTATTTGAAAAATTACCTGTATTATGATCTCCGATTTCATCAAGGATATATGGGGTTCTTGTTGATATAGACCATAACAATAGTAAAATCTGCGAAACTTGATCACTACTCAAGCCAGTCTCTGATATCACTATCTTTTCAACATCAATGCCATCATTAAATTGTGATCCTATTTTACCTAGTATATATTTCCCTCTGCAATAATTATCAAAAACCTGTGCGGGGTTTTGAGCTTTAAATTGTTCACCAGCAAAACCATGCAAAAAAATCATAAACTCATTCTGTAAATTCGGATCATATGCAAATGGTTGCTTAGCAGAGAGCTGATCAACGCACTCTTTGCAAAGTGTAATCAAAAAAACTAATTCTTCTCTTTGAGTTAACGACATTGATCGATAATCATTTGTGTATATCACAGCATTAAAAGAAAAATCAATAAGACTCCAGATTGTTATCCAGACCTGATGTTTTCTAGTAATGCCATTCGTAACAACATGCACATCCTCAAATAGAACCGCAAAATTACCACTGTTGTGTTCTCTAAAAAACTCCCCAGATAATTTTGACGTAGTGTACAAAACATTTTGAAGAGAGTATTTTTTTATTTTTTTTATAAACCTATCCAAGATACACCCTCCCATTAAGACGAATATATTAATTATAACAATAATGGCAATATTGTGCAAATCATATGTAAGGGTTGAGGCACGCAAAACGAAGTGCGTGCCTCAACCCATATTTTTTTATTATACCTATTGACACCACAATGTACTTTATGGTATATTTCGGTATAAGCAGGAGGTGAGAATCATTGCCAAGAAAACCGTTATGGTCTGAACCTATCTATGACAAAAGTGCTGAGGACGAAAGAATAGAAAAATCAGCTAGCAATGTGCGTGTAAATCTGTCAGTTCCAAGCTACTTGTATGATCTTCTTAACGAGTACACAGAAGATAACTGTTTACCTTCAGTCCCTTCAGCATGTATTCAATTAATTCGCTTGCAACTTCGAGCACAGACAAAACGTCAAAAAGCAATGGATATCTTTAGAGGGGAAACACCAAAGGATATCAAGAAGATGTCCCCAGAAGTAATCGAGAAACTTCAAGATAGGATAGACGCACCAGAACTACCACCAGAACTCACAAAAAAGTAAAAGAAAGACTGCCAGCGTAATTCATCTTGGCGGACGATACGCTGACAGCCTCCACCACTTAGCCACCATAAGGTGGTGTTTGCGGTATTTATATTATATCGCAGATACGCCACTTTCTGCAAGGCTAAATGACAAAACGAAAGGAGTATTAATGTCAAAAAACCTCAGAATGGCGCAACCCTCGAGGGTGCCTATACTTGATTATAGGCACAGATTAACATCACAGCATAGTAAAGGCAGGTGCGATCATGATTGATTTAGCACCGAAGATTCAAGGAGAAGTGTTTGTAAATTGCAGGATAGAACACTTCCCAGGCTATAAGAAATACACGGTAGCAGATACCGCAGTATTTAAAGACCCCGCTTGGGAGATACAAAAGAAACGTGTCGTCACATCAAAGCCTCAAATTACAGAAAACATAACGCAGAGCAGGAGCATTAATAGAGCAAAAAAGAGAGTCCATGACATTTCTGCGTTAAACAAATTTCAGTATTTTGTTACATGGACATTGGACGGAAAAATTATTGAGAGAGATAACCCGAAAGTTATAGCACGTAAACTAAAGACGTTTCTTTCAAATAAGGCAAAGCGTAACAAGATGTCATACTTAGTTGTTCCCGAGCTTCACAAGGATGGAAAAGGACTACATATTCACGGCTTAATATCAGGTGATTTTGAATTGGTCGACAGCGGGAAAAAGACAAAAGACTGCAAGACAATATTTAATATGCCTCAGTGGTTGTTTGGCTTTAGTACATGTATTGAAATATCGGGCGATAAGGAAAACACGGCGAAATACATGACAAAATACATAAGCAAAGATTTTCGAAAAATCTTCGGTAACTTTTATTATGCAGGTGGTGGCGTTAGGCGTATACCTCCGACAACATACGAAAATGCTGACTATAACGCTATAGATGCAAAACCTTATTTTGTGACGGAGCTCGGCATAAACTTTAAGTATTATACGGTTAAGGAGGGTTGTTGAAATGACATTACAAAACTCTCTTGACGATTTTCTTAACGAACAACGATTCCGTGGCAATTCTCAAAAGACATTGTTGTATTACAGTGGCAGTATTGGTATCTTCGTTCGTCTTTTAGGTAAGGACACATTACTCGAGGATATTAAGATGCCGATCCTGCGAAAGTATTACACAGAGCTAGTTGGCCGTGGGCTGAGCAGTAATACGATACAGACGTATATACGTGCCCTGCGTACGCTTTTAACGTGGTGTTATCAGCAGGACTATGTAAGTACGAATCTGCCAGAGAAATTCAAGCTGCCGAAAGCACAGCGCAAAGAGATTGATGTTTTAACGGACACAGAGGTAAAAGCACTGTTTTCCTTGTTCAATCCGAAATACATAGTCCATCTTCGTAATTACTGCATGTGCGCTCTAATGATAGACAGCGGTTTGAGGATGAATGAGGTCGTAACACTAAAATGTTCAATGCTCAAAATCTCAGAAGGTTATTGTATCGTGGACGGCAAAGGCAATAAACAGCGTGTCGTACCTCTTGGCATGAATACCCGCCGTATGCTCATGCGGTATATGGCAAGACGACCAGCGATTGCAAAAACGGATTATGTATTTCTCATGTCCGATTTGCATCCGGTTTCGATAAGCACAGTGAAGCAGATTTTTAGAAAGCTCAAAAATACGAGCGGTATTTCAAGATTACGAGCACATTTGCTACGTCATACGTTTGCAACTAGATACCTAGATAACGGCGGTGACATGTACGCTCTGCAACAAATTCTTGGTCATACCTCGCTTGAAATGGTTAAGCGCTATGTCCACACTACACACCAGAAAATCATTCCTAAATTCACGGAGTACAGTCCGCTCGATAATCTCAAATTTCGATAAAACGGCATAAACAAAGGACTTGCAGATAACTGCAAGTCCTTGTTTTTCTGGTGATCTGTCGCAGATTCGAACTGCGGACACCCTGCTTAAAAGGCAGGTGCTCTGCCAACTGAGCTAACAGATCATAATTGGCTGGGATGGCAGGAATCGAACCTGCGAATGCCAGAGTCAAAGTCTGGTGCCTTACCGCTTGGCCACATCCCATTGAGCGCACTTGAGCGCGTGGGCACTCTCTGGCTAAAAAATACCTTTAATTGCTGATTTCAGTGGGGTGGATGAAGGGTCTCGAACCCTCGACCTATGGAACCACAATCCATCGCTCTAACCAACTGAGCTA
>DBTM01000039.1:0-54628 GCA_002307055.1 Clostridiales bacterium UBA1316
CGCTCAGCGCGCGTGACTACACAAGGAGACGAACAGCGGCCGCGCCCCCGCCGATATAGCTGATGTTTTTGCGAACAACATCCATCCCGACACCGCGTCCGGAAAATTCGGTCACCTCTTCCTTCGTTGAAAAGCCGGGCAGGAAAATAAGCGTGTAGACTTCCTTATCGGTCATATCTGCTTCAGGTTTTGTCAGGAGCCCCTTCTCGGTGGCTTTCTTGAGGATTTTTTCTCTGGAGAGTCCGCCGCCGTCATCCGTAATGGTAACGATGACATCACTTCCGGTCATTCTGGCTTCAAGCGTAATTTTACCGACAGGCGGCTTGCCGCTGGCGACGCGTTTCTCCGCGTCCTCAATGCCATGATCGACGGAGTTCCTGATGATATGCAGCAGCGGGTCGGAGAGATAATCGATAACATTCTTATCGACCTCTGTTTCCTCGCCGATTATTTCGAGTTCGATGGCTTTCCCAAACTTTTTGCTCATATCTCTGACGAGACGGCGCATCTTTTGGAACAGAGTCGAAACCGGAATCATCCTGATGGACATCACGACGTCCTGCAGCTCGTTAATCAGGGAGTGCAGCTGCTGCGCCGCCGAGTCAAAGCTGTCGTGCTGAACGTTGCCGAAATCGGCATTATTGATTACCATTGACTGTGCCGTCACAATTTCACCGACAATATTAAGGAGATTATCGAGCTTATTGACATTGACGCTGATGAAGTTCTGCTTGGCGACAGTTTCAAGAGAACCGCTGTCGGGTGCCTGCTGGTCGGCTTGTTTCACCTGCTGCGCATCCGGGCTGTGATGATCTTCTTTTATCTGCCGGATTGAGAGCGGCACTTCCTCGTCATCACCTTCAATAGGCAGGATGCTGCAGGATTTTAAAAAAAGCGTCGCGTTGAGAATGCTCTTAATACTGTCGGGATTTGCGCTGGATTGCAGGAATAAGCAAAAACCGCTGCTGATAATTTCCTCAGTCGACGCGTCGGTGTTCAAGTCCTCGGGTATATGCGCAATTGCGGTACTTATTTTTTTGACGCTCTGGACAACGCCGAATGCTCTGATGTTCTCCATCTGGCAGTTATCTTCAAAAAACAGCTTGATTTTATAATACGCATCCTCACTCTTGTTCAGAGCAGCGCTGCTGACTGGTTTATTCTCAAGCGGCTGAGCGGCCGGAGCCGCAGCAGGAGCCGCCGGTTCTGTTTTTTCTTTCAGGCGGCTGACGATGTTTTTAAGCTTATTGATGAGCTCAGAAGCGTCGCCGTCCATCGTTGTCTGCGCGAGAATCTTCGCAAGTTCGCCGTTGAAAAAGGATATCGCACTGAAAACAATATCAAATATTTCCTGCCAATCATAAGCCCCGTCAACATTCTCTCTGATCAGCGCAAACATATCTTCAAGAGAATGCGACAATTTAGCCACGTTCTCAAATTCCATCATGGCTGAGGCGCCTTTTATCGTATGCATGATACGGAATACTTCATTGATTTGATCTGCGTTGAGCTTTTTGTCGTTTTCGCCGACAAAAAGGGTGTTTTCAAGGGATTCAAGGAGTTGCTGCGTTTCATATATGTAAACATCGAGCATCGATTCATCAACGTTCATATTTTTACCCCTGTTCTTTATAAATTCGAAACCGCCAACATCAATATTTAAGCAAGCTTATCAATTGCCGAAAGAATACCTTCTTCTTTAAACGGTTTTACAATAAAGCCCTTCGCCCCGCTCATGATCGCTTCTCTCACCATTGCTTCCTGGCCCATCGCCGAAACCATAATAATATTAGCTGAGGGGTTGATCGCCAATATTTCCTTGAGCGCATGAAGACCATCCATCTCCGGCATCGTAATATCCATCGTCACGATATCCGGCGCGAGCGATTTATAACGTTCAACCGCCACCTTACCGTTCTCAGCTTCCCCTATCACCTCGTGGATGCTTTTCTTCAGCATGTTCTTTATTGTAATCCTCATAAACGCAGCATCATCAACGATCATTATCTTTGCCATTTTTTATAACCTCCGACTTTGTTTGGTGATTTTTCATTTTGCTCCATCTTCCTGTTCATATGACTCTTACCGTCCTATCAACGGTTTTGATCGTCAGCTGCCCTGTTTCAATATCAAAGACGATCGTTCTTCCTTTATTTCCGCCGGTGTCGTTCGCTACCAGGTCTATTCCCAGTGATTTCAGAGTTTCTTTGCTGCTCTCAATATTCCTTTTCCCGACTTCATGAACGCTTGAAGTACCATTCGTTGTAAACATTGACGCGCCGCCGGCAATCTTTGCTTTCATCCTCGCGCGTGACGCGCCTGCTTTAATAAGCGCTTCCACTAATGCGGTAATGCCTGAATCCGCAAATTTCGTTTTCACATGGTTCCCGTTTTCGAAGCCTTGTGATGTCGGCAGCAGTATATGTATGAGACCGCCAATCTTGACAGCCGGATCATAAATCGCAACGCCGATACAGGATCCGAGCCCCAAGGAATAAAGTTGGTCCGGTGCACGGGCGACTTTCATCATTGCAATATCAACCGCAAAACTTTTATCAATCATTATTCATATCCTAACGACTCCAGTATTTTATCGCAGGAGTTTTTATCCGGTATTAAAAAGAGATCGCCAATGATACGCTCCTTTTCATTAAAAAGCTCCGATTGGAAAAATATCGCGAAATTGCCTGATTTACCAGCTTCTGCAATGGCAACGCTGAGTACCGCTCCGACCATATCAACGCAAAGGTAAGGTGTCGACGGAGCCGCATTAAGTCCTGTGAGTTCTGAAATAGCTGTCAAATATGAGCCACCCAGAATGTTGACCGTTTCAGAAATAACAGATTTCTCAATTGCTGTAAATTTTCTCATAGCACCCGATTTTTTAGCGCGTACCTGCTTGCCAAGCATCATTGATATAATTTTATCCGCTTGTTCAAATTCCAGAACAATCATAAAAAAACCTGATATGTCACCAGTTATATCAAGCAGCCCCGCTACAACGAGCTTCTCTGCGCCGCCGAGCTGCTCCGGCATGTCACTGAGCGGTATCAGCATAACATTGGGAACGGACTGCACGATCGGGCGCTCTAAAAGTGCTGCCAACGCCGTCGCAGCATGACCGGCCCCGATATTTGCTATTTCTCTCAGAACATCTTTTTTTTCAATATCGATATTATCAGAATTGCTTTTCATAAACTTCCTCCAATCCTGTCAAGGAATAACTTATATATATTATGTCGTCATTTTTTCGGAATAAATTACAATCTTAACAGGCAAACAAAAAGTATCGTCTGTGTGCACAATTATTTCTTCGCATTTTGTGCATTTTCTATAATTCTCTGGACTATTAGATGAATGTCTCAACAAAAAATCGTCATGCTCAACATATTATCGAGCTTAACCCCGCATTTATGTAATTTGTTGTAAACAAATCACCCGGTTATTTTTAAAATTCATGAAATATTTCATGTTGAATATTAACTTTCGGAAAATTAGAACGATAATCATTTATAGAACATCAATGTTAAGTAATATGGTACCGCAATCATTATGATAAGATAACGATAATTAATTCAGCATCGACAGGAGTTGATATAATGTCTACCGTAAGTTCAACAAGCAGTACGAGTTCAAGTTCAACAAGCTCACGTATCACTGGCATGTATTCAAATCTGGATACCGATGCGCTCGTCAAATCCATGACCTCGGCACAACAATCGAAAATTGATACTGTCAAGGCTAAACAAACAAAGCAGGAATGGTATAGTGATGCATTGACATCTGTTAAGACGAGCGTCAGCGAATTTCTGAGTACCTATGTCAGCTCGACCGGCTCTTCCAGTATGCTTAAAGCGTCGACATACGGTTCATATACCGCCGTGACATCCAGCACCGCCAATGCGGTCTCCGTCACCGCTTCGAGTACGGCTGAATTGGGCGACCTTACCATACAGGTCAACACGCTGGCGACAAACGCATATGCTACCAGCTCGGGAAAGATCTCGGAAAGCGGAACGGAGATTTCCTCAAATAACACCACGACGCTCGAAGACCTGTCTCTTTCAACAGATCTCGAATTCAACTCCAGCGGTAAAATATCATTCGCAATTAACGGAAAGACCTTCAATTTTTCTCAGGACACAACGCTTCAAAGCATGATAAACACCATCAATACAGACACAACCGCTAATGTCACAATGAAATACAGCCGCCTGACAGATACGTTTACAATCACTGCGGATTCCGGCGGTGCCGACAGCAGTGTTACGATCTCAAATCTGCAGGGGAATGCTTTTGGTGCGGATAGCGCGTTTAAAATCAATACCGGAACTTTTTCTAACGGAACTGATTCGGAGGCTGTCATTAACGGAGTGACTGTGACAAAGGACAGCAACGACTATACCATTGACGGCGTGACATATGGCCTCAATAAGGTGACGAAGGGAACGACCGAAGCGGTAGTCGATTTTTCGCTCGAACACGATTACAGCTCAACAGTCAGCGCTGTATCTGATTTCATTGACGCCTATAATACATTGTACGATTCACTCAAGAGCTTGGATACCGAAACCGATTATTCAGCCGACTACCCTCCGCTGACAGATGACGAAAAAGCCGACATGACAACCGATCAGATTACCGCTTGGGAAACAAAAGCAAAAAGCGGCATATTACGCCACAATTCCGATCTGGAAAGCCTGATGTCAAGTTTAAAGAACGCTTTCTACTCGTCACTCGGCGGAACATCAAAGAACGCGACAACAATTGGTATTACAACTGCCGGTTATTTCGATACGAACGCCGGTGAAATCGTTTTAGACGAAGATGCTTTAACTACTGCCCTGCAAAGCAATTCAACCGAAGTAATCGCTATGTTTACAAACGGCAGCTCGACGTCTGCAAGCTCAGATCAAGGGCTTATGTATAAACTCAGATCCAGCCTGACCAATTATACCACTGAAGTAAAAACTTCCGTGGATACTGCAACGAGCAAAATCGACAAATATGACACTGAAATCAGCGATCTTGAAGATAAACTTGAAGAATCCGCTGACAGATATTACAGTAAATTTTCAGCGATGGAAACTGCTCTGTCCAAACTGAATTCACAGTCTTCCTTTATAAGTCAGATGTTTGGCACCAGTACCAGCAGCAGTTAGTTGATAATAAGGGGCAAAAAATAGTATTCAGTGAGGTTAAAATTGTGGATTACAGACAGGCGAACCTAAAACAGGAATATCTTAAACAGAGTGTTATGACCGCCAGCCCAGCCGAGCTGATTGTCATGCTCTTTGATGCTTGCATAAAAAACGTAAAGCTTGCTAAGATCTGCCTCGAAGACAGTAACGACTACAGCGGTGTAAACACGCACTTCATCAACGCTCAGGAGATCATTATGGAGCTTATCAACTGCCTTGATACGAGTATTGAGCTCTCCTCTCAGCTTTTGGATATTTATGACTTTCTTATTCGTTCAATCCGCGAGATGAACATCAAGAAAGATATAAAGCTGCTCCCTGATGTACTTGATATTTTGTATTCAATGCGAGATACATGGCAGAATATCTCAAAATCAGCCTACAGTATCGCCTCAGAGGTGAGTTGCGGATGAATAACCTCAGCTCGAAGCATGCCGAGCTGCGCACCCTGATGGATCAAGCGCTTGATGTATGCATGATACTTCAAAATTACACTGAGGAGAATTTTGATGCATTTCTGAGTGATGATGACGCGCGAATTACGGAAATTATCAGTACTCGGGAAAAAATGATAGAAACACTGATCGGCATTGAATATAAAGCAGACACCATTTTTGAGGAAGAAGATGAATACTGTTACGGGGAAGCTTTACCGAATGATATCGATGAAATCCGACAGTCTGTTCGCACAGTACTCGGTGATATTTCGGCTAAAGACATGGAAATCATGACAATCATCAGCAGTAAAATGCAGCTATACAAAATTGAAACACTCAAAGCGAGAAATAAGAAAAGCCTTTCAGCATACATAAAAACAACATTTTCGATAGAGCCGGGCGACAGCATTGATTTTTCGAAATGACCTTAACCGCAGAAAGCCAAACAATGATGAGGTATCTTTATGCTTGATGTTCACAGAGTGAAGCGATTGGATCATATTGGCGGATATGGTGTATCGTCAGTCGCAGGCAGCTCTGGCGGCTCAACGGGTGATGCCTTTAAGGAGCAGCTACGCCAACAGCTCAAAGACGAATATAAGAAACATATCAGCAGCCTTTTCGATGAGCTAAGCGCACTCGCCGACACGTTCCTCGGCCGAATTGACATCTCCGCTTTTGAGCGATATCGCCAGCAGCTCAAGGATCTGCTGCAGGAAGCCATCAAAAATGCTTATGTGCTGAGTTCCGAACATGTGACGGATATGTACGGGCGTCAGCGCGTTTTTGAGACCATACATATTATCGACAGCAAACTCGATGATCTTGCCAAGGACATTTTGCTGAGCTGCAGTAACAATCTGGATTACCTGAGCCGCGTTGATGAGATACGAGGCCTGCTTATGGATTTGCTGCTCTGATTTCCATTAAAACATATATCCCACGTGTGCAAAGCGTGGGATTTTTAATCTATACTTAAGTATGGATTCATTCCTGTTTGTACGCTGTCTGAATCATCAATCGACGCATGTCGCTTCTCTATTCTTTACTTGGAGGTTCTGTGGCAAATGAAAACCTGGTATAAAAATATGAGTATTATAGCAAAGCTTATCACGAGTTTTACCGCAGTAGGGGTATTTGTTTTAATTTTGTGTCTGCTAACATTAAACAGCCTGCTGCCGGTTGTTAAGCTTGGCGGTCTGGCGGAGCTTATTTCAGTTATCGTATTGTTTTTGCTGTGTTTTTTTATTGCCTTTTTAACTATTCGATACTTCAAAAAGAATGTCGTCGCATTTATATCCGGTCTGACATCCGGTCTTGACAAGCTTACGGAAGGCAATCTCGCCTATTTTAATAACGACTCAGCTTATGACAGAAACAGCCGCGATGAAACAGAATGCCTCGCCGCAGCTTTTGTCAGGCTTGTATTCGCCAGCCGCGAAAAAGTGGCGGATACAAAGCAGATTGCCGACGGCGATTTAACAACACAGATTCACATCAATTGCGATGAGGACGTCCTTGGTCAAGCTTTATTAGATTTGGTCCATAATATGCACCGCGTGGTCAGCAGCATCTTCGCCGCCGCGGATCAGGTTGCGTCGGGTTCAACGCTTGTCGCCGATTCAAGCCTTGCGCTCTCCCAGGGTGCGACATTGCAGGCAAGCTCCATTCAGCAGCTCACTGCTTCGCTCGTTGAAATTGCTTCTCAGACGAATCTGAATGCTAAAAATGCCGGAAAGGCAAACGAGCTTGCTCAGAAGGCCAAGTCAAATGCCGCGACCGGCAACGAGCATATGAAGGGCATGCTCAGTGCCATGGATGAGATTAATGATTCATCAGCCAGCATCAGCAAAATTATAAAGGTTATCGACGACATTGCGTTTCAAACAAATATTCTCGCACTCAACGCAGCTGTAGAAGCGGCGCGTGCCGGCCAGCACGGTAAAGGATTTGCGGTCGTCGCCGAGGAGGTCAGGAATCTCGCTGCCAAGTCAGCGAATGCGGCCAAAGAGACAACCTCCCTTATCGAGGGCTCAAAGAGAAAAGTCGATGCGGGTACAAAAATAGCCAACGATACCGCCGAAGCTTTAAGCCAAATCACATCTCAGGTTGCAGTCGCCGCCGATCTTGTCAATTCCATTGCGCAGGCTTCCAACGAGCAGGCTTATGCAATTGAGCAGGTCAACAGCGGCATCGTTCAGGTTTCAGAAGTTGTTTCCACGAACGCCGCGACAAGCGAGGAAAGCGCAGCAGCCAGCGAACAGCTCTCAAGTCAGGCTGCTCAGCTGAAAGAAACCGTCAGTTTATTCCGGCTCAAAAGGTCACAGAAAAAAGATCCATCCAAGAGTTTAGCAGAAGGCACACGAAAGTTGAGCGCTAATACCGCCGTTGCTGGGCAAAATACATTATTAGGTAACAGCAGCTTGGGCAAATATTAACAGCAAAGCCGCATCCGGTGTTTAGAGGAGAATTTTTTATGAAACAGATTACAGATACCGAAGAAGTTATTGAAGATGCACAAAAAGGCCGATTTCTCACTTTTCTGATAGGAAAAGAAACCTTCGGAATTGAAACAAGGCATGTAACCGAAATCATCGGTATACAGAGCATTACCGAGGTGCCCGAGATGCCGTACTATGTCAAGGGCATTATCAACCTCAGAGGCCGGATCATACCGCTCATTGATGTTCGGCTGCGTTTCAGCCAGGCGCCGAGAGATTACGATGACAGAACATGCGTCATCGTTGTCGGTATAAACGAGCTGACCTATGGTCTTATTGTCGACAGCGTCCTTGAAGTGCTGTTAATCCCGGATGAGCAGACCTCCGCGCTGCCTGTTTTAAGCACATCATCCGGCAGCAAGTTTATTAAATCCATCGGGAAGACTTCTGCGGGAATTGTACTCATTATCGATAGTGAAAAGCTGCTGACTTCGGATGATATCAGTGGAATTGGTGATATCATTGATTAAGTTAACCGAAAAAGAATTTAAACAAATAGCTGATTATGTTAAAGCCAATTACGGCATTCAACTTAAAGAAGAAAAAATGGCTCTTGTCACCGGGCGGCTGCATGGTCTGGTTACTCAGCACGACTTTAAGAGTTTTTCGGAATACTTCGACTATGTTGTCAATGACAAGACAGGGGAAGCGGCAATTACTTTCATTAACAAAATCACGACAAACCATACATACTTTATGAGAGAGCCGGAGCATTTTTATTATTTGCGTGATAAAGTGCTTCCCCATCTGATGAATGAAATTCCCAACAGGGATCTGCGTATCTGGAGCGCCGGCTGCTCAAGCGGCGAAGAACCGTATACGCTGGCGATGCTCATTGATGAATATCTTGGAGCCGAAAAGAAAAACTGGGATGCGAAAATTCTAGCGACCGACATCTCCTTAAAAGCACTGGATGAAGCAAAAAAAGGCATATACAGCAATAAAGACATCGCGCCGCTCCCTGCGCATTGGAAGCTGAACTACTTTACAAAAATAGACAGCGAAACAAGCGCGGTCGGCGATTCTATAAAAAACGAGGTTGTGTTCAGGCGATTCAATCTGATGAACCAAACATTTTCGTTTAAAAAGAAATTCCATGTCATATTCTGCAGAAATGTTATGATTTATTTCAACAATGAAACAAAGCACGAGCTTGTCAGCAAGTTTTATGGCTTGACTGAACAAGGCGGCTATCTTTTTATCGGTCACGCCGAGTCACTCAATCGTGAACTGACAAAGTTCAAATTCATCATGCCTGCTGTTTACAGAAAAGAATAGAGGAGGTTCCTATTGTGTCACTGGCAAAAAATATACGCGTTCTTATCGTCGATGACAGCGCTTTGTTCAGAGGCGTTGTTTCAAAAGGGTTATCGGCTGATCCCGACATCCTCGTTGTCGGCACCGCGGTAGACCCTTTCGACGCCAGAGATAAAATTGTTGAGACTGAGCCCGATGTCATGATCTGTGATGTTGTTATGCCTAAAATGGATGGAATTGAGTTCATTCGGCGGCTTTTACCACAATATCCTCTGCGTGTGCTTGTTGTCAGTTCGGTCAGCGCAGCGGTACTTGACGCTATGAACGCAGGCGCCGTCGATTTTGTCGCCAAACCCGATATTGCTTCGGGCAGGACTTCAGCGGCTTTTATAGCTGAGCTCATTGAAAAAGTTAAGGTTGCTGCCCATGCGAATATCCCAAAACCGAAAGCACTCACTGATGCTCCGAAAAGTGTTATACAGTCGGGACTCGCAGCGACAAAAAAAATCATCGCCATGGGGGCGTCAACAGGAGGCACCGAAGCGCTGTTCCATGTTTTAAGCTCGCTGCCATCCAATTTACCGGGCATCGTTATCGTTCAGCATATCCCGCCGATGTTCTCGACACTGTTTGCCGAAAGGCTTAACAAAGCGCTGAAAATGCGTGTTAAGGAAGCCGAGACTGGGGATTACATCGAAAACGGGCTTGTACTCATCGCGCCGGGTGACCGGCATATGCAGGTAAAAAAACTTGGCGATAGATTCCGGGTTGAACTCGCCGTCGGAGAAAAGGTCAGCGGGCATTGTCCCTCTGTTGACGTTTTGTTTAATTCGGTAGCCGCAGCCTGCGGCAAGTATGCCGTCGGTGTTATCCTAACAGGTATGGGCAGTGATGGCGCGAAGGGGCTTCTGGCTATGCGCCAGAAGGGCGCTACAACAATTGGTCAGGACGCCGCATCCTCTGTCGTCTACGGCATGCCGAAGGTAGCTTTTGACATTGGTGCCGTTGAAAAGCAGTCCCCGCTTGATGGTGTCGCGCAGGCGATCATTAACGCGGTAACAGCCTGAAAATTTGAATCGCAATGCCGCCGGCATTACCGGCGGCATTTTTGTCACCATTTTCTTACAGCCTGAATATGGAGAAATCTGATTTTAGCGTATGTATACGAGTTTAGCGCTCTGTTGTCGCAGTTAATCGTATGGGCTGCAATCAGAATGTTATCCGCTCTGGGTATCGGCCCTGTTTCCACCACAACCGGCGTATGCTGAAAACACTTGCCGTCAAACGACAGCTGGACGATGTCTCCCGGCATGATCTCATTAATCGCCACCTCTCTGGCAAAAGGTCCAGGACCTTTGACATTGCGGACAAGAAAATCCCTTAGAAACTCAACGCCCGACCATGAGGGCGACTTGTCATTGGCATTATTGTAATACCATCCGCTCTTTGCCTGATAATTCATCACCCCACTGCCTGAAAAGATGCACTGGGACGCGAAATTCGTGCAGTCGCCGCCCAGCTTATCATAGTTGTAATAAGCCGGATTTCTGGAATACGCCCACTGATGTGCGTATCTGACTGCGCTGTCGCGGTTGTAACCGGCGGAGACACTCGGCATAAAAAACCATCCTTTTTAGTAATATATTCTGCCATATCCTATGCCGGAATTCATGTGGTTCTACATTTATCTTGTCATAATGGCGTTATTCATTTAGAATAAATATAAATAAGCATACCGGAGGTGGCATGATGGTCACGACTGAAACAACCCAAATTATATCCGCTCATTTTTCCGCATGGGATCATTTAACTAAAGAAGAGCAGGAAAGCATGGTCGCCTATACAACACTTATGAAGTACCCGAAAGGCACATGCATCCACAACGGTGAAAATGACTGCAAAGGCATGCTGATCGTTAAAAAAGGTATGCTTCGCACCTATATGCTGTCCGACAGCGGTAAGGACATCACGCTGTATCGGCTCAGGGAGGGAGATTTATGTATTCTATCCGCCTCCTGTGTCTTGTCTGCGATAACTTTTGATGTTCAGATTGACGCCGAGGAGGATTCTGAGGTTTTATTTATCAGTGCTCTCTACTTCCAGACACTGATTGAAAAAAATATTTACGTTGAGTGCTTCGCGTATAAAGTGGCAACCGACCGCTTTTCGGAAGTCATGTGGGCCATGCAGCAAATCCTGTTTATGAGCATGGATAAGAGACTCGCTGTATTTTTATGGGACGAGATCTCAAAAACAGATGATGATACCGTTCATCTGACGCACGAGCAGGTCGCCAGAGATGTCGGCAGCGCCCGCGAGGTGGTCAGCCGCATGCTTAAATACTTCACCTCTGAGGGCATCGTCGAGCTCTCCAGAGGCGGTATAAAAATCATCGATAAGAAAAAGCTGAGGAAACTGACGGAATAAACATATTGCCAATATTCCAATATTGTGTTATACTTCCAGCATATAAACATGAAAGGGGTTGTTTTGATGTCTGAATTGTACGAGGTGGCCTTTTACTAAAACCGAATATGTGCGGCGGATAAATCTTTGAAGGCGTCAATGCCTTTGATTTGTCGTGCCGTTTATAGTATCCTTTCGATCAAATACTGTCCGCATCGTTGAACCGTAGCGACAGCCTTGGAGAGGCTGCTTGCTTCGGTATTTTTGCGCCCAATTTCTAAATTAAGGAGCTGTTGAATATGAAAGTCGAAATAATCACAGTGTGCGCAATTCACGCATACTCTTACCCGAAAACAAATATTATGGAGGATTTAAGTGATAGATTTAATGAATTACGGCCTCGACAAGACGCCGGAAAGTATAGACGGCATTCCCGCCCGTGTCACTGCTGTTCACAAGGAACGTTATGAACTGATCTGCGCGCATGGTATTGCCTACGGTAAATTGAAAACAAGCATTTATTACGCCGCTGATTACAGCCAAGAGAGCTTCCCGACGACCGGAGATTTCGTTTTGATCAACTATATCGGCAGCGGCGACAGCCAGATTATCAAAACACTTCCCAGATGGTCGTTCTTTTCAAGGCGCGACCCGACACCGGGGCGTGGAGAGCAGGCTGTCGCGGCGAACTTTAATTATGTTTTTATCCTCGCCTCGCTCAATCTGAACTTCAATATCAGGCGCATTGAGCGGTATCTCACGCTGGCGTGGCAGAGCCGCGCGGTGCCGGTGGTTATTCTGAACAAGGCGGATTTGGTTCAGGACTATTCCGCGCATATTCGTACGATAGAAAATATCGCGCCAGGTGTCGGAATTTTCCCCGTCAGCGCGAAGACGGGCTATGGCCTGACGGCGCTTTCTGCGTTTTTGAAACCGCGCAGCACTATCGTGTTCCTCGGCTCCTCGGGCGTCGGTAAGTCCAGCCTCGTCAACGCGCTTGCGGGCGAAGAAATCATGACAGTTAACGACATCCGGGAGGACGACGCGAAGGGCCGCCATACCACCACCCACCGCCAGCTGATTATGCTGCCCGGCGGCACCATGATCATCGATACGCCCGGAATGCGTGAGCTCGGTATGTGGGATGTCAGTGTGGGGCTTGGCGAAGCCTTCTCCGATGTGGATGAATTTCTAGGCAGATGCCGTTTCTCCGACTGCAAGCACCAAACCGAGCCCGGCTGCGCCGTCAAGGCGGCTATCCGTAACGGCAGCCTCACGCAGGAACGCTGGAACAGCTACCTCAAACTCAAACGCGAAGCCAAATATACCGACGACTGGTCCGCCGCCATGCGTGAAAAGCAGCAATGGCATAAGTCAATTGCCAAGCAAAGCCGGCAATTGAAGAAAGACGGAGGTATCAGGAAGTGAACAGAAAGGAATCTTTAATGCAGGTAACCGACTTTAATTATGACCATATTGAACAAGCCGCCGCGCTTGCCCGGACAAACTACGAGGAGGCGCGTACGCTGCTGCCCATACTTCCTGAGGATATTCAGTTTCCCGGCATGGCTGAATTTGCTGAAAATGGGCTGGGCGTTTCAGCTTTTGAAGACGGAAAACTGGTTGGCTTCCTTTGCTGCTGTTCTCCTTTCGAGAAAGCTTTTGGTTCAACAAAGGCGCGAGGCGTCTTCTCTCCGCTGCATGCTAATGGCGCGTCTGCTGAAAACAGGGCGGCCATTTATGCCCATATGTATCAGGCTGCGGCGAAAAAATGGGCCGATGCCGGTGTGTCCAGCCATGCGCTCTGTCTTTACGCGAGCGACAATACAGCAATCAATCAATTCTTTCATTATGGTTTCGGGCATCGTTGCGCCGAAGCGATTCGGCCAATGTTTGAGTTGGATACGCCGAGCTGTCCGGATATCGAATTCGCCGAGCTTGACATTGAAGAACGTGCTTTCGTTTATCCGCTGATTGTCCGGCTGGCAAATCACATGTCGGAAAGTCCAATCTTTATACTAAGAGAAACAATCCCTGAAGATAAATTCAAGGAAGAAATCCGCAATACAAACGAACGTTATTTCGCCGCTAAAAGCAGAGGCGGAATCGTTGCTTACCTGAAAACCGGTGATACGGGCGAAAACTTTATTACGTTGGCACCAAAAATGCGCAATATTTACTGCGCCTACTGTCTGCCCCAATTTCGGGGAAAGGGTATTTATCAAAATCTCATCAATCATACCATCCGTATACTGAGCTCAGAGGGCTATACGCTTCTCGGCGTCGAGTTTGAAAGCTTCAACCCAACGGGTAATGGTTTTTGGCCTAAATACTTCACCCCGTATACAACCAGCGTCGCCCGCAGGATCGATGAGAATATATTGGAGATTCGGTAATACCAGAAACCAAGAAGGCGAACACAGATCACCGCAGCGCGTTTTCACGCAGCGGCGGACTGTGTTCGCCTAATTATTTATAACCTTTTTACACTTCCAACATTTTAAGTATGTCTGCTTTGGGACGGACGCCGACGGCGGTTTTGACGATTTTGCCGCCTTTGACGACGGCGAGTGTCGGGATGCTCATGACCTTGAAGGCTTGCGCCAGCTCGGGCTGCTCATCGACATTCACCTTTCCGACGCGTGCGCTCTTTGTCTCGTTTGCGATTTCATCCACGACCGGGGATACCATTCTGCAGGGACCGCACCAGGCTGCCCAGAAATCAAGGAGTACGGGTTTATCTGAATTTATAACCTCTGCTTCGAAGTTGTCTTTTGTTATCGTTAGTACTGACATATAAATTGCTCCTTTATTTTTACTTTAAGCTTATTATACCCGATATTTATTATTTCACTGTGAGTTCATCACAGTACCGGCAAATAAACCGGCTGTATTTTACTTATACTAATGAGCGCAAAAGTTTGGAGCCATTGATTAATTGAAGCGGCAGAAAGCATGCAGTATTGTGGAATTTCATCCTTGTTATTTGGGTTTTATTATGCTAGAATTTACTTGAAATTCACATAAGTTTAACATAATTTTTAAAAATGATGAGATCGAACTCAGACCGCCTAAAAATGCTATTTGAGGAATGAAGAAATTACGATAACGCGTTTTATTCAGGATTGCCATACCGGCAGCTGTCGCTGCCGCCGTCAGGTCGGATCACATTTTCGACTCAGTTTTTACAATCTCTGCTGCGAAAATGCTCAGCCTCGAAGCTGCCGTGGAGCACGGCACTTTGCTTGATTTGCTGAGTGTTTTTTTATGAGCGGGTAACGGCAAGTAAATGGCTTATTTTATGGGAATTATTTCAAGAAAGAAGTGGTAGATATGTTCCGCGTCACGCGAAAAGAAGAAGTGTTTTTTGATATGTTTGTAGACACGGCTGAATTAGCCTGTTCAGCAGCAAAAAAACTCAATGACCTGATTATGAACTTTACCGATGTCGATAAAAAGATCGATGCCATACAGGAAATTGAGCATGCCTGCGATATATCGGTTCACGACATTGTCCAGCAGGTAAACAAATCGTTTATCACGCCTATTGACCGTGAGGATATTAACGAGATTGCCAAGGTGCTCGATAATATTACGGATGCTATTGAAGATACGGCGCACAGGTTTCGCATGTTCGATATCAAGGCTATTACCGAGGACGCGAAAAAGCTGTCAAGCCTCATTGTTGTATGCACCGATGAGCTGAAAGCTGTCATGCTCGAGCTCAAAGATATGAAGACGAGTAAAATACTCTGTCCAAAAATTATTGAAGTCAACCGCATTGAAAACGAGGGGGACATCCTGTACAGAAGCGCAATGTCAACTTTATTCACAAGCGGAATGGAACCGCTGGAAATTATTAAGTGGAAGGAAATATACGAATTCCTCGAGAATTCTCTGGATGCGTGCGAAGATGTCGCCAATATCGTTGAAGGGGTCGTAATGAAGCATGCTTAATTTAATGCTTATTGTGGTCATCCTGATTGCCTTGACCTTCGACCTTATTAACGGTTTTCATGATACGGCAAACGCCATCGCAACATCCGTATCGACACGTGTTCTCACACCCAGGATGGCCATTATAATGGCCGCGTGCCTGAATTTTGTCGGTGCTCTTGTCAGCACAGGCGTCGCGCAGACAATTTCGCATGGTCTCGTATACGGCGAGCTGGAACAATATGTGATTATCAGCGCTCTGCTGGCTGCGATTGTATGGGACCTGATTACCTGGTACCTGGGCATACCGAGCAGCTCTTCCCATGCGCTCATCGGAGGCCTCGTGGGTTCGTCAGTTGTTTACGCGGCCAGTCTGGATAAAGTGATATGGTCTGGTGTCCTGGAAAAAGTCATCATTCCTCTGTTGACGTCCCCGCTTATCGGTTTCTTCATCGGATATTTAATCATGTCCGGTCTTTATAGACTCCTGAAGAAAGCTTCTCCCACCTTCGTGAATAAATGGTTTTCCAAGCTGCAAATCGTATCGGCTGCTATAATGGCTTTCGCGCACGGAAGCAACGACGCACAGAAATCGATGGGTATTATAACGCTTTCGTTAGTCAGTGCCGGCATGTGGGACAAAACGCATGGCATTCCGATTTGGGTGAAGCTTGCCTGCGCAATTGCGATGGCATTGGGGACATCGCTCGGCGGGCGGAAAATTATCAAAACCATTGGTCTTAATATGATCAAGCTTCAGCCGGTGGGCGGCTTCGCGGCGGAGACAGGGTCGGCTATCGTCATTTTAACAATGACCGCATTGAGAGCCCCCGTCAGCACAACACACGTCATCACCGCGTCAATCATGGGCGTCGGCGCGTCAAAAAGATTCTCCGCCGTCAGATGGTCTGTTGTTAAAAATATCATAACATCGTGGATAGTGACGATCCCGGCGACGATGCTGCTTGGAGCGGGTATTACGTATATCCTGAAATTCTTTATGGGCTAAAAACGATTCCGAATTCTATTCGAGCATCGCAGAGTAACTTTTTTGTTAATCTGCTGATTGCTGGATAAGCTAATGAATGATTTACTTGAGGAAGGAGTATTTTTATGAAAGCAATTGTCGATAAATCCGGATGTATCGCCTGCGGCTTATGCGTCACCAATTGCCCCGAAGTGTTCCGTATCGGTTCGGACGGTTTAGCCGAAGCCTATGCCGATGTTACAGGCAGTCTCGAAGCCAGCGCGTCGGAAGCGCGGGACGGATGTCCGGTCTCAGTCATTTCCCTCGAGGATTAACGAGAAGCTGCCCAGCCCCTCAAAAATTTAATCCAGATACCGAAGGAATCAAATTACTCTAGTAATTTGTGCAGCCGCTTGTTGAAAGGCGGCTTTTTTTATTGCCCTGTTCATTTATGTTAAATTTATACATTCTACTAAGTATCAAGATTTTCAGGCACGGAATAGATTAGTGTAAAGAGGTGAAGTCTTTGGATACAAGAGAATTATTTGCAAGACTTATCAGATGCGAAGCCGGAGGCGAAGGTGATGCCGGTATGCGGGCTGTCGCGACTGTTGTAATGAACCGTGTTAATGTTGCTTACGGCGAATACCTCAGGACAGGTCAGGGGAGTCTGCGCCGAGTCATAGAACAAATGTGTCAGTTTTCGTGCCTTAAAACAGTGATCGGCGGTGAACAGAATACACAAAACATATGGTCGATGACACCTGAAAATATCCATTACGAAATTGCCGATTGGGCGATTCAAGGCGGTACTTTCTCCGGGGTCGGCTCCGACTCATTATGGTATATGAACCCTTTTAATCCCACATGCCCTGATCCCTTTCCTTATAACGGCAACGGCTACTGGTTTACCAGAGTACATCAGCACTGCTTTTACAATCCCACAGTGTCCTACGCACAAACATAAATGTATAAGGTGGTTCGGTTATGAATAGAAACAACTTAAGCTGGGTAGATAATAAAGTCTTAAACAATCCCGGCAGCGCGCAGAACAGGTCCGGTCAAGCCGCCCCTTCGGCGCGGCCCGCCATGGACACAATGCCAGCGCAATATCAGGCGATGCCGGCAAACCAAAACCAAACAAGCGTCTCCCCCTCTACATATCAAGCGCCGATGTCTAACATGCAAAACCTGATGGGTGTCTCTCCGGAGACATATCAGGCGCCCGCAGCAAAGGCTCCTGAACAGACCGGTCTTTCTCCGGCTGCTTATCAGGAGCCCGCAGCAAAAGTCCCCAGTCAGACGGGACTCTCCCCCGCTGCTTATCAAAATGATCCGGCGACGGATCCTGCTCGAATGGGTGTATCCATGCCGGTCCGGCAGAACCCGGGCACGCAAGGCTCCCTGACCAGAGACGAAGCCTATGATTCAAGTCCGTTTAATGTTCAGGGGCCGCCGACAGTGATGTCGCCGGGTTATACCCCTGCTTATCTGAAAACACAAATCGGTAAGCGTGTCCGCGCGGAATTCAACATCGGCTCTAATCTTTATATCGATAAAACAGGCGTCATGAAAGAGGTCGGTGTCAATTATTTCGTCCTTGAAGACAACGTGACCCATGCCATGATTATGTGCGACCTATATTCGCTTCGGTTCCTGACATCGTTATAAGCCGCCAGGCACCAGACTGTTATTAAGGAAAATCCCTTGGATTCACGTTATATGATATCCAAGGGATTTTAAGTTAAAGCTGGTATTATTATTTGCTGTAATTGATGCGGGACTGCTTATAGAGCTCCTCGCGGTATGCCTGTGTCATGACACTAAGGCCGTTATAATTTGTATACGACGGCTTATCCGGATGGCAGAATTTATTCGCAAATTCTCTGGCTGCCGCTCTCTGCTCTTCCTCTGTTTTTGTTGTCGGATCATACATCTCCGGCATAACGCCGATCAGAATCTTATCGCCATACAGCTCGTATATTTTTGCCGTGTCGTTCATTGGCTGACCGGCCCAAGCGTCCCAGCCTGCCGCTATGATGTTCGGAACCTGCTTCATGAGCTGTCCGCAGCTGTGCAGCTCGCAGAGCTTGCCTTTGGAATGGATAAAATCTGTAACTCTCTTCATATACGGAACAATCATCTCAGCGGCAACTGCGGGTGAGAAGAAGGTCTCCTTCTGGGAACCCCAGTCGTCATGGATATAAAAGCCGTCAATACTCGGGAAATAAGTGATGAATTTATCAAATATCCGGATATACAGGTCGGTCAGCTTATCAAAAAAAGCATGTACGGCATCCTGCTGATCCTCGTCTATGAGTGCCATAATTGCACCTTCAAAATCCATAAAGGAGATCAGCCGCTCATACCAGCCCGTCTGGAACCAGCATAAGTTAAACTTATCTGATTTCAAATATGTATCGTTATTGGCTTTCGCGCTGCCTGCCCAGTCCCAGCTGTCGATGTCGGGCCATTTGACTTTTCCCATGATCTCGTTGGCATCATCAACAAACGGCTTGCCGGGGCGAACCATTGAACCGGTAGCGACCGGTATATACTCCCATTCTATACCGAACATATCTTTTCCGCCGCCCTCTGTGAGTGCGTTAAAGGGCTGAGCCTCAAATACAAAAGCGCGCGCGACATTATCCGGCAGCAGCCTTGGCGTAAAAATAGTATGCTCAACCAGCATGCTGACAACCTGCCAATATGCTTTCCCCGTCATCGCGCCTCTGACAGCTTCTCTGGCGGTAACAGGCGTTTTAAACATTTTTTGTCCGGGGCCATATGGGGACGCCGGCCCTTGTACGGCTTCATCAATTTCTTTTTGATCGAATTTTGGTATTGACATAAACAAATACCCTCCATCAGTAAAATATACTAAATTTATTTATTTGCCGTAGTTAATGCGGGACTGTTTATACAGCTCTTCGCGGTATGCGGGCGTCAGGACGCTCGAGGCATATATATTCAGGAGGGACGGCTTGCCGGGCTGGCAGAACTTGTCCGCATACTCTCTGGCCATTCTTCTTTGTTCCTCCTCGGAGGTCGTGGCGGGATCAAAGGTATCCGGTGCGACACCGATGAGCATTTTATCGCCGTAGAGCTCGTATTCCTTCTGGGTATCGTTCATCAGCTGGGGATGCCAGGAATCCCAGCCGGCGGCGATGATGTTGGGTACCTGCTTCATGAGCTGGCCGCAGCTGTGCAGCTCGCAGTATTTACCCTTGGAGTGCAGGAAATCCGTCACACGCTTCATGTAGGGTACAATCATCTCCTCAGCAACAGCCGGTGAGAAGAAGGTCTCCTTCTGGGAGCCCCAGTCGTCATGGATACAGAAGCCGTCAATGCCGGGGAAATAAGTGATGTATTTATCGAATATTTTGATATACAGATCGGTCAGCTTATCAAAGAAAGCCTTGACGTCGTCTTGCGTATCCTCATCGAAAACTGCGACAACCGCGCCCTCAAAGTCCATAAAGGAGATCAGCCGCTCATACCAGCCGTTAAGGAACCAGCAGACATTGAATGACCTGTCGCTGAGATAGCCGGCATTCGCTTTCGCGTTGCCTTCCCAATCCCATTTTTCGATGTCCGGCCAAACAACCTTATCCTTGAGTTCGCTGGCATCCTCGATAAACGGTTTACCCGGGCGAACCATGGAACCGCCGACCTGAGGAATGTACTCCCAATCGATGCCGAACATACCCAAGCCGCCGGTCGGGGGGGTATGGGTGCCGTCATAGACAAAGCCGCGGGCGATATTATCGGGATTGCATTTCGGTGCAAACATCGACATCTCTGTTGTAGAGGTAATCTGCCAGACTGGATGCCGTTTGAACGCCGCAATATAAGCTTCCTTCGGCGTTATCGGGTAATTATAGACGAGTGTTTCCGCGCCGCCCATGAAACCGGGGAATTTTGCAACAACCTCAAGCTCTTTGGGGTCGAATTTTGGAATTGACATGAATCTTGACCTCCCTGAAATGTAAAAAGTACACTATTACAGTTATAACACAGTATACAGTCTGCCAGGCGAAAAATCAAATCAATTAGCACTGAATTATAGGATTTTATTACGGTCTTTTTTTGTAATATATTACGATTCTTCAACGTGCATATCACAGGACTGCAGTTACCAGTATAAATTGCTCGGTTTATATAATACTAACAAGAAATCCGGTTAGTGAAAGGCAGTATTGCACGCGATATGGATAATAACAAAAACAGGCAAAAAGACCGTCCGAAGAGCAATCCCGAATGGCGCAAAATTGAGCCGAGAGATAACAAGGATGTCGGTCTCACCGGCGGTAACAAAATCGGTGTTCATGACAGCAAGCACGAAAAGAATTGAATCGCAGCTGAATATGTTACGAAAGGACAATAAAATGGAATCAATGCTCTGCAGTGTCTCAGGTATGCAGAATAAGGAGAACAAAACCCAGCTTAAAAACGCACTTAGAAAAATAGACGGTGTCAATCAGGTCGGTGTCAACCTCGTGAGCGGCACCATTCAAGTTGATTATAATAACCCGGCATCGGAAAACGTGATTAAGAGCTGTATTGAAGACTCCGGGTTTAAAATTGTGTACGAATAGAAGCCTCAGTAATTATCTTAAAGCCTCGTTTCAAACGTGGCTTTTCTCAATCTTTTTAATGATACTTCGGATTCCTTCTTAATTTTTATGTACATGCTGTAAAGCTCTGCGTCGGGCATAATTCTCGGCACGGGATAAAAAGGGTGCGCCTCGCGTTTCGCATTTCTGACCATCTGCGGAATATCGCTTTCGTTGATGCCGCTGATCTTCTCAGGGATGCCCATCGAATGGTTGAGCTTTTTGATCGATTCAATAAATTCAATTGCCTTTTCCTTATCGCTGTCATTTTCAGTCCCCAATCCGGCACATTCGGCGAGCTCCGCCAACCGCCTGTAAACGCATTCTCCGTAGGACGATAGGACGCTCGGCAATAAAACGGCAACAACAAACCCGTGTGCCATCGCATAAAAGCCGCTCAGCGTATGTGCAATGGCATGTACATAACCCACATAAGCGCGCGTAAAAGCCAAACCGGCATAGTATGATGCCATCTGCATGCTGGCGCGCGCCTGGATGTCTGCCCCGTCACAATAAGAATTGAACAGGTTTTCAAAGATGAGCTTCACGGCATTTTTGGCATATATCCTTGATTCTTTTGTATTGCTCCTGCCGATGTAAGCTTCAACCGCGTGTGCTAAAGCATCCATCCCTGTAGCTGCTGTGACCCGAGTGGGCAGACTGACTAAAAGCTGCGGGTCAAGGAACGCATACCCAGGTATGAGGCACCAGTCATTAATCGCATATTTTTCACAGGTCTGCCTGTTTGAAATAACAGCGGCAATTGTCGTTTCACTCCCCGTTCCGGCTGTTGTCGGTATGGCAAAGAACGGCGGGAGCCTCTTTCTTATTTTCAGCAGTCCTCTCATCTGATATATTTGTTTATTCTGCTTTACCGCCCTCGCGCCGACTGCTTTAGCGCAGTCTATAACCGAGCCCCCGCCAAAAGCGATAATGGCGCGGCAGCCGCGCTTTATGTATAGCTCAAGTGCTTCTTCAACGTTTTCAACCGTCGGATTCTGCACAGTTTTATCAAAAAGAACATATGTAGCCTTCTCCTCACCCAAACCGCGCAGCAGCCCGTCCAAAAGCCCGTTTGACAAAATAGTCGGATCAGTCACAATCAGAATATTTTCAATACCTTTGCTTTTTAATAGTCCCGGCAGCCTATCCAGACAGTTTTCGCCCTGAATCAGCTCTGGTTTCCGCCAGGGCATAATGTAAGCCGCAAACCGCAATATAAGCTGATATAACCTTAACAAAAGTATATGTATAAACATAAATATGACCATACCCTAAGTTAATAGAAATCCCCAAACACCATCATATTACAGAGTTTGGGGATTTGTCAATTTCCAGCAGGTTTTTGGCCTGAGCACTATTTATTGCCTATACCGCCCTGACTGCTGTATACCATTTCTTTGATTTCCGCTTCTCTGCCAAACAGTGTACAGCCTCCGACATGCTCGCCCGCCAGGAAACCGCCGAGATTCAGCTTACGGAACAGGGGAGAAATCAGCGCGTCCTTCAGTGTACCGGTCTTCAGGCTCGTATCGGAAAACGGCGAGAATGGGCAGGGCTCTGCTCCACCTTCAGGATTGATGTGAAAGAAGCCCTTTCCGGCAGCGAGGCAGCCGCCGAATTCCTCTTCATCCCCGGGGAAGGCGATAAAAAGCATGCTGTCGAATGCCGCTCTGAGCTTATCCTGACGCTTTAGGAGGGTGATTCTATCCGCAGCATTCGGTGCCGTTTCACCGGCTGCTGCGGCTACAGGGACATATTCAACAAAGATAACAACCTTACACCCAAAGTCATGTAAACTCTTTATGTAGGCCTCATCAGTGACGCTTATG
This sequence comes from Clostridiales bacterium UBA1316, assembly GCA_002307055.1. Taxonomy (GTDB): domain Bacteria; phylum Bacillota; class Clostridia; order Oscillospirales; family Oscillospiraceae; genus Sporobacter. Next base: position 23,154 of record DBTM01000039.1, read on the forward strand.
AAATTTTGCTTTGTGACCGTGATAGATGCGCCGAACAAAATTCCCATTTCCTTCATCATAGCCATCGCCTGCAGGAGCTTCGAATAGACACCCGCACCGCGCCTTGCGTTCGTCTGCCCGCTGTCCCCTTCCAGGCTCAAAATCGGAACCAGATTACGGTTTTTATTGAAGAGGCTGATAGCTTCATCGTCAAACATCGTCCCATTCGTAAATACGGGGAAAATAATATCTGAAAATCCGGCGGCAGCGGCAATTACATTCCTGCGCATAAGCGGCTCGCCGCCCGCCAGCAGAATAAAAGAGATGCCCATTTCCTCCGCTTCACGGAAAATACGCTCCCATTCCTGATCGCTAAGCTGTTGGCGGCACGCCGTTTCGCTGATAACATTCTGAGCGCGTGCGTAACAGCCCGAGCAGAAAAGATTACATTGAGCGGAAATACTGGCAATCAAAAAAGGTGGGATATGCACGCCGTCTTCCTCTGACTTCAATCGCATTTTGAACGCCTTCTGCTGAGCGCTCATATATTTTAGAATAAAAGCACTCTCCAGCGGATTTTTGAGCGTCGCTTTCAGCGCCTGCATCACAATAATTTCAACGCCGCGATTTAAGTATTCCGATAAATTTTCCATCGGTTCACCTCAAAAACAATCAATCAATATATTATTATTATAAATAATACAGTATAATGTGCAGATATAAATGCAAAACAGATTAAATTAACGTTAACATTAAATAAAAAATATCATTGTATCACGCGCCTAATACAATAATACAATATGCCGTATTTGTCAAGCCGAATTACTTCTGTAAAATTAGTTTAGAATATTTTGCAAAATAGTGTTGTATTTTTAGTTTTTTTAATCTATAATAATACATTATATCCAGGTATTATTATTAGTGTCATATATTGGATTAGGCGCCAGGGTAATGTCATATATATGGTAAAGCGGTTTTCAATAATTTACAGGAGAAGACGTTTATTATGAAAAAGAAATCTGATTCAGCTTATATTTTTGTTAATATTCTGTGCTTAGTGCTGCTCATCGTTGATATTGAGTTTCGGGACTATTTCACCCATTTAACATTAAGCTACCACGAATATATATATCCTCTCATTATGACAAATGTTGCCGGTCCGCTCATCATATGCCTGTTAATTGTCTTCAGGCAGTCCCACCATCAAAAAGCGTCCTTTACTACCAATATAATCGTTGATTCCTGTTCAGCCATCAGTTACCTGGTTTTCGATTTCTTTCTATTCCGTTTCAGATTGACACCGGCGCCCCTTCCAGAAACTTTCGTTATTCTTTGTCTGTTCATCGGTCCGGCAATTTATACCGTATATGAAAAGATCCGAGGAAACAGCACGTCGAATAATAACTTTAAGTAAACGGCTGATATTCGAAAGCACCTGAAAACCAGAAGCGGTTTTCAGGTGCTTTTTTGTTTTACTTGTCAATCATTACCGGTGGCAAATTCATGTTATAATATTTTGTAAATCCACCCAATGAAAACAAATTGAGATGCACTTTATAAGTGTCAGTATACTGATATTTCGAAAGGCAGGTGAGTAAATGGAATTAGATATTATAAACACATATATTGACCGCGTTTACGGGTACAGTATTAAGCATACCTTCACCCGAGAAGAAGCAGATGAATTGTCGCAAGAAATCCTCTGCACCGCACTCAGGCAGCTTTCAACCCTTAAAGACGAAGCACGCTTTGAGCCGTGGCTTTGGGGCTTGGCGGCCAATGTAACTCACGTTTTCCGAAGGAAGCAGGGAAGACAGCGCGCGATGTATTCCTTTGATTCCTTGGAAGGCACCGTACATTATGATAGTTACGCTGAGCTCGATGAGGACCGTTATGCTCAAGTCAGAGCCAAAATCGCCAGCTTGTCAAAAATGTACCGTGATATTATTGTCCTCCATTATTACGATAACCTGACCTGCAGAGAAATATCAAAAATACTCGGCATACCGGAGGGGACCGTCACCTGGCGGTTGTCTGAAGGAAGAAACAAACTAAAAAAGGAGTGTATCAACATGACAGAGACTGCATTAAAACCGGTTGCAATGACCATTGGTATAAACGGCGGCGGAAATTATAACGACAAAGACAGGCCATTTCCAGGGACTTTAGTTAGTGATGCTTTATCGCAAAATGTACTTTATCATTGTTATAAAGAGCCAAATAATGTCGAGGAATTATCAAAGCTTTGCGGTGTGCCTGCGTACTATATCGAGGATGCTGTTAAAAATTTATTACATCGTGAAGCATTAACTGAACCCATGAAAGGTAAATATCTGACAGACTTCTTGATTTTTGATGATACGCAAAACGAATATAATTCGCAAGCAATCACTCAGTTGGACAGTAATTTTCTGAATGAGTATGTCACGCTGCTGAAAGACTTCATGAAAAAGGTTATCGGCATCGGCGTTGAGACAGGCGGTAAGCCCGAGAGCGAACTCATATATCTTTACGGTTTATTGGCACTTTATAAGTTAAGTAATTCTTATAATCCTTTTCCTCCGGTACCATATAGAGTCAGATACGACGGAAATGAGTGGACCTTTCAAGCGCATATAGCCAATACATATAGAGTCGGCGGGATGAGAGCAGTAATCAGTTCAAGCTTAGAATACGGCGGAACCTGCACACACAGCAGCTTTCAATTCGCGGGATTTGGATATCGCCCCCCAATGGGTGATCGTCAGATTTATATTTGTGAAAAGCTGCTGAACGCATCCGAGCTCACGGAGGAAGAAAAAGAACACATGGCCGTACTTATAAAAGATGGTTATCTGAGTAATGATGCCGGTTGTATTAAGCGCTGCTTCCCGTCATTTACACTTATTCAGAAATCTGAATTTGACAGAATAGCGGAAGATCATTTCAATAGTTTTATGCCGAAATACACATCCATTATCAAATGGTACGCCGATGGCTATCGGAAGCTGTTTCCAAAGCGCCTAAAAGAAGATGTGGACAGAACAGCTCATTTCCTGTTCGTCAGTTTTTTCACACACATCTCGATAGCCGCACAGGAAAAAGGACTGCTTGAAAAGCCGGCGTCTGACCATTTCTGTGATGTGCTTGTTCAGATGAAGTAGTGAAATATTGTTATCGCAAGAAATAAATTTCCAACCTTTCTTCAGCTGCGGTGTCTATATGTGTGTAAGACGTTTTACAAGGAGTTAACATGAATCGAGACCTGGCCGAAAAGACGGTAATTGAATATTCAAAAAAGCTCTATGGTTTTGCGCTTGGAAAAACCTCTGATTTGCGGGACGCCGAGGACCTGGCGCAGGAAATTTCCCTGCGGCTCTATACCGCGCTGCTTGTCAGTGAGATTGACAATATCGCCGCATTTGTATGGCGCATCGCGCATAATGCCCTCGCCAACTATTACAGGGGCCGGTCGAGAAGCGGCATTGGAATCTGCATTGATGACCTTGCCGACACGCTGTGCGGGGCTGACGATCCTTTAACGGACATTGCTGAAGCTGAGACAGTTACCAGGCTGCACAGCGAAATAGCCCGGCTTTCCAAGCTGCAGAGGCAAATCGTGATACTTTTTTATTACGAGGGCAAAAAGCAGGAGGACATTTCAAATATTCTTTCGGTTCCGGTCGGCACGGTCAAGTGGCATCTGTTCGAAGCCAAAAAAGACCTGAAGAAAGGGATGGAAACAATGAAAAATTTAACTGAATTGAAATTTAACCCAATCCATTTTGTTATGTGCGGTACAAACGGTTCCATCGGCGCCAAAGGCAACAACAGTAATTTCTTCCGCAGTACGCTGGCGCAGAATATTGCTTACGCTGTCTGGAAGGAGGGCAAAACAATCAACGAAATCGCTGATTGCCTCGGCGTCTCCCCTGTCTTTGTTGAAAGCGAGGCGGAATACTTAGCGGAATACGGCTTTCTGCTCAAACAGGGTAATAAATATCTGTGTAATATCCTGCTTGACGAGGCGACGACAGAGCAAACCAGGCTGTCAAGTGCGATGTATGAGCAGGCGGCAAAGCTGTTTGCCAACGCATTGTATGACGAACTGACAAGCAGCGGGATTCTCGAAGACGACAGCCTATACTATCCGCAACATGACCGGAATTTCGCGCTGTGGTCTCTGATCCCGTTTATCGCGGCGCGCAGCGGAGAAACGCTGATGGAGGATACAATATCCTTTGAAGACGCGGCGACACGCCGTCCCGACGGAGGGTGGAATATCTGTTATGCCTCGGTACTCGATTCGGGTGTTGAGCCGCCCAAGTATTTTGACAGCGTTCAGCAGTTGTACGGCCCGTGCTGGAACGGCGATCAGGAGAAGCTTATCCTATGGATGGTTGATACGGAATGGTCCGCTAAGCGCGCCGACGACAATTATCATAACGCCGCAAAGCGCGACCTGTCCTTGTTTGAACGCCTTATCAGTGGCAGCTCTCTAACTGCCGACGAATATGCTTATATGGCGGAAAGAGGCTATCTTAAGAACCAGGCCGACGCAGACCAAACAGCTGAAAAATCGCTGCAGATTGTATGGGTTAAAAATACCGAGACCCAAAAGAAGCTTTTGTCCATCGGCGATAAGCTCAAGGAAAAATATAAAGCCCAATTCGATGCGCTCAAAGCTCCGCTCGTCAATTCCATCATGGACGGTACCCCCAAGCAGCTCCAGAAGGCGCAGGCTTTCGGCTTGCAGTACATCTTCTACTCCGACGGCTGGTTCCTGCTGCATTGCCTGAAGGAGCTGGTTAATAACGGAAAACTCACGCTGCCAACCGAGGAGCAGAAAATATCTCTGACGACAATCATCACAAGAAATTAGGCAACGCAGCTTGTGGTTATAAACCCAGCCAGCCATTACAACCCGCGGAATGAAGCTTCTGCGGGTTGTTTTTTCCGCTTGGCATATTTACAAAAATATTCTATTATGGGTATTGACTCTCACGTTAACTGTAATGATAGCCTGATAGCGAAAGGAGGTTTTGCAATGTATAAAATCGGTGAGTTCTCGAAGCTGTGTCAGGTGTCGGTAAACACGCTGCGGTATTATGACAGCGAAGAGCTGCTCTGCCCGGAGTATACAGACGGGTTTACCGGATACCGTTATTATTCCGGCGAATCACTGCAGCGGTATCACATGATATCTGTGTTAAAGGACGCCGGTTTTCCTCTTGATGAAATTAAAATCATCCTGAAGTCCGGAGGCAATATTGATCTCATCGTTGACAATCGGAAAAAAGAGCTGCAAGCCGAACTGCTTTTGATTGAAGACCGCCTCATCAAGCTGTCAGCCATTAAAAAATCATTACAGAAAGAGGGTAAAATAATGTTTGGCGTCACTGTTAAAAAAAGCGGCGACTTCAAAATCGCATCCATCAGGAAGCTTCTCGTCAATCGGGCTGAAATAGCCGGGCTTATTGCCGAAAAAACCGATTATCTTAAAAAGCATAATTCAGCATGTGAAAATGCGGTTGTCATTAATTACGAAATAGAGCATCAGGTCACGAAGCTTGATTATGAGGTCGGTGTCGTATTCACCGGCAAGCTGCCGAAGAACTGCCCGTACAGAGAAAACAACGTTGATACAGGCGAGCAGGCAGCAAGCGTTGTTTGCGCCTTATCGGAGCTTGAGAACGCTTATGCAGCACTCATACAATACATCGGCGAGCACAATTATCAGATGACCGGCGCATATCACGAAATTTATCATAACAATGACACGGTCGAAATCGGCGTCCCCGTCCACAAGCTCTCTCCGTACAGCAGCGATCCAAAGCTTGATGTACTTGACCTGCCTTTTGAAAACGATGAGGCAGCCATCGGCCATTGGGAGATTGTTGACTGCCTCGCTTGCAGGGAGCAATTTAATAAAGATAAAATTAAGTACACCGGCCAGAAAGATATCAAAGAAATATACTTTCTGCCCGGTGGTGAACGCTATTGGTGCTTTGCCTGGACGAAGGGCTATTTGCTGGCGCGCTTCGGGTCGCCGCAAATCAAGGGTGCAAATCAATATGAAATAGCTGTCATCGGCGGCGAAAAATACATGTTCATCGAAATGAAGTCCTGGCAATATGCGCACGCAAACGGATGGCCTGAGGTCTGGGTGCTCAGGCAGCTTGACAATAAAGCGCACACAAAACAGGAAGTTCGAATCAAGGATCGAACCGATCTGCCTTTTGTGACGGATGCTGCCGCTATCGGCAAGTGGGCCGTTTGTGATCTCGTCAAAGACATCGGGCTCTTTGACCCGGATATACCAAATCCGCAGTTCCCGAAAGAAGCCTTGTTTTGGAAAACAGTCGAGTTTGTTGACGGCGGCAATTGCAAAATTGCGTACGATGACGCCACTTCTTACGAGCAGCCGCATTACACCTGGACAAAGGATTATGTCCTGGCGCATATCTCCTTCGCCGCCGAAAAATACACCCTCATACGCATAAAAAGCTGCGACTACCTGTTCATTGAGTGGAAAAGCGGCGACTACTCCTTCGGCGGGCAAAAACCGCTGTATTACGTTTTCAGGAGAGACGAAAAATAACGATTCGCAGCATGCGATAATCGCGGTAAAAGTCCATTCGTATAAAATGAACGGACTTTTACGGTTTTTGACATAGGTATGATCTATATCTTCCGATAAGTATATATTCCGAATTCGATTTCTGTATCCATCTCGGTGAGCAGTTTCAGCTTTTCCTGATCTTTTGCGCCGGTTTTATAATAATAGGGCGTCATTGTGAAAACATTCTGGATATCCTCAGCGCATTTGAGGTGAATGGTCTGCCTGATTTGCTGCTTGTCGAGCAGCTCAAAGCCTTCAAATTCAATAGATTCGGCTTTGTTTTCGTATACCTGCTCATAAACGGCTTTCTTTAAGCCGAGCAGATGCTTTTCCAGTGGAATCACACGGATAACCACGCCGCCGACTTTCAAAACGCGGCTGAACTCAGCGCTGCTAAAGGGGGCAAAAAGCGACAGGAGCAGGTCACACGATGCGTCCCTGACGGGCAGATGGAACACGCTGGCTACCGCAAGCTCCAGATTTGGGTTCCGTTTCGCGCCAATCGCCAGCGCATCTTTTGAAATGTCGACAGCCAGCATAATAGGAACGATATTCTCATGAATTAAGTCATCATAGATATTGGCTGTATACCAGCACTCCCCGCAGCCGGCATCAAGAATCCTGCTGCCGTTTTCCGCGTATTTTTTCACTGTTTTCAACAGCTCCGCCAGCAGAAGCATGTAATACCCCTTATCCAAAAAATCACGCCGTGAGCGCACCATCAGCTTATCGTCGCCGTGGCGCTTGACCTTCTGCTGCTGGGATAAAAGCAGATTCACATACCCGCTTTTGGCCACATCAAAGCTGTGACTGTTTTCGCAAGACAGGCATTTTTCGACTGTATGTAGTTCCTCCCCGCATATAGGGCAGCTGAAATGACTCATTTATTGATAACTCCAAACTGTGTTTTTAGATAACAATTGTATCATAAAATCTGAGCTTAAGAAATAATTTGCATATGTTTGTTTATTATGCTATTATATACCAATCTCACGAAGGGTGGTTTCATATAGTGGATTCAGGCTACCGCCGCAGCATCAACAGAATACGCCCAGAATAAAGCAGATCGTCGTCTGCTGAAGCCCCTGTTTATAACAAGGGTTCTTTGAGTGTGTCTTGTTGCACGCAGAATGCCTTATTAAAGCATTTTGCTTTGTTGCAGAAAGGTAGGTATTTTTATGCCCAAAAACAAAGATAAAATATATAAAAACGCGTTTATATATCTTAAAGAACTAATAAAGCCGCATAAAATATGGTATTTTATCGCGTCCATATTAGCCCTCGTATCCGTTGGCACGGGTCTGTTCAGCGCAAAAGTAACCCAATGGCTGGTTGACAGCGCAACAACAGGCAATATGCGCGCCGTTTACGGTAATGCGTCGCTGTTTGCCTTAATTATTGCCGCCAATCTTGTCATTGCCTACACCAGCAGTATCAGCGTCACACGGCTTGCTTCCGGTGCGGTGCGCGATATGAAGCGTCATATCGCACAGTCGCTTGTGAACGCGGATTACCGGACGATCATCCGTCACAAAACGGGCGATATGCTCTCGACCGTCAATTCGGATACACAGGCTGTCACAGCGTTTCTCAGCGGCGATTTAATCGGATTGTTTTCGCAGGCGGTGATGGCGCTCGGCGCAATCATTTATCTGCTGTGTACGAATCCCCTTTTAACGTTTGTGACCTTCGCTTACACACCGCTCGGCATGTTTTTCACGCTGACGCTGAATAAAAAAATGCAAAAATTATATCTGCTCCGTGCGGACAAAGCGGGCAAGGCGCTGTCGGTCATCGAGCAGGCACTCATGCAAATACCGGTGATAAAGTCTTTTCTCATGGAGAAGCAGATGCGGCTGAAGGTGCAGTCCAGCTGCCGCGCCGTGCTTGAAACAGACATGAAAATTGCTGGTTACGACGCGCCGCTGCAGACCGCTTGTTCGTCAACCGCGCAAATTCCCAGGCTCGTGTTTATGGTCTTCGCCGGTCTCCTCGTCATGCGCGGCAGGATGACGCTCGGCGCTTTCGTTGCGCTCTATGATCTGCTGGCCTTTATCATCGGGCCGTCGGTGTACTTCCCTTTTATGCTCAATTCGCTTAATCGGGCAATCGCTTCGATTGCCCGCGTCAAGCGGCTCGAGGAAATGCCGCCCGCACCGGCAGATAATCCTGCTGTACGCTCAAAGCTCCATTTTCAACCCGAAATCAAAATCCAAAACCTGAGCTTCCGGTATGAAAGCAAGAACATACTGAGCAATTTATCCTTTACTTATAACGGCACCGGCATTGTTGCGCTAAAAGGCAAATCCGGCAGCGGCAAAACGACGCTGCTCGACCTGATTGCCGGCTTGCTTATCCCGTCTGACGGATCGATTCGCCTATCGGGTGCAGTATCGGCCATGCCGCAGGACAGCTTTTTGTTTGACGGCACGATATCCGAAAATGTCCGTTTAGGTAATCTGAACGCTTCAATTGCCGATGTTGCAGGCAGCCTCAAACGCGCAGGTGCGGAGGGGCTTGATGGCGAGATGATCGGCGGTGAAGGGGGCGGCCGCTTGTCCGGAGGTCAGCGGCAGCGGGTTAGTCTGGCGAGGACGATCTTATCTGACGCGCCGATATGGCTGCTGGATGAGCCGACCGCCGCGCTGGACGCGGACACCGAACGCATTATTCTCGATATGCTGGGAGCAGAGCGAACAAAAAGGCTGATTATTATTTCAGCGCACCGGCAATCGCTCTTTAATATAGCCGACGCCGTGCTTGACCTCGATGCTGAAGGGGGCGTGACGGCATGAAGCTTATCAAAAGCTATAACTTCCCGACAATCATTCAGGCGATAAACCGGATGGCGCGGCGGAAATGGCTGTTTCTCGGCTGTATATTTGTTTTTTGCGCCGTCGAAATCGCAGGCAGCGTCTTGTCTGCCATTGGGATGCGCGGTACAATCGACGCGCTTACAGGCACAGCCTCAAGTGCCTTGCTGCACTCTGTTTTTCTCATCCTGCTGGGTTATGCCATCTGGTGGGTATATACGCCTATTTCGTCATACTGCTGCGCGTGGGCATCTAAGGGCACGGTGCAGCGGCTGAAAACGGATTTAGTCGATCATATCATCCGCATGCCGATGCGTGCGCTAGATCAGCAGCCGAAGGGCGAACTGCTGTCGTCCTTGACGAACGATATTGATTGCTTGCAGCAAATTTATGATTGGTACTTTTCTCAGATATGCCATGCCTTCTTCGGCGGTATTGCAGGAGTCATCCTGATGGCTGTGATCGATTGGCGGTTTGCCATTGTCGTGTTCACGCTTGGCAGCGTTTCCGTGCTGGTGACCGCGAAATTCAACAGGATGCTCGAACGCAGCGGTGAGGCGCTGCAGCAGGCGCTCGCGCAGACCTCAGCTGACGCGTACGAGCTCATCAAGGGCGCAAAAACGCTGCGGCTGCTCAAATTGCAAGCGCATTTTATCAATAGGATTCAAACCTCCTCACAATCAGAGGCAGACAGGAAGCTGGACGCTGGTAAAATATCAGCCCGCTTGAAGGCAATTATCGCAGCAATCACGGCGCTAACTTACGCCGTGATCCTCGTTGCCGGTGCCCTGTTCGTCCGCTTTGGGCTGACCGGCTGGGGTACCGTCGTCGCTCTGATGGGCCTAAAAACCGCGACAGATATGCTGTTCGTCGAGTTTGGTGACTTCATGGCGGGCATGCAGTCCTGTGTCGCCGGGGTAAAGCGCCTGAACACACTGCTGGCTCAGCCTGCTGAGCCTGACGAAATACCGTCTGTATCGATCACGCCATCGGCTCAGCTGCTGTCGGTTGGCGGCGTTTCTTTTGCCTATACCGCTGTTCCCGTACTTAATAACTTTAACCTGTGCCTCCCGCGGCATGGCTTGACTATTTTATCAGGCGAGAGCGGTATGGGTAAAAGTACCGTGATGAAGCTGCTTCTCGGATTGTATCCTCCCGAAAGCGGCACGATAACCTTTGACGGAGATGCGCCGAGTACGTTAGATAACATCCGCGCTAAAACAGCCTATGTGCCGCAGGAGCCGCTCTTATTCCGCGGCAGCGTGCTCGAAAATATTCTGTTTGGGAACCCCGCCGCAGCACTTGAAGACGCCGAGTATGCCGCTCGTCTGGCTGGTGCGGATATCTTCATTTCAGCGCTGGAGCAGGGGTATGACACAATCCTTGCCGACGACGGCAAAAGCCTGTCCGGCGGCCAAAAGCAGCGCCTCTCCATCGCCCGCGCGCTCGTCAAAAACGCACCGATCCTGCTGCTCGACGAAATAACGTCGGCTTTAGATGCCGAAGCAGCCGAGCGTATCCTGGAGACAGTCTTACATATTGCTCAAACACATTCTGTTCTTCTGATAACGCACAATGGTGCATTCGATCAATTAACAGATCAAAAAGCAGCACATGTTGAACTATAGAAATGAGGATAACCCATGAGTATAACCAGCCGCAGATACAAGCTGCTTGCCGATTTCGAGCGCGTCCATCAGTTTTTGACCGACACCTATGACAGGCAAACGCTCAACAGCTACCTCCTGCCGCAGTATTTCGAGTATGCGCACCACCTTCAGTGGTTTGACTACATACGCTCTCACCGTTTTGGCATATGGGAAGACGACGGCACACTCATCGGCATCGCGTGTTATGAGCAGAAACCCGGAACCTGCCTTATACACATTAAAAACGGCTTTACACATCTTCTGCCGGAAATGCTCGCGTGGTCTGAACGCGAGCTGTCAGCCGTTGAAGACGGTAAGCGGCAGCTGGATTACCGGCAAAGAACCGGTTAAGCAGTCGCTGCTGCATGACAACGGTTATACGTTAATCTACAGCGAGCCGGTCAAGGTGTTCACTTACGACAAGCCGTTTCTCACGCGGCTATTGCCGGGCGGCTTTACATTGATCAATGGCATCGATATCGATTACGCCAAATTAGCCGAATGCTTTTGGCGCGGCTTTGACCATGATGAGGTGCCGCCCGAGGTCAATATTGACGGCAACATTTTTTCGTCTAACGCGCCGCGCGCCGACAAAAAGCTCACGACAATCGCCGTTGCCCCAAATGGCGAATACGCCTGCGCTTTGGGTATGTGGTTTGACGCACAGAACAAATACGCCTATCTGGAACCTCTTGCGACAGTACCGAAGTATCGCAGGCTCGGCCTTGCAACAATATGCTTAACCGAGGCGATGAAAAAGACAAAGGCTCTCGGCGCGCAATACTGCTTCGGCGGCGGCAGAGAATTTTACACAGCCATCGGCTTTGAAACAGTCTGCGTCAGAGAGCTTTGGCATAAGGCTTTATAATATATTCTATTGATTGGCGCGTATCTCTTCAACTGCTGCTTGAGTTCATTTTATATCAAATCCCCGACCACTGAGTAGATGCCTTCTTTGTGCAGCTTTTTGCGGTCCTCAACGGAGAGCCACTTGCCGGCGCGGCGGGAAAAGCTGTAGCACTCCAGGCGGTCGGCTTCGCTGATACCGTAGAACATGCCGACGGACTGCATCTTGCTCCAGTCCATAACATCCATGCCCATGATGCCGGGGCCTGCCATCTCGCGCCAGGAAAAAACGTAGATGTTCTCTTTTATTTTCACATACTGCGCAGGCTCGGCAATGGTCAGGAACACACTGTTCGGTCCGAAGCCCAGAATCTCGTTGAGGAAAAACTGCGGGTTTATGTAGTGGTGCGTCAGCCAGATATCGCCGATCCACCACGCGGCGACCTTGCCGACAAAATCGTCTGTAAAGCTGTGTCGCGCCGCGGATATCACGCCGCCGCGGTCGAGCGCCCCGAAAGAAATGCGGCTTGAGGTATCACGCGGGGTATAATCATCGTTGCCGATTTGCGCGTTGTTGAGCGTGACAAGTCCCGTGCCCAAATCCACGCACATCGCCGTCATCTGCGGCGGATAGCTGCGCGCATGCATATGGAAAAAGAAATAAATATTCTCTGCCGCCTCATAGCACTCGTAATACTCCTCGCGCCACTTGCCCATGGACAGCCAGCGCAGCGTGTGCGCGTCGAGGAACTCATATTCCAGCGCCGCCCCGCCGCCGGTCACAATTTTCAGCTTTTTTTCTTTAACCAGCGCGTCACTATACGGCCGCCGATAGTTCAAGCCGCCCTCATAGGGGTTATTGATTTTGTCATTGTACACGATATCGAGAACCTCGCGCTTTGTGAACTGTGTTTGACGCAGCCGTCTTTCCATAGCCATAATGGTTCACTCCCGATCATAATTATTTATTTTGAAAACGCAAATATCATCTGTTTTTATATTAACACTTGTATATGCCGTTTAACAGCCCGGAATTTCATTGTTATCTGCTTAAAATGGTTTTATAATACATTTAAACACACCAGAGAAAAAACAGAGGTATATTATTTATGGATTGTATTTTTTGCAAAATAATAACGGGTGAAAAACCTTGTTTTATGATTTATGAAGATGCCTTTACTATCGCATTTTTGGATATCGCAAACGATGTCGATGGTCATACTGTCGTGATTCCCAAAAAGCATATAAGAAATATCCTGGATTGCGATAATGAAACACTGGGGAATATTATGAACACGATTAAGCATATTTCAAATCATTACATAAATGACTGCGGGTACCAGGGCATTAATATTTTAAACGCCAACGAAAGCAGCGCGCAGCAATCTGTGTTTCATCTGCATTTCCATATCATTCCCAGGAAAGATAACGACAACATTAACGCCTGGCCGGATTTTACTGGGAGCCAGCATCGTTTAGAAGAAATACATAAGTTACTGAAGTTATGTTAACTTCACCGTGTGGCTGAAGCTTAAAGTGCTTCATAACAAGCAGTGCTTCGAAATTAATCTGTAGCGGCGGGCTTCCATACCCGCCCGTTCTCAGCCGGAGGACGGGGCGGCATGGAAGCCGCCCGCTACAAACATAGTTAAACCGTTCCTTATATTGCTTTCAACTATCTATTGAGTCAATAAAAGCGCCCATTCAAGCAATGCTTGTTAGATTTATTTATATCGATTTGTTACCATGATTTTGCAAGGCAGACGATGCGTTTGAATTTTACTTGCAAGAAAGGACAGGCATTATGTTTAACATGGAGTACATAGGGCAAAGGGTATCGGAGCTTCGAAAGCTACGCAACTTGACTCAAATGGAGCTTGCTGATATCATGAACATCAGCTTTCAGGCTGTATCAAACTGGGAGAGAGGGACTTCCATGCCGGACATCTCCAAGCTCCCGGAGCTGGCTTCATTATTCGGCGTGACCATCGACGCGCTGCTGGGTGAAAAATCAGGACTTCTTGAAAGTGTTGTCAACGAAAAAGCCGCTGATTATCTTAAAAGCAACACGGTTACAGCGGATGAGTTCAAAAACATTGCGCCTATATTAAAGCCCGAGCAGGCCGACACCGTCTTCGAAAGTGTTAAGCCACCGTTCAAATTATCAGACATTGCGGATATCGCACCCTTTATCAGCCATGATATCATCAATCAGCTCGCGCTCAAAGCCGCTGAAACCGGAAACTATAAAGACTTAGATGAAATCGTTCCGTTTGTAAGCAGAGAAATCATAAATGATATCGCAAAAAAGATGATATCCGAGGGACATAGCATCGCAGACATTGTACCGTTTGTCAGCAGAGATATAATTGGTGAGCTTGCCGAAAAGAGCTACGCGCTTAATGGGCTCTCAGCGCTGGATGATATCGCACCCTTTATTCCGAAGGATATCTTACAGAAAATCGCCGAGCAGGAATACGACAGCCGAGGGCTCAAGCATTTTGATACCATCGCGCCGTTTCTCAACAGAGCCTATCTCAACGAGCTCGCTCAAAAGGCCATACAAAAAGACGGTATCAAAGCAATCAGCGCCATCGCGCCTTTTCTCGATAAAAATATGCTGTCGGAGTACGTCAGGGAAAAATATCTGTGATAGCAAAAACGCTATACGGCCATGCGTAATAGATATAATATAACAACAAAAAGCGGCTCTCGACTGATGATCGATTGCCGTTTTCTGTTTCAGTATTTTCTATTATGATTGAGCATTACTTCCTGGTAACAATCTTTGTATCAGACCCCCAGTTTCACGGCGAACCGCTGCAGCATTGCCGCTGCCTCGGCGCGTGTGGCAGAGCTCTGCGGATGAAGAGAGGCACCGTCTCCCGTGATAATACCGTTTGAGACCGCCCAGGTCATCGCCGTTTTCGCCCACGCATCGATGTCCGACACATCGGTATAGCCGCTCAGAGCGCCGCTGCTTGTGACTGTTACATCGAGCTTCATATACAATGCATAATTGTACAGTAATAAAGCCAGCTGTTCCCGTGTCAGAATGCCGTCCGGGTCAAACCGGTTATTTCCAACACCACCTGCGATACCATTGGCAAGGGCCCACCGGACTGCCGGTCCGTACCAAGCGTCTGCGGGAACGTCTGCGAAGCTGCCGGTGTAGCTGCCTGTATCCCCGCTCATGCGGTAGAGGACGGTGACGAACATAGCGCGTGTCATGGTGCCATTCGGAGAGAACGTGTTGTCGTTAATCCCTCTCATCATGCCGTTTTCATACACATAGATAACGTTTCCATAGAACCAATCATTCTGAGATACGTCAATAAACGGATTCACTGTGACTTTTGTAAAAGACGCTTGTATTGTATGCGCCTTGATGATATTGGTGAATGTGTACGCGCCGGCCGCGCCGACGGAGGTACCGTCAACCAGAATATCTTTAATAGCATAGCCCTCATAAGCTTTAATGGTGTAGGTCTTGCTGCTGCCATACGCGAAGGCGGCGGTGCCGCTCGGGTCAATGCTGCCGCCGATACCTGCCGTTGCCGTAATTGTATATGAGGGGACATTAGCGGGATTACCGCCGGAGGGCTGCGCGATGGCGGTGAAATCAAATGCGCTGTTATTATCCATCGTATTGCCCGCCGCGTCCTTGAAACCGGAAAGCGTGATGGTGTAGGTTGTGCCGTAGCCGAGGTCTGAATAGGGTACGGTATATGTTTTTGAATCTGCCGACCAGCTGCCGCCCGTTAGGATCGCGGTCCCGCCGTCAAGGGAGACAGTGCCCAAATCTGTTTTCATCGCTTTGCTGAAGGTAAGTACAATATTACCGCTGACAGGTGCGCCCGTACCGCTGGGCGATACGCTCATCAGGGGGTTTTCTGTCAGCGTGCCTTTTGACGCTGATGCGGTTATTGCCGTCGTGACCGAACCGGTATACCGTACACCGGCGCTACCGGCTTCACTGGTCACCGCATTATCCGGCAGATATAGATATAGCTTCCCGTCGGTATCGGTATACATGTCTTTTATGCCGTAGGCATACGCTGAACCGCTCAAGCGCGCCGTCAAAGCAGAGAGGAACCCGCTCGTCACCGGCGCACCGGCCATATCGTCCAGCGTTACCGTCGTTAGATAAACAGTACTGCTCCCATTTGTCGGTATCGGCCCCATGGTATTCACATTGACCGAACCGCCGGTGATGACGCAGCTGCCAGCGCCGCCCACACTGCCGTTGCCCCCGCTGCCACCGCCGATACTGGCTGCTGTAACTGTACCGCCGCTGATGGTAACAGTACCACCGTCACCACCGTCGCTGTTTGGGCCCCCGCTGCCACCGCCAATATTGCCGCCATACGCATAGACCTTGCCGCCGCTGATAGTCACCGTGCCGCCATTGCCGCCAACCCCGCCGCCTATGCCCGCGCTGCCGCTGCCATACGCATTGACCTCGCCGCCGCTGATGGTCACCGTACCATTGTCGCTGCGACCGCCGCCGATCCCCGCGCCGCCGCTGCCGCCATACGCGTAAACCTTGCCGCCGCTGATGGTTACCGTGCCGCTGTTATTATGGGCGTCACCGATGTTATGGAAACCGCTGCCGATGCCTGCAGCGCTCATGGCGCCTCTTGCCGTAACCGTACCGCCGCTGATGGTCACCGTGCCGCTGTTGCCGTCAGCGTCACCGCCGATGCCGGCACCGTCGCTGACATCGCTTCCGCCGCTGAGTGACGTTGCTGTTGCCGTAAGCGAATCAGCGGTACTGCCCGCGGTTAAGTTCAGTACAGCGCCGGACGGCGCCGACAACCCGGCTTTATGCGGGCTGCTTTTAAGCGTATTCGTCCCGCTCAGCGTCAGGTTCACTGTCGAGCCGGTGCCGATGGAAAAGGCGCAGGCATTATTGACAGCAGACACATCGATGCTGACGTTGTTGATCGTCGCATTGACCGCACCTGTGATATTCGGCGCTGCCGAAATCGTGTTGGCGGTCGTCACACCTTGAAGCTTGTACGAACCAGCCTCTGTGATGGCAATGCTTCCGTAGCTCACATCGTTCGTCGTCGCGGTGTTAGTATTGTTCTGATCGACGCAAAGGGCGGCGATCGCCTTGTTTGAACTTGCTGAAACGAGAAGACTGTGCGGCGTCTGCGAGGCCGGAGCGGGAAGCCACAGATAGAGCTTGCCGCCGGCATCGGTAGCGCAGCTGACAGGCGCGCTGCCGTCGACTGAGTACGTCACATCAGTCGACGCGATAATCCCATACGCTGTGACTGTCGTGAGATAAACAGTATCGCTCCCGTTTGTCGGCGTCGGCACCATAGAATTTACATTGACCGAGCCGCCGCTGATGACACAGCTGCCGTCAAGGCCAATGCTGTCTGCCGTAACCGTACCGCCGCTGATGGTAATTGCACCGCAAGCACCGTGGATACCACTGCCAATGCCAGCACTGCCTAGGCCGCCGGTTGCCGTTATTTTACCGCCATTGATAGTAACCGAGTCGTTGTCACCATTGCATCCGCCGCCAATACCCGCGCCTCTGCTACCGCCTGCTGTCACGGTACCGCCGTTGATAGTTATTGTGCCACCGTTACCATCGTCAGAGCCAGTGCTTCCTTCACCACCGCCAATACCCGCACCGCCTAGGCCGCCGGCAGCGGTAAGTGTGTCAGTTGCGCCACCCGATATGGTTAGCTTCGCGCCGGATGGCACCTGCAAACCAGCTCGAGATTCGCCGCTTATAAGCTTGTTGCTCCTGTTCAGAGTAAGCTCGACTGAAGCGCTGGAACCGATAGAAAAGGCGCACGCATCGTTTGTTGCCGACACATCAATGTTCACACTGCTCAGCGTGATGTTCACGTTGGCGCTACCGCTTACAGCGACTGTATTGGTTGTTGATGAGCCGCTGATTACATAAGTATCTCCGGCGCTGTAAGCCGGCGTGCAATTAACTCCGGCAGCGTCATAATAGCTCACAGCGCTGTCGGAAATAGTAACGCTGCCTTTTGAAATGTCGCAGTTATAGGTATTTCCGGCTGCTTTTGCGTGTGTCAATACCGCCAGCAGGACTGCAATCAGCGCGAAAGCCAGCACTGCCGGCAATATTTTTCGTCTCGTGATAAGCATGTATTTTACCTCCCTTTTTCATTTCATGTGCCGGGCTTCCCTCTGCGTTATCCCGCCAGGACAACCTCCATCAGCTCGTTGACTGTCAGCTTAATCCGCCCGTCTCCCCAAATTACATAATTGCCGTCGGTTGCGGCGCTGCGGAAGAATGTCTCATCCGCCAGCTCCGCGTATTTCATGGTACGCAGCTTGACCGACAGATCGACAGTCACGCTGCTGCCGCCCTCCATCTCCATGAACAGCCGGTGATCCTTTAAAGGGACGACGGATCTGATATAGCCCATAAGGCACCTCCCTGTTTGAAAATAAAAAACCATCTTACTTTCCATTGTAAGACAGTTTTTCAGGTTCTTATATCGTCCGAACGGACGATTTTTTATGTTTATTTAACTTGGTCGGTTATTTCAGCTTTTCCGCCAGCTTTGTGCGCCTGTCGATATCCAGCTTTTGAAAGATTGCCCGCAGGTGCGTGCGTACGGTACTCTCCGAAACAAACAGCATCTCTGCGATTTCGCTGTTCCGGTGCCCTTCCGAGGCAAGCCGCGCAACCTCATATTCGCGCTCCGTCAGGGTTGCGGGCAGCCCTTCCCGGAGCATCGCCGTGTGCAGAGCCTCCCAGCCGGAGGCGAATTTTTCCTTTACCTTCATGTATTTGGCAAAAGAATTGGGATATTTATCTTTTACGATTCGGTCGGGCAGATCTTCAAGCAGAAAGGAATATGCCGCGACCGGAGACACGAGGCCATCCGGCAGCGCCGCGTCAACAGCTCTTTCAATTAAAAGCGCGGCTTCCCCTCTGTTTTCCAAGGACATATAACCGACAGCCATCATAAAGGAGATCACAATATCGATAAACGGCCGCTGAGTTGTTATCGTTGAAAGGTACGCCTGCGCCTTGCCAAGGAGCTGGGCGTATTCTTCACGTCTGAGTAAATTACCCAGATAGACAGGCATGGCACTGCCGGTCATGAGCGGCAGAAGGTATTTTTCCGTCAGATCGCCGTTTTTCAGCCATGCGGCGACGTGCTCCTGCATGTCCAGCTGGTTGAACAGATACCCCCTGCTGATGTCCGCAGCCGCTTGTGTGACAAAGTTATTCTGGGCGTCAAAAGACGCGGCGCGTTCAAAGGAGCCGACGGCATTCCCCCAGCCTGCCGTGTCGGCTTTATATAGAGCGATCTCAGCCAAAAGGTAAGCTGTCCCAAGCAGCACAATCCCCTGTTTGTTGCTCTCGGCTTGGTAAGCAGCTTTATAGGAAAGGATTTCAGCCTCGCTTAAATCACCGCGGCTGTATGCCAGCCACGCGCGGAACAGCGCGCCGCCGCCGCTGCCGTGCCCATTCGTCAGCCTTGTATAGACAGCCAGATAACGATCAAGCGCGTCCGCCTCATTTTCAGCCTCGCCCGGGGAAGTGTGGAGCATCCTAAAAGGGTTGAGTTCGCCGAAGCACCACGGCGCAGACGGCAGGATTACCCGTGAGCTTTTACCGCCCAGAAGTGTTTCGGCCTGCTTTAAGGTCTCGGTCATCACGTCCAGCTTGGGATAAGCTTGATATGATTTGAGAAGCACCCATTCCCCCATCAGAAGCGCATCATCGGAACCCGTGCGCAGCATGCTGTGCAGCTCCTCCATCAGCGTTTCAAGCACCTCATTATTTCCTGCCAGCAGAAGTGCCCAGGCGAGGCGGAGCATGGATAGCGGATACTTGTTTTTAATGTCAGTCGGGCATTTGAGCGCAATCCGGAGCGCGTGCTCGGTAAAACGCATGTTCCCGATGTCCTCTAAAAGGATATTTGAAAAATCAAGCGACAGCATACGGTCATAATTGTCCGCTTGTGCATAAAAACCGAAGGCTTCCGCCGTTTTATGCTCCTCCCGGCAGTAATCGCCCGCATTAATGAGGCATTCACGCTGGAATACGGCTTCCCGGCTTCGGCGCTTGATTTTCAAAAGCTCATAAAGTATGCTATGCAGCTCATAGGTTTGGGTACTGCTTTCGTATCGGATAAAAGGGTTCTGCAAGGACTCCAGCATGTTATTAGGCAGCGTGCCGCAGCCATTGAGGAAGCACGCCTGATGAACACTGAATGTTTCAAAAGGAGACAAGCGCATCAAAAAAACTTGCTGCTCGGCTGTCAGCGGCTCCCACACCAAGCGTTCCATGAGCGCAAGAATATCCGTATCGGAAAAGGCTCCTGTATCGCGGACAGCGCAAAGCTGCAAATAGACGGCAATGATCCAGCCCTCCGTGTATTCAGCGATGTGCTTGGCCTCCTCTGTTGTGAGCTTAAGCCCTGCCAGCTCTGAATAGCTGAGAATATCTCCGGCGTCCAGCCGCAGGTCAGAGGCTGTGACATGCAGAAACCCGCAGCCTGCAATGGTCGTATGGAAATTCCGGCTGAGCATCTGCGTCATGATGATGACATGCAGGCCTTCGCCGCCGTGCTCCATCAACGCGGTAAAAAAGGCAGGTGCCAGAGCATTATTTAAAAACTGAAAGTTGTCAATTACAAGATAGGTATCCCGCCAGCATTCGATAGACCGCACGGCGTCGCAAGCCTCACCGATGGTAGCGGCGTTTGGCAGCTCGATTTTCAAAAGTCTTTCTCCCGCTCGGCTGTCAATTTTCTCAATCTCCCGGCAAAGCCGCCGGAAACCGGCAGCTGGTGTTTCATCCACAGCGGTGAACCAGCAGGCAGCTGCATTCCGCAGCAGCTCCGCATCAAGGAAATCCCGTACCGCCGTTGTCTTGCCATAACCGGACGGTGCTTCCACAATCGTCACCGGCGCCGTGCGGACGTTTTTGAGCTTAGCCTTCAGCCGCTCCGAATAAAAATGCGGCTCGGACTTCCTTTGGCGCTTTTGCCTCATTCTGCCGCCCCCTTTACCACAGTGCCGCTCCATGCCAAGCGTTATTATATACCGCCCAATATATGGCTGCAAGGATTTAATCTGTTTGATTGGTATCAATAAAAATTCCCCAGCCATCCCCTATCTTGTTTACAGAAACAGGATAGATGCTGATATCATGAATTGTGCGGCGTAGTACAAGACTGCGTTTGTGATGATATACCGGGGTTTGTTTTTCCCGGCACAGAAGTAGATTTGGCTGAGTATAAGGTCAGACAGCAGAAAGAGACTCATTCCAGTCACAAAGCATGCCAATGTGGTGGAATAACCGTGATTTAATATCAGCTGCAGAGCTGTTATTACAAGGATGAACGCAGAAATGTAGGCGTATACGATTGTATCAATAGAAAACCTCTCATAATTGAGCTTCATAGGGACTTTTGAAAAATAGATCAGAACAGTAAACACAAGTGCCGCAAGCGCGGCGACGGCAATATGCGGCCAAGCAAACGAGAAAGTCGCGGCCAAGCCTGCAAAGAAAAGCAAATGCCCGAAGCCGAAGGCGGCAAAGCCCATATGCGTGTAGGGCTCAGACTGCCCGGCATGAACAAATTTCAGGTCCAGAAAAATATCACCGAGGAGTCCGAATATCTGCCCGAGCAGGATGCAGTACCCATACACAGGTGCTTTCATTAAATACATCGACAGCATAGTCAAGCTCAA
The DNA here is from genome assembly GCA_002307055.1 of Clostridiales bacterium UBA1316. Classification (GTDB taxonomy): domain Bacteria; phylum Bacillota; class Clostridia; order Oscillospirales; family Oscillospiraceae; genus Sporobacter. Next base: position 44,753 of record DBTM01000039.1, read on the forward strand.
AAAACACAAGCTGGCGCCTGACTTGAGAAAAACAGCGTACACGCCTGCTTTCTTCACTCTGACTGTCAAGTAAGCAGCCACAAACAAAACACCAAGGGATATAAGCGCGTACACAAACGGCATTATGCTTCATCATCCTTTTATAATTCATATCGGCATTCTATATATTTTACAGCCAAAGGTCAACATAAATAATAACGCCCCAAAATGCTGCTTTCACAGCGCTTTCGAGGCGTTTGTTTTTCATTCCCACTCGCAAAGGCCAGATCATTTCATTAACATATTTGTTAATGTCAGTTATCTTTACCGTGGTTCTCTTGCTGCTCTATCCTTCTTTTCGAGGGCAAACAACTTTTTTAGTATCAAAATAGTATCAGTCAGTTTGCCTGCTTACACACTTTCTCAGTACCTGGATCAAAGGTGCGGTGTCATATACTGAAGCCTCCATTGCTGAAAGCAACTCGTCCACACTCACAGCAGACCAATCGACGTTATATCCATTAACCAGTAAGAACTGACGTACAAACTCTCGTGTAGCTCTGCCATTTCCCTCTCGGAATGGGTGCAGATAGTTGAGTTCGGTAAAGTAATAGGCCATACGAGGCAGATAGTCCTGTGCGGTAGTTTGTTTCAGGAAACGTTCCTCTTTCAACTGGGCCAGCAGCTTTTTGAGCTTGCGTTCAATGTCCGCCGGGTTTTCGAATATCGTCTGCCCCTTAGCGATGCTTTCACGGCGATAACGCCCGGCGAATGGATATATATCTCCAAACAGGTATCGGTGAATGCTGCAGAGGTGATTTGCCGTAAATCGTCCGGTAGCAGGCTTTATAAGTAAGTCATGCTGTCGGATCGTGGTAATATCAGCCTCTATCCGCTTCAACTCATCTGCATTTCGAATGCCAAAGTGATTGCGCAACACATTAGTACCCGTATAAGAGTACATCGATCCCGATGTGGCATATACGTCGTATTTGCCGAAGCTCTCAGCCACGGGAAGCCCCTCTTGTTAAGCCATACTTTTGTTTGATGGCATCCACAGCCGCATTAGCGCTGAGCTTGCCATCAGATATCTTCTCACAAAGGCGAAGCGCGTCCTTGCTAGGCGTGACCCGTTCGATTGCCTGCGTGGACAAGGTGTATTTCATATTTTGCTGCGCCGTACGGATCATGGTGTTCGCCTCCTCGTATAAATATAAGCAGTATAACACAGATGCGAATAGAGGAAAAGATGCAATAGATTAGGTTGAAACTTTTTCGGCCATTAAAGCACGCTCAATAAGATGGTTTGCTAACGCCAAGAGTTGTAAAGCGCGTTGTTCTGTATCTTCCCAATCTGATTCATGTGCTCTTGGGTTTCTTATGCCAGTCATGCAGCCCGCAAATATTTGCATATAACCAGATTGCTCGTTTTGTTCAGAAGCGCTAATTCCTTCGTTTAACATCAAAATCGGCTTTTTCGGAGAAAAAACGGTTTGCATCAAGGTGGAACCCGTTAAATCTGTATGCAACAAATCGGCTTTTCTCTTGACAAGGTTATCCAAAAGCTTATATGCTTCTTCAACAGAACGAGCATGATGCCCATCCTTGAACAGCTTTTCAGTCTTTTTTCTTAAAGCTTTATTTGTAACTACTTCATCATAAAGCATGTTTTCAGATGGCGTTCTTGGTTCAGAAACACCTAATATGACTAATTCCTTATGCAAGCACTTTGTGATAGCCAAAACATCAGTAGGATAACTCATGAATTTTCGACTCCATAAAAATGTTTCGCCATACTTGCAAATATGGTTTCAATTTGTTCTGGCGTAGAATCGGGAGAAATATGTATTTGCAAATCAATATGCAGATTCGGACGATTTCCAATATTGTTTGTGGTTTTTGATACTGGTGTTTCTGTAACATCTTGGTTGTTTGTATGATCATCTTCTAAGGCTTTAAGCTTGGTGCTTGATTTTGGCTTAGTTGTGGGCTTCTTAGCATTTGATGTCTTTTGGCTTTGTATATCTTTGATTTCTCCGCTTCTAAGTAACGCAAACAAAGCCGTCATTTTTCCAGCAGCGCCAGAACCCACTCCGTGCCCCATAAACCATCCATTAACAGAGTTTCTATCAAAATTTTCATCAGGGAACAAATCTAAAAGCTCTTGCGAATAAACGCTTTTTATCATTATTTCGCATGTGGCTTTATATTTATCATCAAGTCTCCAATCATTCGCTAATTGCGTTGGCTTGTTGTTTTCATCAATCAATCCTAATCGTTTCATAGGAAGAATTACGTTGCTTTTTGCAGAATCCTCGCTACCCAACGTAAGTAGGGTCTTAATATAATTTGCGCTTACGGTAGCAGGAAGCGATGATTTAAATTTTTCGCGAATTGTCCACCAATTTTTCTCGGATATAGAAGGATACGTAACTTGTTCGGCCATTATTTTGATTCCTTTCGTTTCTTTTTTAGTTTCTGGCAACATATTCATAATTTTCTAAATAATCCATCTTTCTCGATACCTTTTGTAGGCTTTGGGGAATCATCGGGAATTATCCAAATTCGGCTCAACCGGGTAGCCCCGACAATACGATTTTCTTTACAAAGTATTTGGACTTGCCGCGGTGTAATTCCCCACTTTTTTGCTGCCTCTTGAACCGTAATATATCCATTCATGCACAATACCTCGATAAATCGCTACAATAACAACTGCATATAATATATTCGCTTAAACGAATTTTGTCAATATATAGTAAAACTATGCACAAACTATTTGTCCGCGCATAATTTTCTATTTTGCTATATTATTAACGATTACCCCCTTCTGCCTTGCATACCGTACTGTCTGATCTGTGCCGCTCATGGAACGTAGCAAAGCACAAATGCAATAAGCGGAACAGTCAACCATATAACGATTCCGCTTTTTTATACAGCCATTTGTATATTCCTCTGATACATAAACTATATCATCTGCCTCGGCCAACAGGTTGCGATAAAGCTTCTTTTGTTCAACAGTCCAAAGCGCGTCTTGATTTTTGCATGGTAAGGCTAATATTAATCGAATATCACTCCCCATCTCTTTCTTCGAAATAATCAGCGAAGCAGCAATTTGGTCGAAGCCCAACGCTCCGCCGGAAATAAAATCCGTTACACCTTGACTAATGAGGCTTTCAATCTCACGATCAAGGCGTTTTACTATTTGTTCGATTTTGTCTTTAGGCAGCTTACGGTGCCCGGAAAAGCAGCAAGTCGTAGCTTTCATACAATATCTCCATTTCAATTTTTATTTGGTGTCCCCAAATAAAACTATTATATTTGGTATTACCAAATATATCAAGCCTCCTGCAGGATATACTTTACACAGGGGGTGAGAACTTGAAAAAGCGACATTTACCACTTGGGGACCGAAATTTGATTGGAGCTCGTGTAACTGAAGCGCGTGAAAATCTCGATATGAAACAAGTCGAACTTCTAACAAAACTGCAAACAGCCGGGATTGATATCAGCATTCCGGCACTATCTCTCTTGGAAGGGCAAAAGCGTCCCGTCTCCGATTTGGAGTTAAACGCTCTGGCAGACATATTGAAGGTTTCTGTTGACTGGCTCTTGGGCAGAGAATAACTGAAGGGTTTGCATTGGATGCAAACCCTTCAGGTTTATTTTAGACTGAAAAACGCCGCCAAAAGGATTGCTCCCTCAGGCGGCGTTGCCAATGGGCTCAGCTTTCAAACGGTCCGCATACCGTGACAGCTTTCAGATATTTCTCCGGCTCTCCATTCAGAATCAAATCGGCGTATGCCGCCGGATCGTTGTAGATCAGCCAGTCCAGCTCTGACCGTTCAAATCCGTTGTCGGCTACCTCATTTTCAACCGCTGTACAGTTGATGGAGATCATCGACTTATCAACGAGTAACATTTCCACGCAACCGGTATCCATATTGAATATACAGGACATGATGTTTTCCAAGGTTGTTACCTCCCTATTAGTATTCTGTTTTTCTATACCATGGCACTGGCCACCTTGTGGCGTTTTCTGTTTAAGGTGAACTCAGCGTAAACCCCGGTCATACCGCTGTCTAACTACACGCTTTTGTTTTTTTTCGGCCTGTTCCTGCCGCTTGACCGCTTCCACTGTAGCCGCTACACGTTCCGGGCCATATGCACGGCTTACACGCTCATAATTTTCAGCCACATTCCGCAAACCCCGATTTTCAGAAATAACATCTTCCAGTCTATCAGATAGCGTATTGTTTTTACCGACCTCCCGATTATAGGAAGATTGCAGCCGCTCAAACTTACTGACAAGATCAAGGTAGGCGTGATATACCGAGCGCAGAACTTTCACGATCCCAGCAAGAAGTGGTTTGACCTTTTTCTCCCGGTAGGTTCTGGCACTTTCGAGCGCCCCAGCCTCCGGAAGCAATTTTTCCGGATCATCAGAATATTTCGCAGCTAACATCTCCATTTTATTGAGTTTCGGAGCAAGATCATCCAGCCGGGTTTTTGCTTCCTTTGCTTCACTTTGGGCGTCACTTTTTTCTTCCTGAAGATGTGCGATTTCTGCCTGCGCTTTGGTTTTGATTGCATCCAACTCTTCAAGCCGGTGCTTTTCCTGTTCGACCTTGAACTGCGTTACGGTCAGGTGTTCCTCAGAGCTGCCGCGCTCACCACGCTCCACATCGTCATAACCGGCGGTTCGCATGAGACGATAAAAATCATCCTGAAGGATACTGTAGGATTTCCGCAGCACCGGCTTGCCATTTTTTTGTAAAAGCGGATCACAATTGTCATCCAGTGCAGGCTTGGACAGCCACTTCTTGCTGCTGCTCACCTGCATAATGGTTTCCTTGACTGTGCCAACCAGAGATGGGTCTTTGCATCGCTTCGACCAAAGGACTTGTTTCTCCACAATGGGGATATATACAACGTGCATATGATAGTGGAAAATGTCCCCTCCCAAAGCTTCGGACATGGCCCTGTTGCGTTCGTCGGCGTGCATGACGGCTGAGAGTATGTACTGCTCTCCGCCGACGATTTTCACGGCTGCCATATACGCATCGGCGTAGAACTGCTTTGCAAATTCATACCCGCCATGATTGTGGAAGTATGCTGAGTTCACATCGAAGATCAGCTCGCCGTAAAGGTTGGCATCATTTTTCAGGCCACGGGTAGAGATCACCTTATCAGTTTCTAGTTGAATGAACATCTTTTCGTAATCATAAGCGGGCTTTTTGAAATGAATATTGAAATCGGAGCGCTCCGGCACGATATCCGGATTTGTGTAAGATTCTTTTTCGCGTTCATTATGTCGTTGCGTGTTGCCGATTTTTCCACTTGACAGGTTGACATTTCTTGCGCTGATTCGGTCAACACCATCGTTTCTCGCCATAGACGTTGTACCTCCATTATTAAGAGTGTTATGACGCTGAAAGCTTCCGGGGAACACACTTTTTCAAAGTGTAATAACCCACTATGACACTTTCATCCGTGCCGGCTGCAAAGTGCCGTGGGCTGCCTTCGGGCAGGGGGTAAACATGCGGCTTCTGCGGAAGCCTACGCCAAGGTTTGCAAGTGGTCCCCCACATTGCAAACCTCGGCTCGGCAGCAGCTTGTCGTGCGCGACTCACTGCTGCCCGTGACGATCGTGACGGTGTTTTTGACACCGCCCCCGCTCCCGAAATCATCGTCACGACCGTCACGATCGTCACGCCTTAGGTGAGATAAGTATCAATTTTACATATCTACCGGAATGGATTCGGTTACTCTCATAACGGATGCCATGTTCCTGTGCGAGGCACCCGGCGTTAACATTCAACCGTGTTGTCAGTACGTTGGGCTTCATATCCAGGCCAAGAGCAGCTACCAGTTCCGTAGGACTGCCATACCATTCCGGTTTTTCTACTGTCACCAGCCGGGAAACAAAATCCAAAATCGGATCGAGCGGAGCCTTCCAGAGCTCTGTTTCCGTGCGCTCCAGCTCCCAGGACAGACGATCGGGATCTCGTTTCAGATAAAACCGCTGATCCTGCTGATCGCGTCCGGAAATATCCAGCGTGGCCGTGTCGTCCGTCCGGTTTTCCTTCTGCAGTAAAAACGCGCCATCCGCTGCACCCAGAAGTCCATTGGTGCCGGAGATCATATCGAATTTGTCATCGGCCTGCTGCTTTCTCGTGTGATGTACCAGGAGCAAACAAAGGCTGTTGCGGTCTGCAAACTTCTTGAGCTTTCCAACAACCTCATAATCACTGGCATAACTGAGTTTCTCACAGCCTGCTTCTCGGATTTTCTGAAGCGTATCTATGATAATCAGCCTTGTTTCCGGGTGCTCCCGTACAAATTTCTGAAGCTGATCTTCAAGACCCGCATTGAGCGACTTGGCGCAGATTGCAAAGTGCAGATTGTCCGTACCCTCAACGCCGAACATCCGAAATAAACGTTCCTGCAGGCGGCGGTAGTCGTCCTCCAAAGCAAGGTACAAAACGGTGCCCTTACATATCTGACAACTCCAGATTGGCAGCCCTGTACTGACATGGTAAGCAAGCTGGGCCATTAAAAATGATTTGCCGACCTTTGGTGCTCCCACAAAAAGATACGTTCCCGTACAGAGTAGGCCATCAATAATGGCGGGCTTATTCTGGTAAACATTCTCGTAGAGTTCATTCATTGAAACGGTGTGCAGATAGGCAGGGTCGTTCATTCGCCACATCATCCGCAGCAGCTCTTCGCGATTCTTTTCTGGGGGATTGTTTTCGGCAATCTCTTCTGCTATACTTTGTTCAAAGCTTTTTGAAAGCGGCTGTTCCCCGTCTGTTGACGCAGACGGAACCGGGACAGCCGGTTTTTCTTTTTCAGCCGACATGTGTTTCCTCCTTCAGGCCATCCAAAATATCAGCGATCATGTTGATCGTCATCAACAGCTCTTCGTTCAGGGGACTCCCTGATTCAACACGCCGGAGCTCTGTTAGCACGACAGCAAGCTGATCACGCAAAGCTTTAAAAACACGGGGATTACCCTGTACAACCACGTCCCTGCAAAGAAGTCTCCTAGTGATATAGTCTTGCTTGGTCAAGCCTGTCAGTTTAACTGCAATCTCAATTTGTTCGTCCTCCTCTGGTGATACGTGAAACGCCACCGTTTTGTTTCTCCAGCGGCCCAGTTCATCTCGATTTTTCAATGACATAGTTAAAACCCCTTCTGTATTTTTTCCATATTGAGTTTATTGGCCATATCTGTCTGTCGCGACGGGAACAGATGGGCGTAGCGGTAAGTAATATCAATGCTCTCATGCCCAACGCGGTCGGCAATTGCCAGGGCTGTGAAACCCATGTCAATTAGGAGCGAAATGTGGCTGTGACGAATATCATGGATTCTGATTCTCTTGACCCCGGTTTTCTTACTGCCTCTGTCCATTTCATGCTTTAAGTAGTGCTTGGTGATAGGGAAAATCCGACTGTCCGGCTCAGCACTGTAGAGCTGCTTCAGATAATCCTGGATTTCTTCACACAGGAATTGTGGCATCTTAATAACACGATTGCTCTTTGGCGTTTTAGGCGTTGTGACAACATCCTTGCCTTTGAGCCGCTGATAGGACTTATTGATCGTCACTGACTCAGCTGCAAAATTGAAATCTGCCGGAGTCAACGCCAGCAGCTCGCCCTCACGGATACCGCACCAGTAGAGAATCTCAAAGGCATAATAGGACATGGGCTTGTCCATCATGGCATCGATAAATTTCAGATATTCGTCCTTTGTCCAGAACAGCATCTCACGCCGTTCCTCCACACCCATGTTCCCCGCCTTAGACGCCGGATTGAGTTGCAAGCCATAAAACTTGATGGCGTAGTTAAAAATGGCGCTCAGCTGGTTATGTACAGTTTTCAAATAGGTCGTGGAATACCGTTTTCCCTTAAAATCTGTCAGACTGCGGATTTCATTCTGCCATTCAATGATGTCTTTCGCTGTGATCTCCGACAGCTTCCGCTTTTTGAAATATGGGAGGATCTTCTTTCGGATGATGCTCTCTTTTGTCAGCCAGGTATTCAGTTTCAGTTTGGGCTTGATGCCAGTTTCATATAGCGTCACGAAACTCTCGAAGGTCATATTGACATCCGCCTGCTTCTGCATCAGGAAGTCCCTTTCCCATGCCTGGGCATCCCGTTTGGTGTCAAAGCCACGCTTGAGTTTTTGCTGCCGTTCACCCCGCCAGTCGGTGTAGCGGAACTGAACATACCAGGAGCCATTTTCTTTGTTTTTGAATGCTGCCATTAGTCTACCTTCCTTTCGTTCTGGTATCGGGTTCCATAGAACTTCTCATAGAAGAACTTTCGGTCAATTCGGCCTGAAATTGTTATACAGCCTGTTTTCTTCAGCTCCTCATTCAGTTCTCGGATGAGCTTGTACGCATAGGGCTCCGAGACCCCCAGTTCGTGTGCGACCTCGGCCACTCGCATAAACATCTGTCCTGCCATTCTGATTTCGCCCCCTTTCTGGTTTAACTAAACTTATTTGCTTAGTATTTTCGATTATATTAAACTTATTTGTTAAAGTCAATGGCTATCCGGAAAATAATTAAACTTTTATGCTTAGTTTATCTTGAATTTCACTAAACAAATATGCTATACTATCTGCAACGACAAATCTGAATGGAGATGGCTGTTATGGCGATTGGTGAGCGAATCCATTTCATCCGCAATCTGCGCGGTATGACACAAAAATATCTTGGTATTTTGGCGGGGTTCCCGGAAAAAGCCGCCGATGTCCGCATGGCGCAGTACGAATCCGGCACCCGCACACCAAAGGCTGATTTAACCAACAAGTTAGCCGATATTCTGGAAGTCTCGCCCCAGGCACTCGATCTGCCTAACATCGACAGTGACATCGGTTTGATGCACACGCTGTTTGCTCTTGAAGATCTCTATGGCCTCAAGGTCGGTGAAATCGATGGAGAAGTGTGTCTGCGGCTTGATAAGCACAGGGGTACAACCTATGCGGCTATGTTTACGATGCTTGATTCCTGGCGACAGACGGCTGCAAAGTTGGAAACCGGGGAAATCACGAAAGATGAATACGACCAATGGCGGTACAGATATCCCGAATTCGATACCGCGCAAAAGTGGGTCAAGGTTCCTTCTCAGGAATTGAGCGACATGCTGGTCAAAAAACTCAAAAAATAAAAACGGCTCTGCTGACTTCTTTACAGAAAATCAGCAGAGCCGTTTGGCTCATAAATATAGGATTGGTTCAGGTGAGATACCTACTTCCCGCAAACCACTTGCAAGCGGGTAATAAATAAGGCGCTCCTGGTTTTTCACCTGCTATCAAACTGCTATCAAACAGTGATACCGTCGGAATAAAGTCCAGCATTTGCAATGCTTTTCCGGGCTCTTTACTTATTCCCACTCAATCGTCGCTGGCGGCTTTCCTGTGATATCGTACACGACGCGGCTGACGCCTTTGACTTCGTTGACGATTCTTGTGGCGGTGCGGCCGAGGAGGTTGTAGGAGATAGGGACGACCTGGCAGGTCATGAAGTCGGTGGTTTTGACGGCGCGGAGGGCAATGGTGTAGCCGTGGGTACGGAAGTCACCCATGACGCCGACGGAACGGGTGTTGGTCAGGACGGCGAAATATTGGTCGGCTTTGAGCTTGGAGCGTTTCATTTCATGCCTGAATATGGCGTCAGCCTCGCGCAGCATATCGAGCTTGTCCTTGGTAATCTCGCCGATGACGCGGACAGCGAGGCCGGGGCCGGGAAACGGCTGGCGCTCGACTAAATCCTTCGGCAAGCCGAGCTGACGGCCTAAGGCGCGCACCTCGTCTTTAAATAAGCCGCGCAGCGGTTCGATGAGGTCCGTAAAGCTCATATCCTTCGGCAGGCCGCCGACGTTGTGGTG
>DBTM01000039.1:54874-59413 GCA_002307055.1 Clostridiales bacterium UBA1316
GCAGGCCGCCGACGTTGTGGTGGCTTTTTATAACGGCAGAATTGACGCCGGATTCAATGACGTCGGGATAAATGGTGCCCTGGGCTAAAAAGTGAATTTTCCCGAGCTTTTTGGCTTCATCCTCAAAAACGCGGACAAACTCGGTGCCGATGATTTTTCTTTTTTTCTCGGGGTCCTCGACGCCCTTTAAGAGTGTTAAAAAACGCTTCTCGGCATTCACCCGGATTAATTGGAGCTCACGGTTTGAAAAGGCTTTCTCAACCTGGTCGCCCTCGTCCTTACGCATCAGCCCGTGGTCGACAAAAATGCAGTGGAGCTGACCGGGGATGGCTTTGGCTAACAACGCCGCGCAGACGGAGGAATCGACACCGCCGGAGAGCCCGAGAATGACATGCTCGGTACCGACATGCGCGCGTATTTCGCGGATCATTCGTGTTTCATAATCGTGAATATCATAATCTCCCGCAGCGGAGCAGACCTCGTAAAGAAAATTGCGGATTATCTGCGTCCCGTTCGGCGTATTCTCCACCTCTGGGTGGAACTGCGTACCGTACAGGCGTTTTTTCGTATTGGCAATTGCCGCGTTCGGGCAGCTGCCGCTTGACGCGACGGACACAAACCCCTCCGGCAGTGTATGGACCTGATCGGTATGGCTCATCAGCCCGATTTGGTTTTTTTCCAGCCCTTTGAAAATCAGCGATGACGGGTCAACCGTCACCTTCGTCCGTCCGTATTCACTGACAGAGCACGGCTTGACCGCCCCGCCCATGGAGTAGACGACAAGCTGCAGACCGTAGCAGATGCCGAAAACCGGTATACCCATATTAAACAGCTTCGGGTCGCACTTGGGAGAACCGTCGCAATAAACGCTGTCAGGGCCCCCGGTGAGGATAATGCCGATTGGGTCAAGTGCCCGGATATCCTCCAGCGCCATATCCCCAGGCTTGATCACTGAGCAGACATTGCACTCTCTGACACGGCGCGCGATGAGCTCTTTATATTGTCCCCCAAAGTCCAGAACGATGACCAGCTGATTCCCCATGACGGCCCTCCCTATTAACCCTTAAAAATAAGTACTATATAATCTTTTTATGCTAACACTAAGCTAAAATCGTGTCAAGTGTCAATCGCAGCTCTCCGCAAAATGGTCTGCAAAACAGCTTTATATAATTATTGTATTTATTACGCACAAATGATATTATCAGCCTGCAGGTTTGACTGCTGAATACGATGTACTGCGAAGAGGACTTGAAGTATGAATATCGATATTTTTATTGTACCCTACGAAAAAAAACATATATTGCGAAACATGCTGGAAATATATTTTCATGACTTGAGCATCATTGATAATTTGGAATTAAACGAGGCTGGATTATACGGTTACAAATATCTGGATTATTATTGGACTGAACAAGGGCGATTTCCTTACATCATAACGGCCGACGGTCATTTAGCCGGATTTTCCTTAATAAAAAATACTGAAGCAGACACGGCCGCATTTGAGGTGGCAGAATTTTTTATTTTGAAGAAATACCGAAATTCAGGCGTTGGCAAAGCATTAATGGACCGAATGTTCTCCTTGCATAAAGGTAATTGGACGATTGATACTTCAATGAATAATACAATCGCCCAGCACTTTTGGCGGAATATTGTCAACAGTGCCAGCAATGGCCGCTATGAAGAATCCACCATTGAGGACGGCACGCGCTTGAAATGGTCTTTTAAAACATCAAAGCATTAATGAACATCCTTGAAGTGCAAAAAGTTGACGCTGAGACGTCAACTTTTTTGCACTTGAGCTATTGCTTTTTGACAACAGGTACATAAATCTGCATAAGTGATTGCTCGTCTTTCCAGTCATTGCCGTACACTTCTATCGGCGGGTATTTATCAAAGGTACAAATATGTGCGGGCAGAGAAACGTCAGGCAGGTTATAAATTGACTGCGGCAGCCATTTTGTATAGAAAGTGCGCCAAAATTCTCCGGTCCATATAATCGCAAGCGTGGTACTAAAGACGGCAACCTCACTACCCCCAAACCGACGCCCTATCAATCCAATCGGCAAATTATCGAGCGTATTTACTTCCGTACAGGTGATATATTTCCCGGTATTATCTGCTGTTACGCTGTGTGTGATGCCAAATGTGACGCCCTGCGCCGCTTGATCAGTTATCATCTGCGACAGGTTTTCACTATTCCACAAATCCCATGCGCTGCTGATCGGGTCAGTGCCGTGTTCAATATTCATGTTTATGTCAACCTCTACGCCGATCACGGTATATGCCTCTCTGTGCATGAATTTCACGTTTTCGAAGCATTCTATGAGTTCCATATTTGGTTTTCGTTCCTTCCATATGTAATCCGGAGGGAAAGGATCAAGCGGCGGGCATTGCATTCGGTATTGCGCCGGCGCAGTGCCGTACATCTGCGAAAAACTCTTCGTGAATGCTTGCTGCGATGAAAACCCGTTGACATAGGCAATTTCGACAATCGGTTTCTTGCTGCAGATCAAGTCCGATGCCGCGCGGAAAAGCCGGTAGCGGTTTAAGTAATTTTTTACTGTATACCCTGTTAATATCCGGAACAGTGCGGAAAAATAGGATGGCGACAGATAGACCTGCGCCGCTATATCCGCGATAGTCAGCGGCTGATCATACGCGCTGTAGATATACAAAGCCGCTTCGTAGATGCTTTGTTCAATGTCCATATCGATCCTCCTTCCGAGCATCACTATAACATGGACGTTTGAACCATGTATTGTCAAAAATAACTGAATAAGTTCATTATAGCAAAAAGAAATCGAAAGAAATAGTTGACCTTCTAATATTCTCTGTGATATACTCACTTTACCTGTCGGCAGATGGGTTTATTTTTCGTATTCAAACAATCCTTCGGATTGTCTTAACAAGTCTGCGACTTGTTCTGCCGCCGCCATATTGTTTCACGATTATAATCTCAGATCTGTCAATACAAAGCAGGGAGGCAACATAAATGGAGGTGCCGCAATGCGCGTAAAAATTGTTCTTCGATGCAACGAATGCAAACAGCGAAACTACATGACGAACAAGAACAAGAAGAACACCCCGGAAAAGCTGGAATTAAACAAATATTGTCGCTTCTGCCGCAAACACACAGTCCACAGCGAGACAAAATGACCGTACATCAAATGGAAAGGACGTGTTTTTAATGTCAGAAGAAAAGCTGGACCAGCCGAATGTTAAACTGCCTGATGGTAAAAAAGACAAAAAAGAACCAAAAGAAAAGAAAAAGCGTAAGAACCCCATACTCAAATGGTTCCGGGAAATGAGGAGCGAGCTGAAGAAGGTCGTTTGGCCGACGAAAAAGCAGATCATCAACAATACGCTGATTGCTCTGGCTATTATCATCGCGTCGAGCGCCGTCGTTTGGGTCGTCGACAAGGTTGGAATTACAGTTGTCGATACGCTCATTCAACTCGGGGGTAGGTAACCGTTATGTCAGAGGAAGTTAAATGGTATGTCGTTCACACTTACTCCGGCTATGAAAATGCCGTTGCGGCAACCATTGAAAAGGCCGCTGAAAACAGAAAAATGCAGGACCTGATCCTAGAGGTCAAAATTCCGATGGAAACTGTCACCGAAATCCACGACTCACAGGCCAGGACGATTGAGAGGAAGACCTTTCCCGGTTATGTCCTCATCAAAATGATCATGACCGATGAAAGCTGGCATCTTGTCCGCAATGTGCGCGGCGTGACTGGTTTTGTCGGCTCGGCAAACAAAGCGGTTCCTTTGACGGAGGAAGAGATTCTGTCCCTCGGCATAGAGAAGCACGAGATCATCGTGGGTTATGAGGTCGGTGGTACCGTCAAGGTCATTGACGGCCCGCTTGTCGGCTTTCTCGGCACCGTTGAAGAGATCGAAACCGATAAGAGCAGAGTGCGCGTCATCGTGTCCATGTTCGGGCGCGAAACGCCTGTCGATCTCGATTTTGACCAGGTCGAAGCCGTCAAATAACTTCTCAATTAATCGAACATTAACGTCAAAGCGTTTTTTATGCCGGTATGAAACCCGGCATGTCGGCCTCCGGCCGGCAAAGTGGGAGGAGCCAGGCTAAGCATTTCTCAGCCAAATAGCGAAGTGAAATTGGCTTTGCTCCGCCAAGATGCAGAGCATCAGACTTTGCATCACCACATCTTATATAGGAGGTGCTCACACAGTGGCACTAAAAGTAACAGGACTTGTCAAACTACAAATTCCCGCCGGCAAAGCAACACCGGCTCCTCCGGTAGGCCCGGCGCTTGGCCAGCAGGGCGTCAACATTGGTCTATTCACCAAAGAATTCAATGAGCGCACAAAAAATGATCTCGGCATGACGATTCCGGTCGTTATCACCGTATATTCCGACAGAAGCTTCACTTTCGTAACAAAAACCCCTCCCGTTGCCGACCTTCTTAAGAAGACCTGCGGGATCGAATCAGGCTCCGGTGTCCCCCAGCGCGACAAGGTGGCAAAAATCTCCAAGGATGATATCCGCAAGATCGCCGAGATGAAAATGCC
>DBTM01000039.1:59733-70081 GCA_002307055.1 Clostridiales bacterium UBA1316
GCCCGCAGCATGGGCATCGTCGTATTGGAGGGCTAAACAATGTTTAGAGGAAAGAATTACAAAGAGAGCGTAAAGCTCGTTGACAGATCCGTGCAATACGATTCACCCGACGCTTTCGATCTTGTCATCAAAACGTCAAAAGCCAAGTTCGACGAGACCGTCGAGCTCCACATCAAGCTCGGCGTCGACTCCCGCCATGCCGACCAGCAGGTTCGCGGCGCAATCGTGTTGCCGCACGGCACAGGCAAAACCCGCAAGGTGCTTGTCTTCTGCAAAGAAGAACGTCAGCAGGAAGCGCTCGCCGCCGGTGCCGATTATGTCGGCGCACAGGACATGGTCGAGAAAATTCAAAAGGAAAACTTCTTCGATTACGACGTCGTCGTGGCCACACCCGATATGATGGGTATCGTCGGACGTCTCGGTAAAATCCTCGGCCCCAAAGGTCTCATGCCGACGCCGAAAGCCGGTACGGTAACACCGAATCTGGCCCAGGCCATCAACGAGATCAAAGCCGGTAAGATTGAATACCGCCTTGATAAAACAAACATCATTCACTGCCCCATCGGCAAGGTCTCCTTCGGTGTTGAAAAGCTTGTCGACAACTACACGGCGCTTATCAACGCCGTCGTCCGAGCCAAGCCGTCTGCCGCCAAAGGCCAATACATCAAGAGCTGCGTCACAGCCTCCACGATGGGCCCCGGCATCAAGATCAGCACCGCCAAGCAGGTTTAGGTTAACAAAATATAAAAAAGCTGTCCCAAATCGGTTTAGTCCGGTTTGGGGCAGCTTTTTTCGCGCGTTTCGATATAAAACGCCGGCGCGTTTCGATATAAAAACGCGCTGTACAGTGTTTATAAAAAGTGGTAACATAAGGGCAGAAAAATTCCAAATGAAATTATGGGAGAATTCATATGCTTCTGATATCCAGTTTTTTTGAAATTATTAAAGCAATCATTTTAGGCGTTATTGAAGGTATCACCGAGTGGCTGCCCATCAGCAGCACGGGGCATCTCCTGCTTGTTGATGAATTTCTCAAACTGAAGGAATCTCAAGAATTCTACAGTGTTTTCCTTTATGTCATACAGCTTGGCGCCATCCTTGCGGTCGTTGTTCTCTTCTGGCACAAACTGATTCCGTTCAGTTCAAAGAAAACAGCCGTCGAAAAACGGTCTACATACAATCTGTGGGGCAAAATCATCATCGCGTGTATCCCCGGTGCTGTCTTTGGAGTCTTGTTCAACGATAAGGTTGACGCGTTTATCGCCGGCACGCCGACCACAAAGGCAGTTACCATCGCCGCAGCGCTGATTTTTTACGGTATCATTTTTATAATTATCGAAAACGCTAACAAAACTAAAGCAGCGAGTCTCGATCAGCTGCAGAAGCTCGATTATAAAACCGCTCTGTTCATCGGTCTTTTTCAGGTGCTTTCTCTGATACCGGGCACGTCCCGATCGGGTATTACGATTATCGGCGCGATGCTTTTAGGTGCCTCAAGGCCCATTGCCGCCGAATTCACCTTCTTTCTTTCCATCCCGGTCATGGTAGGCGAAAGCCTGATTAAGCTCTACAAATTCGGTTTCCATTTCACCGGACTCGAAGCCGCCGTCTTGCTCACCGGCACACTCGTCGCCTTCATCGTCTCTCTCCTCTCCATCCGCTTTCTGATGAATTACGTCAAAAAGCACGACTTTAAAGTCTTCGGCTGGTACCGGATTGTACTGGGTATTATCGTACTGGCATACTTTTTGATATTTAGGTAATAAACCCATTAGCTGAACGAAAAGGACGACACAGTCCGCTTCGCGAGCCCGTGTCGACCCCGAGATAAAAATGCAAGCCGAAAAAGTACTGGAACAGCTTGGCATTCCAATGTCCAGTGCAATCGGAATTTTTCTGCTACAGGTCGTATTGCAGCGGGGACTTCCCTTTGAAATGAAGCTCCCGGCTCATAAACCGTTATCTGCGGGCTCGCTGAGCGAAGAGCAATTTAACACAGAACTTGAGAAAGGCTTGGCTGATCTTACATCAGGCCAGGTTTCTTCAGCGGACAGCGTTGCGGACAGGATGCATAAGGATAACGGCATATGAGCGACTGGAAGCTGGTTTACACGCAACAGGCGGAACACACAACCTGCGTGGAATCTATGAGTATATCGCATTTTCCCTGCTGGAACCCGCAACTGCAAAAAAGCAGACACGACGCATTATGGACGCGGCTGCAAAATTGAAACAAATGCCGCTGCGCCATCAGCTCTATCAAAAAGAGCCGTGGCGCAGCAAAGGTCTTCGGGTTCTGCATATTGATAACTACCTGGCGTTTTATCTGCCGATTGAAGCGCTTTAAACAGTCGTCGTCGTCCGCCTTATGTACGGCGGCCGCAACGTCGAGGAGCAGCTTCAGCAGACAGACCCAGAGTAACAAACAGAAATGCTTTTACAGCAGCCTCTCATCATACGCAGCTCTTACCCCGCCGATGAATTTGGGGCGGGTGCGGGCGGCATTTACCGAGGCTTTTCCGATATGAGCTGTGGCGAGGCGGAGCGGCACGGCTACCTTTTTCAGGTGCATGCCAATGAGTGTGCCGCCGATATCGAGACCGGCGTCGGCGCGGATCTCCTCGACGGCGACGGGGTCAATCAGGCCGTGATACGCGGCGGTTGCAAACGAGCCGCCTGCCTTCGGCTGCGGTACGACATTGACAATATCATCGTCTTTAATTTTAACTGCCTCGCGCTCAATAATGACAGCCCTGTTCAAATGCTCGCAGCACTGCGCGGCCAGATAAATACCTTTTTCCTTCAGAACCGCGTAAATCCCATCAAAGACAGCCTGCCCGATTTCGGGGCTGGAGAAGCTGCCGACGCGGTGCCCTCCGATTTCACTTGAAGAGCAGCCGACAATTACAATCTGTCCTTTTGTCAAGTGAGCTGCCTCGCACAGCTCGCTGGCCAGGTTTTGCGATTCAAGTTTAATTTCGTCTAAAGCTGACATATACAAGGGCTCCTTTCAAATGCACGAACAATCGTATGCTGTAAATAGTCATATACGTCATTATAGCCGAGTCCGCCTCTTTTGTCGACGGTCTCAGCTATAATTTAGTATTTGTGTTTTGTTTATATATAGTTTTTAAGGTCGCTGTCGGTTGCCTTGATATGCTCAACAAGCCAGGTTGAAATCGTCTGGTTTATCTTAATCACCATGGCGATGTTCACACCGTTTTCCGTTGCTTCCTTCTTCAGTTTTGTCACCTGATTCAGGAAGTCGGTATGCTTGGCTTTGTGCTGCAGATATTTAGGATACTTAATTTTCTGCTGAAACGCTTCCTCGTCGGCAAAATGCCTGACTGTATACGAAGCGAGAAAATCGAGAATTCTTTTTACTTCGTCCGCTCCTTTTCCGTGTGAACACGCGTCAAAAAGCTTATCCACCTGATCACACAGTTCTCTGTGCTGTTTATCAAGCGCCGGTACGCCAATAGCCAAGCTGTCTTTCCAAGTCATATTTAACCCTCCGATATTTTGACATACTTCTATTATCGAAAGATAAAGGCGTAACTAGAGAGGACGATATTTATTTATTTCCCGTTGAGCCGAAGCCGCCGCTGCCGCGGGCTGTGTCGCTGAGCGTTTGGGTTTCAATAAAATCGCAGGCTAAAACAGGCGTAATAACCAGCTGGGCGATCCGTTCGCCCGGTGAAACTGTTTGCACTTGGGTGCCGTGGTTGAACAGCGCTATAATCAGCTCACCTCTGTAATCGCTGTCGATAACCCCGACCTTGTTAGCGGGAGCCAATCCTTTTTTTGAGGCAAGTCCGCTGCGGGCATAAACAAGGCCCGCATAATTTTCCGGAATCTCAAGGGCCAGTCCCGTCGGAATCATAAGCGTTTTTCCGGGCGCTATTGTCACAGTGTCCTCCAGGCAGGCATACAGGTCCGCACCCGCCGCGCACGATGACCCATATGCCGGAATAACGGCTTGCGGATTCAACTTTATAATTTTCACTTCTGTCCTGCGCATATCGGTACCCCTTCAAAGCTGTTAAATATTAAAACCAGTATAAGCCGATAAAGCCGAATTGACAAGCAAGCGGATGACATTTCGTCATCCGCCTCTTCGTTTTTATTGTCATTTTACTTGTTCAATGATATATTATCCATGCCGTTTTGCTCGAATTCCTCAATATATTCGTCAATGCGGCTCGTGAGTTCGGTGAAATTTTCCGGGCCGATCGGTTCAAAATCCATGTCTCGTCGCGCCAGCTCCTCAGCCAGGATCTCAAAAAAGACGGTGTCCTCGTAATCGGCGATAGCTTCGTGAATGCCGCCGTTTTCAAAGGCTGCCGAGGGTATCACACGACCTTCTTTGATTTCAAAAAGCGCGTTCATCCCAGCTTTGGCGCAGTTAGCCAAAATTATGCTTTCGACCTGGTCGTAATCTTCGATGCGGTCGGTGCCGCGTGTGGAATTTAAAATCCAGTTCCCTATATAAACCATATCCAGAAGACGCCTTAATTCCTTGTCTGTCAGTTCAATATTCATTTTGGCCCTCCCAGCTTCTCAATTCTTTGTCTATATAGTATAGCAAATTACTTTTTGAAATTCCACTGTTATTATAATTTTTGACTTGTTTTATTATTTATTATAGCATATCATAAGTAAGATATTTTTTTATTAATCAATGTGCCCAAGTAAACGGGAACCAAATCCTCTGCAGGCGGTAAGCGCGCCATGCTTAAGCTTGCGGATTTTGCCGATATCTGATATGTATGAAAGACAAATCTTTCATAAGGAATGGCTTATATGAAAAATGTTTTAATCTCAATAAAAAACTTTCAGACAGCACAATATTCCGACGAAGAGAGTTTCGAGCTTGTCACGGATGGTGAATATACGATTGTTAACGGTATTGCGGAATTCAGCTACTTGGAGAGCGCTCTGACCGGATCCGATTATGCCGGAATGAAGACTTCATTTGTCGTTGAACCGGCTCATGTCGTCCTGACACGTGCGGGCGGACTCATCGGTGAAATGATCTTTACCGAAGGCCGAAAACACCATTTTGTCTACGAAACCAATTACGGCTCTTTAACGATGGGCATTGATACGCAAAGTATCACACAGGCACTGAATGAAGACGGCGGCGATCTCGAAATTCATTACGCTATCGATGTGGACAATATTGTCATGAGCCGCAATTCATTGAAAATCAATGTGAAAGATACGTTCGCGAATATCAATATGAATTTGGCTGCCAAAGAGAATTATGACATTAGATACAGCGATGTCAAGATCGCAGCGTCACCTTTTTCGGAGCAAAACATCGATTTCCGTAATTAAGGTACAGCTACTATACAATGCTATGCAGCAAAATGGGGGGTTTACGTGGCAAATCTTATAGACTCGGCTAAGCTCCAGATAGACGAGCTTATTAATAGCGCTTATAATAATGCTGTCTTGGCGGGTTCACTACCGTCAGGGTTTATTTTAAGCGGTACAATAGAAATACCCAGAGACACGGCTAACGGTGACTATGCGGCAACGCACGCTCTCGCCGCCGCCCGTGATATGAAGCTATCACCGCGCAAAATTGCCGAAGCCATCGCCGGGCACTTGAATCTCGACGGCAGCTATTTCAGCAGATATGAAATCGCAGGACCCGGCTTCATCAATTTCTTCTTATCCGACAAATGGTTTATTGATGTGCTCGGCTCGATCGAATCAGAAGGGGCCGCATACGGGTCTTCCAATATCGGCTGCGGCGCGCGTGTCATGGTCGAATTTATTTCGGCTAACCCGACAGGCCCGATGACAATCGGCAACGCCAGAGGCGGTGTCCTTGGTGATACATTGGCATCTGTGCTCGAAAAAGCAGGTTACACTGTCTGGCGTGAATTTTATGTCAATGACGCGGGTAATCAAGTTGAACTCTTCGGGAAATCGATCGAAGCGCGTTACATGCAGCACTTCCTCGGTGAGGAGAATTATGAGTTCCCCGAAAACGGCTATCACGGGGATGACATCGGCGCGCTCGCGGCGCTGATTATAGACCGCGACGGTGATAAGTATATAGCAATGGCTTCGGATGAACGCGTCAAAGCCTTCGTCGCCTTCGGCCTGCCGTATAATGTCGCGCTGATGAAAAAGCATCTGGCGCGTTACGGCATCTGTTTTGACAGATGGTTCTTGGAAAGTGAGCTCCATCAGAGCGGCGCTGTCGCCGAGACGGTCAAGCTGCTCACCGCAAACGGCTACACCTATGAAAAGGACGGGGCCATCTGGCTCAAAAACAAGGAGTTCGGCGCCGACAAGGACGAGGTCCTCCTCCGCGCGAACGGTTTTTACACCTATTATGCCGTTGATATCGCCTATCACCGCAATAAATTTATCGACCGCGGTTTTGACCGGGTCATCGACATTTGGGGCGCCGACCACCACGGGCATGCCATCCGTTTTAATTCGACCATGACCTCACCGGCGCTCGGTATTAATCCGGACAAGCTGCACTTCCTCATATATCAAATGGTGCGCCTCGTCAGAGACGGCGAAACAGTCAAGGTCTCCAAGAGGACCGGGAAGGCGCTGACCTTGAGTGATCTGCTCGATGAGATCTCCGTCGATGCCTGCCGCTTTGCTTTCAGCGGAAAGCCGGACACACACCTCGAATTCGATTTGGGGCTCGCCGTCCGTCAGGACAGCGAAAACCCCGTTTATTACGTTCAATACGCGCACGCGCGGATATGCAGCCTGATTGCGGCACTTAAAACCGAGGGTTATGATATAGCCGCCGTCAGTACCATTGATATGTTTGTTCTTTCCTCGGACACAGAGCGCGACCTCATCCGGCAGCTTTCACTTCTCCCGGAGGAGATCAAGCTGGCTGCGCGCGATTATGACCCATCCCGCATCAATCGTTATGTCATCGAGCTTGCCGCCCGTTTTCACAGGTTTTACAACGCCTGCAGAATAAAGGGCGAAGCAGCCGCCGTCCTGTCCGCCCGCCTGAAGCTGGCAGACACCGTCCGTATCGTCATTAAAAACTGCCTGACCATCCTCGGCGTGACGGCGCCTGATAAAATGTAAAGCCGCCGAACGATACTTTATACAAAATTGCACACTATTAATGGGGCGCCTTCTTCGGTGCCCATTTCCGCGCTGTCTTTTTGTTCACACTTTGTTTACAAAAATTTTATATATTGGAGCTGTTGATCGGTGTTAAAATACCGATATTAAAGATAAGGAATGTTCTCATGTAAAACAGTTTTATTGTGTGAAGGAAAGCTGGCGTTCTAAAATGTCAATTAGTTCAATCAGCAGTCTGCTCTCGAGTTACAGCAGCAGTTATTCCTCATCGACAAGCGCTTCGTCTCTTGTCTCTTCCAGTCTTCTTAAAAACCTGGATTCGAATAAAGACAAATCATGGAGCAGCAGTGAGCTATCCAGTTACGTTTCAAAATACGAAGAGTTGACAGGTGACGAGATCAGTACGTCTGACCTTATGGATACCTATGATACAGACGGAGATAATTCGTTAAGCTCCAGCGAGCAAGCCGCGCTGCTTACGAATGACGGCTTGGGTTTAGACGAGCTGGAGTCTAGCAGTACGAGCTCCGATACCTCTCTGCTTGGTTCAATTATGTCCGCCGAACCAGCCTCTTCAAATTCAATGCTCATGAGCTCACTGATGCAGGAAACAAATTCATCGCTGATATCGCAGATGTTTGACACGGACACCAGCGATAAATACCAAATGTCAGGCGTTTTCAACACGACAACTGTCGCTTCCGCAATGGAAGCGTATTGGGCTTCAAAAGCTGATGACACCACGACATCTTCGACAGTAGATACGCTGGCATAACCCGCCGTATTAAAGCAAACACTATAAAGTCTCCTGTTTTCAGTTCAAAACAGGAGATTTTTTTGTTCATCTCGACGTATTCTGATTTCCATGCGCCCCGCTGTTGTTGTCTCCTGATTACTATGTTAAAATAAAAAGATATTGTTTTCAGAGGAGACTTTTAGAAATGAAAGTATGCAAGTTCGGCGGTTCGTCACTCTCAAATGCGGCACAGGTGGAAAAAGTGTGCCGTATTGTACAGGAGGATACCGACAGAAAAATTATTGTTGTCTCTGCTCCCGGCAAATCTAAGCCGGACGATATAAAAATTACGGATTTGCTGATTGAATGTGCCGCTTTAAAGCTCCGCCGTCAGCCGGTCGATATTATCATCAAACGAATTATAGGGATATATCGGAATATAGCCGAAGGATTTGATTTAGGCACAGGTATTATTGATGAAATCGAAACGGATTTATTGTCTCGCTCAAAAGCCGATAATTTAGCTGAACACGAATTCATGGACAGCATGAAAGCCGCCGGCGAAGATAATTCCGCCAAGCTCATCGCAGCCTGCATGAGAAAAAGAGGCATTAACGCGGTATATGTCAATCCCAGAGACGCGGGTATGCTGTTGTCTGATGTATATGGAAACACCATAGTGCTTGAAAAAACATTTTTGAACCTGGCAAAATTAAGAGATTCCAGCGAAACAATTGTCTTTCCGGGATTCTTCGGCTTTACGGAAACAGGTAAGGTCATCACTTTTCCCCGCGGCGGCTCCGATATTACCGGCGCGATTATAGCCGCTGCTGTCAAAGCCGATATTTATGAAAATTATACCGATGTTGATTACGTTTATTCCGCTGATCCCAGAATTGTAAATAATCCAAAGCCGATAAATTTCATAACATACAGGGAGATGCGGGAATTATCCTACACAGGCTTCAATGTCCTTCAGGATGAAACCTTAATCCCAGTGGAGCGGGCGAATATTCCAATCCATCTTCTGAATACGAATAATACCAAAGCGGAAGGGACCTATATCACCGGTAAAAACACCCAAGACCGTCTCATAACCGGCGTTGCCAGTACAAAAAATTTTTGTATTATCACACTGTATAAGCAGCTGATGAATAAGGAGCTTGGATTTTTCAAAAATGTCATTGATATATTCTATGACGAGAAGGTTTTAATCGAGCATATACCGACAAGCGTCGACAGCCTTTCGCTCGTCATCAGAGAAGAGCAGCTCAGCGCCGATAAGCTTACTCAAGTGGTTAATCGATTAAAAAATGAACTATGTGTTGATGAGCTCGACATTAGGCATGGCATCGCTCTAATCGCAACCGTCGGTGAGAACATGAATAACCACATCGGCATCCTTGCTAAAATATGCGGTACCATCTCTCAGGAAAACATCAACATCATCGTCGTCTGCCAAGGCGCGTCTCAAAACAACATCATCATCGGCGTAAAAAACGAACACAGCGAAGCCGCCGTAAAAGCGATTTATAATCGGCTGATTAAATAATCAGCCGAATTTTTGAACACTTAAAGCCATCCGGCGCTGTCAGCGCCGGATGGCTTTATATTTATGCATTTTTAAATCCTTTTTCTGTCGCCGGGTGTTGCGATGCGGCCGATGATGGCGGCGGCTTCTGAACGGGTGATCGTGCTTTCAGGATTAAAATCGCCTGTCAGGACACCGGCTCTGTACAGCAGGTAGATGCTCTCGCCGTAACCGGCGGCTTCAGAGATGTCAGCGATATCGGGTACATAGTTAATGCTGGGGAATTCCGCCAGAGGGACGCAGTGAGAGAATATGTAAGCTACTTCGGCGCGTGAAGCGAATGCATTGCAGCCGGTAAATTCATCGTCTTCAATAATTCCGTTTTTAACAGCATATCTGATATAAGGGGCATACCACGGCGTTTCCTGCGGGAAGCGGCCGCTTCCGCCGTAATAAATATTGTGCAGTACAGAAGCCATTTTTACAGCCTCAGAGATTCTGATGAGCGCCGCGGATTGTTTCTTCTCCTCGTTTGATTCTTCCGTTATAGTGATATCGGCGTCATCGTCAGCTTGGTGCTTATCCTCTGCGCTCACATTACCGAAGATATAGAAGGCATATGGTAATTCATTCACTTTCTGGAGATTAGCCATATTGCCTGATAATATACTGTCAGGCAGCATATTGCCGCGCGTTAATGGCCCCTGCACTCTCTCGCCTATTAGGGCCTCTATTGTCCGATTGGCAATTGCAGCCTCGGCGTAGATAGTCTCGGCGAAGACAGTCTCCGGGGGGATAGCCTTCGGGGAAATAGCTGCCGGTGAGATAGTTCCTGCGGAGACATCGACGGGTACTGTTATTTGCTTTAATTCAGGAGCCTTCAGCAGCCCTGTAATATCATTTTCAGACTGCTGGATGATGCCCGGCTGAGAAGAAATCAAAATATCCGTATTGGGCAGTATGGATTTAATGGCGGCGGCAGTGTCGGGGGTACTTTT
>DBTM01000039.1:70314-86065 GCA_002307055.1 Clostridiales bacterium UBA1316
GGATTTAAGGGCGGCGGCAGTGTCGGGCGTACTTTGTGGATTGATCACACGAGCCGTTTCAGCCGCCGGAGAAATAGTGTCTGCGGGCTTGCCTGAAATGCTGATATCGGCTTTGCTCAGCATATTCAGCAAGGCTTCCTGAAGGTCAGGCTCAAGCGTCAATATAGCCTCGATGTCGGATGCCGACAGCGGCACTGATGCCAGCTCGGCTAAAATTGGTTCACCCTGCCTATTGCTCGCTGCCGCAGGTAATAAGCCGGTGCCTGCCAAAGCTTCGCCGTCTGGAACCGGCAAGCTATTGAAGGTTCCCTCCGGCAGCACCGTATTTATTTCACCGTTCTGCGCTGCTGCCTGAACGATGGTCTCATCCTGCTGCATACCGCCAGTCTGTGACAGCAGGCTCCTGACTTTTTCGCTGATGAGCTCAGCCGAGGTGTTACCTTGAAACCGCGCTGCGATATGTTCGGCGGCGCCTGTCTCCGGGTTAATGCGGTATGCCTGATGGGCGCCGTTTTTTCCAATCATCTCGTAATTCCTCATACGAGACATTTCCCGTGCTATGTCAACTGCAATCGGTGTATCCTCTTCATTTCCGAGGCTGAGCGTATACGCCTGGCTGAGCAATACGTCCGTTGCAGGGTCATCTGTTATCACCGGTCTGGCTGCTTGCGTTCCGTTTGTGCCAACTCTCCCGCCGTACGCATCGGCACTGTTATGGCCTTTTATATCAAGGCTGAGTGTAAAGGGATTATTCAGCATCTCCGCTGTTGCGTTGTCTGACAAAAAGCTGTTTTCCGGCAGGGGCATTATTTCCACAGGAGGCTTATTTGCGCCGTTTTTGTCGGTAATAATGCTCTGGTCAGGTATAATAGGGATAATCGAAGCTAAACCCGATACTATTCCATCCATACGGCGCCTCCTTAATACTCAAAAAGCGTTTTTGGTATCACCATAGATTATCGTCATATTTCATAATTTCATGAATTATGCAGAACCCCAGGATTCAAAAGATTGCTCTTTTAATTCCCGGGGTTCCTATCACTTGTATGATGTTTATATCGGTTTATGTCATTGTGATTTCAGCATATTGATAAACTGATCTGATAATAACGGATCAAAATGGCTTCCTTTACACCGTTCAATCTCCTGAAACGCTTCAGCGAAGGTTTTGATCTTTTGGTAAGGCCTATGGTTCGTCATGGCATCAAAGCTGTCGACAATTGTCAATATGCGGGCGAGATAGACGATGTTCTCACCGGCAAGTCCATTTGGATAACCGGACCCGTCATATTTTTCATGATGCTGCAATACAACCGGAATCGTATCCTGGAAGCCATCAATCTGACTGATGATATCGGCACTGTCCACCGGATGTCTTTTGAGCTCCGACCATTCCTCATTTGTGAGCTTTTTATCGGTGATTAAGATTTCCTTCGAGATGTTAATTTTACCAAGGTCATGCAGATAAGCGCTGTAAATCAAGCACCGCGTCTGTTCCTTGGGCAGATCAAGATAATCGGCCATAATCCGGCAATAGTCGACAACGCGTTCTACGTGTTTGAACGTATAAGTATCTCTGGAGTTAATCACAGTGATCAGCGCCTTTAAAGACTTCAGGTTCTCTTCCATCGTTTCGTCTTTATCGAACTCGTTAAACTGATCGAATACCGATGAATAGACTTCGACTCTGTTCCTGCGGAGGAACTTCGCTCTGTATAAGGCGGAATCCGCGTTTTCGATGAGCATTGTATAAGAATCGATATCGCTGTCCAGGGCTGAAACCCCGACCGATACCGTTAAGCTGCCGTTCGGCACATGCTCCTGAGCACCCAGATGCTGCTGGCTCACAAGCTCCATCAGCCGCCGGGCGACATCGCTGGCTATCTCTTTGGTTGTATCCGGCAATATCACGCAGAATTCATCGCCGCCGTAGCGGCAGAACACGTCATTCGCCCTCAGATTGTTCTTAATTAAAGCAGCCATATCCTTAAGCAGCTCATCGCCCTTTTGGTGGCCATAATTGTCATTATAATTTTTAAAATAATCAATATCGAAAATGAGGAGCGACAGAGCTCTTTTTTCTTTCAAGCACTTTTCGGATATCTCGCTCAGATATTTATGAAAGAAACGGTGGTTATACAGACCCGTCAGCCCATCTATGTTCGCGTATTCCGTCAGCTGGTCAATATGTGTGTGCTCCATTTTTACATAGACGCCCAGAGTCCAGGCAATGATAACAAACATCGCCGATAATGCCAGATCATCCTGAAAATAGGTATTCAGGGTCGCGAAACCGCCGTAAATAATATCAAATGACAATACGATAACTGATGATACAGCGCCGATGATGATGCCTGTTTTCATTCCATACTCAATTGTGTATGTAACAATAATGAATAGAAACAGATATTTATAATAACTCTCGTTGGCTCCGCTGACATAAATCGCAAAAATAAACACCGCAAAGAAAATGACGATCTCTGTGATCTGAAAAGCGGTCCGTTTTATTTGTTTGTTAGCTAGTGATACCCAGAGAAGCATCACAACGAAAGTTATTGCCAGACCGATTGACATAGAAATTAAGTTGTCGTAATAATGACCGGCTGCACTTTTAAAACTGCTATAGAAATATTGAAAAATCGGAATGGCAGTAAAAAATAAAGCAAGAATCTTGAGTGTAAGGAACATTAATCTAATCTGGTTACTTCTTGTGTCATTTATCATATCTAATTTCCTAATGCAGATTATTACTCAGAAAAGACTTGCGAAGTGACTCCACAAGTCTTTTCTGAATGTTGGCTATTTGTCGCTAAGGCATTCTGGTTCTTTCGGTTGATATGTGTACCAGAAGCAAGCAGAGGAAGCAACTATTGTGGCAAAGAAGACAGCGACAATCGAGATAATTGCAAAAATAGTCTTTTTCATGTTTTTCCCTCCTTTACAAATAATTTTGAGTCAATATCATTAATTAAACTTGCGGCAAATCTTGTTAACATTAACGTTTGCCATAACATCGCAAATCTAATACTGAATAAAATACTGTAAAGTCCGACGTGTACCGAAGCATATGATATTAAGATTAAAGTTAGGATAAAATATACCGTCAGAATAATGAAGCTTTGCCGCCTTAGCCTATTTATCTTTTCTGGTTTAGTAATACGTTTATTAGCGCAATCTACAGGGACCAATCTGTAAAATACCGCTATACACAACAAATATATAACAATTGAAATGCTGATATTTATATAAATATCAATGGGTAAATTGAATACATATTTGGATAACAATGCTAAGAATAAAATTGAAAATATGCTAATCACCATGCAGCCGAACATCGTCTGAGAATGTGCTCCGCCGGTCGATTTTTTGAGAATTCCAACGCCCAGGAAAATGATAATGCTTTCATAAAAAACACGGCAAAGAATACCAATAAACGAGATGATTATAACGATGGCTGCCATTTGGAATATTGCAGCAAGTCCATATTCAATAACCGATCTCTTTTCATCATCATAATTTAGTAATGAAGAAATTTTTTCAGAGAGTTCATAGGCTGTCTTTTCCAACTTTTTCACTCGTTTTCTTTTTACAAACTATAATATAATAGGAAATAGAAATGACTGATAAAAAGAATATTGTTGCCGGAATACTCAGTATCGCTTTATATAAACTATCACTCATCATGGCATCGAATTGAGCTTGTCCTATAATATTCGTCATGATAAAAACAGTTGAGAATTCAGTCATCAATAGGATAATCGTAATTATTAACAGAGCTTTAATTGATTCGAAAGCCGGTATTTTTAAAAATAAAACGGCAATTGCAAATAGACAGATGAGGTCAAGGATTGTATGTATTCCAAAGCTTATGGGTAATATTCTCATAACAAATGATATAATTATGTAAACAATGCTAGCTAATACGAATTTTTTAATTTCGATTTTCAAACGACTATATGCATAGATTCCAAGGATGAATATGAAACCTTGTAATATGTATCCCAGGACATATTCAAAAATAATTATCCCTAATATTCTCATCTGCGCACCTATTTATCCTAACTCGTCTTAATTCTCTTACGGCTTAAACAGAATAATTTCAAAAACCCTCATAAAAATTCCCTATCAATTTTTATTGATACTTGGCTGACGAACGCTCAACTCCTTAATAACATAAAATAGGATAATTAATACAAACATATGTATAAAAACATCGCCGATGCTTAATACACTGTAACCGATATCAATACAGTCTGTCAGAAACTTGAACTTCGTTGACGGGCTGCCTATGACATGGATACTGTCAGCTGTTTTTATCGCCGCATCACTGTAATATCCTGTCAGCTTAGACAGCGTCGCAAATACAGGCATTTTGCCGCCGTTTTGCCAAATCACAAATTTATTCAGCAGAGAACCGATAATTATAAGCGTCGCTCCGATAAATCCGGGCTTGTACAGCTTATAAACCAGAAAAGGAATGACGAGTGAAACAAGATAAACACTTTTTATGTATCCGGCGTACCTGATCCACGTATAGTTATGCAGAAACACGCAGGTCTGCAGATACAATAGGACAACAGTTAAAAAAGCGAACGGATACAACGGGTAGGCCTTAAGCAGAGGCTTCAGCTTATATCCTTTAACTTTTGCTAACGCCACGGCAAATAGTATCGCGAAAATCATTTATCTACCATCCAAAAGCGCCATGTCAGAATTTATCAATATATGTATCTATTGTTATATTATCCTATTATTTCGTCATTTGCACAACAAAGACCCTGCTATTATTATATATGGTTTACAAAATATTTCAATATTTTTTTACTTTTTTTGTATCCTCTATGTAGTTATTGTAAAGCTGCCGCTATACCGTCAAAGAGTGCAATACATCGGCCCATCAGGCAGCAACCCCTATGATTATGATAACCACAGGGGTTGTTTATAAATAAACGTCCAATTCAAACCAGCGGAATCGTGCATTGCGAACTGCTTGGAGCTAAATGGCTTGAAGCTCTGCCAGAACCCTATCAATCTTTTCTTGCGGGTATCGGCCTTTGGCTAGATTGAGAATTTCCGTGATTGTCATCTTTTTGGCTAATTGCAGCATGAATGGATTCATTACGTCAGGAAATTCTCTTTTTAGCAGAGCATTCGCCTGCGGATTTGAAATAACCTCGCCAACCGTAATTTCGTTGTTTTTAAGATTCATCCTGATGCCTCCTTATTTTAAACCCTATATATTGTATGATGCGGCGCATAAATGGTCAACAATTCAGATAATCGATATCCGGGCATGGTCTTTTATCGCATACTTAAAGCGCCTGCTTTTCGGCAGACGCTTCGCTTACTGTTGATTGGCAGTCCCCTAATTCAATTGGTTAAGCCAGGTGCTCCATTGGAGCTGAGACCATTCATGCAGTGCAAGTGCCGGACTCGCCGGTTTTGCCGGTGCTGAAGGTTTAGATATGTGCTTTAGCTTCCGCGGTATTTCAGGGCTCATCGGCTTCATCGGCGCAAAGCTTGGCACCGGTTCGCAGCCCTCGACCCACGCTATGGGTCTGCCTTGTTTATCTACAAATGTATTCTTGACAAATGCGCCGATCCAATGAGATGTATTCGTGCTAAACACAGCACTTCCGTCAGCAAAGGCGATCCAATTCCAATCTTGGTCAAATATATAACTCGTATTGCCCTGAATCTCAAGCCATCCCACCAAATCGCATGCTCGATTAAATATAGCAAGCATTGCATCATCTCCTTTCTCCTAATAATATTACCACAAATTGCATAAGTCAATTATATAAACACTTAATTCTTGCTGTTTTCAAGAGGACGGTTTGAGGTACGCCGCACCGCAAACCGCCCTCTCGCTTTTTATGATGCGGCGGGGGAGGGCGAGGCGGAGGCGGAGGGTGAGGGCGATACCATATACGCGCTCGGATCGGGGTTAACATTCGGACCGTCGTCGATGATTCTTAATGCTGTCGTTCCTTTTAAAGTGGATGTTATGACATCACCGACAGCAATATCAGTGATCGCCGCACTCTTCAAGCTGCCGCTTATGGTGATGCTGGTATTATTGTCTGCCATAATTGTCTTAACGGATTCTAACGCTGCTGACGAATCCGCCGCATGTGTGACAACGGTTAGGGTAATTATTTGCCCGTTCACGGCTGTCACCTTACCCATAACAAAGCCGTCCGGACTCACACTCGGACTCGGACTGGAACTGACAATCGGGCTGGAACTGACGCTGGGTTCGGGACTCGAGCTGGCACTCACACTCGGGCTGGCGCTATTTGTGACAGCTGCCGTGCTTGGAGACGGTGAAGCGGTGCTATTTGAATTACTGACGCAGCCTGCCAAAACAATTGTGAAAACAAAGGCGCAAATAAATAATGCTATTACTTTCCTTGTCATAATGCAAACCTCATTTCAAATATTATCGAGGAGAAAGTATACCTATATTAATTGAAGAAATTATGAATTTTATTTAACCATTAGTAAATTTTTTCAAAACAAAACGTTCAGAGGCAGCCGGCGGCGCACATATGCCAACACCCAGCGCTGCGGGCGGGCTTCACTACGATATTTAATGAAGCTTTTTAATAGACTGGCTGTTGATTTTATCCGAAGTCGGCTGCCTGCCAATGCAAAAGCCACATACCCTGATGTCCGGTCAAGGATGTGGCTTTGCTTTAAAGAGGGAAAATGAAAAAGTTTTGTATTTGCTCATTACTCTTACAGTGTAGACGAGGTATGTGTATTTATAATGATGATTATGTGATTTTTATGTGAATTTTGCTTCCGTCCTTCCTGGAAACTTTTTCACTCTGCGGGTAATCATATAAAGCACAGCAGCAAGAATGATGGGGCAAATTTGAATTTGAAAGCTTGTTGCAAGCGCTTGATTCAAAAGTGGAAAAACAAATAAAAGCACTAAAATAACCAGTTCATAAAGCCGATATCCTCGGGTAAAGCAATCATAAGCCAAAAGAACGAGCGGAATGACTAAGATAACAAGATCATATTGCAGGAAATATGGCATGACGAAAGGAATCCCAAGAATGAGTGCGGAGCCTTTTAACGCACTCGATTCGGTTGCGCGCCATATCCGGCAGATGAGCACAATGACAGCTACAGACGACAGCGCAAGCAGAATATAGGCTGCTGTTCCTTCAACTCCCGATAAACGTATCACCGAATAAAAGGAAGGGTTGATCTGCCAATAAGTCTCCCATGCTTGCAGGAAGTGATTTGAAGAGCCTCCCAAGGAGTTTGTAAAATTTGCCCAGGAATTACAGCCGAATATCAGCCCCGAAATAAGAATGGAAGCGGCGCCGGAAATACACGACCATAGGACAATACGCCACTTTTTATTCAGTACCAAAATCATAATCGGGAGCACCGCTAATTGCGGCTTATATGCTAATAGTCCAAACATCACGCCAGACAAGGTAGGGTTTGCCTCAATAAAATAAATGCCAAAAGCTAAGAACGCAGCACTGAGAAAACCGTTCTGTCCCCATTTTATATTCAGGAATAAGCCGGGAAAGCCTATAGCTAAAAAAGCGAGATTCTTACACTTGGGAACAAGCTTAAAAATCGCTGCTGTCATGAGCCCCAGGGTTAAAGCAATCCATACAATGAGGGACAGATTAAACGGCAAGAGAGAAAGCGGTGCTATATAAAGCATAAAAGTCGGCGGATATATCCAGTTTAACTCTAATTTGTTTAACTCACGCCCGGTAACCTGATCTAACACTTTCGCATGTGCTTTATCGTTATAACAATCATCTCCGCTGACAGTCATTTTACCCGCCGAATAGTAGTCGGCATAATCAATCCCGTAAATATCATATTCATTCGCAAAACAATTGTTTGCAAAGTTAAAAATCAAAATGAGCGCATATACGATGCAAAAAGCAATCATGGCATAAGGCAAATATCTCAAACATTTCAAAAAGCAATCCCCCCTGAGCCACATTATATCAATCTGCTGAAAACTGCAATATATAATAAAATGTCTTTAGGGGGGATTCCCTTTGCCTCGCACATACTGTAAAAAACAGAAAACCTCTGTAATCACCACAATTACAGAGGTTTTCTTGGAGCTGGTGGAGTGATTCGAACACTTGACCTGCGCATTACGAATGCGCTGCTCTACCGGCTGAGCTACACCAGCATCCGTTGCTTTATATAAGCGACCTTCGCTATGCGAATCAGCCTTTACATAAGCGAAGGTCATTATACAGCAGAATATCATCGGTTGTCAATCCAAAAAAGCGGTAAAAATGCGAAGAGCTATCTGATAACGGCGCCGAGCTCAGAAGCCAACAGGGCCAATATCTTCTTTGTCGTCCCGTCGGCATCGGCGTCGGTGAGGGTCATGTCGTCGGAACGGAGCTTCAGCGAGAAGGCCACGCTCTTTTTGCCCTGCGGCACCTGGCTGCCTGTGTAGATATCGAACAGCGCAACAGCGCGCAGCAGCGCGCCGCCGCCGCGTTTGATACAGTCTGTGAGCATTGCGACGGTAACAGCGGTATCGCAGACAAGGGCGATGTCCCGTGTGACCGCGGGAAAACGCGGGAGAGCGAAATACTTGCTTTCCGGCGCGCGGCACTCCAGCAGCGCCGGGAAGTCAAGCTCCGCCGTATAAGCTTCACCGATATCGTAATTCTTTGCGACTGCCGGATGAATCTGCCCGATAACGCCGACAGCCGTTTTGCCCGAATAGACGACGGCGCATCGGCCCGGATGGTAGGATGAGTTTTCGCTGTCAGCAGCATACGAGACGTCCGGTACGCGCAGTGCGCTGAGAAGCGCTTCAACGCTGCCCTTCACACCGAAAAAGTCTGAGCTGCCGTAGGTGCCGAGCGTGAGCACCAGGCATTCGTCCGGCAATAGCCCGTCTGTCGGCCGGTACACCTTAGCCAGCTCATACAGGCGGACATTTGTGTTGCGGTAGCTGACATTCCTGGCCAGTATCTCAAGCATGGAGGGGAGCGAGGTGGTGCGCATAACACTCGTATCCTCGCCCAGGGGATTTAAGATAACGACAGATTTTTTTAATATTGAATCCTCATTTAAGTTAATTTTATCATAGGCGGACGGGCTGATGAACGAATAAGTGTAAATTTCGCTATAGCCCATACCCCTCAGAATATACCCAATGTGGCGCTCCAGCGCCTGCTTGGGCGTGAACCCTCCCGCGACGGCTTCGCCGCCGAACATCGTCGGCTCTATAATGTTATATCCGTAAAAGCGGGCGACCTCCTCGGCAATATCGGAATAATGCTCGATGTCGCTCCGCCAGGATGGGACTGTTATTATATCTCCGTTCACAGTGAACCCAAGCTTTATCAGCGTCGTCTTCATAAAATCGGCGGATATGTCGGTTCCGAGGAGGCGGTTGATCTTTTCAGGCTCAAGCGTGAGCGTGCGCGGGACAAACTGCTTGGCGGTGATATCGATGATACCGTCCAGGACCTCCCCTGCCCCCAGCAGCTCGACAAGCTCACAGGCGCGCTGGACGGCCAGATAGGTGTTCTCCGGGTTGAGACCCTTTTCAAACCGTGAAGACGCATCCGTGCGCATACCGAGAGCAATCGCTGTTTTCCGGATCGAAATGCCGTTGAAATTCGCGGACTCGAAGACGGCATATTTCGTGTTTTCGGTGATCTCGCTGTTTTCGCCGCCCATGACACCGGCGACGCCGACCGGCTTTTTCGAATCGGCGATGACAAGCATATCCGGAGAGAGGGCACGGGGCGTCCCGTCAAGCGTATGGATCGATTCTCCCTGCTTTGCCGTCCTGACGATGATCTTGCCGCCGTCAAGGCAAGCGTAGTCAAAGGCATGCATCGGCTGGCCGTATTCGAGCATCACGTAGTTCGTGATGTCGACGATGTTGTTGATTGGCCGGACGCCCGCTGCGCGTAAACGCTGGCGCATCCACTTCGGCGACGGCTCGATTTTGATGTTCTGAATCATGCGTCCGGTATAGCGCGGGCAGAGGTCGGCATTTTCAATCTCGATAGACAGGTGCTCCCTGACGTCGCCGCCGCAGCCTTTAACCTTTGGTACAGGAATGCTCAGCGCCGTCCCGAAGGTGGCGGCGCTCTCGCGGGCAAGGCCGATGACGGACAGGCAGTCCGGGCGGTTGTTCGTGATTTCAAACTCGACAATGCTGTCGTCGGCACCGATAACAGGCCTGATATCATCGCCGGGCTTACAGTCCTCCTGCAGGATGAAGATGCCGTCCTCTATGGCATACGGGTAATCGTGCCGGTCAAGGCTCAGCTCCTTAAGTGAGCAGAGCATGCCGTTTGATAAAACCCCGCGCAGCTTGCCCTTTTCGATTTTGACGCCGCCCGGCAGCAGCGACTTATGCAGCGCAACAGGCACAAGATCATTCGCTTTAACGTTTTGCGCGCCTGTTACAATCTGGACTTTCTCAGGTTGCCCGACATCGAGCTGGCACACCCACAGGTGATCGGAATCCGGGTGATGCTCAATTTCAGTCACGCGCCCGACAACAACGTTTTTTATCTCCGCTGACGGCTCGTGTGTCGTTTCCACCTTGGAGCCGGAGAGCGTCATCGCATCCTCGTATTCCTTTGAAGACGCCTTTATATCTGTATAGGCTGACAGCCATTTACGTGATAAATTCATGTTAATACCCCCTAAAACTGCGCTAAGAAACGCATGTCATTCTCGAAGATGAGGCGCAGGTCGTCGATGTTATACCGGAGCATCGTCATGCGATCCAAGCCGATGCCGAACGCGAAGCCCGAGTAGACATCCGGGTCAATGCCGCAGCCGGCCAGAACCTTCGGGTGGACCATACCGGCGCCGAGCAGCTCAATCCAGCCCTCGCCCTTGCAGACCCGGCAGCCGGTGCCGCCGCAGTTGAAGCACTGCACGTCAACCTCGCAGGACGGCTCCGTAAACGGGAAATGGTGCGGGCGGAAGCGCGTTGCCGTGTTGTCGCCGTAGAGCTTGTGGACAAGCATATTGAGCGTTCCTTTTAAATTCCCCATCGTGATGCCCTTATCGACGACAAGTCCCTCAATTTGATGGAACATGGGCGAATGCGTGGCGTCCACCTCGTCCTTGCGGTAAACGCGGCCCGGTGAAATGATGCGGATCGGCGGCTTCTGCGATTCCATAACGCGTACCTGTACGGGCGACGTCTGGCACCTCAAATGGACCGCCTCGTCCTCGGTGATATAAAACGTGTCGTGCCATTCTCTTACGGTATGGCCGACAGGGATATTCAGCTTGTCAAAATCGTAGACCGACAGCTCTACCTCGGGTCCTTCCGCGACGGAAAAGCCCATACCGATAAAGATGTCCTTCGCCTCGTCCAAAACGATCGACATCGGATGGCGGTGACCAATCACCGCCGGTGTCCCGGGGATCGTGACATCGAGCGCTTCGCTGACAAGCCGCCGGGCCATTTCCCGTTCCTCTATGTGTTCTGAAGCTTTTTCAATCGCTTCCTCTATTTCGGAGCGGATATCGTTAGCCAGCTGCCCGATCACCGGCCGCTCTTCGGCCGACAGGCCTCCCATCTGCTTGAGGATCGCCGTGATCTCGCCCTTTTTGCCTAGGAATCGGACACGTATACCCTCAAGCGCATTCAGTTCCGCCGCTGTGCTCAGCGCCGACAGCGCTTCATTTTTTAATTTCTCCAGCTCTTCCTTCATAAAACCTCAACTCCTCCAAACTATATCCGCGTTTTCTGTAGGGGCGATTCACGAATCGCCCACCGTATTCAATCTACCTGCATTCGGGCGATTCGTGAATCGTCCCTACATTGTTGGCATAATGCTTTACAAAATAAAAATGCCCTTCATCCCAACAGGGACGAAAGACATGAACCTTCCGCGGTACCACCCAAATTCAGCCCGACGGGTCCGCGTACGGATCTTATAAGGCTGCTCTTTGCTGCCAGTAACGCGACAGGACGCCGGTGATTAGCCGGAGCTCACGGGCGAACCAAGTGTTATTAACGCGGGGAGCTTTCAGCCGGCGGCATCCCCTCTCTTTGGCGTTAAAGGCATTTACATGCTTCATTCACTATATTCCCGGTCATAGCCGTTTATATTATTGCGCACTCTTACATATACCATACTATTTTATAAAAGGCAACAAAAAATTGACTAATAAAGGGTTTTGAAATATAATTGAAATATAAGAAATCGTGTTTTACGAATCATTTTTATAAGGAGACGGCAGCGTGAAGCTTATAAAATCATTGCAAATGCGCGATATAGACCGATACGCAACAGACGTTCTCGGCGTTCCGGCGACGCTTTTGATGACAAACGCGGCGGAGCACGTCGCCGTCACGGCGATGGACCTGCTGCGTGATAAAGGCGCGAGTGTCGCCGTATTTTGCGGTTCCGGCAATAACGGCGGTGACGGAATCGCCGCTGCTGTCTATCTCCTTAAGCGCAATATAAAGATCCGCTGTTTTTTGACAGGCAGCTGCGGGAAGATGACGCCCGACGCGCTGGAGATGGCGCGGCGTTACGGCGAACTCGGCGGTGTTTTAGAGGATTTTTCCGACGCGCCGGATGCCGTCTATTATACGAGCCGCTGCGATGTCATCATCGATGCCATTTTCGGCATCGGCCTCAATACGGCGCTGCGGGGCGACGCGCTTGACGCCGTCCGGCTGATTAACGATTCGCCCGCGCGCGTTGTCGCTGCCGACATCCCGAGCGGTGTTGAAGCCGATACGGGCAATATCTTAGGTGACGCCGTCAGGGCGGATATTACAGTCACATTTTCATTTGCCAAGCCCGGGCATTTCGCCGAGCCGGGCTGCATATGCTGCGGAGATGTCCGCGTCGCCGATATCGGCATCCCGCCCGAATTGATGGAAAACGCCTCGGCAGACTGCTTTGCCGTCACGGCGGGAGATATCAGCCTGCCGCACCGCCGAAAGGATACGCATAAGGGCGATTATGGCCGCGACCTTATTATCTCCGGGAGCATAGGCTTTTCGGGCGCGCCTGTCCTCTCGGCAAAGGCGGCTTCCATGACGGGTGCCGGTCTTGTTTCTTTGGGCGTACCGGAAGCGATCTACCAGATCGCCGCCGTCAAGTGCGACGAGGAAATGCCTTTTCCCCTGCCCTGTACGGCTGAAGGCGGGCTCAGTGGACTGGCTGTCTACGCCATTCTCGACCGGCTGAAAAAAGCGGATGTATGCCTCATCGGGCCGGGACTCGGGCAATCCGAGTCCATCGACGAAATCGTCTTTTCTCTCATAAAGCATTCAAAGGTCCCGCTGATTCTCGATGCCGATGGTATAAACGCCGTCAGCCGGAATATAGATATATTGGACGAGGCAGAGTGTCCCATCGTGCTGACCCCCCACGCGGGTGAATTCAAACGCCTCCGCGGAATTGCCCCCGAAGGAAATGCCTTTTCCGTCAGCCGTACGGATGAAGCACGCGGGTTTGCCGTGCAGCATCGATGCATCCTCGTTTTAAAGGGACACCGGACGATTACCGCCCTGCCGGACGGGACGGTTTATATCAACACCACAGGCGGCCCGGCAATGGCCAAGGGCGGGACGGGAGACGTTCTGGCCGGTATGATTGCCGCGCTTATCGGGCAGAAATTCCCAATCAAAGACGCGGTCCTCGCCGCAGTATATCTGCACGGGCTGGCCGGTGACATGTGCGCGGCGCTTTACGGCGAATACTCCGTCGCCGCCTCAAGCATCATCAGCATGCTGCCCCACGCCATAAGCTCAGTTATATCAAGCTTAAAAAAGTAATAATGGGGTGAGATACCGTTGAGGCAAGTGAAACCACTTGCACAAATGATAACATTAATTTTAATCTTACTTCTCTCCTCCTGTCAGGGTTCCAAAAATAACGGGCAGGCGCTCGCTCTGGATATCAGAGCAAGCCTGATAGCGGCTGGGAAGCTTGAGCTCACAGCGGCGGTGAGAGCGGATTACGGTAACAGGGTATATGATTTTACCTTTAATTATACCGGGAATGCCGATAAGGGTGAACTTGAGATTACAGCGCCCGAGTCGATTGCCGGTCTGAAGGCTGTCGTCTCGGTCTCCGGCGGCACGCTGATGTATGACGGCGCCGTACTGGATACGGGCGCGGTGACAAAAGACGGCCTCTCTCCGGCGGAAGCCATCCCTGTCCTGATATCGCAGTGGCAGAGCGGCTGTATATCCGGCTGCAATTATGAGAAGTTCGGAGATATACAGGCGCTTGCCGTCACGACCGATATTACCGAAACAGTTCATCAGAGAACATGGTTTGACGTTAAAACGCGCCTGCCAATCAGAGCGGAGCTCAGCGATAACGGTAAAATGGTAATCGCCTGTCAGTTTGATCATGTAAAGTTGTCGGCGAAATAATTGCTTTTATAACACAAAGGAACCAAAATTTATGAGTAATATGCAAATGAGAACATGGGCTGAGGTCAACCTGTCAAACATTGAATACAATTATAAGGCGATGAGAGCGCGGCTGAAAAACGGCACGCGCTTTCTCGGCATTGTCAAGGCCGATGCGTATGGGCATGGTGCCAGTCAGGTATCCGGTCTTCTGCAAACTTTGAAATGCGACTATTTGGGCGTTGCCAGCATCGACGAGGCTCTGTCCCTTCGTGAAAACGGTATCATGCTGCCGATCCTTATATTAGGCTACACATCACCTCAGTTTGCGGCCAAGCTTCTGGAATATAATTTGACGCAGACGGTTTACAGTCTGGAGATGGCGGCAGCGTTTTCACGTGCGGCTGCTTCTCTGGGTAAAACACTGAAAGTGCACTTAAAGGCCGACAGCGGAATGGGACGGCTTGGCTTTACCTGCCATCGCGGACGCAGCCCCGAAGAGGATATGCTTGCCGTTTTAAAGCTGCCGGGGCTTAACCCGGAGGGCATATTCACACATTTCGCCGTTTCGGACGTTCTTGGTGACCCATATACCGAAAAACAATTCAGGGATTTTAAAGACCTGACGGACAGACTGGAAGAAGACGCCGGTTTTAAATTTGAGATAAAGCATTGCGCTAACAGCGGTGCGATGATAAACTATGATTGGAGTTATATCGACATGGTCCGTCCGGGCTTGTCGCTATATGGGCTCTATCCGGATTGCGATACCGGCGGGCTTGCGCTCCGCCCCGCGATGGAGCTTAAAACGCGTATCGCGCAGATCAAGGAATTTGACGAAGGCGACACCATCAGCTACGGCAGAATTTATACTGTCCCGTCTAAACGAAAAATTGCCGTTATTACAATCGGTTACGCCGATGGCCTCCACCGTGTCCTGTCGGGTCAGATTGATGTCCTCATCCGGGGCAAACGGGCGCGGCAGGTCGGCCGAATCTGCATGGATATGTGCATGGTTGACGTGACGGATATCCCCGATGCCGAAACAGGCGATGTCGTCACCATTTTCGGGCGTGACGGCGAAGGCTTTATCCCGATAGAGGAGCTGGCAGTCCTCGCCGGTACAGTATCCTGGGAACTGCTCTGTTCCGTTTCGCCGCGTGTCCCGAGGGTATATTTATATTCGGAGGATGAGCAGAAATAACGCCGAGCCGCGGTGACAAACCGTCTGCCCTGACATATACTGTTAACGGGAACGAAAATCCCAACGGATTCATCTCTCGGGATAAATTCATTGCCGCAATCTTATTTTTTGCATTTGCCATGGCAGCGGTTGTATATTTTGTTTTGCTTTGTGAAAGAATTATAGTA
>DBTM01000039.1:86417-88968 GCA_002307055.1 Clostridiales bacterium UBA1316
GCCGACCTGAGCCCCGTTGTGGGCAGCGAGCAGGGAGGCCTGAGGCCTGTGCTCATCGTGCAGAACGACACGGGAAATAAGCACAGCCCGACTGTAATCGCGGCGGCGATTACTTCTCAGATAAACAAAGCGCGCCTTCCGACCCATATCGAGCTGGAGGCAAAAAGCTACGGGCTTACGAAAGACTCAGTGGTGCTCCTGGAGCAGATCCGAACAATTGATAAGCGGAGGTTAAAGGAGCGCATGGGTTCGCTGGATGAGCGGCTGATGAATCAGGTTGATAATGCCATCGCCGTGAGCTTTGGACTTGGATAGATTGTGACAGGTATTCCCCGCGATTTACCGCGGGGAATACCCGGATGACCGCAAGCCGTCATTACCGCATAAATATCCGCGTATTTTACGGAGGATACATAATGAAACTAAAGAAGAAAATTTTGATATCGCTTGGAGTTGTCGTCGCTGTCGCGTTTATTTCCGCCGCCAGTATCTTGGCCGCATCCACCTTTGGAACGGCGAGTGATCCGCTCGTCACACTCAGTTATCTGACAAGCCAGCTTAAGCCGCAGATTGTCAGCCAGGTGCATACGGATATCAGCGCCGCGGAAGCCTCCCTCCAGCCCACGCTGGATGCTTCGGTCAGCAAATTCAAAACCGATATTGATGCCAAGCTCGCGGGCGCACCGGCGGAGGCAGCGGGTTTTACTCTGGTAACACTCAGTAAAGGGCAAACCGTGATGTGCGGTGTCGGTACCGAGATTCTCTTAAGGTTAGGCACAGCGTCAGGCACCGGCAGCGCACCGGCTCTTGTCGACTCAACATCGGGCGGAACGCTGTCTTCCGGCAGCGCGCTGACGGTCAACCATATGTATATGGTAACAATACAGGGCAACGGCTTTAAAACAACTGCCGCGACGGTTAAGGTCTTAATCCGCGGCTCTTACACGGTCAGCTGAGCGCTGTAATACTAATATCCAATGAAACAGTAGAATAAACTCTTCAAAAAATACCATTAACGCAAGCATTTTTCCGATTTTATTAACTGTTTCTATTGGGTATCAGTATAAACATATACTTGTACGCTCCCGCATATTCTAGTGCAGGAGCGTTTTGTTTTGCGCCGATCAGATTGCATGGAGGGGTTGCGATGTCACCTGTTAATGGGAACTTTTCTGTTGTGGCGGATGGTAAAAATGTCGGCAGTGTCCATATTGAGCAAAACGGGCTGATGACCGTTTTCAATTGCGCCTGCAGTTATAAAAGCAATGATGTGCTTCGTCTTGCCGCGGTCTGCGGCGGGCATTATGTCCCGCTCGGCGTTATGGCCCCGGACGCGGGTGTTCTGCGCCTTAAAAAGAGCTACTCTAAAAATGCGCTCATTTCAGTCGGATACAATGATCCAACTGCTTATCACTTGATCCGTGCCGGTGAGGTGTATACAGGTGCGCCCGCATCTGCGCCTGAAAATAATGAAACGGCTTCCGAAGAGGTTGTTTATAACGACTTCCCCGACCCCACAGACTATTATTATGAGCCTGAGCCTGAAGCCGAGCCGGTTCCGCGGGCGTCCGAAGCAGTGCCGCAAACCGCTCAGGTAAACCCGAGCGGCAAGATGCCCAATGCCGAGGGCGGCTGGGTGCATATCGCAAACCCCTGCGTCCTTTTCAGCGACCTCGGCGCTCAGGAGTCCTGCGAAGGCGTTTCAAACGCGCTGACAATGGAGCGGGACGGGTATGTGCTGCTCGCCGTGCCGGTCTCGCCAAACGAGCCTTTCCCGATGATGCCCGTTTTCTGCTTCGGCAGCTCGGGAGAGGTCAGCGGGC
Organism: Clostridiales bacterium UBA1316; assembly: GCA_002307055.1. Taxonomy (GTDB): domain Bacteria; phylum Bacillota; class Clostridia; order Oscillospirales; family Oscillospiraceae; genus Sporobacter. The sequence continues at coordinate 88,241 of DBTM01000039.1, forward strand.
AGGACTGCGTTATCTTTAAAATCAGAAACGGCAATTTAACACTTTAACTGAGAATATCACAGCAAAGGACGAGCAATAATAATACCGGATACCGGCGCAATGCGCCGGATAACGGCATCACAAGCCGGATTACAGGAGGTATTATTTTGGCAAATCTCACTTCAAAGGAACTGTCCGGGCTCGAGGACCAGATTGGTCAGGAGCAGACGCTTGTAAAAAAGTATCAGGCGATGGCAACCATGTGCAATGACGCTCAAATCAAGCAGTGTCTGAGCGATTGCGCGAATAAGCATCAGCAGCATTACAATTCTCTGATTACTTTTTTACAATAACGAGAGGAATTAAGCACATGAACAATACAAATCAAGCCGCCTCGGTCTTCACCGAACAGCAGATTCTACAGGATTCCCTCATGAGCCAGAAGCACATTTCAGAAGGCTACAACACTTTTGCCGGCGAGTGCGTCAATGAGCAGCTGCGCAGCACCATGCTCGGCATTCTCAACGAAGAGCATAAAATGCAGGCCGATATCTTCAACAACCTGCAGTCCCACGGCTGGTATCAGGTTGAGGCCGCCGACCAGCAAAAAATCACACAGGCCAGGCAAAAATTCCAGGCAACCTGACAAATATAACCTGAGCGAAAAACTGCGCCACTCTAAAGTGACGCAGTTTTTACTATAAGGGTTGCAATAATTATGTAGCGGCGGGCTTCCACGCCCGCCCGTT
>DBTM01000039.1:89213-110686 GCA_002307055.1 Clostridiales bacterium UBA1316
GGCTTCCACGCCCGCCCGTTCCCATCTCGCCGGAGACAAGGCGGCGCGGAAGCCGCCCGCTACATTGGGAATGGGAGGTACAGATAATAAAAATTCTTGATTTGTCAGCTCCAGATGCCGGTAATGTTGTCGATAACCTCTCCGGCTGCTTTGAGAGCTTTGCCTGCCGCGGTTTTCGAATTTTTACCTTTTGGGGCCATCACCATTCCAACGGCTGCGCCTGCCATCACGCCTATGGCCATGCCCTTAACGAATCCTGTTTTTGTCATATAAGCCTCATTCCGCCGCTGCGCTTCGGCATAAATTATTTATGAATTAAAATTCACGCGCAGAAGTACTGGTTTTTTTATTGTGGATTACATAATAAATCCACCAGCTTACATCGTTTTTAGTATGTGCTTGCGAAAAATTTTTTATTCCTATATAATCAACCGAAGACGGGTTTTTCAAGTATATTAAGTGAGGTTCAGAGCTTATGCTTCTGATTAAAAACGGACATGTGACAGACCCCGCGTCTCAAACTGACGAAAAGATGGATCTGTTTATAAAAGACGGCAAAATCGCCTCGCTCGCCGAGCTGCCGCAGGACCGGCGCTCCTTGGCGGTTATTGACGCCGCGGGTTATATTGTCGCTCCGGGACTTGTTGACATGCATGTGCATTTCCGTGACCCGGGTTTTTTGTATAAAGAGGACTTGCTCAGCGGCGCGGATGCCGCCGCCGCCGGCGGCGTGACGACGGCCGCCTGCATGCCGAACACGCTGCCTGCTGTCGATACACCCGAAGCGGTCGCCGACATTATTGCGCGGGCGAAGGCAGCCTGCGTGAACATCGTTCCATACGGCGCCGTCACAACCGGCCAAAAAGGCCAATCCTTAACGGATGCCGCCGCGCTGAAAGCTGCCGGGGCCGCCGCGCTGTCCGACGATGGGATGCCGGTGATGAACGCGGCGATTTTAAGGAATGCGATGAAGGCAGCCAAAGCGCTCGGCTTATGCATCAGCAGCCATTGCGAGGATGCTTCTCTCGTTTGTAACTATGCCGTCAACGAAGGCGCAGTCTCTGAAAAGCTCGGTATTCCGGGGCGGCCCGCCATTGCCGAGGAGCTGATGGTGATGCGGGATGTGATGCTCGCGCGCGAAACAGGCGCTCAGCTTCATATCGCCCATGTCAGTACCGCCGGAGCTGTCGAGATTATCCGCCGGGCGAAAGCCGGCGGCGTCCGCGTCACCGCCGAGACATGCCCGCAGTATTTTTCGCTGACGGAAGATGAAGTTTTATTACAGGGCGCAATGGCAAAGGTCAATCCGCCGCTCCGCACCTCAAGCGATGTTGAAGCGATTATCGCCGGTTTAATTGACGGCACAATCGACGCCATTGCAACAGACCATGCGCCGCATTCAGCCGGGGAAAAAGCGCTCCCGCTCACCGAAGCCCCCAGCGGCATGGTCGGGCTCGAAACATCGCTCGGACTCACACTGACGGCGCTGTATCACACCGGGCATTTGACGCTGAGCCGGATTATCGAGCTCATGTCCTGTAATCCCGCACGCATCCTCGGTCTCGGTAAGGGGAGCCTCCGCACCGGCAGTGACGCTGATATTGTCATATTCAGCCCTGATACCCCATGGACGGTCGACCCCGAAAAATTCCGCTCCAAGGGCCGCAACACATCGTTTAAGGGTATGCCCCTCAAAGGTAAAGTCAAACACACGATCGTCAGCGGTAAAATCGTATTTACCGCGCCGGAATAGCATTACGCATTCCCGTTTATGAGAAACTGAAAAGGGGGACTACCATGTCGTTCGATATTTTGCAGGAAAAAATCCTGGCTTTAAAAAATCCGACGGTTGCCGGGCTCGACCCGCTGCCGGACTATGTGCCGAAATTTATCATGGATAAACACATTTCCGAAAAAGGCGAGACGCTTGAAGCCGCGGCGGATGCGTATTACGAATTCAACTGCGGCCTCATTGACGCGCTGCAGGATATCATTCCCGCCGTCAAGCCGCAGTCGGCCTATTATGAGCTGCTGGGGCCCGCCGGGGTGCATATCTTCAAAAAAACCTTGGATTACGCGCGCGGCAAAGGTCTTTATGTCATTGCCGACGTCAAACGCGGTGACATCGGGTCGACGGCTGAAGCCTACAGCGGTGCCTATCTCGGCAGTGTCAAAATCGGCAAAACCGAGCTTTTTCCGTTTGACTTCGATGCCATAACCGTCAACGGCTATCTCGGCTCGGACGGCATCAAGCCCTTTATTCAAACAAGCGTGCAGCGGGACAAGGCGATTTTTGTGCTCGTGAAAACCTCAAACCCATCGAGCGCCGATTTTCAGGATGTGCTGACCGGCGGCCGGAAAATGTATACGGTTGTCGGCGACCTGCTTGAAGCTTTGTCACAGGATACGCTCGGAAAATACGGCTATTCGCGTGTCGGCGCTGTTGTCGGCGCAACCTATCCGGAGGAGCTGAAATTTTTAAGACAGCGCTTAACAAAAACGTTTTTCCTCGTACCCGGCTACGGCGCGCAGGGCGGCGGCGCGCGTGATGTCGCCTCTGCTTTCGACGCTAAGGGCTGCGGCGCGGTTATAAACTCCTCCCGCGCCATCATCTGCGCATGGAAAAAGGCCGGTAAAGACGGCTGCGATTTCGCCGAAGCCGCACGTCACGAAGCCCTTAAAATGCGCGACGAGCTGCGCAGCGTCATCCCTTTTGAGTAAGCAAAAAGCTAATCACCTAATATATGGTTATGCTGAAAACCCGTAGGGACGCCCATTGGGTGTCCGCACCCCTCCGCATGCTGTGTATGGCAAATCATAAATTATACACATAAAAAGGTGATGCTTATGCACAGGATACTGATCATAGAGGACGACGATGTCATCGCCCGGACAATGGAGAAATATTTGGAAACCTGGGGCTATAAGGTGCGGTGCGCCGGAGATTTCAGTGATGTGCTCTCCGAATATGTGGCATACGACCCGCAGCTTATACTGCTGGATATCTCTCTGCCCTTTTACAACGGCTACCACTGGTGCCGTGAGATCCGGAATGTTTCAAAGGTCCCTATTATTTTCATCTCCTCCGCATCCGAAAACATGAACATTGTCATGGCCATGAACATGGGCGGCGACGATTTTATCGCCAAGCCCTTTGATCTGGACGTGCTCATCGCCAAGGTTCAGGCGCTCCTGCGCCGAACCTACGATTTTGCGGGCCACTCTCATCTTATCGAGTGCCGCGGCGTCATTCTCAACACGGCTGACGCCACGCTCTTCTGCAACGAAGAGAAAATAGAGCTGACTAAAAATGAATACCGGATTATTCAGCTGCTGATGGAGAACAGGGGCAGAACAGTAAAGCGGGACGCCATTATGGCACGCCTCTGGGAAAACGACAGCTTCGTGGACGAAAACGCGCTGACCGTCAGCGTCACGCGGCTGCGCCGCAAGCTGGAAGCCGCCGGTCTTTTTAATTTCATTTCCACTAAAAAGGGCATTGGCTATCAGGTCGGCTAGAATTCAGTTGGGTGGGGTACATGTGCTATACGGCTACTTAAAACGTCATTATAAAATTATCATCCTGGTTTTATTGTTTATCACCGTTTTCGCTCTTGTTTTTTCGCTGTACAGCCTGCCTGTGGAGGCTGTTTTGTATGCCGCCGTTATATGCTTTGTTATCGGTCTCATTCTTTTTTTCATCGGATATTTGCGATATGTTCATAACCACCGCGCGCTATCGGACATGCTCTCGCACGTCGGCGTCAGCATTGACGATCTGCCGCTGCCGCGCGGCGCTTTGGAAAAGGATTATCAGGCGCTGCTCCGCGCGCTGTTTAACGAGAAAATGCGCGCTGAATCGGTATCGGACACTGCCCGGCGTGACCTCATCGATTATTATACCCTCTGGGTGCATCAGATTAAAACGCCGATTGCCGCCATGCGCCTTATTCTGCAGTCGGAAGAAAACAGCCAAAACGCGGCACTGGCTATGGAGCTTTTTAAAATCGAGCAGTACGTTGAAATGGTGCTGCAGTATTTGCGTCTGGGCAGCAGCTCAACCGATTATGTCATACAAAAATATGATCTGGACAGCATCATCCGCCAGTCCGTGCGGAAGTACGCCAAGCTCTTTATTTTAAGGAAAATCGAGCTTGATTTTACAGAAAGCGGCCTGTCCGTCCTCACGGATGAAAAATGGCTGAGCTTTGTCATCGAGCAGCTGCTGAGCAACGCGCTCAAATACACCCCTACGGGCAAGGTATCGATTTATTCAGAGGGTACCGTCCTCGTTATCGAGGATACCGGCATCGGCATCAAGGCCGAGGATCTCCCCCGCGTTTTTGAGAAGGGCTTCACCGGTTATAACGGCCGCGAAGACAAGATATCCACCGGCATCGGCCTTTATCTTTGCAAACGCATCCTCGACAAGCTCAGCCACACCATCACCATCGAATCCGCAACCGGCCGCGGCACCCGCGTCAAAATCAATCTGTCATCGATCGAATCGATGCCGGAATGACATAACGATTGCAGTTCTTATCGCCCAACCTTACAAAAATGACATATGAACCCACCCGATTGTAACCTAAAGCTATGGCGGCGCTGATCGGCCTTTTGTTATACTTTGAGCATGATCTGTTATAGTTTAACTGGAGGAAAAGTATATCATGCTGCTTGAAGTCACTAATCTAAAAAAAATATACACGACCCGCTTCGGCGGGAATCAGGTCCAGGCGCTGGCAAATGTCTCCTTTTCTGTTGAGCAGGGCGAGTATGTTGCCATCATGGGGGAATCCGGTTCTGGCAAAACGACGCTCCTGAATATTCTGGCATCGCTGGACAAGCCGACGAGCGGCGATGTCCTGTTGGACGGCGTCAGTCTCTTATCCATCAGCGAAAAAGAGATATCGGCCTTCCGCCGTGACAATCTCGGCTTTGTGTTTCAGGATTTCAATCTTTTGGACACATTCTCCGTCAGAGACAATATCTTTCTGCCGCTTGTTCTGGCCGGATACCGTTATGATGAAATGGAAGCGAGACTCTCGCCCGTCGCGCAAAGGCTGGGCATTACCGAGCTGCTGGCTAAATTCCCATATGAAATTTCCGGCGGCCAAAAGCAGCGGGCAGCCATTGCCCGCGCCCTCATCACGAATCCGAAGCTCATTCTCGCCGACGAGCCGACAGGGGCGCTCGATTCGCGCGCCACAGAAAGTCTGCTGCGTCTTTTCGGTGAAATCAACGGGGAGGGGCAGACAATTTTGATGGTCACTCACTCCACAAAAGCCGCCAGTCACGCCGGGCGCGTTCTGTTTTTGAGAGACGGCGAGGTCTTCCACCAGCTTTACAGAGGTTCGGTTACATCCGAAGAGATGTTTATCCGGATTTCAGATACGCTCACGATGATCGCGGCAGGTAGCAGAAATGAATAAGCTCTTTTATGCCAAGCTGGCCGCCGTCAATATCAAAAAAAACGGACGGATATACACGCCGTATATCCTGACCTGCATTTTCACCGTCGCCATGTTTTATATTCTCCTCTTTATATCCCTCAATAAGGGAATATCGGAAATGCCGGGCGCAATATACATATCGACCCTCATGATGCTCGGCACAATCGTGATTGGCATTTTTTCGGTCATCATCCTGCTCTATACAAACAGTTTCCTGATGAAAAGGCGAAAAAAAGAGATTGGCCTATATAATATCTTAGGTATGGGCAAAAACCATATTGCCAGAGTCCTGTCGGTCGAAATTATGTATGTCGCGCTGATTTCCATTATCGCAGGGCTCTTCGCCGGTATTCTGCTCAGCAAGCTCATGCTGGCACTGCTGCTTAAGATGCTGCTTTTCAGAATTCCCTTTGGTTTTGAGGTCTCACCGGCTGCCGTTATCATAACAGCCGCCTTGTTCGCGGGGATTTTCCTCCTCACGCTCCTGCTGAATCTGGGCAGAATACATATTTCCAAGCCGATTGAACTCCTTTACGGCGGTAACGTCGGCGAAAAGGAACCGAAAACAAAATGGCTTCTGGCGGTTATCGGCTTTTTAACACTGGGCGCGGGTTATACCATAGCGCTCACCATAAAGAACCCGCTCAGTGCCCTGCAGCTGTTCTTCTTTGCCGTCATACTCGTCATCATCGGCACGTATTGCCTTTTTACATCCGGCAGCATCGCGCTGTTAAAAGCGCTTCGCAGCAACAAAAAATACTATTACAAGCCCAAGCATTTTACGTCTGTTTCCGGGATGCTTTACCGCATGAAACAGAACGCAGTGGGCCTGGCCAATATCTGCATTCTATCGACAATGGTTCTTGTCATGCTCTCGACCACCGTATCGCTGTATCTGGGTATGAACGACGCCCTGCGCAACCGCTTCCCAAGAAATATCGAAATCACCTCCGACCATATCACGCAGGAGCAAAGCGATGCGGTGGCAATGAAAGCGGACGCGCTTTTAAAAAGCAGCGGTATAGCTGTAAATAACGTCTCAAGATACCGATATAAGGTTTTTGCCTGCTCCGAGTCCGGTTCCCAGCTGGCGATGACCAGTGAATACGCTTCCGGCTACAGCAAGGACCTTGTTGTTTACTTTATTCCCTTAGCCGACTACAACGCGCTCCAGGGCACATCAGAGGTTTTGTCCGGCGGCGAATTGCTCGCATATGCGCCCAATGCCGATTTCCACGAGGAGAATATCACCTTTGGTTCGCTGAAATACCATGTAAAAGCAACCCTCCGTTCTCTCAACGTTGAAGAGAATTTCCTGCTGAGCACCAACAAGTCATTCTTTTTCATCATACCGGACGAACAAGCCATCAAGGATATCTATAATTCCTGGACGAACGGCAGCGGCACGTGGAAAGAGCCTGCGTATTATTTCGGCTTCGACGCTGCGGCAGACGGCAGCAGCCAGATTGCCTTAGCCAGCCAGCTCACGAACGCGGTGTCTAACGATGATTCAAAAAAAGGCGCGCTTATTAATGTCGCGAGTGCCGAAGGCAACAAAGATATGTTCCTTTATATGTACGGCGGTCTGTTCTTCCTCGGTATTTTCCTCGGCGCGCTGTTCATCATGGCTACCGTTATTATCATGTATTACAAGCAGATATCCGAAGGGTATGATGATAAAAAACGTTTTGAGATCATGCAGAAGGTCGGGCTCAGCCGTGATGAAGTCAAAAGGACCATTCGGAGTCAGGTGCTGACCGTCTTCTTCCTGCCGCTGATTGCCGCCGCCATCCATATCCTGGCCGCTTTTAAAATGATTACAAAACTCTTGTACATACTCGACCTGACAAATGTGCGGCTTTTTGCCGAATGCACGCTGGGCACGTTCATCCTCTTCGCCGCAGTCTACGCCATCGTCTACGCGATGACAGCGAAAGCCTATTATAAAATCGTCAGCTGAGCCGCAAAACATTGATTGAATTTTCAGCTATGCACTTTCGTTTAAGAATCCGGCAATTTTGCTAATTGCTTCGGTCGGATCTATGAGCTTCTGGTACATGCCGAGTGAAATCTGACGAAGCTCCTCTTCACCCGTATCTGTTCGCCCGTCAACAAGCTTGCAGATATCGGTGAGGATGCCGGGGAGATGCTCGCGCAAATAGGCTTCGCGTTCGGGTTGTTTCAAAAAGTTTGGCAGAAGCAGTTCGCGGCTTTCACGCGCGTGGGGTCGTGAACGGGCCAGCAGTTCGGCCTTCTCAGTCATTCCGGCGGAGCGATAGAAGAAGCACAGTACAGCGGCAACACTGGCCCGGCGTTTTTCACTCATATCCCCCGCCAAAAAGCGCTCGCACGTCTCGATGGCATTCTCGATGCCCTCTCCCGCCATGGCGAGCGCCTCCGCGCGTGCCGCCGACAGTCCGAGGTCTGCGGGAAAGGTTTTTAGAGCCTCATCATAGACGGCCGCGGCATCATGGTATTTGCCTTCCGCCTGCAGGGTGTTCGCCCGCGCATACACACCCCACATCTTTCCCTTGATCTCCTTCATGCCCAGCAGTTCGTCGACAGTCACTCCAAAGCAGTTCGCCAGCCCCGGCAGCAGTGTGATGTCGGGGTAGCACTCGTCCCGCTCCCATTTACTGACCGCCTGCCCGGTTACACCAACGTGTGCCGCGAGTTCTTCCTGTGTAAACCCCATGTCGAGCCGCAGCCGCCTGATATTCTTAGCGATAAACATTCAATCGTCCCCCTTTCGTCTGAGTTTATTTTAGCAAACACCCTCCGTGCCTACAAGAGAGACCTTGTTGTCAAAACTCAACCTCCCGTTGATTTAAGTCGGGCGCCGTTCATTTTACCGCGCGGTCTATTGCATTGTGTGATGCGTTACTCATGCGCAGCGCATTGCTTTTTTTATATATCAATTATATAATGTGCTCAACAAATTCAAGGCGGTAAAACCTATGTACAATGATATTTTAACAATCGGCGGCGTCACCGTTCACGGCTACGGGCTTGCTATCGGCATCGGCTTTGTCTGCGCCATTTTTCTGGCGCAGGGGCGTGCAAAGAAAAGAGGGCTCGACGAAGACCGCCTGTTTACCATGGCACTGCTCGTGATGATATTCGGCTTTGTCGGTGCTAAACTGCTTTACTGTATTGTGGAGCTGCAATCTGTTTTGGACAATCCGATGATTCTTCTAACGGGCGGCGGCTTCGTGATCTACGGCGGCATTATCGGCGGTTCCGCCGCCATTCTGATATACTGCCGCATCAGAAAGCTCAGCTTTTTGACATATCTTGATCTGCTCGTGCCGTCGGTGGCTCTCGCTCAGGGCTTTGGCCGGATTGGCTGCTTCCTTGCCGGCTGCTGTTATGGCCGTGAAACGGACTCCGCGTTCAGTATCGTGTTTCAAAACTCCCTGTACGCGCCCAACGGCATCAAGCTGTTTCCGACACAGCTGATGAGCAGCGCCGGGGACTTTTTAATCGCTCTCATCTTACTGCTCTACGCGAAAAATGACAGAAAGAAAGGCAAAACCGGCGGTCTGTACCTGATTTTATACAGCGTCGGCCGATTCCTTATCGAATTTTTCAGGAATGATGAACGCGGTGCCGTCGGGCCGTTATCGACAGCCCAGTTCGTCTCCATTTTTATCCTGCTGCTCGGCCTTCTGCTGTTTTTTACGAATCTATTCCGCAGAGAAAAGACCAGCGACACCTCTGAAACAACCTGAAACAACACCGGCGGTATGACCTCATGTCATTTTAGAATGACCGATCAGCCCTGATGAATATTGTGTTTCCCGTCCTTTCAGGGTAAACTATTACTTATGAAATTACTTCTGTAATGAGTCTTGGATAAGGAAGTGACCCCGGTATGTATGAATTCAGGCCGGCAACCGATCGGATAAAAAATATGAGAGAGCGCATCCGTGACAGGATTGTCCGCTGTGACGCCGAGCGGGCGGTCATTCTCACCGAAGCGAGCAAAAAATACGAAAATATTGTCCCCATCATCAAGCGTCCCCTGATGTTTCAGGAGATTGCCAAAAAAATTACCGCGCTCGTCGCCGACGACGAAATCATTGTCGGCGGCAGAGGCCCCTATTTATTCTCCAGCCCGTCTTATCCCGAATGGGGCGCGATGAGCGACTGGATTCCCGCCGCTGTCCGCAGCGGTGACTGGATCCTGAGGGACGATCAGCTCTATCACAACCCCGATAACGAAGAAATCAAGCTCAGCATCAATGAAGAAGACTGCGCCGCGCTCGAAGAGCTTCTGCCCTATTGGGAAAACAGAAAGGTCGGCACCGCCGCCGACGCCTGGCAGCCGGACGGCTATGATGAGCTCATCAAGCTCGGCGTCACCGGCTACGCCGAGAGAAGCGGCATGGGCCTCATCAGCCTGTCCGCCGGTCACCTGATCGCCGGCTATCCGAAGATTCTCAAAACCGGCTACAAAGCCATATGGCAGGAGGCCACCGATTGGCTCAGCGCCCACCGCGGCAGCCTCATGGGCGAGGACGTTAATAAAAGCATGTTCTATAAAGCCGCGCAGATTTCCTGCGAGTCCGCGATGATTTTTGTGGGGCGCTACGCCGATGCCGTCGCCGCCAAAGCCGCGGAATGCGCCGACGCCAAGCGCAAAGCCGAGCTTGAGCGGATGGCGGACGGCCTTTTAAACCTCTCCGAGAATCCGGCCCGGAGCTTCTGGGAGGCTTGCCAGGGCGTCATCATGTATCAGCTGCTCATCACGCTCGAGACCGTCATCCCGTCCCCCTCGCTGGGCCGCTTCGACCAGTACACCTGGCCTTACCTGAAAAAAGACCTCGAGGACGGTACGCTGACGCTCGACCAGGCGCAGGAGATTGTCGACGCGTTTTTCCTGAAGGCCAACTGCTTCTACGGCGCGGCGCCCGCCAAAATCGTCACCATCACCGGCATCGGCAACACCTACCAGCACACCACCCTCGGCGGCGTCGACCCGGACACCGGTGCGGACGCCACCAACCCCGTCACCTACATGGTGCTTGAGACCGTCGGGCGGCTGAAGCTCCACGACCCGACGATTTCCCTGCGCTTTAATAAAAACAGCCCCGACAAGCTCTGGGAATGCGCCATTGCGACCTCCAGGCTCGTCGGCGGTCTGCCGCTCTATCAAAACGACGAGGTCATCATTCCGGCGCTCATGGCTGAGCGTGAATTCACGCTCCATGACGCCCGCGACTACGGCATCATCGGCTGCCAGGAAATTGTCGGCTGCGGCCGGGACTTCCCCGCCCCGAACGGCATCTTCCCCCCGCACGCGACGGTGATGTGGGGCAGCGTCTTCAACATGGCCATCAACAACGGCATCAACCCGTGGAACGGCGCGCAGGCCTCGCTCAAAACCGGCTATCTGTACGATATGACCTCAATTGACGAGGTGCGTGACGCCGTCGCCAAAATGGGCAGCTATACACAAAAATTATTGATCACCATCAACAATTACGCCGAATACGTCGGCTATTATCAGCTGACGCAGCCCATGCTCTCCGTCTCCATGGAGGGCTGCATGGAAAAGGGACTGGACGCCACCGCCGGCGGTTGCAAATATAACGGCTACGGCGGCACCGCCACAGGCCTCGCCACCCTCGCCGACTGTCTGTCTACCATCAAGTATATGTGCTTTGACAAAAAGCTTGTTTCAACCCGCAGCCTTTATGACGCCTGGATGGCCAACTGGGCCGGTCATGAACCCCTGCGCCAACAGATTCTCAATCAGGTCCCGCATTACGGCAACGCCGACCCCTATGTCGACCGGGAACTCAAATGGTGCGTCGACCTCTACTATCAAATCTGCAGCGAGTGCTTCAGCGTCCGCGCCAAGCGCTACTCGGCGGGCCTCTACGGCGCTTCCGACCACATCGCACAGGGCTGGACCACCTTCGCCACAATCGACGGCCGCCGCACCGGCGAGCCCTTAGCCGACGCCATGTCCCCGGCCCAGAGCAGAGACACCGCCGGCCCCACCGCCGTCTTCGCCTCCTCGTGCTGCTTTGACCACAAGCACTTCACCGGCGGCATCGCCCTCAACCTCCGCATGCACCCCTCCGTTTTAAGCCGTGACGACGGCGCCGCCAAGCTCCGCGACATGACCAAAGCCTACTTTGAATCCGGCGGCATGGAAGTCCAATACAACATCATCGACACCGCCACCCTCCGCGCCGCCCAAAAAGAACCCACCGAATACCGCGACCTCGTCGTCAGAATCGCCGGCTACTCCGCCTACTTCGTCGAACTCGGCAAAGACCTCCAAAACGACATCATCTCCCGTCACGAGAATGTGATATAAACATAATAATTCAATGTAACTATGCAGCGAACGACGCCCTCGTCGTTCGGCTGCTTGCAGTCAATTGAATAACCACAGTAAACAGCATACCGGGATTAGCCGATGTGCTGTTTTTCATAAGATACGAGTGAATGGCAAAAAGCCGGGACAACTGACAATAGAGATTATATTTTATTGCAACCTCCATTTGCATTCATCAAAACAGCCTCCATTGTTTTCTAGTTTGATTTGTTTTATGATGTCAGTATGAAAGCTTTCACAAATCAAATTTGAATATGGGGGCTGTATTTATGAGTAACGAGGCACTTGGCGGTGTCATAGCGAAACTAAGAAAAGAAAAAGGTGTGACACAGGAAGAGCTGGCGAAATCGGTAGGGGTTTCGACACAGGCGGTATCAAAGTGGGAAAATGGCGGTTTGCCGGATTCGGAGCTATTACCCAGCATTGCTGATTTTTTTGGCGTCTCCATCGATACGCTGTTCGGCAGAAATATTGCTGCATATGGTGATATCGAAAACGCATTAGCACGTAAAATCACAGAAGGTGAGCCTAACGAGCGCTTTCAAACGGCGATGGACATGTGCTGGGTTATTCACAAGGCGCTTTTTGGTGAAATATCTTCAAGCTTATCCGATTATGAAGCATGTTTGAAAGAACTCGACAAGCATACAGATAATGATATGCTTTCAAGCTTCTGCCATGACGATGGCTTCACTCTCTTAAATATCTCCAGAAAGCTTCCGTATTTTTTCCTTGCGCCTGACAGTCCTGACAAAGCTGCGTTTTTCAAGCGAACAGGCATTAATTATGACGCATTATATAAGGATTTTCCTATTCCAACTGACGCAATGACACCTGAAATAATTGCTAAATACACTGAGACTATAGATATTGATTATGTCTCATTGTTCAAAATCTTTTCTGATCAAGCCGTTTTCGATACGATGGTGCTCCTGCATACGCGGGATAGGGCTAAAGCCTTTACATCAAATCTACTGGTGAAGAATCTTAACATCGATAATGGCAAAGCCCTTGAGGTTATCAAAGCCTTGCAAAAATACAATATTATCAATACCACACAGCTCGAAATGGACGATATGCTTCAGGAGGTTTACTCCTTAAGTCCGGAACCCTTTTTTATCCCATTGCTAATCGCCGCCCAAAGATTCATCACACCTAAAGTTTTTTTCCATTACATCGAAGGCAGAAAAAAGCCGTATTTGGCTTAACAGAAGAAACAAAATCCTCGTGGCATTAACGGCACTGCGAATTATTTTTCGAACGTAGGGCGGTACATAATGGGCGTCCGCCCTACGTCGGCGTAACGCCGCACAAACCTGGGCGGCGTGGAAGCCGCCCGCTACGGCGTAACCTCGTGTCTCGTATGGGCAGACCTCGTGTCTGCAGGGCAGACATCTACCCTCCTTTGTCGGCGTAACGCGGCACAAACTGGCGTACTGTGTTTGCTTTTATCAGTTCTTTGTCACGGGGGTGCATAGGAAGGTCAGCATCAGCTCGGGTTCAGCGCACTCGTTTTGATACCATTCGTACATGGGCCTTGAGGTGTCAACGGACCAGCCGCTTTCAGGGAGCCACTCTTTTTGCCAGCGTTCCCAGGTGGGGCCGATTTCCTCAGAGGAGCCGAAGTGTATTGTTACGGCATACAAGCCTTCTTTAATAACAATCTCGGATAAGCCATATTTGTTGTCAAATCCGCTGTCAACTATAATTGCCGCGTACGATTTTTTCTTGTTCATTGGGATAGCCTCGTGATGGTCGGGGAAGATACACACAGAGCCCCTCACGTCCTTGCGAAGGCTGTTCGTGTGGAGTATCTGCCCGAGCTTCTCCCAGGCTTTCGGGAGACCCCAATAATCGCCGATATTTTCAATGCCAATGGCGCGCTTTTCCGGGAAAGCTATGATTTTTGTTTCCACGCTGTCGTCTCCTTTACTGTTTAAATAAAACCAGTGGGACTTGTTTCTCTCATTCAAATCATAATGCAGGCCGGCCTTTGAATAAATAAATCCGTCCCAGTTATGGAGGCGTCTGGCTTCTCGCGGTGTCATGCCGTATACCGTCTTAAATGCCTTGGTAAATGATTCAAGTGTCTCATACCCGGAGTCGAAGGCAATACCTGTCACGGCATTGTCGGTATTTCTTAAGAGGACCATTGCGCGCTCAAGGCGAAGCCTTCTGACACAGCTGTGTACACTCTCGCCGGTAAGCTCGCGAAACTTCCGGTGAAAGTGATAGGGTGATGAGCATACCTCGGCTGAGATCGCCTTGAAGCTGATGGGCTCATCAAGCGACCGCATTATCCGCCCTATAGCTATTTCCACCCTGCCGTGCCAATCGATTCTTGTTGCGTCTCTCATAACACCTCCGAGTATAAAGGAAAACCGGATCATATACCTGTCAGCGATTGCTATGTTTAAAAAAAACGAATATCGTTATAAGTTAAAAAATCGTTCAATTTACTCGATTTCTATTATATTGAATTATCGTTCAATTTATTTAATTATATAATTTGAACTATTATTCAATTTATATCATTCCGATATCCATCGCTGCGAAAAAGCCGGTATGTATTGCGCCGTCGACCTTGCCGATTTTTTTGCAGTCGCCCGCCTCATAGACAAATGGGGCTTCATTGTAAAGGTCAAAATAGGGCTGTTCGTTCGGCGTCATACCGACGGCGTACAGAATCGTGTCTCCTTCGACTGTATATTCCCTGCCGTCTTTGTCGTATGTAACGCCGCCGCTTGTCACTTCCTTGCAGGCTGCGCCGGTGATAATGGTGAGACCGAGCTCTTCGACTGTGCGGACCAGACCAGCTTTATAACAGAACTTTGCGTCAATAGCGTAATCGTCCAGCATTTCGAGAACGGTGACCTTTCGTCCTGTATTGCGCAGGTGCAGACCGGCTTCGACGCCGACCAAGCCGCCGCCGATGATGACGATATGCTCGCCTTTTATGCTGTCGGGCTTAAAATAGATGTCGGTGGCATGATGCGCGTTTTCAATACCGCGGATGTTCGGCACAATCGGCGTGCTGCCGGTCGCGACAATGATGCTGTCGGGGCTGAGCTGCCGGGCAATCGCGCTTGTGACCTCGGTGTTGAGCAGAATCTTGATGTCCAGAGCATAAACGCGCCGAATGAGATACTCTTTAAAACGGCGCAGGTCATGCTTCAGGCTGTCCGTGTCTGTGAATTTCAGTAGTCCGCCGAGCGCGCCGCTCTTCTCGGCCAGGATAACCTCGTGGCCGCGCAGAGCGGCCGTTATCGCCGCCTGCATCCCGGCGGGGCCGCCGCCGGCGATCAGTACCCTTTTTCTGAAATTAGCTTGCGTCATCGTATCAGCAGAACCGATACGCGCTTCTCTGCCGATATAGGGGTTGACGCTGCAGACGAAGTGGCGGTCGGCGTTATCGCTGTCGGTGCAGTTGAGGCAGCGCAGGCACGGCGTGATTTCGTCCGCTCTTGTTTCAGTCGCTTTTTTAACCCAGAATGGGTCGGCGATAAGCGCGCGGGACATGGACACACCGTCGGCTTTGCCGGAGGCGATGATCTCTTCCGCCTGCTCGGGATACAGAATCGAGCCGACAGAAAAAACGGGGATATGAACCCTGCCCGATTTTTTGATCGCTTCGGCGAATTGCACGTTCAAGCCCAGCGGCCTGTAGGTGGACGCCATCATATTTGTCATGCCCTCCGTACTGATCTCCGCCAGATCAACATATTCCTGCGCTTTTTCAAGAAAGGTGATTATATCGTCGACTGTAAACCCGTCCGGTTCTCTTTCCGAGCCGGACAGCCGGAGCATGACGACCCGTTTGGGGCCGACGCGGTCACGCACACTTTTCAATATCATGAGCGGGAAGCGCATTCTGTTCTCCAGGCTGCCGCCATATTCATCGGTGCGCGTATTCGTAATCGGCGACAGGAACTGGCTGAAAATCCACCCGTGCGCCGCGTGAAGGAGAATGGTGTCAAAGCCCGCGTGATACCAGTATTCGGCGGCATCGGCATAGGCTTGGGCGATATGCTCCAAGTCGCTTTGATCCATCGCCTGAACCTTGTTGCCCATGCGTCCGATTGTTTCTACCGGGCCCTTGATTGGAACCGTATTGTATTCCGGCTTCGCGTTCATGCCGCCGTGCGTCAGCTCAACGCAGGCCAGAGCGCCATGCTCATGGATGGCTGCCGACATTTCGGTATAGAGCGGCAGATTGTCCTGCGTCCATTTTGTCCACGGCGTATGGTTTCCCCCATCGCAGACAGCGACCTCGCCGAGTGTGACAAGGCCCGCGCCGCCGCGCGCTTTATGCTCCAGATAGCTGATATAATACGGCGTCGGCTTCCCGTCAACGGTTTGGAAAAGCATATTCGGCGCGGACATAATCCTGTTTTTAAATGTCAAGTCCTTGACCTTGAGCGGCTTGAACAAATTGGGATAAAGCCTTGTATACATGCAATCTCACCCTCATCATTTCTTCGCGTTACATTATCAGTTCTTCAATAATACAACGCGAAAGCCCGGTAAGTCAAACGTGCGATTTTCTGCGCATACTATCGTCATGCGAATATTTTCGCAAGATTTTTTTGGAGGTCAATTTCATATGATGGATACAAACAGCGAGCTTTTAAACTATATTCACCAAAATTCAGAGATGGGCGAGGACACCATACACCAGCTGATCGGCATTACTGACGACGCCGCCTTTAAATCCATGCTGCAGTCCCAATATAAAGAATACCATACGATTAACGGCATCACGGAGCAAAAGTTAAAAGCGCGTCAAAAGGAAGCAAAGAATATCAGCCCCCTGACAAAAGCGACGACCTATATGACAATCAATCTCAACACCCTGCTCAACAAAAAGCCGTGCCACCTCTCGGAAATGCTGATTCAAGGCAGCACCATGGGCGTAATCGACATCACCAAAAAAATTAACCAATACCAAATGACGGCGGATAAAGAAACCATCGAGCTCGCAGGCTCCCTCCTCAGCATTGAGCAGCGCAACATCGAGGAATGCAAGAAATATCTGCAATAAGGCAAGCACGTCACTGTGCAGCGCGAAGCCCACACTTTTTGTGTGGGCTTCGCTGACTGACGCTTATTTTTGTATCACGCCGCCGGGTTGAATGCCGTGGTTCCGGAAAAGGACGCCGAGGAGCATAATGGCGGCAAAGACAATCAGATAGAAGACCGCGGCCATGCGGTGGGCGAAGCAGGCGGCGATGACCATGAAGATACAGCTCAAGATCGCAAGCGACGGCATGATAAAGCGTTTAAACGCGCTGAGTGCGCGTTCTTTTTTCATCAGCATGATGAATATCGGGATATACCCGCCGTAGAGCGTTATAATGGGCAGCTCGGAGGTATCAAAGTTGAACACGCCGAACCATGGTGCCGTCAAATTAGCGCCGTAGAAGTATAAGAGCCAGGCGCCGGAAAGCAGCAGCCCGAAAACGGAAGAATTCACAGGCATATTTGTCACTGTGTCCAGCTGTTTGAAGGCTGCGGGCATGGGGCCTCTGTCCCGTACCGCCAGCGCATACATGCCGCGCGAACACCCCATCGTCAGCCCGTTGAGCGTGCCCAGGCAGGATATGATAACAAATACAAAAATCAGCGTCCCACCCACACTGCCGAAAATATTCTGGAAGGCCAGCTTGGCACCCGCCTGTCCGCTCTCCATGAGCTTCTCGGTTGTGACCGCTCCGGCTAAGCCGATATAGTAAAAAATATAAACGAAAACGACAATCAGGGAGCCAATTATCAGCGCAGTCGGCAGATTTTTTTTGCCGTCCCTGATTTCAGCGTTGATCGAGGTCGCGATGATCCAGCCCTCATAGGCGAACGCTACAGCGACAACTGAAGCAAACAGCCCGTTTCCGGCACTGATATCTGTGTTGACCACATGTGAAAAGTTGCTCGCCGTCATCCCGTTATAAATGCCAACAATCGTGCCGATTACCGCCATCAGGAGCAGCGGGATGAGCTTCACCGTTGCCGTTGCCACCTGGAACTTGCCCGCAAGGATTGGCGAAAGCGTATTCATGGCATAAATGGCGATAAGATAAAAAGCTGCGATTGTCATACAGGAGCCGCCGGTGACATCCCACCCAAGCAGCACACACGTATATCTGGCAGAGACCCAAGCCAATACCGAGGTCAGCGTCGGGTTATATATGACCGCCATGAACCAGCCGACGTAATAACCATACCGCTTGCCGACCGTCATTTCGGCGTAATCCACAACCCCGTTGACCTTTTCGTATTTCGCCGCCATCGTGGCAAAGGTGTAGGAGCAGATAATCATAATCAAGCCGACAATTGCCCACGCCGCAATCCCAAGCGGCATATTGCCGCCGGTCGCTTTTAAAACAGCCTCCGCCTTAAAAAAGACACCGCTGCCGATGACAATGCCGACAACCATTGCAATGGCTGTCAGTAAACCATACTTCTTTTTGAGCTCGTTAGTCATATTGCCCTCCGATTCCGCTGCAAGCATTTATTATTATCTGCATCGGAAGGGATACAAATCCATCCATTCTTATCAAAATAACTGGAAAAGAAGTCGGGCTCATTCGCATTTTGCGCATTAGAAAACCAGGGCAGACGTCAGCCTGCCCTGGTAACCCGCGTTTATTTATCCTGCTTATTTGCTAATAACTATACCGGCTGTTTTCACCGCATCCATGAGTGCTTTGCATGCCGCCTGCGTCGCTTCGCGGTCCGCTTTCAGGGTCGCCTCGTCGGAGTTCGCGGTTATGGCCGCTTTCTCTGCCGCTAGCGCGTTTTCATAGGTGGTCAGGAGCGCTGTCAGGTTGGTCTTCGTCGTTTCATCGGTCAGTGCCGCGATGGCTGTGGCGATGGCTGTGGTGTCTATTCTGTCCTGCTTCATGTCATGCGAGTCGTCAGCAATTGTTAAACCGGCTGTTTTCGCTGCATCCATGAGTGCTTTAAGCGCCGTCTGCGTGGCTTCGCGGTCCGCTTTCAGGGTCGCCTCGTCGGAGTTCGCGGTTATGGCCGCTTTCTCTGCCGCTAGCGCGTTTTCATAGGTAGTCAGGAGCGCTGTCAGGTTGGTCTTTGTTGTCTCGTCGGTCAATGTCGCGATTTCCGCGGTGATAGCCGTCGTGTCTACGTTATCATGCGGATTGCCGAATTTTTGTCCGCTGTCTCTCCCGTCGCTCTTCGGCCCTTGCTTATCAGGACACGAAGCTGCTTTAGTATTCTGCCGGTTGTTTTCTCCGTTCGAATTACCTGTAGCAAAAGCCACTGTCGAGATGGAGATGACGAGACCGGCTGCGATAACGCCTGTCACTATTTTTTTTATTCCGTTTTTCGTTGTGAAAATTGCTATCCACTCCTTTGTGTCATAGTCGGCAAAACCTTCGTTGTGCCGTTGTGGTTAATTCGTTTTATAATATCTTAAAGCTCCTGATATTTTGAATTGTAAGCCTGTTTCCTTAAAATGGCCTGAAATGCTGGTAAAAAAGAAAAACGCCTGTTTCAACGGTTTTCTTTTAATTATAAGCAGCGGGTATTATGCCTGTATATAATAGTCATGTGATTAGAACTTAAGCAAATGATTATATGTATATTTGACATAAAGGCGGATAAAAATGACGAATCGAGAACAGGAAATCCTGATATTGCCCAAAAACAACCCGATGATCTCGCAATGCGAGCTGGCAGATGCGCTTCATATCACCCGATCCTCGGTTGGAGTGCATATTACGAACCTCATGAAAAAGGCCACATTTTAGGTAAGCGCAGCCTCAGCTATCGCCTTGTCGCATGAAGATACAATTAACCCCGACATGTCACTCGAAACCTTATTCAGCAAAGCAAGGGAGCTTGTATTATGTTAGAACAGTATTTAGATGTGAAGCCGGATATCGAGACTGCGCTGAACATCGAGCAAACTGTACGCGGCGCGGGTGCTGTCCCCGCGACGATTGCCACTTCAAACGGCAGGCTCAAGGTCGGCCTTCTACCACCGGTATCAAGGGAAAGGCTGCAACGCCCTCGTTGCCGCGCTGTCTTAAGCGCCGTATCAGATCGTTACAGGCCGAATCGCCCAACAGATAATGATACCGGCAATCGCTGTCAGTGATTCCCGGTATTTTTATATGCGTATGAAATTAACTGTTCGCCATATGGCAGAGCTCCTCGAGCATCTTCGGGAAATCTGTTTTCATGCTGTCGTTTGAAAATTGGCATGTGCCCACGGCTTTATGTCCGCCGCCTTTATACTTGAGCATGAGCTTGCCGACATCGATATCGGAGGTCCTGTTTAATATGCTGTAACCAACCGCCGCTGAGCAGCCGATACCGTCGCGCCCGCTGACGATCCACGCTGAGATGTTTTGCTCGGGGTACATGCTGTAGATTATAAATCGATTGCCGGTATAAATCGGTTCAACGCCGCGCAGATCGCTGATGATGACATGACCCTCGACATGTGTGTACTTACTGACCATTTCCTTGAACTTTTCGGTTTGCTCGTTATATACGGCAATCCGTTCTCTAACATCCGAAAGCGCCAGGATTTCATTTGTTGTCATCGTTCGGCAGGCATCAATAAGCTTTTCCATAAGCTGATAATTTGATATTGTGAAATTCCGCCACCGCCCAAGCCCTGTTCTGGGGTCCATAATAAACCCCATTAATATCCATCCCGCAGGATTAAGAACTTCATCAGCGGTCAAATTTCCCGAATCAACCTTATCGACGGCGAGCATTAATTCATCAAACTGCGGGAATTTTTCTTTAGCTCCATAATATTCGTAAATAATCCGCGCGCATGACGGCGCAAGTCGGCTCTCGCCCTTATACTTACCGGAAAGCTGATTCCTCTCGAACTCGCTGGAGTGGTGATCGAACCACAAGCCGCAGCCGTCAACATAAGGCACATTCGCGAGGCAGTCATTGTCGTTTACTTCAATCAGGCCATCCTGCAAATCCTTCGGATGCACAAATCTCCAGCAATCAATTATTCCGGCTTCCTTCAGTAAAGCGCCGCAGGCTAAACCATCAAAATCGGAACGTGTGAGTAATCTCATATCGCGTTTCTCCCTCTCAACCCATTTTGATAATTTTAACTGATATTCTCACTTTGTTCAAGAATAATTATTGATTATTATTGCCGGCAATCAGCTCTGCCAAATCATTCAGGTAAGCCCATCTTCCGATTTTCCCCTCCAGAGCTTTGTCCAGGGCTTCCCTTTGATCCATAAGCGTTTGCAGGCTTACATAATCGCTGGAGGCGGCTTCCATTTGCGGAGCCAACCCGGCGATTTCATTTTCCAAAGCGGCAATTTCGCCGTCAATGCTTTCATACTCGCGCTGTTCCTTAAATGAGAATCTCAGTTTTTTTTGAGAATTTGCTCTGACGGGGGCAGATGCTTCCGCTGTCTTTTTTCCGGGTACGGCTGCATCTGCATTTTCTTCGCAATAATCCGAATAGCAGCCGAGGTATTTCTTAATGATACCGTCCCCTCGGAAGTCAAACAGTGTATCGGCAACCTTATCTAAAAAATACCTGTCATGCGATACGGCGATCACCGCGCCGTTAAAGGACTGCAAATAGCTCTCCAGAATCGTCAGCGTCTGAATGTCAAGGTCGTTTGTCGGCTCGTCAAGCAGCAAGACGTTGGGGGCCTGCATCA
>DBTM01000039.1:110934-124516 GCA_002307055.1 Clostridiales bacterium UBA1316
AAAGACGTTGGGGGCCTGCATCAGGATGCCGAGCAGATACAGGCGCCGACGCTCACCGCCGGATAACCGGCCGATGGTATTATACTGCAGATCCGAATTAAACAAGTATTTTTCAAGCATCTGCGTCGCGGTTAAAATCCCGTCGGCGGTCTGAACCTCTCCGGCAATTTCTTTAATATAATCGATGACACGCATGCTCAGGTCCATATCGTCGGAGCCCTGCGAAAAATATCCGAGCTTGACCGTATCTCCAAAAACAACCGAGCCGCTGTCCGGCGGCAGCCTGCCACCGATGATATTGAGCAGCGTGGATTTCCCGCAGCCGTTTTTCCCGATAACGCCGATTCTGTCATTCCGCAGCAGGATATAATCAAAATGCTCAATCAGCTGCTTCCCGCCAAAGCCGATAGATATATCATTGATCTCAACCGTCTTCTTGCCGAGCCTCGACGATATGGAGCTGACCTCCAGCTTTGACAGCTCGGCAGGCCCCTTTTTTTCACTGAGCGCTTCAAAACGCTCAATTCTCTCCTTGCTCTTCGTACCGCGTGCCGTTGGGCCCTGCCGTATCCACGCCAGCTCTGTTCTCAGCAGGCTCTGCCTTTTGCGTTCGGAGCCGAGCGCCATTTCCTCACGCTGTGCCTTGAGCTCCAGATATTTGGAGTAATTCGCCTCATAGCTGTACAGCTGCCCGCTGTCAATTTCAACGATTTTATTGACGATACGGTTCAAAAAGTAGCGGTCATGTGTCACCATGATCATCGCACCCGTGAACCGGATGAGATAATTCTCAAGCCACTGGATCATTTCCGTGTCCAGATGGTTTGTCGGTTCGTCCAGAATCAGCACGTCGCAGGGATGGATGAGAACGCTTGCGATGGCCACCCGCTTGCGCTGACCGCCGGACAGCGTGCAGACAGGTTTATCAAATTCGGTGATGCCGAGCTTCGTTAAAATCCTCTTCGCCTCAAATTCGCTCTCGTCCTTCAGCTCGGGAACATCGAAAAAAATATGCTCCATCACCGTGAGCGCCTCATCCCAAATCGGATTCTGCGGCAGATACTGAACGCGGACGCCGGTGTACTTAACAACAGCGCCCTGATCGAGCTCCTCAGCCTCTGCCAGGATTTTAAGAAAAGTCGATTTTCCCGTTCCATTGACACCAATCACACCGATTTTGTCTCCCTTGTCGATATAAAGGGAGATATCGCTCAGCAGCGTTCTCTCACTATAACTTTTTGTAATTTTCTCTGCGGACAAAAGCATAACGTCGTTTCCCTATCTGTTCATTGTTCATTGTTCATTTCTTTCCACTTGGCCAGCTGCTCGGCGAGCAGGGAGTTGGCCGGTCCTGTATCCTGCTGCTTGCTCAAAAAGCTCCGGACATCGGATTTATTCGCGCCCGCCTCGCCTTTACGCTTTTCAAAGTCGGAAAGCTTTTCCCGGTGGCCGCAGATACAGGTAAACATGCGGTTATCGCCCTCGCCGCGCATCTCAAGCTTTTTGTGGCAATTCGGGCAGCGCGCGTTTGTTTCGAACACCACGCTTTTACGGTACCCGCATTCCCGGTCCGGGCAGACGAGCATTTTACCCTTTTTGCCCTTGACATCGAGCAGGAATTTGCCGCAGTCGGGGCATTTTTCGCGGGTGAGATTGTCATGGACAAATTTGAGGTCGCTGGCTTTGACGGTTGAAACGAGTTTCGCGGCGTAGGCGCGCATATCCGCGATAAAATCCTGGTCGCGCGTTTTGCCCTTGCTGATGAGCGAGAGCTTTTGCTCCCATTTCGCCGTCAGCTCGGCAGACCGCAGCTCCGGCGGGACGATGCCGATGAGTTGAACGCCCTTTGAGGTTGGGACAAGCTCCTTGCCCCGCCGCTCCGCGTAAAAGCTCGTAAAAAGCTTTTCTATAATTTCAGCGCGCGTGGCGGGCGTGCCGAGTCCGCTGGTCGTTTCAAGCACCTCGCGCAGCTCCTTGTTTTCCATGCGTCGGGCGGGATTTTCCATCGCGGTTAAAAGCGTTGCTTCATTATAGCGGGCGGGCGGCTTCGTCTTCCCTGCTATCGTTTTTACCGAGACGATTTTTACGCGGTCTCCCTGCTTGACCGGCGGGAGCGACTGGTCGCGTTCTTCCTCGTCATTATCGTCCTCATTGGCCAGCAAATTGCCGTAAGCCGCTTTCCAGCCCGGCGTCTTGACAATCTTCCCTTTGGCATAAAACTCATGGTTTTTGACGGTGAGCTTGATTTTTGTCTCCTCGTATTCAAACGCCGGTGACAGCACGGCGATAAACCGCCGGACAACCAGGTCGAATATATTGCGCTCCTCCGGAGAGAGCTGCATCAGGTTAATCTGCTCATCGGTCGGGATAATGGCGTGATGGTCGGTTACCTTCGCGTTATTGACGATGTACTTGGTTGAAAGCGGCCGCTTTTTGATCAGCTCCTGCGCCAGGTCCTTGTAGGGGCCGATGGAAATGCTGCGCAGTCTGTCCGTCAGCGTCGCGGCTACATCGTCGGTGATGTAGCGCGAGTCCGTACGCGGGTAGGTCAGGGCTTTGTGCGTTTCGTACAGGTTCTGCATAAAAGAGAGAGTCTGCTTGGCGGTGTAGGCGTATTTTTTATTGGCATCGCGCTGCAGCTCCGTTAAATCATAGGCGGCCGGGGGCACCTGGTGCTTATATTCCCGCGTGACGGCTGTTAAAACGCCTTCTCCGCCGGAGACCGCCGCCGCGATAGCTTCCGCTTTATCTTTATCAAAGAGCATCGACTGGCCCTTCGCGTCGCGCCAGGTTGCCGAAAAGCCGCCGGTTGTAAGCTGCACCGTCCAAAAATCCTTGGGTATGAATGTTTTTATCTCCTGCTCGCGCTCAACGAGGAGCGCCAGCGTCGGCGTCTGGACGCGCCCGGCGGACAGCGAGGCGTTATACTTACACGTCAGCGCGCGGGTCACGTTGAGGCCGACGAGCCAATCCGCCTCCGCCCGCGCCTGGGCGCTTTTATAAAGATTATCATATTCACCCGACGGGCGGAGACTCGCGAAGCCCTCTTTAATTGCTTTATCGGTCTGCGAGGAAATCCAGAGGCGCCTGGCTGGTTTATTCCAACCGGCTTTATTCATGATCCACCGCGCGACAAGCTCGCCCTCGCGCCCGGAATCGGTGGCGATGACGAGGTCGGAGATGTCCGGCCTTTTCATAAGCGCCTGAACCGCCTTGAACTGCCTTGACGTTTCGTTCATAACAACCAGCTTCATTTTCTCGGGCAGCATGGGGAGGTCGTCCATATTCCAGGTTTTATATTTTTCATTATAAGTTTCCGGCTCGGCGAGCGTCACCAGATGGCCCAGCGCCCAGGTGATAATATACCGCTCCCCGAGCAGGCACCCGTCACCCTTTTGATGGCACCCCAGCACCTGGGCAATGTCCCGCCCGACGGAAGGCTTTTCAGTTAAAACCAATGTTTTTGCCATAAACTCTATTCTCCAATTCAAGCGCAGCTCTTTTTATACTGCCGATATTATACCACATACGCCTCATACGGCATATAAATTCACATTTATTGAGCATTTTTGGCTCATTTCCTGCTTTAAACAGGCGATAATTTGTTGCAATAATATTAATTATGTTACAATTGTGTTAAGCGTTTATTGCCATGCAAAGCGGCAAACCGCTGCGGTTAAAGGATTATTTGCTTGACGCTGCGCGACGGAGCTTTAAAAAAAACGCTACATATATAATTTTAAAAATGCTTCAGGCCTCCCGCGTTTTTTCTGACGGCTATTTTGCGTGCCTGCGCTTATTATAACACACAGGCGATGCAGGAAACTTTCTGTCCACCGGCATCACACCTTCTGGGGATTTTACGCTTGAGAGCGTCGATACCCGCACCGATAGGTGCGGGTATCGCTTCTGTTTGATGTTCATTCTGTTCTAAAAGATGCTCTTGAAGAAGTTGACGATGCGCTGCCAGAAGGTTAATTTTGACGAGTCCTGTTTAACCTGAGCAGTCGATTGTGTCGTGTCCTTTTTATTGGAGGACTCGAGGTCGGCTGTTTTCATGACAAACTTTATGGTTGTTTTCGCGCCGTCGGGTGCGCCGGTAAAGCTGGTGTATTCATCGGCTTGCTTCACCATTTCGTCCTTGACCTCCAGGGCGGTGCCGAGCTTATCCATCGACCCGGAGTTGAGCATATCAAAAATGCTGCTTTTGAACGTGCCCATGCCGGTGTTCAGTTCGCCGGATTTTTCCGCGAGCTTATCGGAGCCGCCGATTAAGGCTTTGAGCCCGGCATCAATCGTCTTCGAACCGCCGGAAAGCTGAGCCAGGCCGCTGTCGAGCTTCGACGCGCCGACGCTCAATTGGTCGGCTCCGGCGGAAAGCGCGATAATCGCGTTGGCAAGAGTCTTCGGATTGGAAGGATCGTCGCTGGGATTATATAAAGCGTTTGTCAGGGTATTCATAGAGCTCATCAGTTTTGTGGAGAGTGTTTCGATATCCGTCAGGGATGTATTCAGCGCCTGCAGGCTGCTCATATCGATACCCGAGAGCATCTGGGTGATTTGCGCGCCCGCTTGATTGACAATCTTTTCCTTGGCTGCGGTGATGGCTGTCTGCTGTGCCGAGGTCAGATCATTATAGGTCTTTCCGGTCAAAATCTGGATGGTCGCATTGGAGGACGCATCGCACACCGTGGTAACGGCTGTCGTGAGCTGCGTCTTGATGGTGCTCATATCCGGGATTTTTAAGTTTGACAGCTGCTTCTGAAGCGCCGTCATTTTATCCACCAGTGCCTGCTGCTGCGACTTGGAAGCGGTAATGCCGGGGATCAGCTGCGCGGTGACCTCCTGCTTCAGGAGCTCCGCTGCCGAGGCAAGCTGCGCGGTGCCGCTTTTTAGCGCGTCGGCGCCTGTGACCGCCTGCAGCAGACTGTCGCTGAATTTACTGTAGCCGCTGCCGAGCGTGCCTATTTTAGAGTCGTATTCACTGAGGGCTGAGGACAGCTGCGCGGTTCCATCCTTCAATTGCGAGATCGCCGAGCTCAGCTTTCCGATTCCGCTGGTAACATCGGTAAGCTTATCGTTTATATTAATATTCTTAAGATCGGCAAGCTTTGTCGCCGCGGCAATAACAACCGCGGGCATTTCAAAGCTGTCCGTCTTGGCTGTCACGGTAAAGGTGCCGGATAACGCGTCCTTCAAGCCGGATAAAACGTCATCTGACAGGAGGCCGTCAAAGCTTTCCATCATTCCGGGAAGGCAGATATAGCTGACAACCTGATTGTTGGAATCCGTCAGGATATTGCTGCTGCCGGCTTTAACCTCGGTAAAGCTTTTAACCGGCATGTTCATCACGAGCGCGACGGCGAACGGTGTATAGACAGTTCTGTTTGCGCCGTCAATCAGCTTTGTCTGCTTTTCATTGTTCGTGAATTTATACGTCATTGAGACCTCTCCGCTTTTGCCGGCTAGATCCTGGGCGGAAATAGCCTGCCCGTTGAGTGCATATGTAATACTGACGGACACGGGCGGCTGTTTGTCGGAATTGCCCGTATAATAAACGTCGGTATCCGCCGTGTCCCAGGTGACAACGCCACCGTTATTCTGAGGCTCGACAGAAGATTTGATATTGGTTATATTCGTCAGATCGCTTTTATCTGAAACACCAGACAGGCCGCCGTCCGAATGGAGCCAGCAGCTGACGGTTTCTTCTTTAATAGAGCCGTCGGCATTTAAAATTGTATAGACGCTCTCATCCTTTGACACGGCTGTACCGGAAGCCAGAGCGCTCACGCTGATACCGGCCAGAAGCGCAACGCAGAGAATTATGACCATTATTTTCTTTAATGCTTTCATAAGGCACACTCCTTAATTTCTTTTTTGCTTTTATTTGCAGACTTCAGCCAGTGGAAGGACGTTTTCTCAAACACTTTGGAAAAGATAATAAGCAGAGCGGGAAGGACAAAGAGAATAGTAAACATGCTGATGAGCGCTCCTCTGGATATGAGCAGGCACAGGCTTTGCAGCAGCTTGATGCCTGAAATCATCGAGACACCGATGGTCGCCGCGAAAAATGCCAGGCCGCTGGAAAAGATCGAGCGCGAGCAGGTTTCAATAGCAATCTGCATGGCATCCTTCGCCGGATGGCCGTTCCTGCGCTCCTCTCGGAACCTGTTCGTCAGTAAAATCGCATAGTTAATCGTGGAACCGAGCTGAATTGTACCGATGACAATACTGGCGATGAAGGGTAGGACCGTGCCTGAGTAATACGGAATACCCATGTTGATGGTTACAGCCGCCTCAATGACAATAACAAGCACAACAGGAACAGAGACTGAACCGAAAACCAATGCAATGATTATGAATACCGCAATGACGGAGGCAATATTCACATTCGTGAAATCCTTATCGGCAATCGTCACAAGGTCCTTTGTCAGGGGCGCTTCGCCCGTAATCAGAGCGCTGCTGTCATAGGCCTTGACAATGGCGCTGATCTTGTCGAGCTGATTATTCTGTTCGTCTGTAGCCGGTTCATAGGCAGAGTTGACGAGGATCAGCTGCCTGCCGCCGCTCTCGAATATATTCTTGATAGAGTCCGGCAGGAAATCGTCGGGTATACCGCCGCCAATATAATCCTTATAGGCGGCAACAAGGGAAATGCTGTCAAGCGCCTTGATTTTATCCGACATCTGGCTGACCTGGCTATTCGGCAGTTTCTCGTCAACAAGAATGAAATCCGTCGCCGTCATGTTATAATCGCTTTTCAGCCGGTTCGTACCCTGAACCGAAGTAAGATTGTCCGGGAGGGACTGGATCAGGTTGTAATATTTTTCGGCATGGGTACTTCCATAGATGAACGGGATCAACAGGACGAGGAAAATGATGAGGATTGGAATATGGTGCCGGACAATGAAGCGGGCAGTTTTTTTCAGCCGCGGTATAAAGGTCCTGTGTTTGTATTTTTCAACCGGTTTATTGAAAATCATGATAAAAGCGGGCAGGATCGTAAAGGTAC
The DNA here is from genome assembly GCA_002307055.1 of Clostridiales bacterium UBA1316. Classification (GTDB taxonomy): domain Bacteria; phylum Bacillota; class Clostridia; order Oscillospirales; family Oscillospiraceae; genus Sporobacter. The sequence goes on from DBTM01000039.1 coordinate 117,947, forward strand.
TGATGACGCCCAGGAAAACACCCTTAGCCATGACAATGCCGATATCGGAACCCAAGGTCAGGCTCATGGTGCACAGGGCCAGGAAGCCCGCAATAGCGGTTAAGGCGCTGGCAGAGATAGACGTGAAGGTCTTCACAAGGGCGGTGATCATCGCCTCGTCCTTATCCTCCTGCTTCAGCCGCTCCTCTTCATAACGGTGAATCAGGAAAATTGAGAAGTCCATCGTCACACCGAGCTGCAGCACAGTGGCCAGCGACTGCGTGATATAGGAAATCTGACCCATGAAAATATTCGTCCCGAAGTTATACAGGATGGCGAAACCGATGCCCGCCAGGACCAGTACAGGCACGATGGTGGACTCAACGCCGAGATAAAGAACAATGAGGACAAGCACAACCGCCGCTAAAACGTAAATCGGCACCTCACTGTCTGCCAGGGCCTTCGTATCCTCTGCGACAGCGGACAGGCCGCCGATAAAGCAGTCCTTTTGCAGCTGCAGCTTAATCTGGCTGACCGCATTCATGGTCGACTCGGACGACGTGGAGTCGGAGAAGGTAACAAGGATCAGCGTGCCGTCCTTGCTGTAAAAGGTATCTCTCAGATCCTTCGGCAGCATATCCTTGGGGACGCTTAAATCAACCAGATTGTCTATCCAGTAGACATTTTGTACGCCGCTGATCTTGCTGATATCGCTCTTCAGCTTCAGGACATCGCTGTTTTTCATGTTTTTGACCGTCACCATGGCCGTACTGGCGATATGAAAATCCTTGTCGAGGTATTTCTCCCCTAAGACCGATTCGAGATTTGCCGGTAAATAGGTCAGAATATCGTAATTAACCCGTGTGCTTATAATCCCTAAAATGGCTGGGATCACAAGAACCGCGGCGATGATGACGACAAGCCATTTTTTCTTGACGACGAATCGCGCAAAATGCTTCAAATCACATATCCCCTTTTTTAGTTTGTCTTTTAGAGTATAGCCGCGGAATGACCGATAGTCAATCCGCAAAATGACTAATAGTCATTTTGTCCCATGCACCCAAATCATACGCATTGCACAAACTTGATTTTTTGCACTAAAATACCTCGCTTTTTCTTGTAAATTTGCCGGAACATATTATAATATGGGTATTGAAAGGGGCTGTAGATATGGCTGATACTCTGCAGGAGCAGAAAAATAAAAAAAAGCAGAGCATTCTCAGCGCTGCTTACGACTGTTTTCTTGAAAAGGGTATCCAAAAGGTATCCATCGACGAGATTGTAAAAAACGCCAATGTCGCCAAGGGCACATTCTATTTATACTTTAAAGATAAAACCGACGTGATACGGGAAATCTGCGTCAACATCAGCAAAAAGCTCATCATAGAAGCGTTCGACGCCATTAAACAAAATAAAAGCGAGGATTTTGCCCAAAACATCGTCGCGTTTGTGGACTATATTATCGAATATTTTAAAGCCCATAAATTTATTCTCAAATTATTGGAACGGAATTTTTCCTGGCCGCTTATTGAAAATGAGATCACCAAGGAACAGGAGGATCCCCAGTTCAATGAAATATATAACATGTTTTTTAACAACCCGAAGGTTGTAGGGTATACGAAGGATGCGATCAATAAATATCTTTTTTCGATTGTCGCGCTGGTGGGGTCTGTGTCCTTCTCCAGCATTATATTGAAGCAGCCGGATACCATCGACAACATGAAGCCGATATTATACGACATTATCAGGAAGGTTATGATTTAGTTTCATCAGAAAAGAGCAGAAAAGATGGCAATGGCAGGCACGCAGAGCAAGGTAACGATTTGGAACAAAAAATTCATTAATATTTTCATTATTAACTTTATACTGAGCATGGGCCAATACATGATGAATACGCTCATCCCAAAATATGCCTATTATTTGGGAGCGACGGCAGCAGTTGTCGGTGTGGTATCAAGCATGTTCGCGGTCACCGCCCTGCTCATTCGGCCCGTTGCCGGCCCGGCTATGGACTATTTCAGGAAAAGCAAGCTGCTGGCGGTCGCAACCGGTATTTTGACGCTTGCTTTTATCTGTTACGGATTCGCCGGGAATATCCCTTTGATTATAGCCGCGCGCCTGATTCATGGCGTTGGTATCGGCGTTGCGGTGCCTTTATGTCTGGCTATGGCCAGCAATGCTTTGCCGAGCGGCAAAATGGCGTCCGGCATCAGCGTATATACACTGGGCGCAGCCGTCTCTACAGCCGTCGGTCCGTCACTCGGGCTGAAGCTCATGGAGATGTTTGGTTACAATGTGACTTTCTTTATAATCTCCGCGTTGCTGGTTATATGCTTCATCTTCACGCTGCGGCTTCAATCCGATTTGCCTGACAGGACGGCGCATTTCAAGATATCGCTGAACAAGGTCATTGTGCCCGAGGTGATTATCCCCACGATAATCATGTTTTTCCTGACGGTTGCATATTCCTGCATCAACTACTTTATCGTTATATACGGCGGTATTCGCGGCACTGCAAATATCGGTTTATTCTTTACGGTTTACGCGGTTTGCCTCTTAATTTCGAGGCCGGTCAGCGGGCGGATTGCCGACAGATACGGCATGGACAAAACAGTGATACCCGGCATGCTTCTGTTCGGCCTGTCCTTTGTCATTATAAGCTTTTCCGCTTCGCTGCCCATGTTTTTAATCGCCGGTACATTATGCGCTTTCGGCTACGGCATCTGCACGCCTGCGCTCCAGACTCTGTGCATGCTTCTCGTGACAAAGGAGAGACGGGGCGCCGCGGGCAACACGAATTTCATCGGCATTGACTGCGGCAACTTAACGGGCCCAATCCTCGCCGGTGTGATTATAACCGGTGTTCAGCACATTTCTGCCAGCGAGGTATTTGGATATGTGGTGATGTACCGCGTGATGATCGTTCCGATTATCATCGCGCTGATTATTTTTATACTGAACCAAAAGAAAATGCTGCAGACAATAAAGCGAAAAAACGATTGATATTTAACGCAGAAAACCTCTGCCGGACATGCTCCGGCAGAGGCGTTTTGTATACCGCAGGCGCCGCTGAAGAGCGGTTACTCTTTGGTAAATATCGCTTTTTTCAAGATAGGCAGTACCATGATGGCAACCGCGCCGCCGATGAGGGCGGTAAAGAGCTGAGATATGGAAAAGGCGGCTGATATGCCCCCGGCCTGCTTGGCGGGCAGATTTAAGAGCGGGACCATCAGCCGGACAACGGTGAGATATAATACCAAAAACTTCCCAGCCGCGCCAAGGACAAGCGCCGCGAAATACCCGGCGAACCTGTCTTTAAAAACCCGATGGCTGATGAGATACCATAACACGATCAGGGTTAAATTACCCAGCGAGATAAACGGAATCAGCAGCCACAGCGGTCCGATTCCCAGAAGCATCGCAAAGATCGGCGACAGGATCGCCACGATAAGACCGGATGAAAAGCCGCAGGTCATGACGGAAATAATCAGTATCACGTTGACCAGTGAGCCGGTCAGCAGCGTGATGTTAAACGGCTTAGTCGCCACCTGAATCACCAGAAGCAGCGCGACAAACAGCCCCGTACGCGTAATCCATTGAATCCGCTTTTTATTTTTATCCATAATTTAACGACCTTTCCAGCCTTACATTAATATTACTATATTACCTGACCATCCGGCCTTTGCCGTCGGAGCGCATGACCCATCGGATATCTGAAACCGCCGCGGTGATGAAATCGCCCTCGATGGTGTGCTTATAAGCTGCCGCCGCGGCGGCGAAATCAACGGCCTCCTGGAGGTTTTTATCGTTGACGATGCCGTATATCAGCCCGGCGCTGAAGGCGTCGCCGCCGCCGATTTTGTCGATCATAAATATCGAGTAGGTGCGGGACTTGAAAAATTTTTTGTCGTAATAAATCAGAGAGGAGAATTCGTTGACCTCGCCCGACACCGTTTTGCGCCCTGTAATAACGGAGAGCCCGGGATGAAACAGCGCATGGATCTTTTTTGCCGCTTCCTCAAGCGTATCGGCTTCAATGTCAAAAACCTCATTGGCCTGATTGTGATTGATAATGAGCGCGTCGATATCCGTGATGAGCTCGGGCATAACACGGCGCGCTTCCTCGGTGCTCCAAAGCTTGGAGCGATAATTGAAGTCGCACGAAATTTTACAGCCGGCGCGGCGGGCGGCTGCAACGGCGGCTTTTGTGATTGCCGGAAGATTGCCGCCGAGAGCCGGTGTGATGCCCGAAAAGTGGAACCAGTCCGCACCCTGGAATATTTTTTCAAAATCGAAATCCTCCGGCTGCGCCAGAGAAAAATCGGAATACTGACGGTCATAAAGCACCTGCGGCGGCCTCTGTGAGCCGCCTTTTTCCGTATAATAGACACCCATGCGCCCATTCCCGCGGTCAATATAGGATGTATCAACATCAAAGGACTTCAGGTTTCTGATGCAGGCTTCTCCCAAATCATTGACCGGAAGCTTTGTGACAAATACGGCTTTTTCGCCCCATTGCGCCAGTGCCGCCGCCGTGTTGGCCTCGCTGCCGCCGAAGTAAACGGAAAAGCTTTCCGCCTGTATGAGCCTTTTATAGGATGGCGGCTGAAGCCGCATCATAATTTCGCCGAAGGTGACGATTTTGGACATAAGAGGGTACCTCGTTTTCTTAACTATTTTTTGAAATAACGACGGCACACCGAGTCGTCGTGCCCTATGGAAACGCCGCAGTCATATTCGTGCGTTTGCCACAGCTTTCATGAACGCCTGGGCGTTTTTTGTGACGATACTGTAATCGCCGCCGCAATTGGTCAGGTCGCTGCCGGTGCCGATTGCCGCCGCGCCGGCGCGAATCCATTCGTCCGCGTTTTTCAGGCTGACACCGCCGGTTGGGATAAAGCCGGCTTGCGGTAGCGGCCCCTGAAACGATTTGATAATGGCAGGCCCGTACGCATTGCTCGGGAACAGCTTGAGAACAGAGCAGCCGTATTCCAGAGCCGTGACCGCCTCCGTTACCGTCATAATCCCAGGTACAACGGCAATTACATACCGGTTGCAGAGCCTGATGGTCTCTATGTTCAGGGCCGGACTAACGATAAACGACGCACCCGCAAGGATACACAGCCGCGCCGTTTCAGGGTCGAGCACCGTACCCGCGCCGATGACGGCTGCGCCGTTATCGCTGTACTTCCCGGATAACCGCGCAATAACATCGGCAGCGCCCGGTACGGTCATAGTGATTTCAATCGCCTGTATACCGCCCTGAACTGCCGCCTCGGCGAGCTTTTCGCATTCATCGGCACTGCCCGCGCGCAAGACCGCTATAACGCCGGTCTTTTTAATGATATCCATCACTTTATCTCTGGTCATGATACCGTCTCCTCTGTGATTAATTGGCAGGCTGCCGATAAGGAGCCTGTAAGGGTGCGGTTAAGCCGCAATGGGCGATTCGTGAATCGCCCCTACATTAATATCGCGAATCCATTTTGTCGATGGCTTCCCAGAGGCCGCTCAGGTAGGTGATGCCCAGGGCGCGGTCGTAGAGGCCGTAGCCGGGCTTGCCGGTCTCGCCCCAGATCATCCGGCCGTGGTCGGGCCGGTAATAGCCGTCGAAGCCGGTGTCGTGATAGGCGCGGACGATCTCGCCGAGGTCGACCGAGCCTTCCGACGACAGATGCGCCACTTCGCAGAAGTCACCGGCCTCGGAGGTCTTGACGTTGCGGAGGTGGGCGAAGGCGATGCGGCCGCGGCCGGAGAACTCGCGCACCATCGACACGAGGTCGTTCTTCAGATCGGCGCCGAGCGAGCCGGTGCACAGCGTCAGGCTGTTCGCCGGGCTGTCGACGACGTCGAGGATGCGGACGAGATCGTCGTGGTTCTTGACGATGCGCGGCAGGCCGAAGATCGGCCGCGGCGGATCGTCGGGGTGGATCGCCATNNTCATGCGGCCGTGGTCGGGGCGGATATAGCCGGTGAAGCCAATGTCGTGATAGGCTTTCATGATTTCGAACATATCGAGCGAGCCGCTGGAAGACAGGTGGGCGGTTTCGCGGAAGAGGCCTTTGGCGTCAATCTTAATGTTCCGGACGTGGCCGAAATGGATGCGGCCCATTTGACCGAAATATCGGATTAGTTCGGGAATATTATTATCCGGATTGGCGCCGAGCGAGCCGCTGCACAGTGTGAGACCGTTATAGGGGCTGTCGGCAAGACGGAGCAGGCGTTCGAGATTGTCTTTGCAGGTGACGATGCGGGGTAGGCCAAAGATGCCCCAGGGGGGATCATCGGGGTGAATGGCCATTTTGACGTCGTATTTCTCGCAGGCAGGGAGGATGGCCTTGAGGAAATATTGCAGGTTGGCAAACAGCTTATCCGCGGTGACATCCCGGTATAATCGCAGGACAGCCTGAAGGGCGCTGAGCCGTTCGGGCTCCCAGCCCGGCAGCGCAAAGCCGTTATTGCCCCGCGAGATGTCCTCAACAAGCTGCACCGGGGTTTTATTTTTGAGCAGCTCTTCATTATAAGACATGGCGGTTGAACCGTCAGCCAATTTTTCGGCCAGGTCTGTGCGCAGCCAGTCGAACACCGGCA
>DBTM01000004.1 GCA_002307055.1 Clostridiales bacterium UBA1316
TTAAAGTAACCAACTTATAAAATTTTTGAGTCATGCGCCGCGCGTATTGCGCCGCGGGCGTTGTGCTCAATCAATAAGGCAACGAAAGTTGCCAATCGGCATTTGACCTGGCTGTCCGTCCGGCCTCTTATACCAGTTGATTTCGCAGCGCGAAAACAATTTTGGTACGGTCAAAAATTCTTTGCTTTGAATATTTTTTTATGATAACAAGACGCATATTAACATATTCAGACGCACATGTCAATATTTCAGATAAATGCGCTTATCCGTTGAGGAAACGAGCGAGGAAATCCTTTGTCTCTTGCTGCGTTGGATTTAAAAAGATCTGTTCGGGCGAGCCTTCCTCGCAGATGACGCCGTTGCTCATGAAGACAACATGGCTGGCCACATCTCTGGCAAAAGCCATTTCATGCGTGACGATGATCATGGTCAGCCCCTCCTGAACAAGCTTGCGCATAACGGACAGAACCTCGCCGACCATCTGAGGGTCAAGCGCCGAGGTCGGCTCGTCGAAAAGGAGGATTTCGGGTTCCATCGCAAGCGCACGGGCGATGGCGACGCGCTGCTTCTGCCCGCCGGAAAGCTGACGCGGTTTGGCGTTGATAAAGGGGGACATGCCGACCTTGTCCAGGTAGCCGAGCGCGGTTTCCTCGGCGGTCTGCTTATCCTTTTTCAAGACCTTGCGCGTACCGATCATGCAGTTTTTTATAGCTGTCATATTGGAAAATAAATTGAAGCTTTGAAAAACCATGCCAACCTTTGCGCGGTAAGCCGGAACGGATATTTGCCTTTTTGTGATATCGGCACCGTGAAAAAAGATCTCGCCGCCCGACGGTGTTTCGAGCAGATTGATGCAGCGCAGCAGTGTGGACTTGCCGGAACCGGAGGCGCCGATGATACAGATGACGTCGCCCTTATTGACAGAGAAATCAATATCGCGCAGAACGGTGTTTTCACCGAACTTTTTACTGAGATGGCATACCTCAAGTAATTTATCTGGAGTCATCGCCTGGTCCCTCCTTTTCCACCCAAATAAGTATGCATGCCGCTTGTATGCGCCAAGCTGTCCTTCGTCGCCAGATCATAGCTGGCGGGGCCGTCCATCCGCTTTTCGACATATCGGAGGAGGCGGGAGAAGAAGACCGTCATCACAAGATACATGAGCATTGTTATGGTAAAGGGCTCAAAATAAACATAGAGCGCGCCGGCAACGGATTTGGTCGCGAAAAACAGCTCGACGACACCGATAACCGCCAGAACACAGGTGTCCTTGATATTGATGATCAGGTTGTTCCCAATCTGCGGCATGATGTTTCGGAGAGCCTGCGGCAGGATGACGAAAAGCATCGTTTGAAAATGGGTCATACCAATCGCCTTTGCGCCTTCCGTCTGCCCGTCGTCAATGGAAAGGATACCGCCGCGGACTGTTTCAGCCATGTAAGCGCCTGTATTGATCGACACGATTAAGAAGGACGCGAAAAGCCATGACAGCTTGACGTGAGCGGATACAAGACCGTAATAGATAAACATGGCTTGAACCATCATAGGTGTGCCGCGGAACACCTCAACATAAATAGTCATCAAGAGCTTTATGATGAAAAGCACGCATCTTTTGACAGGGTTGTCCGTCTTATCGACGGGGATTGTCTGCACAATGCCGACAACGAAGCCGATGAGGCATCCGATAATAGTACTGACAACAGCAATAAGCAGCGTTGTTCCGGCACCTCTGAGCAGAGACGCGCCATATCTCTGCAAAAGGTATATAATTCTGCCTAAAAAATCTTGTGGCATGTGAATCCCCCATTCAGGCAAATTCGGGGGAAGCGGATATCCACTCCCCCCGACAGGCTGCGTTAAAACGGTTTATTGCGCTAATGGCTGAAGCTTGATGGCATCCTGCATCATTTTTTCGTAATCAGCCGGTGTCATTGTGGCGAGCACGCTGTTAACGGCATCGACCAATTCCTTATTGCCTTTTTTGATGGAAACGCCGATATTGATCTCTTCATCGGAAACCTTGAAGTTGTCGGACTTGTCGGTAAAGTCGAGGAGCTTCAGATCGGGGTTGACCATAACCGCGGCCATAGCCGTCGGTTTATCGGTGACGACGAGATCACAGTTGCCGGATTTGAGTGAGACCAGCATGGCGGAGGTGTCGTCCATGGCGGGCAGAATTTTAGCGTCTTTTATCTGGGGCAGGCATACATCATACCAGACGGTGTTGATCTGCGAGGTGCAGATTGCTCCGGACAGATCGGACAAGCCGACGGCGCTGGCGAATTTAGAATCAGCCTTCGTCAGAACGACGATGGAGGCGTAATAATAGGGCGTTGAGAAATCAAGCGTTTTTAAACGGTCGGCGGTGATGGACTGACCGCAGATGCCGCAGTCGATATCACCGGACTGAACGGCGAGGGGGATGCTGTCCCAGGCCAGCTTGTGAACCTCAAGAGTGTAACCCAGCTTTTCGCAGATTTTTTTTGCCATCATGATATCGTAGCCATAAGCGAAATCAGAGCTCTGGTAGATGGGTACGGCACCGTTGGAATTGTCCGACTGCGTCCAGTTGTAGGGCGCGTAGGCACATTCCATACCGACACGGAGGATTTTGTCGGTTGAAGGCTTCGCTGAAGCGTCCGCTGAGGGGGAGGCGGCAGAGGAGGAGGGAGAAACAGCGGGCGCGGATGTATCAGCTGCTGGGGTTTTTTGGGCGCAGGCAGCAAGACCGAGAAGCATTACCAGAGCCAAAAGAATAGGGAGTAATTTCTTCATTTTTACCATCCTTTTATATATTAAATTTAAATATTATCCATTTATATCGGCGGCTGAAAGCGGCCAGGCGTGAAGCTGGAATACTTTGCAATCTTTACGTATTGTAACACTCGCAGCAGGCTTTCGCAATATCTAATATTTCTGCGGATTGGCGCAGCCAGCCGTACCGGCTGCATATAATGAACGAAGGGAATCGATAATTCAATAATTATGCAGTTGTAAAATATTGTACAGCATCGGAAGGAGCAAGCAATGATTTGGTTTTTATCCCAGCGTTCTAAACATTACATCGATGTGCTTGACACACAGAAGCCTGATGCCAAAGCAGAGATAAAGGGAAGCAGCGCTTATCCTGATATCGTCGGGAAGGCTGCTTTTTATCAGACAAAAGACGGCGTGCTGCTGAGCGTAGAAGTGATGGGCCTGCCCTCGAGCGGCAATCCTTGCCAAAGCGGCGTTTTCGGCTTCCACATTCATGAGGGTGAATCCTGCGCGGGAAGCGCGGAGGACCCCTTTGCAGAGACAAAGGGTCATTTTAATCCGCAGAACTGCAGGCATCCCTACCACGCCGGAGACCTGCCGCCGCTGTTTGAAACAAAGGGGCGCGCTTTTATGGTCGTTTTATCCGGCCGTTTTACCGTCAAAGATATCATTGGAAAAACAATTGTTATACACAGCGGGCCTGACGATTTTATGACGCAGCCTTCGGGGAACTCCGGTAAAAAGATCGCCTGCGGGATGATTAAGAAATGAATAAAATGGTGCTGCAAAAGCTTCATTGCAGCACCATTGCTTCGTTTTTGATCAGGTATTTGATAAAAGTGACTGCAGGTATTTATCGCACGCGGCGGCGGCGTCCCGGCCCTCTTTGATGGCCCATACGACGAGGCTCTGGCCGCGTCTTGCGTCTCCGGCAGCGTAGACGCCTTCGACGTTTGTTTTATAGTCACCCTCCAGGGCGTCAATGTTGCTCCTTTTGTCCTGGCTGACGCCAAGGTCTTTCAGCACCTTTTCTTCCGGACCTAAAAAGCCCATGGCGATGAGGACAAGCTGTGCCGGCCAGACCTTTTCAGTGCCCGCAATTTCTTTCATCGGGCCTGTGCTCCAGTCGACATCGACGGTGTGGAGGGCTTTGACATTGCCGTTTTCATCACAGTCGATTTTATTGGTTGTCAGGCAGAAATTCCTCGGGTCTTTGCCGTACAGTTCGATGGCTTCTTCCTGTCCGTAATCGGTTTTGAAGGTTTTCGGCCATTCGGGCCATAGATTCTTGCCGCTTCTCTCAATCGGGGCGGCGGGCATAATTTCAAACTGGGTCACGCTTTTGCAGCCGTGACGGATTGACGTGGCGACACAGTCGGTGCCGGTATCACCGCCGCCGATGACAATGACATCCTTGCCCTTGGCCGATATATAGTGACCGTCCGTCAGGTTCGAATCCAGGAGGCTCTTTGTATTGGCCGCCAAGAAGTCAACGGCGAAGCAGATGCCCTGGCAGCCGCGGCCTTCCACAGCCAGGTCACGCGCGCGTTTGGCGCCGATACAGAGGACAACAGCGTCATAATTCTGTTTGAGGCTTGCGGCCGGTATATCTTTTCCAATCTCGACACCGGGTTTAAAAACGACGCCTTCGGTTTCCATAATTTTTAAACGGCGGTCGATGATCTTTTTCTCGAGCTTCATATTGGGGATGCCGTACATCAGCAGGCCGCCGATCCGGTCGGCTTTTTCAAAGACGGTGACGGAATGACCAAGCTTGTTGAGCTTGTCGGCGCAGGCGAGGCCGGAGGGACCGGAGCCGACGACGGCGACGGTTTTGCCGGTCCGTGTTTTCGGCGGGCGCGGTTTAACGTAGCCGTGCTTAAAGGCGTATTCGATGATGGCGCGCTCGTTCTGCTTGGTGGCGACGGCGTCATCATTGAGTCCGAGTGTACAGGAGCCCTCACACAGCGCAGGACAGACGCGTGAGGTGAATTCGGGGAAATTGCTCGTTTTTGTCAGGCGCTTATAGGCCTGCTCATACATTCCTTTATAAAGCAGCTCATTCCACTCGGGTATCAGATTGTTGAGAGGGCAGCCGGAGGCTGTACCGCCCAGCATCAGACCCATCTGGCAGAACGCCGTACCGCAGTCCATGCAGCGGGCACTTTGTTCCTTCAGTTTGTCCATAGGCAGGACGGTGTGAAAATCATTCCAGTCTTTGATGCGTTCCTTTATGGGCCTGTCGGGAGCAAGCTCCCGGGTGTATTCTAAAAATCCTGTCGCTTTTGCCATTTTTATAACCCCCCTTAGTTTCCGCTGAGGCGCGATACATCGCGGTTATTTGCGTCAAATGCGATCATCAGGGCTTCGTCGCCGGTGTAGCCTTCCTCATGCGCTTTTTTGATCGCCTTCAGCATGCGTTCGTAATCGTTCGGGAGGATGCAGACAAATTTCTTCAGCGCATTATCCCAGTCGTCAAGCAGTTTTGCGGCTTTTGTGCTGCCTGTATAATATTTGTGATCGGTGATCATCTGTTTGAGTTCCTCGGCTCCTGCGCTGTCAACAGCGGCGCTTCTCACCATATCGGTGTTCAGCCGGGCGGCGAAGGTCCCGTCCTCATCGTAGACATAGGCGACACCGCCGGACATACCAGCGGCGAAATTGCGCCCTGTTTTACCGAGGACAACGACGCGCCCGCCTGTCATATATTCGCAGCCGTGATCGCCGACAGCCTCGACAACGGCGACGACGCCGCTGTTTCGGACGCAGAAGCGTTCTCCGGCGGCACCCCTGATATAGGCCTCGCCGCTCGTCGCGCCGTAGAAAGCGACGTTCCCGATGATGATGTTTTCTTCAGGGACGAAGGTTGCTTCGACCGGGGGCTTGACGATAATCTTACCGCCGGAGAGGCCCTTGCCGGTATAGTCGTTTGAATCGCCTGTCAGCGTGATGGTGATGCCGCTCGGGACAAAAGCACCGAGGCTCTGGCCGGAGGAGCCGGTGAAATTAAGGTTTATAGTATCTTCCGGCAGGCCGGCGCTGCCGTATTTACGGGTGATACAACTGCCTAAAATTGTGCCGATGGCACGGTCGGTATTGTGAACAGGGAGCTCGACGGTAACCTTTTGGCCGCTTTTCAGGGCGGGCTCGCAAAGCCCGAGCAGGACGCTCATATCGAGTGTTTTCTCCAAGCTGTGATTTTGTTCGACCGTCTGATAGAGGGGTGTGCCGTCGGGGACGACCGGTTTGAAGAGTAATTCCTTCAGGTCAAGACCCTGCGCCTTCCAGGAGGAAGCGGGGATATCAGTTTCCAGCATGTCCGAGCGGCCAATCATTTCATTGACCGTGCGGAAGCCCATTTGCGCCATGTATTCACGCAGCTCCTCAGCGACGAAAAGCATGAAGTTCATGACATACTCCGGCTTGCCGGTGAATTTTTTGCGGAGCTCCGGATTGTTTGTGGCGATACCGACAGGGCAGGTATCCTGATTGCAAACGCGCATCATGACGCAGCCGAGTGTCACAAGCGGCGCTGTGGCGAAGCCATATTCCTCCGCGCCGAGGAGCGCCGCCACGGCGACATCGCGGCCGGACATCATTTTGCCGTCGGTTTCAATGATGATCCTGTTTCGGAGATGATTCTTGACGAGCGTCTGATGTGTTTCGGCAACGCCGAGCTCCCACGGCAAGCCCGTGTGGCGCATCGCGGTTCTCGGAGAAGCGCCCGTGCCGCCCTCGTAACCGCTGATTAAGACGACATCGGCAAAGCCCTTGGCGACGCCGGCGGCAACAGTGCCGACACCCGCTTCGCTCACGAGCTTGACGTTGATTCTCGCCTGGGGATTTGAATTCTTAAGGTCGTAGATAAGCTCCTTGAGATCTTCAATCGAATAAATATCATGATGCGGCGGGGGTGAGATGAGGCCGACGCCAGGCGTTGAGTTACGAACCTTGGCGACGGAGGGATATACCTTTTTGCCGGGGAGCTGACCGCCCTCGCCGGGCTTGGCGCC
>DBTM01000040.1 GCA_002307055.1 Clostridiales bacterium UBA1316
CAAGGAAGGCAATCCCAACGCCTCCCATTATTCCGCGTCCAAGGCCGGCCTCATCGGCCTGTCGCAGGCCACCGCTCTGGACTACGGCGCGCAGAACATCCGCGTCAATGTCGTCGCTCCCGGCCCAATCCGCACCGAAATGCTTGAGCATTCCATGGCGGGCCTCGCCGAAGCAACCGGCACCGACATCACCGGCGCCCTCAACACCCTCACCAAGTTCCTCCCCCTCAAGCGCCCCGCCATGCCCGAAGAGGTCGCCGGTGCCGTCGTTTTCCTCGCCAGCGATGATGCCGGCTATATCACCGGCACCACCATCATGGTAGAAGGCGGCGCCTGCATCGTCGACCCCTGCGGCGCAGCCGTCTCCAGCTCCGGCCAAAACTGGGGCGGAGGGAAGTAAGTAAGTTACAGCAGTAAAGCATAAACGAAAACCGCCTGTCGAGTTACCTCGATGGGCGGTATATATTTTGTTTGTAAAATATATAGACGAACAATCTCCTTGCATAATTACAAAACATTAGCTTTCAGCGCACCCGTTATTCAGCCCCATCCTAAATTAATCTGCGTATTGCTGTTCAAATCAAGCTCGACCGTTTTGTTTTTATAGGTATTTTGCGCTGCTTGGTGTAAGCATACTCGACATCCTTGGCAAAGAAGCTGACGCTTAAAGCAGATGAAAATTCTAGGCATTAACTTCAGCCATACAATGCATAACATAGCTAAAGATTCTCTATACTAGCAATCCTGCCTTAATCTCATTTTGCTGATATTCAGTTAAGATAGATTTCTCTAGTTTATCGATATTTTTCTGTAACAACATTACTGTAAGCTGCTTGTATCTATCAGATGGGGTGATTCTTTTTGCTGTAGATATATCGACTTTCCCATAAGAATATTGACAAGTAAAGTATCTATTCTTGGCATTACCAGTGACAAGTAATTGATCTACTAATAGTAGCCCCTTTGAAGACAATAATTCTGATTCGATATTATTTATATAGTACGTGATACTCTCGTAAGTAAGACATAATAACAAATAATCAAATTGATCATTTATTAACTTGTATAAGACATAATTCTTCATAATTCACCAAGTTACAATAAGTATATATAAGGCAATATATATATACTAATCATTACATATAATATTTATACATTTTTTTATTATGTCATCAGCTTCTGATTTTTTTTCGATAATACGAGTTGAGTCTGTTTCACCTAGTATATCACCATAATGGAGTATTGTATGTCGTTCTTGATGATAAACATTATAATATTTTTCAAGTTTTACTTTTATATCGTTATTACTAATACCGACTGATTGTGGTAAAACAAATAGACCGGAAGTATCATCCTTGTTAAACATATTAAAACCATGTTTTGATATAATGTTTATGCCAATTTTACTAAACATATATTTCATATGGCCTTCAAGTGCTCTGAGAGCGGGAAAAGCGTATTGAGAATAGTCTTCACTCGTAACATAATATTCAAGATTAATGATTGATTGTCTAACTAATTTCTTAATATTTTCAGGATAATCAGGTGGAAAATTAAGGCATAATTCATTGCAAGAAGCTGTTATTTTTTGAGAATCTATGTTTGTTCTATATGCTTCCCCCATTATTTTATCAGCGCTGTCAACGCCCAATAATTCATAACAATATGTAGTAAATATTTGAAATATGATGGATGGCATACCTTGCACTAGTAATTTTCGTTTTCCTGATTTGAATAATGTAACAGTAAGCTTACTTCTATAATAAGTAAATCTATATCTATTCCAATTAGCAGAATCACTTTGTTCTTCAGTTATTTCTGGTAGTGCTTCGTGGATTAGTTCGATAATTGACATTAGCTCTTGTTCTTTAAATTGATTAATTGTAAACCAATGATCACCTTTAATTGGCTCTCTGACTCGATTATTAAAGGCTCTTTCAGCTAATTCATCCGCTCTTTCGTTGTATTTATTGTGACTATGTCCAGGTATCCATACAAATTCAACAGTCAGTAAGTCGGCAAATTTCGCATTATATAGACCAATAAACATCTTCGCAGCATCGGATTTTGCTTCCCATTCTCCGGAAATCCATTTACTTATTCCATCATAATCATGATATATTTTAATCTTTTCAGCACCATTTGATACTGCCCAATCAAGAGAATTTATAACACCGAAAATTTCTCCGATAATGTTTTTACTGGATAGAAATTTTTCGTTTTTAGCTGAACCAAATATTTCATGTTCATTAAAATCTTTATCAATTATTAAAACACCATAAGAATAACGGTTCAGTTCTTCTCTGAAACTACCATCGCAATAAGCTATGACAAATCCATCGTCGATATCTCTCTTAACCTGTTGCTCATATAAATCTATATCGTTTAAGTATGCTTCGGCTTCAGCTTTCGTCTTAAAACCTTTAAATACTGGATTAGAAAAACCATTGATTGATTTTTGGCAATCAGGATAGTTGTCGAATATACCTATCGTTCTTCCCGCTTTTACGGCATAATAGTTCATAAAAATCCTCCTCAGCACAAATATGGCATTAGCGCATAAAAAGCTTTAGATATTAGTATAACATATTTTAGATAAAATGAAAGAGTTTGTTATAATATCATTTTATTGGCGAAATTGCAACAAAATAAAACTATTAAATCTGGCAATCTAGTCTGGCCTTTAAGGAAATTCTACTTCATTAATCTCCTGATTGTTGTAAATTATCTAAAAAAGGGATATGATACAATTAAATTACATTAATAATTTAGCATATATAAGAGATTTGCCGAGAAGGTGATTTATTGAACAGAGATGTACTTTTTAGTCAAGCAGAGGAGTATGAAGAGGCTAACAAATGGGAAGAGGCACTTGATGCATACGAATCATTACTTGAACCGAACACACAAGATATCGCTTTACTTGAAAAATGCGCGTGGTGCGCCTCACGTTCAGCGAAATATGAAAAAGCTATTAAATACTACAATCGGCTAGTGAACCAACAAACGCATAATGCAAAATGGTTTTATGGTATAGGATATCAATATTATATGCAGAAGCAATGGGCTTCTGCTAATGATTGGTTTCAAAAAGCACTTGTTATATATCCAGACTACTTAGTTGTTAAATATAGATATGGATATTCACTGCGGCAACTATGTGGACAAAAGCTTGTTTTAACAAAAGATGAGTATTGGAAATCTCTTCAACAATTTAAAGAATGTGAGAGTATTTGGAACTGTTATACTGATGATTTGAAAAAGCAGAACGCAGCGACATATGCAAATATCTGTTTTCAGCGTGGTAAGCTTTTAATAGAAAGAAACAGAATTGAAGAAGCATTAGTTCTTTTTGTAACAGCATTATCATTAAGCGGTGGAGAATTTGAAGAATGCAATTATCAAGCATCAAAAGCATATTTAGCATTAGGTGACGCTGAAAAAGCTCGTTTGATGCTACCAAAAAACAGTAGTAAATATTATGTTAAAGAATTAGATATCGAAATTTTATTAGCAGAAGGAAAGAACATTGAAGCAGAAAATAGTTTAAATAAGTTATTATGTTTTAGACGTAAAGATTATCTTTATAGAAGACTTTGTATATTGTGCTGTAAGCGCGGTTCATATAATGAGGCTTATAAATACATACTCGAAGCAGAAAAACTAAACCCAGACAATCATTTGAATATTTTCGAAAAAGCTTCAATATATAGTCAAATGGGTATATTATTGAAAGCAAAAGCTGAAGCTGAAAAAGCGATGAACATAAAACAAAATAAATATTCATCGGAATACAAAGAAGCAAGAAAATTAGTAACTGATATTGAAAATATTATATCAAGTACTAATTATAAAGCAGATGATATTGATAAGTTAAATGCATTAAATCTCGAAGCGTCTTCCGGTAGAATTATTGGCGAGGTTTCTTCTTTCAATACAGATCGTGGATTTGGCTTTATTACAGAAAATAATCAAAAATATTTCTTTCATATATCATCTATACCTAAAAGTATCCAAAATAATATAAAGCAAGGTATGAAATTATATTTTAATTTTGAACAAACGAGTAAAGGAAAAACAGCGACCAATATTTCTCAAGTAAAATAAACATTAAATTTTACAGCCGCCTTTCGGGCGGCTGTTCTGTATAGTTATCTCTTTACGCCCTTTTCCCCATTTCCTTCAGCGCCCCAATTGTCACATCCCCGATTACAGCGACATCCTCAGCGGAGAACGCCAGAGGTGTGTTATCTGAGAAGAGCCATTGGCTTTGTGGGGGGAATTCGTCGTCGCCGGACCAGAGGAGGAGGCGGACGGTGAGGGCGGGGAGGAAGGGGAGGTCGTAGGAGGCGTCGGCTTTGGGGTGGGGGGTGCCGCCGAGAGCCTCGCAGGACTTGGCGAAGAGGTCGAGCTTGGAGCCGAAGGCGAAGGCGAGGCGCTTGATGCAGCGGCCTTGGAAGTTTTGGTCGTAGACACTTCCCCAGGGGAGCTCGCGGTAGGGGAGAAAGGTGCCGCAGGGGGCGGCGAGCGCGCCCTCAAGGAGATAGCGGATCATCAGGATTTTCGCGCCGCTGCCGTACAGGTCGCGCGGGCAAGCTTCCGGGTCTGCGGGGCATAACGAAAATTCGGGCCAGGCGGCGTCGAGGGCAAAGCCCAGGACGGTGAGCTCAAACACGCCGCGCGCGGTGTCAAACGGGACGCAGGTGCGGCGCGTCACTTCCGCGGGGTCGAGCGCTTGGTACCGCTCCTGATAAATCGCGAGGGGGACGCCGTATTGCTGATTCGGCGCTCTTTTGTCTTCCATTGGTTTTACCTCTCGTTAACCTCAGCCCGGGTATCGGCTGAAGAAGGGAATAAAGACGCATCCGTGTGCGGGAGAAAGCACGCGGCGACAAAGGAATCCATATAGCCCGACTGCGTGCTGAGCTCCAGATACGTCATACTGTCGGAAATTTCGGCGAGCTTGTCCGCGGCGGCCTCGGAGGTGAGCATCGCATAGGAGCCGGCGAGAGCGGAGTTGCCGATGTAGGTGTATTTTTCGAGCGGCAGGTCGGGGAACATGCCGATGGCGATGGCGTTTTTGATGTTGATACCGCTGCCGATGCCGCCGGCAACGGAGACATGCTCAAGGACATCAGGCGTAAAGCCCAGCGAGGTGATGAGCGTCATAATGGCGGAGAAAATCGCGCCCTTAGCCCGGATAAAGTTATCAATATCCACTTCCGTAATCGCCACCTGGCGGCCGCTGGCTGAATCCTTCGGGAATGCCAGCACGTAGGAACCGATATTGAACTCGTCATGCTGGATGCGGGGGCCTTCGCGGATGAATTTGCCCTTGCTGTTGACAATCCCCGTTCTGAAAAGCTCGGCAATCATATCGATAATGCCGGAGCCGCAGAGGCCGACGGGGCGGATGCCGCCGATAACCGTCATCGTAGGTTCCATCGTCTCTTTGTCAAGGGTGATGGCTTCAATGGCACCGTGGGTCGCGCGCATGCCGCAGCTGATATCGCCGCCCTCAAAGGCGGGGCCGGCCGAGCAGGCGCAGGACATGAGGAATTCCGCGTTGCCGAAGACAATCTCGCCGTTGGTGCCCAGGTCAATGAGCATGGAGAGCTTCGTGGCGTGCCAGATCATCGAGGCGAGCGCGCCTGCGGTGATATCGCCGCCGACATAGCTGCCGATGTTGGGCGCCAGACTCAGCTTCGCTGCCGGGGCGAGCTCGATGCCGAGCGCGCGGGTGAGAATCGGCCGCGCTTTAAAGAAAACGGGGATATAAGGCTCCTGGCGCAGGTAGTTCGCGTTCAAGCCCAGGAGCAGATGATTCATTGTGGTGTTTGAAGCGACCGTCATGCGGAAAATACGTTTTTTGGGGATGCCGGCATCATTGCACATCACATCGATGAGCGGCAGGAGCGTCTCGGTGATGATGGCCTTTTGCAGCTTGTCTATTCCGCCCGGCTTCTGCTGCTCGACAATCCGGTTGATAACGTCCGCGCCGTAGCGGATTTGACCGTTGCCCGCGCTGCCCTTGGACAGGATGGCACCCGTTTTGAGATCCACAAGCACGCCGGAGACCGTTGTTGTGCCGATGTCGATGGCCAGTCCGCACACGGGTGCGGTACCGGTATTGCTCAAAAGGTCGAGAATCTCAAGGGTGCCCTCGAACAGCTCGCCGACGCACCGGAGCTCAAAGCTGTTGTCACGCATGAGATCAGGCAGCTTCCTGAGCACAAAAAACGGCACAATGACATTTTTAGCCCCCGTCATCTCGCAGACGGCGCGCGAAAAGCGCTCGTTATCCGGCATGGTGTCGTCGAGCGTCGGCGCATTCATTTTTACGGTGAAAATTTTAATCTGGCAGGACGGCTTCAGCCCGGCGGCCTGGAGATTGTCCTGCAGGTCGTTAAAAATCCGGACTTCCTCCGGGGACGACAAATCAGCCGTTTTCATCCGGCTTTTATAAGCCGAGGCGATATCCGGCACCATGATCTTGACGTCGCCGATGACAACGGAGCCGCAGGCGAGGCGCCAGCCCTCGTTGAACTCGGCATCCTCGAGATGGAGGGATTTTTTGCTCTTCAGGTCGCCGCTCATGAGCTGGACCTTGCATTTCCCGCAGGAGCCGTTGCCGGAGCAGGGCGCGTCAATCACGACATTTGCCTTTCTGGCCAAATCCAGCAGATTCTCACCGGGAGCGGCGAAGATTGTGACATCTCCGCCGCCTTCAAACTGAAATATAACTTTATTCATCAACAGCTACATTATTGCATCCAGTGCCAAGGCGGGATGCCCTTTCTTTGTCAGGAATGCCAGGACAGCTTCGGAATCGGTTGCGATTGTCTCGTCGCAGATCATATCCGCGAAGTTATCAATGCCGTAGAGCGCCTCGGCGGTTTTGTTCAGGCGCGCCGTCACATCGTCCTTGAGCTCTTTAGGCATCCAGACAATGCGCTCGATGCCGCCTTCGGCTGCGATGAACTTTTTAGAGGCGATAAAGTGGCGTCCGTGGCCCATAAAGCCCGGTGTCTGTACGCCGCCGCCCGTCATGGAGGCCAGCTCGCCGAAGGTCATACCCAGCGGTGTCGCGCCGGCATATTCGCGGTTGGCGATGATGACGCCGTTTGCTTCGGGCATGATGCCGCAGATGCATTCGAAGCAGCCGCAGCTTGTCATCGGGTCCTCCAGGATGGAATAGAGCGTGACCTTATCGAGCGCGCCGTGTGTCGCACCGTTGATGATTTTGTTGACCTCCGTGTAGGAACCAGTTTTTGCGTCGAGGCAGCCGATTTTTTGGATGGGCTGGCAGGGACCGGCCGGGGTGAGCTCTTTCGTCGCTTTCGCGTCGAGCCACGAGACGGCGCCGCAGAGGCCGAGCCGCTCGGGGGTGATAACGCAGGCGTGCGAAGGGGCAAACGACTGGCAGAGCGTGCAGGTGTAGAACGTGTCAACACTCTCGTCCGTCATGGAAGCCAGGCGCTCGTCGCGCGTATTATAGCGGGGCAGGCCTTCTTCATTTAAAATCTTTTCGACCTTGGCTTTTTCGGTGACCAGTGTGACCTGGCACTTGTCGACGACGCTGCCGAATTCATCCATGATCTCGTGATAAATGACCTCAGCCAGATCCTTCAAACGCAGGCCTTTGGCATAGGCATCCTTATTGATGCGGATTCGTATCAGGTTGCGCTGCCCGGTGTGCATAACGCCCTCGATATAGTTGATCCAGTGGTGGATTTTGCGCTCGATAACCGGTTCGAAATCAGCCTGCATTTTCGCACCCGCCACTTCGACATATGTCGCCAGCGGCAGCTCAACAGGGGCTGTCCCATCGATATCCGCGCCGATGATGGTGATTTTGTGGTCTTCAATCTCATTGACCTTGCGCATGACGACGAGCTCGCAGGTCGGATTGCTGCCGGAATAGAATTCGGCGTGCATATCGCTTTTGCGGATGATCTCGCCCTCAAAGGCGGAGGCAAAGCCCATGCAGATATTGATATTTTTGACCTTGACCTTAATATTGCGGAGTTCGAGCGAGGTCTTGACGGTGTCGACATGGTTCGTCACCGAAACGAGCGCGCCGTGGACCTGATTTTCACCGAGATCGACATCGGCGATGACCGGGAAGCCCAGTGCGATTGCGCCCGCACCCGCGGAGACGACGACTTCGCTGAGCGCCCCGAAGGTGTTGACGAACGCTGGAACACGCTCTTTTGTATACTTCAGCAGCCCGGCGAGATCACCCGGCTGCACAGCGCCGAAGATGAGCGCCGCGCGGATGGCGACAGTGACAACATGGATGACGGCGGTCACATCATGCCCGAGCGGAACAACGCGGTAGTCCAGGCCCATCTTGACATCTGCCGCCGCTGCCTGATCAATCACATCCCCGATGAGAAAGGTGAGCAGACCCTTGGTCTGATATTCCTTGAGAACCATCGCCAGTTGGGTGCAGTCATCGGCTTTTCCGAGAACCACGGCGACGCCGGGGATATCGCCGGTGACGAGCGGAACGCCGAGTGAACGGATAACGGGGTCGGGGACGAAGCCGATACCGCCCTCATTCTCGTAAGGTTTGCCGTTATTGACATATTTGAGGCCTTCCAGGATTTCAGCGCCGACGGCTGTGGCAAGGCCTGCGTTTAACGCTTCGCCCAGATCCTCTTTATTGGATATCAGGCTCTTGAGCACGCCGACGCACGCGGGCAGATCACCGAGCTTTGTGACCTTAACGCCTGTCGCTGCGTAAATTGTCGGGAAAAAATAGGCTGTGTCGGGAAAGGCCACCTTGCAGTCGGCGCCGTATTTGGCAATCGCATCATTAACCGCGCCTTCAGTCAGTCCGGCTACTGCGTTTGATCCTGTGTAAATCAGGTCTGTTAGTACGCTCATCCTTCTTGTACCTCCTAAATTTTAATATAATACAATGATCTAACAGATCATTTTCTAATTAACTATAAGTCCAGCTTCCGCAGGATTTCCCGCAGAGCCGTTTTGACAGGGCTGCTGTCGGGGACGCTGGAGCTTGGTTTCCCGTCGGCATCGTAGCGGTAAATGCTTTCATCCTGAGGCAGGACGCCGATGAGGTCCAGCTTCTGTTTGGCAATCTCCTCTAAAACACCGTCGTCAAGCTTACCGCCCGGCGCCCGGTTGACGATCAGCTTTGTCACACCGGGGTTTAATTTCAAGTCCTCCGACATGGCGCTGATTCGGCCGACAGCCTGAATTCCGCGGCGTGACGCGTCACTGACGAGCAGGAGGATATCGATATGCGGCAGAATCCCGCGGCTGATATGCTCAAGCCCTGCTTCATTGTCCACGACGAGATAGCGGTAACCGCCTTTATATTTGTCGATCTGTGATTTAAGTACGCCGTTAATATAGCAGTAGCAGCCCTGTCCCTGCGTCCGTCCCATGACAAGGAGATCGTAGCTGTCTTCCTCAACCAGGGCATCGCTGAACATAAATTCCGTGTATTCCTGCTTTGTCATATTTGTCGGGAGTGATTCAGCCTCGGCATCCTTATACTGCATTTTTTCGCGGATTTCTCCGAGTGTCGTCGGTATTTCGACACCGAGGACTTCGTTGAGATTGGAGTTGGGGTCGGCGTCTACGGCTAAGATGGGTCCTTTTCCGGCTTTGCCGAGATAGTCAATGATGATGCCGCAGACGGTTGTTTTTCCTGTTCCGCCTTTTCCGGCGACGGCTATTGTTATGGGCTTCATATAGTCTCTCCAGTTTAAAGTAAGTTTTATATATTAAAGGTTCATTTCAATGATAACTTTTCCGTTCACAAGGTCGGCTGAAACAAGCTTGGCTTGTATGCGTGTGTCTTTTTCGAGCAGATCGGTAAAAATAATGGCGTCACCGTCAAAGACGAATTTTTGGATATTATTCAGGAGCATATGCTCCGTATTCCCGCTTTTTTCAAAAACTTTTGATAAGCACATAATGCTGCCTCCCGTTATTTCAGCGCCGCCAGGACATTTTCAAGGCGCTTGTTGGCGCGGTCGATGTCTTGGATTGCAAGCTGGACTTCCTGTGCCTGGCTGCTCAGCAGCAGATGCTCTAAGCTGTGGGCGAGGCCGCTGAGTTCTTCCTCGTGGTGCGCGTTGTGATGGAGCGTATACTGCAGGAATGCGGCAGCCTCGTCCTTGCTCTGCAGCAGATTTTCGTGGCCGTCAATGTCATGGTGATGTGCCTGAGCGCCCTCATGGCTATGCTCGTTCTCGTGGTCATGACTATGCTCATGTGTGTGATGATGATCCTCATTGTGCATGGCAGATACCTCCGTTTTCTATAATACTATTTATTGGATATTTCGGTATGCGCATTCATTTATTCGAAAAATTATACGCTTTTTGTAGTATAGATACCAAAATATAAGAAGATTACTCATATATAATTATAAGTCTAAATCGATTGGTGTCAATAAATATTGCGTATTATGATACGCGCGTGCCAAAATGCTAAATACAATCCAAAAACATAGGATAACGAATGGTGTCAGTATAACACCATTCGTACTTGACTATTCTAACGGTTCATTTATACTTATGGCAGGAATAAAATCCACGGAGGCTCTATGAACAAGCGGTATGAAGTAATTTGGGAGATATTTAATAAATGCAGCGGCAACCAGATGCGCGACGTCTATTTTGAGGAGATCGAAACGGAAGACCCGGCTGTGTATATCTCAGAACGTTTTCAGGGATATGAAATAACGCTCGGCCAAAATAATCCGTCCGGCGAGCTGATATACGATATCGAAGCTGACGGGCTGCGCCAAAGAATGACGCTGACAGAAATATAACGGACAGAAAAACAGCGGAGAAAAGGTATGAGTAATAACTTAGGTGCACTGCTTGTTGAGAGCATGCGTTCTTTAGACGAGCTGAAGGTGCTTCAATATTCGGTTGAAATGGTCGCCGAGGGGACATCCTCCTTTGAAATCTTTGAAAGACTGCTTGAAGGCATCAGGGAAGTGGACGCGCTGTATGAAGCCGGGCAGTATTTTATCGCTGACCTGATCATGGCCGGGCACATTATGAAAAGCGTCATGAATAAGGTGCTTGTTTTTCACGGCTATGAGGAATACAGCTCCTTTGGAAAAATTATCATCGCGACCGTCAAGGACGATATACACGAGCTTGGCAAAAACGTTATCACCGATGTTCTCCGGTATAATGGTTTCGAGGTCAGTGACCTCGGTGCGGATGTCTCTGCCGAAAGCATCATCGAGGCCGTCAAAGAAGCTACCCCGAACATCCTGATACTCAGCGGGACGCTGTCGTCTTCACCCGGCAGGATGGCGGAAAGCATTGCTGCTTTGGAGCGGTCGGGTCTGCGCGGGAGTGTCCGCATTATTGTCGGCGGCGCCCCGGTAACGGCGCAATCGGCAAAAGCCATGGGTGCCGACGCATACAGCTCGAATATTATGGATTGCCTGAAAGCCTGCCACGAGTTCATGGCGTTGGCGGTCAATTCCGCCGGGGAGAACTGAAATGACGGAGCCGCTGTATTTACACATCTCCGGGCGCCTTCGTCAGAGCATTATCTCGGGTGAATACAGACCGGAGGACATGCTGCCCTCCGAAAATGAGCTGGCGGCGCTCTACAATACGAGCCGCGTCACCGTTCGAAAGAGCCTCGATGTCCTGGAGAGCGAGGGCCTTATTAAGCCCTGGCACGGGAAAGGCTACTTTGTCCTTCCGCCGAAGTATACAACATTTACGCTGCTTTTCGGGGATAACATGAATGAAGGCCGGTTCAGATTCCAGGAGGTCAACATCATCAGGCCCTCAAAAGAAATTTCAGAGAAGCTGCAGCTCAAAAAACACCAAATGGCCATTGTCACACGCCGCTTATTAGAACGCGGCGGGAAGAACCTGGCTTATGACGAAAAGTTTATCCCATATGAGCGCGGCGTTCCGAGTATTGAGTTTGAAATCCATTTTGCCGAATTCCCGGATATGTTCGAGGAGCGGTTTGCTCCGATGTCCCTCCATACGGAGATGACAATCGGTGTCGAAACGGCACCGGAGCATGTTTGCGCGGCACTCCGGCTGAACGCGCCCGCGCCGCTTATGGTCGTCACCCGTCTGATCCGCGCGAAGGATGACCAGCCGATCGGATACGGCAAGCAGTATATGACGGAGGACTTCGGGAAGCTGACGGCGAAATCCGGGTATTACATACATGATAAATTATGATGCGGCGCGGCTTTAAACGTCCCTCTGCCGGATGACTGGGCTCAGTAACGGCATTATATGCACCCGAATCAACGCATGCGTTGATTTGGGTGTTTCTTTTTTGGCAAATAACTGAGATTTGTTTTGTAGAATATTTATAGTTTTTATACTAATCAACTTTTATCGACAATATGCTCGTTAAATATTTGACAAACTCGCTCCGGGTTGCTAAAATTCAACTTGGGGCAACATGTAAATACAAGTTGCCCATGCTATATGTCATTACTCAGTTATTACTAAGGAGAATTGTAGCGATATGGATATTAAAAACTTTACGACAGTTGAGCAAATGGAAGAGCAGTCTGCCAGACTTAAGGAATGTGCTGTCTGTGCTGGCGCAGAAACATGGGAAGACCGTAAAAAGAACCAGACCCCATCCTGTAAGTTCGGAGAAGACGGTATATGCTGCCGCATCTGTTCCATGGGTCCCTGTCGCATCACACCCAAAGCACCGCGCGGCATTTGCGGAGCGGATGCACATGCAATCGCAGGCCGTAATTATCTGCGAATGGTTGCCGGCGGCGCTGCGGCACACTCGGATCACGGCCGCGAAATTACTCATGTGCTGCACACAGCCAGCGCCGGCGGCCACTATCAGATTAAGGATACGGCCAAGCTCCTCAAGCTGGCAAAGGAATGGGATATCGCCTACGAGGGCAGAGACATTTATGATGTTGCCCACGAAGTCGCTCTTACCGGACTGATGGAATACGGTAAGCCATTTGGGACGCAGAAATTTCTGACCCGCGCCACCGAAGAGCGCCAGAAGCTCTGGAACGACACCGGTATCGCGCCGCGCGCTATTGACCGCGAGGTCACAACGGCGATGCACATGACACACATGGGCAATACGGCAGACGCCGAAGCGCTTGTAATGCAGAGCCTCAGAACAGGTATGGCCGACGGCTGGGGCGGTTCGATGATGGGTACCGAAATGACAGACATCCTGTTCGGAACCCCGATGCCCAAGGATACGGAGGCCGATCTCGGTGTTCTCGAAAAAGAAATGGTCAACATCATTGTTCACGGCCACGATCCGGCTTGCTCGGAGATGATTGTTCTCGCTGCCGAAGATAAAGACCTTCTTGACCTTGCCAGAAGCAAAGGTGCAAAGGGCATTAACATTGCCGGTCTCTGCTGCACAGCGAACGAAGTTGCAATGCGTCACGGCGTCCGGATGGCCGGTAACTTCCTCCAGCAGGAAAACGCGCTCTTAACCGGTATGGTTGAAATGATTGCCGTCGACGTGCAGTGTATCTTCCCGGCAATCGGCCCTCTGAGCAAATGCTTCCACACCAAGTTTATCACCACCTCTCCAATTGCACGTATCCCTGATTCAATCTATGTCGAGTTTCATCCTGAAACTGCCCGCGAAAAAGGCCGCGAGCTTGTACGTATGGCTATTGAAAACTTCGACAAACGTGACCAAGCCAAGATATGTGTTCCGACGAACAAGCAGCCGGCTAGAGTCGGTTACTCCTGCGAAGCAATCATTAAAGAACTCAATGGTGTCACAAACAGTTTTGTCGACATTCGCGATACATATCAGCCTCTCATCGACTGCGTTAAAGCAGGCGTTATCCGCGGTGCTGTCGCTATGGTCGGCTGTAATAACCCCAAGGTTCGTCCCGATCATTCTCACATTGAAATCATGAAGAAGCTGCTTGCTAACGACATTATCGTTGTTACAACAGGTTGTTCCGCACAGGCTGCCGCGAAAGCCGGGCTCCTCAGCAAGGACGCCAAGGATCTCTGCGGCGCGGGTATGAAACGCGTTTGCGAGCTTGTCGGTATTCCCCCGATTCTGCACATGGGCTCCTGCGTTGACATCAGCCGCATGATGCTGCTTGCCAATGGCATTGCCTTGGATTGGGGTATTGACATTCCGCAGGTACCTGTTGTCGGCTGTGCGCCGGAATGGATGAGCGAAAAAGCTGTCTCGATTGCGAACTACGTCGTATCTACCGGTATTGATACATATCTCGGTATCGAGCCGCAGGTCAAAGGTTCCACTCAGATGATGGAGCTTATCACCGAGGGCACTCGGAAGATCACTGGAGCCGGTTATATTATCAACACGGATCCCGACAAGCTAGCGCAGGCGATGATCGACGGTATCGAGGCAAAACGCGCCGCGCTGGGAATATAAATACAAAGCATGTATATACTAAACGCTTGAACTGTTCATCTTAGTCATAAGGTCCGACGCCCACATCGGACCGTGAGTCCTTGACGATTACGAAGAGGCGATGTGGGCATCGCCTCTATGGGGAAGAAACTATGAAAATCGCAATTACAGGTAAGGGCGGCGTCGGCAAAACAACATTTGCCGCAATCCTGGCGAGGCTCTACGCCGACGAGGGGCGCAAGGTGCTCGCCGCCGATGTCGACCCGGACGCTAATCTCGGTATGGCGCTGGGCTTTACACAGCCGGAGCTTGAGGAGATCACCCCTATTTCCAAAATGCGCACACTGATTGCCGAGCGGACCGGCGCAAGTGCCGAAACCTTCGGGAAGTTCTTTAAAATCAATCCCAAGGTTGATGATATCCCGGATATGCTCGCCAAAGAGAAAAACGGCGTGAAGCTGCTTGTCATGGGTACCGTCGAGACCGGCGGCAGCGGGTGCGTCTGCCCGGAGCATGTGATGCTCAAGCAAGTCATTTCGCACCTCATCATTCGGCGGGAAGACGTGGTGATTATGGATATGGAAGCTGGGCTCGAGCATCTCGGGCGCGGTACCTCCAGCATCATGGATCAGTTCATCGTCGTGATCGAGCCCGGTGAGCGCAGCATACAGACATATCATAAGGTCGTACAGCTGGCGGGTGACCTGGGCATCAAAAATGTGCGCGTCGTCGCCAACAAGGTGCGCAACAGTGACGACGAGGCCTATATCAAAGCCAGAATTCCCGAGGCGAGCCTCCTGGGCTTCGTCCATTATGAAACAGATATAGCGGAGGCGGACCGCGCCGGACGGTCTCCGTATGAATACAGCGAAAAAGCAGTTGCGGAAATCAGGGCGATAAAAGCCCGCATCGACAAAGATCAAGCTTGAAAAATCACGCATGCGTGATCATGAAAAATTGGAGGTAATCACATTGAGTTTGTTTGACAGAGCATTCAGAGGTTCGAGCGAGATGTTCGCACTCGCCGAAACTTCAATAAACAAAACATTTGACAAATTAGGCGCGGGCGCACCGGTTGCTTTCGGCAGCACGGCGTATTATCTGGCGTGCATCTACGCTTATACCGGCCTGAAGATCACAACAGTCGGCGAGCTGAAGGCGGCGATGGAACCCATCAAAGCTTTGCTGACAAGAAATTATCGTTTAAACGATGTTTTCACCTCGGGCATTGCGACAGTCCTTGCGGCGGAAGTGATCGAGGCCTGCAAATATGCCGAAAACCCAACGCCTTACGAAGATAAATATCACGGTCATATGACGGACGCCGAAGTGCGTGAGCTCGGCGTACCGCTCGTCACGCAGGACATCCCCGGTTTTGTCGTCATCATTGACGAAGCGCCGACCGACGCCCAGGCGCTCGCGCTGATTAAGGGCTATCAGTCCAAGGGTATTTTTGTCTTCCTGCTCAAGAGCGCCATTGACCAGGCCATGCGCTGCGGCATCAAGATGGGCTTCCCTGTGCGTATCGTTCCCGTCAGCCCCGAAATCAACGGTGTTTCCCACATCATTTCCGTCGTTGTGCGCGCCGCGATGATTTTCGGCAACATCCAGCCCGGCGACTACGACGGCATGAACAAGTATTCCTTCGAGCGTATTTTCGCTTTTGTCAACGCTTTCGCTCCTGTCATAGATATCACGGTCGGCTGCGGTGCGGGTGCCATCGCCATGGGTTTCCCCGTCATCACCAATGACGACAACGATGTTGACAAGGTCCCGAAGAGCCTTATAATCCAGAAAAATATCGACGATATGATTGAGACCTCCCTTGAAGCCCGCGACATCAAGATTAAAGTCTCAAATATCGATATTCCGATTGCCTGCTCGTCCGCTTTCGAGGGTGAGATTATCCGTAAGGCTGATATGTACATTGAAGCCGACGGCTCGCGCAAGGACTGCTTTGAGCTTGTCCGCACCAAGGAGCTCCATGAGATCGAGGATCACAAAATTGAGCTCATCGGTGATGATCTCGACGTAATGGAAGTCGGAAGCAAAATTAATCTGGCGATTATTGTCGACGTAGCCGGCAAAAATATGCAGTCCGACTTTGAGCCGGTCTTCGAGCGAAAGATACATAACTATGTTAACTGCCTCGAGGGTGTCATGCACACCGGACAGCGCGACCTTATCCGCATCCGTGTCAGTAAAGCGACGTTCGAGAGCGGTTTCAGAGTGAAGCATTTCGGCGAGCTGCTGTACGCGAAGATGAAAAATGATTTCGCGAGCGTTGTCGATAAGTGCCAGATTACGCTGGTGACGGATCCCGCGCTTCTGCCGAATCTGCGTAAAGAGGCGAACCTTGTTTATGATAAGCGCGACGCGCGTCTGAAGTCACTGACCGACGAGAGCGTGAGCTGCTTCTATACCTGCACGCTGTGCCAGTCGTTCTCCCCGTCCCATGTCTGCATCGTGACCCCAGAGCGTCTCGGCCTCTGCGGTGCCGTTTCCTGGCTGGACGCAAAATCCACCAATGAGCTGCAGCCCAACGGACCCTGCCAGGTCGTCACAAAGAATAGAGTTATCGACGAGCCGAAAGGCGCTTACGAGGACGTCAACGAGGCTGTCAATAAATATTCCCACGGTGCGCTGGACAAGGTCACCCTTTACTCCATCATGGAAGACCCGATGACGAGCTGCGGCTGCTTCGAGTGTATATGCGGCATTGAACCCTGCTCCAACGGTGTCATTATTGTCAACCGTGAATATGTCGGTTCAACACCTCTTGGCATGACCTTTGCCGAGCTTGCGTCTATGACGGGCGGCGGCGTTCAGACTCCGGGCTTCATGGGTCACGGACGTCATTTCATCGCCTCCAAGAAATTCATGAAGGCAGAAGGCGGTATCGCCCGCATTGTCTGGATGCCGAAGGCACTCAAAGACCTGGTGAGTGAGAAGCTTGACGCCACAGCGAAAGAGCTGTATGGGATCGATAATTTCTGTGATCGCATCGCAGACGAGACAATTACGGAGGATCCGGACGCTTTAATTGCATATTTAGGTGAAAAAGGTCATCCAGTGCTTGAGATGGAACCAATAATGTAATATTATAATGGGTGAGTATTGAAAATGAGGAGGCAGTGAGAAATGCCATTCACAGCGAAACCGCGGAAATTTAACGCGTCAATCAACGAAACTCTTTTAGGCACCGGTCCGAACGCCGTCACCCTCGGCGGTGAAAACGTTCTGCCACTGTATTATTTTGATAATCCTGCGAAGAATCCGCCTGCCGTCGGCGTGGAAATCACAGACACAGGCTTTGAGCTCTCAGGACTTCCCGTCCTCGCAGCATATTACGACGGCGCCAAAACAGCCGCCGAGAGGGCAAAAAAAGCATCTCAGATGGAAGGCGCCAGCTTCGTCTGCCTGCGCTTTGAAGGCGCGGATCCCGGTGGACTCAACCGCTCGACAGCCGACTGCGTCGCCATCGTCAAAGATGTTTTAAGTGCCGTCGATAAGCCGCTTGTGATCGCGGGCTGCAAAAATATAGAAAAGGATGCCGAGCTCTTTTCGGCAGCCGCTGAAGCCTGCCAGGGCAGGAATGTCCTCTTCCTATCGGCGCGTGAAGAAGACTACAAGACCGTCGGCGCTTCCTGCGCCCTCGCTTACGGCCAAAAGATCGGCGCTGAAAGCTCGGTCGATATCAATCTGGCCAAGCAGCTCAACGTTCTGACAACGCAGCTGGGTGTCCCGGCGACAAGCATTGTCATGAACCTTGGCTCCGCCGCAGCCGGCTACGGCTACGAATATGTATCCTCCACAATGGACAGAGTCAAGAGCGCGGCACTTGAGCAGAACGACACCATGCTCCAGATGCCCGTTATCACACCTGTCTCCGCTGAAGCGTGGTCGGTCAAGGAAGCGATCATGTCTGAGAGCGATATGCCGCAATGGGGCAGTATGGAGGAGCGCGGCATCGAAATGGAAACGGTCACGGCATCCGCGTGCCTGGCCTCCGGTTCCGACGCCGTCATTCTGCGTCATCCCACATCCGTCAAAACGATAGCGGCGCTCATTGCCGCTCTCCTGTAAATAGGGGAGGAAATAATAATGGCACTTAAAGGACTCGATATTTTTAAACTGACGCCTAAAACAAACTGCAAGGACTGCGGCAACCCAACCTGTATGGCTTTTGCCATGAAGGTTGCCACCGGTGCCGTATCCATTGATAAATGCCCGCATATGTCGGCTGACGCCTTAGCAAAGCTTTCCGAGGCGACAGAACCCGCGATGAAGACCATCTCAGTCGGTGCGCATAAGCTCGGCGGCGAAACCGTTCTGCTCCGCCATGAGAAGACACTCGTCAACAAAAATCTCTTTGCGCTCTACCTCTGTGCCGATATGGATGACGCGGCAATTGACGCGAAAATCGCAGAAGCGGTCAAGGTTGATTACGAGCGCATCAGCGAGCGCATGTACGTTGAGTCGATCTTTGTCAATGTCGATGAGAAGCAGACGGCAGACCGCAGCATTGCTGTGGCGAAAAAAGCGGCTGCGACCGGCAGAGATTTAATCATCCGCTGCACAAAACCGGAACTGGCTAAAGAAATTGTGAGCGCCGTCAGCACCAAGGTGCTCGTCGGAGCCAACAGCGCAAACTATGCGGCGATGAACGCCGTTGCAGCCGAAAAAAGCCTTGTACTCGGTGTATCCGGCAAAGACCTCTCCGAGCTGCACGACACAATAGAAAAGCTCGAAGCAGCCGGCAACAAGAACCTGATTATCAATATCGGCGGCAGCTCCATTAAAGACACTTTTGCCTCCGCTGTTCAAATCCGCCGCGCCGCGCTCAAGGATGACGACCGCTCCTTCGGTTACCCGGCTATCGTCAATGTCGAGCGTCTGGCACCGGGCGATTATATAATGCAGGCGGCCCTGGCGGCCCTCTTTACGCTCCGTTACGGCTCCATCATCGTCATGGGCCGCATGACGTATGCCGACGCGCTGCCGCTTTACGGCCTCCGCCAGAACATCTTCACCGACCCGCAAAAGCCGATGAAGGTCGAATCAGGCATCTACCCGATCAACGGAGCCGATGAAAATGCCGTGTGCGCCGTCACCGTCGACTTTGCGCTGACCTACTTTATCGTCTCCGGCGAGATGGAGCGCTCCGGTGTTCCGGTCAACCTCCTTATTACGGATGCGGGCGGGTATTCCGTTCTGACATCGTGGGCTGCCGGCAAGTTCTCAGCAGGGACCATTGCCAAATTTATTCAGGAAAACGACATTGAATCAAAAATCAAGAGCCGTACCCTGATCCTTCCCGGCAAGGTAGCCGTTCTAAAGGGTGAAGTCGAAGCCAAATTGCCGGGATGGAACATTGTTGTCGGTCCTAATGAGGCAATTCAGCTCGTCCGTTTCCTGAAAGAATTAAAAAATTAGGAGGATCAACATTTTTTATGGCTAGATTTATTACAATCGGCGAGCGGATTCACTGCATATCGCCGTCCATCCGCGAAGCGATGGACACAAAAAACCCGGAACCGATCCTGAAGCGCGCCAAGGAACAAATTGACGCGGGCGCGACCTATCTCGATGTCAACATCGGCCCGGCGGAATCCACCGGTGAAGAGCTCATGAAATGGGCGGTCAAGCTCATTCAGTCCAATTTTGATAATCATCCGCTCTGTCTGGACACATCCAACAAAAAAGCCATTGAAGCGGGCATCTCAGTTTATAACCGCGCCAAGGGCAAGCCCATCATCAACTCCGCCGATGCCGGTGACCGTATCGGCAACATCGACCTCGCCGCCGCCAACGATGCCATTTGCTTTGCGCTCTGCTCAAAGTCCGGCATTTCAAAGGATAACGACGAGCGCATGGCGTGCTGCCAGGAGATGCTCGAACGCGGCATGAACCTCGGCATGGATCCGGCCGACCTCTGGTTTGATCCGCTGTTCCTTGTCATCAAGGGCATGCAGGACAAGCAGCTCGAAGTTCTCGAGTTCGTCAAGATGTGTTCCGACATGGGCCTCAACACAACCGGCGGCCTCTCCAACGTCTCCAACAGCATGCCGAAAAATATCCGCCCGATTATGGATTCCGCGATGGTCGCCATGGCCATGATGAACGGCTTAACCTCCGCCATCGTCAACCCCTGTGACCTCCGCCTCATGGAAACCATCAAATCCTGCGACATCATCCGCGGCGACAATCTCTACGCCGACAGCTATCTGGAGTTCTAAAAAAGCACAATAAAGATAAAAATAACGGAAGCCGTGAAGGCTTCCGTTATTTTATTTTAGGGAGGAGGGGGGTTATGAAAAAAGGTTTCATGTATCATTGGTAACCTTGTAATTATTATAGTAACAAAGAAATATTAAGAGAAAAACATAAAGTTGTTACCAAATTGTTAATATTAAACTTTATTTGTAACCATTCGCGTGCATACGTTAATAAGGTACTCCGATTCGCTTAGGATGACGGCAGAAATGCTGCGCCACCGCATGTCATTCCGAGCATAACAAGGAATCTTTCCTTTGCGCGTACAAATAGGTACAATACATAACAGCGTAAAATAATCCTTTGCCGTGCCCTGAAGGCCGAACAGGCCTATTTCATTAGTATCTCAATCGCCTTATTGAGCTCCTCAATCGTCTCCGTATCGCCTGTCTCGACGGCATCGACGATGCAGTGGTCGATATGGTCTTTGAGGATTATTTTGCATGTAGCGTTGATGGCGGAGCGGACGGCGGCGAGTTGGATGAGGACTTCGGAACAGTCGCGGCCGTCTTCAACCATGTGTTTGACGGCACTGAGATGTCCGATGCATTTGGAAAGCCGGTTTAATACGGCTTGCGAATTTTTGTGCGTATGCGTATGCGAATGCGTGTGTTCAGCGAGTACGGATGAGTCGATAGCCTCAAGGGCATGCTCCGTTTCGTGGTCGTGCTCGCCGTGGTGCCGCCGGCCTTCGCGTTCATCCTGATCGAATTTCATGATAAATTCCCCGTTTCAATCGGCATTTTTTCCCTGGTTATGCTTTCATTATACATCGCGGTAAAGAATACAGTCAACACGTTCAAAATCGTTAAAATAATAGCATTATCATATGATTTATTTGTAAAAACGGAGGAATTTCAACAGTTTAACCCCCCGGGCGGCTTGTCGGGAATAAAGCGTGCAGCTACAATATGAGCATACAGAGCCACTCACTTTATTTATCAGAGTTTTGCTCACTTTGGTAATACATATCCATATCGATATATTCATATCGATGGAGAGCACAAGACGGTTTCTCCCCGGCTTGTGCTCTCCGACTATTTGCGGATATGCTTTTATTTCCAAAGGGATAATGAATATTCGGTACTATATTACTCGACGATTTCTCCTTCGGTAAAAATCGTAATGACCTGTATGGGGATATCTTTGCGGCTTTTCCTGACCGCTTCCACAACGGCATCGGCGAGCTTTTTGCAGCAAGGCGCGTCCATCCTTGTCACAGCAACGCTGCGTATATCATTAGATTCGATTATTTTTAAAAGCTTCACAGAAAAATCATCGCCGTCAAGCTCCGGGTATCCGATAATTAATACTCTGTCTTTTAAAAGGCTATTATGGAAGTCTTTATAAGAAAATGCAGCGCAATCGGCAGAAAGTATTAAGTTGGCTTTATGGAAATATGGAGCAACTGGGGAAATTAACCTGAGTTTCAGAGGCCACTGGCAAAGATGGGCTTGCCCCGGATTTGAATTATGTATGCGTTTGCCGAATGAATCCGTGTAATCCCAAGGCATAGATGCAATATTTGAACTCATAATTATTACTCCGTTCACTTAAATGAGATATTACCGGAGTCTACTATAAGCCAACATACCAAATTCTTGAAGCCCCCCGCGGGGATAAAAACCTCAAAGTTTTTCATGTCTCCTTGACGTATTTTAATCGCTGCTGGCTGTTCTGCCGCCATAATTGGGCTGCTTTCATCCATAATGAATATTACCTGACAAATGCATTATTGTTTATGTATACAAAGCGTCTGATTTGACATGCTGTTACGTGCATAACGATAAAATTTAGGTGCTGTATCCCCCATGGGAGCTTGTCGGATCCATGTGATATTGGTATTATTATAGCGGCAAACGTTTTATAACAATGCATAAAATCAGCGGTATCCTGCAGCATTTTCTTTATTCGAAAGGATGGTTATAGATGCATATCCCAGACAACTATTTAAGCCCCGTTACATGCGCCGTTATGGCGGCGGCGGCGGTTCCCGTATTAGCCGTTGCGGTGAAAAAAGTTAAAGAAGAAGTATCAAACGCAAAGATGCCCCTTTTGGGTATCGGTGCAGCTTTTTCATTTCTGATGATGATGTTCAATGTCCCGCTGCCCGGCGGAACGACAGGTCATGCCGTCGGAGGGACGCTGATTGCGATATTGCTTGGCCCTTATTCAGCGTGCATCTCAGTTGCTGTCGCTTTGATTGTTCAGGCGCTCCTGTTTGGCGACGGCGGTGTTCTTTCATTGGGCGCAAATATCTTTAATATGGCTATTGTTCTTCCGTTTGTGGGATACTTTATTTACGGAATTATAAAAAACAGGGTTAAATCAGAAAAAGGGGAGTACATCGGCGCGATTGCCGGGTCTTATATCGGCATCAACGTCGCGGCTCTCATTGCCGGAATTGAATTTGGTATCCAGCCGCTGCTGTTTAAAAGCGCATCGGGCCAGCCGCTTTACAGCCCATACCCTTTATCGGTCTCGATTCCCGCAATGACAATTCCGCACCTTTTAGTTGCTGGTGTCGTTGAAGCACTATTTACTGTGCTTATTCTCGTCTATATAAAAAAAGTATCGCCGGGAACAATATACGAAGGCGCAAAGAAAAAAACAAAAGCTGTCTATGGCCTCATCGCTGCACTTATCCTGCTGACGCCGCTTGGACTTTTAGCCGCCGGTACAGCCTGGGGCGAGTGGGGAACGGATGAAATCAGCGGTGTTTTATCGGGGGGGAGCGCGCTCGGCTATGTTCCCAAAGGAATGGAAAACGGGTTCAGCTTAAAAGCATTATTGCCGGATTATTCGCTCAGCGGCTTACCGGATGTTGTCGGATACATTCTGTCGGCGATAATCGGGGTTGCGATTTTAATTATACTGTTTAAAATAATAAGCAGTTTAAAAAAAGATAAACAGGTGAATTGAGAAATTCCGGGAAATAATCAGAAAATAAGGAAACCCAGATGATACCAGAATGGTTGCTGAAAAATGAAGAATATACGCCGATAAAAGACAAGGATACTTTTATTAATAAAAGTATCCTGTCTTTGTTCAGCCTGATTGCAAGGATCAGAAGCCCCGGGACATGTTTGATGTCCAGCCGGTTTTTATACTTTCCTTTACACTGCTGCTCGTTGTTTTAAC
Organism: Clostridiales bacterium UBA1316; assembly: GCA_002307055.1. Lineage (GTDB taxonomy): Bacteria > Bacillota > Clostridia > Oscillospirales > Oscillospiraceae > Sporobacter. The sequence continues at coordinate 23,797 of DBTM01000040.1, forward strand.
ATCATTATCGCAAGGATTTTCCTTTGTTCTGATTGTGATGGCTTATTTGCTGATACTGCTCGCTCTCATGCCCGCGAAGGATATCATCAGCATTTTAAAAATAGGTATCATTATGACCTTGTTTACCTTCGTGATTCTGCTCCCGTCAGCATTTGCCGGCAACCGCTACAGTATTACGATGATTCCGGTCAAAGTCTTTGCCACGATTACGGCTGTCGGCATTCTCTCGCACGCCGCGAAGTGGAATCATCTCATTTCGGCGCTCAAGCGGTTTCACATACCCGATCTGTTTATTTTCGTGCTGGATATCACACTCAAATACATTGTCATGCTGGGTGAGTTTTCGCTGGAATTGCTCTACGCGCTCAAGCTGCGGTCCGTCGGTAAATCAGGAAATAAAAAAAAGGTCACATCGCTTTCCGGCGTCGCGGGAACGATGTTTATTAAATCCAGAATTATGGCCGAAGAGATGTACGGTGCGATGGCGTGCCGGGGTTTTACCGGAGAATATAAGGTTTACGAGAAATTCCGGTTTGGGCTTGCCGACGTTTTCTATTTGCTGATAAACAGCTGAATTATATACATTTTCATATATCTGAACAGAGGTTAAAATGATAGAGCTTCATCATGTATCTTATTCTTATGAAGGGCACAAAGCGCTGAACGACATCAGCCTGCATATCGTTAAAGGCGAGGCAGTATCGCTGCTTGGCGCGAACGGCAGCGGCAAATCAACGCTGCTCAAGCTGCTGAGCGGCCTCATCACGCCCGATAAGGGCAAGTATTACTTTAACGGCAGTGAAATCACGGCGAAAAAACTCAAGGACGCGGCGTTTGCTAAAGCGCTGCATCAAAAAATCGGGTTTGTTTTTCAGAATTCGGATACCCAGCTCTTCTGCGCCGATGTCTATGACGAGATTGCTTTTGGACCCAGGCAGATGGGCTATGATGAAGAAGCAGTTGAAAAGAGGGTCAACGACTGCCTTGAGCTGCTTCACCTGCAGGCTTTTAAGAACCGGCAGCCCTATCACTTAAGCGGCGGAGAAAAGAAAAAGGTAGCAATCGCCTGCGTGCTGGCCATGAACCCCGAGGTCCTGATTCTGGATGAGCCGATGAACGGTCTGGACCCGAGAACAGAGCGCTGGCTTGTAGCGTTTCTTGTGGAACTTAACCAAGCGGGAAAAACGCTCATCATCTCCACGCATAATTTGGAGCTGGTGCAGGAAATATCGCATCGCGCCATCCTGTTTGACGAGACGCATTCCATCGCAGCCGATCTGCGTACCCATCAGCTGCTCGATGATATTGACCTGCTCAAGCGCGTGAACCTCATCGATGAATACTACCACAGGCATGAGGACGGCGGGCACGGCCATTATCATATGCATAATTATTAAGGCGCATATCAGTATCGCAAAGGGCTGCCGGTATAGGCAGCCCTTTTTTATTTTTAGCTTCAAATCTTTAGCGAGGTATGATATAGTAATGAAAAATATAAGTCGCCTGCAACGGAATAAGCTTAAAGCGAGGTTATGCAGCATGTTTGATCTGACAGGAAAAATTACCCCTAAGGAAAACTACTTAAGACTGATTAAAGGCGAGAATCCGCAGTATCTGTGCCACAACGGGATATATTCTCAGGGGATGTTTATGGATGCGATGGCGATTTCCAAAAGGTATCCGAAGCCCGGTGAGGAGTGCCTGGATGCCTGGGGCGTCCAGTACAAATGGCCTCTGGGCGAGCCCGGGGCTATCCCTGTCGTTACAGAGCAGAATAAGGTTATTAAAGACATAACGAAATGGGATAAATATCTCAACGTCCCGTGGCCGTCCAAGCTTCAAATCGACTGGACCGACTGCGATAAGCGCGCCGCAGCGTTTGACAGAGAAAACTATCTGTTTCTCGGCTGCTGCTTTACGGGACTCTTCGAGCTGACCCACAACCTTATGGGCTTTGAAGACTCTCTCATGGCATTTTTAGAGGAACCCGAAGCGATGGGCGAGCTTCTGGACGTACTGACGGAGTATAAGCTTGAGTACCTGAAAATACTCATTGATCATACGCATCCCGACATGATCCATATACACGATGACTGGGGCAGCAAAAAAAGCGTCTTCATGGCGCCTGAGACGTGGCGGGAGCTCCTGAAGCCCCGCTGGGCGAAAATCTATGACTATATGCATTCAAGGGGCGTCCTGGTCCAGCACCACGCCGACTGTGTCTGCGCCCCCTACGTCCTTGACATGGCGGAGATCGGCATCGACGTGTGGCAGGGTATTATCCCGCAGAATGACATTAAAGAGGTGCAGAAGCGCTTAAACGGCAAAATGGGTCTTCAGGGCGGACTCGACTGCACACCCTTCGATTATGTCGGCAGTGGCTGGAATGAAAAAGAAGTCCGTAAGTTTGTCCGTTTCGTCTGTGACGAATACGTCCCCGCCGGTCGCTTTGCCCCCGAGGTGCCCAACGGTGCGCCGCTCACGCCGGGTATCAATGACATTATTATCGACGAGATGAACACATACGGCGAGCATTTTTTCGACCGGCTCTGACCATAAGATAACGGCGGCTGATTCTCAGGCATTTTGGCTGAGAATCAGCTGTCCTTTTTTAAGGATAATTAGAGAGAATAGCTAATGCTTTGCGATAATTTTCCGATAAGATTGTTAGGATGAGCAGAGCGATAAATACAGGAAAAGGATGCGAGTATGAAGGATATAAAAATAGTCGTCGTTGACGACTCCCCATTCTCAGTAGCCATGATCACCAATATTCTGACTGCCAATGGTTTCAGTGTTGTGGGGAATGCGAACGGGCTTGAAGAAGCCCTTGAAGCCATTAAGCTATTGAAGCCGAACCTGGTGACAATGGATATGACTATGCCCGGTGCTGACGGTATAGAATGCACAAATGCAATCCATAAAATCGATCCCAATATGAAGGTTATTATTATCAGCTCAATGATGGATGAGGAAATTATTCGGCAGGCCAAAAAAGCCAGAACATGCGGCTACATCCAGAAGCCGGTCGACGCCGAAGAGCTGACCTTGCTGATTAACAGAGTTATGGCTGACGAGGAATTATTTATCGAGCTCGAGAGCATTTACAGTACGATATTCAAAGAAGCCCTGACGGATTCATTCAATAAGCTGTTTAAATCAGTACCGGCTTTTGAGGCGGAAGCCAAAAATAACAACGAGCAGATCTCACGCGGTATCTCCGTTGTTATCGGGATTATCGGCAGATACTGCGGCAGAATGATTCTCGATATGTCAAATGAAACAGCCAGGAATATGGCCGGTACCATGCTCAAAACGGAAGCGCTGGAGGATGAGTATGTCGTCAATATTATGGGTGAGGTTTCAAATATTATATCAGGCGTCGCGTGCTCGTTCGCGAATAAAAAAAACAAGCTCCTCGGCCTCAGGGTCGCACCTCCGACCATTGTTTACGGGGAATCAATTAAGATATCAAGATCCGATTTTGACACAGTATTTTCCGTCACGGCTTCCACAGCCTTCGGCGAAATTTTCATGAACGTCGGATTTAACAGGGGCGACTATGAGTTATGAATTTTCGGAACCGTTTTGTAATTCTTTTATGAATATAATGCCGCAGCTTGGTATCGAGGATATCAGCTTAACGGCTCTTGACGACTGCGGCAATCATATTGAAACACCGGGTATCGTCTGCATTATCGGTATTATCGGCGATTTAAAGGGCAACGCGATATTCGCCATGCATGAAGACTGCGCAAAGAAAATAGCCTCCGACATGATGGGCGGTATGGAAATAGATGAATTTGACGAAACAGCCCAGAGCGCCATTGCCGAGCTGGGAAACATGCTCGCTGCGAATGCATGTACGGAACTGTCTGTCGTCGGTATGAGCGTCGACGTTTCAACGCCGACGCTCATGCACGGTACATTCTCCGTCAATGCCAACCAGGAGCACATCACACGCGCAACCATGATGGTGGGTGAATTTCCTTTCTACATCTTTATTTCTCTTGACAAAAAATAAAACGGCAGACGCAGCCGGACAGGGCGGTTCCGCGGGCATTCAGTGCCGCGCGGAACTGCCTCGTTGCTTCGCGGCGCCCCGCCGCAGAAGGGAATTCTTTTTCAGCTGTCTAAAATGTCTGCCGCCAGGGCTTGGACATCCGTGATATCGGTCGCCCAACTGGTGCAGAAACGGACAGCGCTGCGGGCCTGCCCGGCTTTCTGCCAGAAGCTGTATTCGTATTTCTCCCCGAGGTTGCTCAGCACGCGGTCGGGCAGGATGGGGAACTGCTGGTTTGTAACAGATTCCGTGAGAAAAGGATAGCCTTTTTTAATGCATGCGTCCTTGATGATGTCGGCCATTGCGTTGGCGTGCCGCGCCATTTCAAAATACAAATCATCATCAAACAGGGCAATAAACTGCAGACCGAGCAGGCGACCTTTGGCGAGCATACCGCCCTTTTGCTTGATAAAGTAGCGGAAATCAGGCTTTAAGCTGTCGTTTGTGATGACAAGCGCTTCTCCGAAGAGCGCGCCGATTTTTGTACCGCCGATATAAAACACATCGCAGAGCCCTGCGATTGCCGGCAGGTCAAGATCATTGCCCCGGGCGCAGAGCGCATAACCCAGGCGCGCGCCGTCCATATAGAGAATCAGGCTGTTTCGCCTGCATGTTTCACTGAGCTTTGTGAGCTCCGCTTTCGAGTAAATTGTCCCCATCTCCGTTGGATTAGAGATATACACCAGCTTTGGCTGTACGGCATGCTCACGGGCATCGTCGTTATAATGTTCATCGTATGCCGCCTGGACCTGGGCGGCTGTTATTTTACCGTCAGAGCTCGAAAGAGCAAGCACCTTGTGCCCGGTCGCCTCAATGGCGCCGCTCTCATGTATATTAATATGGCCGGTATCTGCCGATAAAGCACCCTGATGCGGCCGCAGGCATGCGGATATTACCGTGAGATTCGTCTGTGTCCCGCCGACGAGGAAGTGGACATCCGCTTCAGGCGCGGCGCATATGCCCCTGATTAATCCGGCTGCTTCCGCGCAATAAGGATCGGTCCCATATCCTTCCGTCTGCTCCAGATTGGTCTCAATTAATTTACTCAGCACACGCGGGTGTGCGCCCTCGCTGTAATCACAATTAAATCGCCTCATGCGCGGCCCTCCGCCATTTTCTTCATGATATTTGCCGGATTATGCTTATACATATAATAATCGTCCGTTCTGCCGCTCAGCGGCGGCGCTCATGATAACATCAGCTCTCATGATAGCAATTCACAGGGGCTTATTCAAGCAAAATTGAAAAGTAAAGATGCCGAACCACATAAAATCTTCACTTCTGTTTCATATGATCAGATTATCAATTAGCGCGGCTGCGCAATAGAACAATATCTGTTGTAAATAGTATAAGGAAGTGATATCATAAGGTTGACCCCTCCCCTGTAGGGGAGAGGGTAATCAATAAAAAAGCAGTCCGGCGGGAAGAATGGAGCAAATGAATGATCTGCCATAAAGAAGACGCGGAAGTGTTGAACAGCCTTAAAACGGCGCGGGGCCAAATCGACGGGATTTTAAAGATGATCGATGACGAACGGTATTGCATCGATATCTCAAAGCAAATCTTTTCTGTGCAATCCCTGCTGAAGAAAGCGAATATGAAAATTTTAAAGGATCACATGCATTCCTGCGTTGCCGATGCCGTTAACGACGGGAGCGGGGACGAGAAGATTGAGGAAATCATCTATATCCTCGAAAAGTATATTGACCGATAAGAATAAAGGTTTCAGAAGCAACAAAAAATCAAAGTGATAGCCATAAAGGGCAGGAAAGCGCTTCGATTGAAAGCAGGGAAAACAAATGCTGGAAAAAAGCTATAAAATTACAGGCATGACGTGCTCGGCCTGCTCGGCTGCGGTCAAAAGAACCGTCGCTAAACTCGGCGGCGTTGTCTCAAGCGATGTGAATATCGCAACAGAAAAGCTGGATGTGACGTTTGATGAAACGAAGCTGACGTTTGATGCGATTAAAGCGGCTGTCGAGGATGCCGGTTACGGTATTATACCCGAACAGACGAATAAAAAGGCGGAGCTGCTCATCGAGGGCATGTCCTGCGCAGCCTGCTCAGCCGCTGTTGAGCGCGTGACGAAAAAGCTTGGCGGCGTAGCGAGCGCACAGGTCAATCTGACGACGAACCGGGGTGTTTTTGAATATGATCCCGCCAAGGTGAAGCTGTCTGAAATTAAAGCGGCTATTGAGAAGGCGGGTTATACACCGCGTGATATCGAGGGTGAAAAATCACGCGATCTCGAAAAGGAGCGGCATGAGCGTGAGATTAAAAGCATGCGTCTCCGGCTTCTTGTCGCGGCGGTTTTCTCAGTACCTGTTTTATATATCGCAATGTCGCACATGTTCCCGGGGCTGGGCATACCGATCCCGTATTTTATGGGGATGCATGATTTCCCGCTCGTGTTCGCGCTCGTCCAGCTCTTTTTAACGATACCGGTCGTGGCTGCAGGCAGCCGGTTTTACACCAGGGGCTTCAAAACGCTCTTGAAGGGCGCGCCGAATATGGATACACTCGTCGCCATCGGCACCGGCAGCGCGTTTTTATACAGCCTGCTGGCAACCGTGAGAATTTACTTCGGTGATTTCGGGTTTGCCGCATCGCTTTATTTCGAGTCGGCAGCCGTCGTCATCACACTCGTCATGCTCGGCAAATACCTCGAGGCCGCCAGCAAAGGCAAGACCTCGGACGCCATCAAGAAGCTCATGCAGCTCAAGCCGACAACCGCGACCATCGTAAAAGACGGTAAAGATCTGGAAATTCCGCTTGATGAGGTGTCTGTCGGGGACATCGTTGTCGTCCGGCCCGGTTCGGCTTACCCTGTTGACGGTGTCGTCCTCGACGGTATTTCAACAGCGGACGAATCCATGCTGACGGGCGAGAGCCTGCCGGTTGATAAGCAGGCTGGCAGTGAGGTCACCGGCGGCAGTATCAACGGCGAAGGGCTTATCCGTTTCCGGGCCGCGCACGTCGGCAGTGATACCGCACTTTCCAAAATCATCAAGCTTGTCGAGGACGCCCAGGGCAAAAAAGCGCCGATTGCCAAGATGGCGGACATTGTTTCGGGTGTTTTTGTGCCGGTGGTTCTTGGGATTGCCATTCTCGCCGCTGTTGCCTGGGCACTCGCCGGTAAGGATTTCAACTTCGTACTGACAATATTTGTTTCCGTCCTCGTCATTGCGTGCCCGTGCGCGCTCGGCTTGGCCACACCGACGGCGATCATGGTCGGCACCGGAAAGGGCGCCGAGCTCGGCATCCTTATTAAAGGCGGCGAGGCCCTCGAGACCACACACAAGGTGACTGCCGTCGTGCTCGATAAAACCGGTACGATCACAGAAGGACGGCCAAAGCTCACGGACATTAAAATTTACAGCCAAATCTCCGAAAACCAAGTGCTGGCGCTTACCGCTTCCGCCGAACGCGGCTCAGAGCATCCCATCGCGCGTGCCATCGCCGAGGACGCCGCGGCGAAGGGTCTGGATATTATAAGCCCCGACAGCTTCAGGGCTGTCCCCGGCAGAGGCATTGACGCTGTCGTCTCGGGCAGAAAAATACTTGCCGGCAACTTAAAGCTTATGCTTGAAAATGGCATCGATACAGCGGTTTCGCAAAAGGATGCCGCTGTGCTGGCGGGCACCGGCAGGACGCTGATGTATGTGTCCCTTGACGGGCAGCTGGCCTCGCTCATGGCGGCGGCGGACACGGTTAAGAAGTCCAGCCGCGAAGCGATAGAAAAACTCAAAAAGCTCGGCATCACCGTCTATATGATCACCGGCGATAATAAAAGCACGGCTCTTGCCATAGCAGGCGAAGTCGGCATCGAGCACGTCCTCTCGGAGGTCATGCCGCAGGATAAAGCGGGTGAGGTCAAACGCCTTCAGGAAGCCGGTCAGATCGTCGCCATGGTCGGAGACGGCATTAATGATGCCCCCGCGCTCGTCCAAGCCGATATCGGTCTCGCCATCGGCACCGGTACGGATGTGGCTGTTGAATCCGCTGACATTGTCCTCATGCGCGGCGATCTCAATGAGGTTCCGGCCGCCATTGCTCTTTCCCGGGCGACTATAAGAAACATCAGGCAAAATCTGTTTTGGGCATTTTTCTACAATATGATCGGCATCCCCTTTGCGGCAGGCGTCGTGTATTTATTCGGCGGGCCGCTGCTCTCCCCGATCTTCGCTGGAGCCGCCATGGCGTTTTCATCGGTATCCGTTGTCTCGAACGCGCTGCGCCTCAGGCGTTTTAAAATCAAAAAATAATCATACTAAGGCATTTTCATAATGAAAGTAATCGCTTATTATAAGTATTGTAAGCTCTCCGTCATAGCATTGCAAAACCCGGACGGCAGCAGTACGGTTGCCGTGGTGAAGCCCGCGAATCTTGATAAATGAAAGTGAGATAGAAATTATGCAGAATATCGTATTTAAAGTTGAGGGAATGTCCTGCAGTCATTGTGAAAACAGAATAAAGAAAGCCATTTCGAATCTGACCGGAGTCAGCAATGTCGTTGTCAGCCTGCCCGATAAATCCGTGACGGTTGATTTTAATCCGTCGCTTATTACGGAGTCTCAGATTCGGGAGACAATTGAAGACGCGGGTTATGATGTAATCTCCTAAACGAGTGGTACACGGAGAGCCTATATGAGACAGAACAAAACAATTCTTGTCGTCGACGATGAAGTGAAGATAACCGAGGTCGTGTGCTCATATCTTGAGAAGTCCGGGTATGAGACGGCTTGCGCCCATAACGGAACAGACGCCCTGCGCCTGGCCGATACGCGCGCGCCGTCTCTTATCATCCTCGATTTAATGCTGCCCGATATGACCGGCGAGGACATTTGCCGGAAAATCCGGAAAAATTCAAATGTGCCCATTATTATGCTGACGGCAAAGATCGAGGACACGGATATTATAAACGGTCTCGGCATCGGTGCCGACGATTATATGACCAAGCCCTTTTCCCCCAGGCAGCTTGTCGCCAGAGTCGAGGCCGTCTTAAGAAGAACCCGGAATGATGCTTCAAACGCGTCAGATGCGTTATCACTCTATGACGGTGAGCTGGTGATCGACGTGCTCCGGCACGAGGTTGTAAAAAGTGGGGCGCAGATTGCTCTGACCCCCAATGAATTCAACATTTTAGCGGCGCTTGCCAAATATCCGAAAAAAACGTTTACCCGCGAGGAGCTGATCGAATATGCCCTCGGCGAAGACTTTGACGGGTATGACAGGGTTATCGACACGCATATTAAAAACATCAGGCAAAAGCTCGGTGACGGCGGCAGAACACCCCGCTATTTGCTGACCGTTCACGGCATCGGCTATAAAATCGGAGGTGCCGGATGAAAAGATTACAGCACCCGCTGGGAATGCGTCGATCCCTGCGCTTTAAGATAACCGTGTCTTTTTTGCTCATGACCCTTATAACCTTTACCCTTTTCGGCATTCTCGCGAACGTCATTTTCAGAAAACAGTTTGAAAATTACGTGATCGAGAACCTAAACCAAAAAAATACCGGTGTTGTCTCGACGCTTGAAAGCCGCTACAGTGACTGGAGTAATCAATGGGATGTCGCGGGCTTGGACAATATCGGCATCGGCGCTATGTCGGACGGCCTCATTCTCCGTGTCAGCGATCAAAGCGGCTCCGTTTTATGGGATGCCATGGTTCATGACAGCGGCATGTGCGCCTCGATGCTTCAAACGATGGCTCAGACGATGCAGCGCCAAAATGCCGGGTTTGACGGCGGCTATACCGAAAAAACCTATCAAATCACGGTGAGAGGAAATGTCGTCGGATCTGTCGCCATCGGATATTACGGGCCGTACTTTTATACGGACAATGATATCAGCTACTTAAGAACCCTCAATTTAATCATCGTGCTTGTCACCGTGCTCGTCGGTGCCGTGTCGCTTGTTTTCGCAACCTACATGGCCAAGCGCCTTGCCGACCCGATCACGAGGGTCATTAAAACAACAGACCAAATTTCAGAGGGCAACTACAGCAACCGGCTGTATGAGACCTCAAACACAAGGGAAATTGTCGAACTCACGAACGCTATTAACACGCTGGCTGAAAAGCTTGAAAAGCAGGAATCGCTCAGAAAAAGATTGACAGCCGATGTGGCGCATGAGCTCCGTACGCCCCTGGCAAATCTGCAGAGCCATATCGAAGCCATCCTCGACGGCGTGTGGGAAGCCGACGAGCGGCGTCTCATCAGCTGTCATGAAGAAACAATCCGTCTGTCAAAAATCGTCACGGATCTTGAAAAGCTGGCCCGCCTGGAAGGCGAGGGCGTCAGCCTGAATAAAACCGACATTGATCTGTCAGCACTCATCCGACAGGTTATAAACAGCTTTGAAAAGGAGCTCGGCAGCAAGTCCCTGACTGTAAAAACCGCGCTTCCCGAAATTCATCTGCACGCCGATGGGGACAGAATGACGCAGATTTTAACGAACCTTCTGTCGAACGCTGTTAAATATACCCCCGCAGGCGGGACAATCGCGCTTGCCGCCGCCGATGAGAACGAAAAAGTCCGCATCTCCGTTAAAGACACCGGCATCGGCATCTCCCAAGAAGACCTGCCGTATATATTTGAGCGCTTTTACCGCGCCGACCGCTCGCGCAGCCGCGATACCGGCGGCTCCGGCATCGGCCTGGCCATCGTCAAGTCCCTCGTCACCGCCCACGGCGGCACAATCCAGGCCCAAAGCGAGCCCGGCAAAGGCAGTGAATTTATCATATTAATGCCGAAATAAAAAAGCAAGGGAAAGTCCCCTTGCTTTTTGTCAATATTTATTATTATCCATTAAATATTGATTTTTTATTTTTATAATAATACTTTTTCAGCATTTCAAAGCTCGTTTCGCTGAGGTCGTGCTCAATTTTACAGGCGTCCTTATAAGCCGTATCCTCGTCAACGCCGATGGTGATTAAAATATCCGCCAGAAGCTGATGGCGCTCGTATATTTTTTTGGCGATGCCGCTGCCCTTGTCGGTGAGGGTGATAAAGCCGTCCATATCCATTTCAATATAGCCGTTTTCGCGCAGCTGCTTCATCATCACGCTGATGGTGGGCTTGGCATAGTTCAATGCGTTGCATATGTCTATTGAACGCACGTGGCCGTGCTTTTCTTTTTCAATGAGTATAATTTCGAGATAGTTTTCTGCCGCTTCGAGTATTTTCATCCGGCTTCACTCCAGTATTCTGAATACTGCATGACTGACATTTGGCACATTGGGCGCAGCTGCCGCCGCAGCTGATGCTCCGGCCGCGTTTTTTTTGTTTTATTATATAGCAGACCGCAGCAATTAGCCACAAGAAAATAATCGACAGAACAGCGTAATCTAAAATGTGCATCATTATGACCATTCCTTATTATATGAACAGGCGGAGCAGCTGGTATACGGCAAAGGCGGCAATCCATGCGATGACGCACTGCGCCGTGACAATCACCGCAGCCAGCACACCCGACTGGAGCTCCCTTTTAATCGCGGCGACAGCAGCGACACACGGCGTGTATAAAAGCGTAAACACAAGAAAGCTGACGGCGGTGAGCGGTGTAAAAATCGCACTGAGTGTACCGGACAGGGATGCGGCGGGGGTACCCATCAAAACGCTCATAGTGCTGATGACGGCCTCCTTTGCGGTAAAGCCCGTGATCAGCGCCGTCGAAACACGCCAGTCATCGAAGCCGAGCGGCTTGAAAATCGGGGCGATGAACTTGCCGATCATAGCCAGCATGCTCCCGGTGCTGTCTGTAACGACATTGAGTTTTAAGTCAAAGGTCTGTAAGAACCATATGATAATCGTCGCGATTAAAATAATCGTAAACGCCCGCTCCAAAAAATCCTTCGCCTTCTGCCACATGAGCAGCAGCACACTCTTTAAAGACGGAAACCGGTAATTCGGCAGCTCCATCACAAACGGGACGGGCTTGCCGCGGAATAACGTCTTGTTCGATATAAGCGCGGCGATTATGCCGATAAGCATGCCCGCGGCATATAATCCTATCATGATCAGCGCCCGGTAATGCGGGAAAAATGCGGCGGTAAACACGGCATAAATTGGGATTTTAGCCGAACAGCTCATAAACGGTGTAAGCATGATGGTCATCCGGCGATCGCGTTCAGATGACAGGGTGCGCGCCGACATCACCGCGGGAACCGTGCAGCCGAAGCCCAAAAGCATCGGCACAATGCTGCGGCCGGACAGCCCGATCTTGCGCATGAGCTTGTCCATAACATAGGCAACACGCGCCATATAGCCCGTGTCCTCCAAAATGGACAGGAAGAAGAACAGTGTCACGATCAGCGGCAGGAAGCTCAGCACGCTTCCGACACCGGTAAAAACGCCGTTGATGACAAGACTGTGGACAACAGGATTGATGCCGTAAGCCGTCAGCCCGGTGCTGACCAGGTCGGTCAGCGCTGTGATGCCCAAACTCAGAAGGCTGGCCAGCCAGGCGCCGATCACATTAAAGGTCAGCCAGAAGATGGCAAACATGATGAGCAGAAACACAGGAATAGCAAGATACCTGCTTGTCAAAAGACTGTCAATTTTGACGCTTCTGCGGTGCTCCTTGCTCTCTTTGCAGCGGACAACCGTGTGCGCACAGACCTTCTCGATAAACATGTAGCGCATTTGCGCCATGGCGGCGTTCGCGTCCATACCATGCTCATTTTCCATTTCGATAATGCTGTGTTCAATCAATTCGAGCTCATTCCGGTCAAGCTCAAGCCGCTGGATGATATCTGCGTCGCCTTCGATAATTTTCGTGGCGGCAAACCTCGGCGCCATGCCGCATTTTTCCGCGTGATCCTCGATGATGTGGGATACCGCGTGGATACACCGGTGTATCGGGCCTGACTGGCAAAAATCAATGCGCTTGGGAAAAACCTTGCCCTTTGCTGTTTTAACCATGGTATTGATGAGCTCGTCAATACCCTCGTTTTTAGACGCGCAGATCGGTACGACAGGAATACCGAGCTCTTCAGACATCCTGAGAATATCGATTGTGCCGCCGTTGTTGCGGACCTCATCCATCATATTGAGCGCTAAAACCATCGGCACATGCATTTCAATAAGTTGGAGCGTGAGATACAGGTTGCGCTCAATATTTGTGGCATCGACGATGTTGATGATACCGTCGGGCTTCTCGTTCAGTATAAAGTCTCTGGTGACAATTTCTTCGTTTGAATACGGTCGGATAGAGTAGATACCGGGTAAATCGACAACCGTGCTGTTTTTGACGAGCCGGATATCTCCGGCTTTCTGCTCGACGGTCACGCCCGGGAAATTGCCGACATGCTGATTTGAGCCGGTGAGTTGGTTGAACAGCGTCGTCTTGCCGCAGTTCTGGTTTCCCGCAAGTGCAAAAATCATACGACATCAGCCCCTGACTCACCCTCCGGCGGACAAACTTCGATTTTTTCAGCGTCCTCACGACGGAGCGTTAACGTATAGTCGCGTATTCTTATTTCAATCGGATCACCCATAGGCGCCACATGGCAGACGCTGATTTTCGTTTTCGGTATGATCCCCATATCCAGCAGCCTGCACCGCAGCACACCCTCGCCGCCGACCTTTGTAATGATTGCGTCCTTATGTAAAGGCATATTGTTGAGTGTCATAAAACCTCTCCTCCATGCATGATGTATGTCGTTAGTTAGTATAAACTAACTGCATAGTTAGTATAGCCTAACCAGCATGAATTGTCAATGCATTCTGTGATTATTTGAGCATTTTGATAAAGATTGTTGAAAGTAGTGCAGCGAGTCAGCATTAATTATCTTGTTCATGTGCTGTATCACAACTGTAACCATATGAAAGTGCTGCATAATCATTCCGCGTTATAAAAATTGCTGCGGAACCACCCCGCCGCTTCGCGCCGCCCCTCCGCGGAGGGGAATTAATAACGTGTCTACATCGAACACGGATTTGGCGGCACGCATATCGTATGCCCATATGTTATAGGTGTATATAAATAACGCCATAGTGGTATGCTATACCTATATAGTAATGTACCTGCAAAGTATAGCGGCATAAGTTCCGATTACCGGAACTGACTGAAAAAGCCCGCCGCATCGAGAGATGCGGCGGGCGGTGAATCCTATGTTATTATTTTAAAATCCTGGATAAAAACGTGCGGGTTCGCTCTTCTTTCGGGTTTGTAAAAATATCCTCCGGCTTTCCTTCTTCCACGATCATCCCGTTGTCCATGAAAATCACGCGGTGCGCGACATCGCGTGCGAAGCCCATTTCGTGTGTGACGACGAGCATCGTCATCCCCTCGTCGGCCAGCTTTTTCATAACCTCCAGAACATCGCCGACGAGCTCGGGGTCTAAGGCTGAAGTCGGTTCGTCGAAAAGCAGCGCTTTTGGCATCATCGCAAGCGCCCGCGCAATCGCGACACGCTGCTGCTGCCCACCGGACAGTGTGGAGGGCATCGCATTGGCTTTTTCTGAGAGCCCCACTTTCTGAAGCAGCTCCATGGCAAGGCGGCTGGCTTCGCTCCTGCTTTTCGTCTTTGTGAGAACCGGTGCCAGTGTGATGTTTTCCAGAACGGTTTTCAGCGGGAACAAATTGAAATGCTGAAAAACCATGCCCACCTCTTCACGCAGCTGGCGGATGTCGGTCTCACGGCTCATGATATCCTTGCCGCGGTACACGATGGTGCCGCCTGACGGCTTTTCGAGCAGATTGATGCATCGCAGAAACGTGCTTTTGCCGGAACCGGAGGGGCCGATAACGCAGACAACCTCACCTTCGCTGACGTGCAGGTTGATATTTGACAGGACCTCGAGCTCGCCGAATTTTTTCGATAAGTTTCTGACCTCAATCATTTCTTCGCCCCCAATCTCTTTTCAACCCATTTCTGGAGGAGAATCAGCACAGAGATGATTGCCAGATAGAATAATGCCAGGAGGGTGTATCCCGGAATTGTCTGAAAGCTCATAGAAAGGTAATTCTGGGCCAGATGAGTGATCTCGTTGATGGCGATGATCGACAGGAGCGCCGTGTCTTTAACGGAGATAATAAACTGGTTGCAGAGTGCCGGCAGCATATTCCTGAAGGCCGGTGGGACAATGAGCTGGAAAAATGTCTGCCACGGGCTCAAGCCAAGCGAAAGACCGGCTTCTGTCTGACCGTGGTCGACGCTCTGCAGCGCGCCGCGGACAATCTCAGCGATAAAGGCGCCGGAATTCAAAGCGATAACCATAACGCCTACGGTGATACTGTCGATATTAACGCCCATCAGCTCCGGGAGGACATAATAAACATACAGCGCCAGAACAACGAGCGGTATACCCCGGATGATCCATATATACACTCCGGCAATACCGCGCAGAACCTTGTGCTTGGCCTGAAGAGAATAGCCGACAACACAGCCGATGACAAATCCGATCAGGATACCCAAAACGGCAATCAGAAGCGTGACCTTCAGCCCTGTAAATAACAGGGGTACCATCACGCGCAGCAGATCAGGAGACATTAATGATCACTTCCTTTTGCCTGTTTGAGTCGCGGTGTTCACGCGATAGTTTGGGTTATTTGCACCATTTCGCCTCGAGCTTGGCAATTGTGCCGTCAGCCTTCAGCTGGTCGAGCGCGGCATTGAACTGTCCGACATATTTAAAGCCTTTTGTAAAGGCGAGCGCATAAGGTGACTGCCCCTGATTGAACTGGTCGCCGACAACCTTCAGATGCGTATCTGTTGTTGTTTTGATATAGAAAGCGGCGCCTGGGCCGTCCTGGATGACGGCGTCGACTTTTTTCTGTTCCAGGGAGAGATAAGCCGTCGTGATGGTGTCGTGAACCTGGATCGTGGATTTTGTCAGGAATTTCGTGGCGTATGCATGGGAGGCTGTGCCTTTTTCGACGGCGACGGTTTTGCCCGCGAGGCTGTCAACGCTCGTAATTGCCTGATCGTTCTGCGCGTTGACCATGACGACGAGGCCGGAATCCTCATAGATGTTTGAAAAGTCAATGACGGCTTTGCGCTCATCGGTTACACACAGCGCGGCTGCGGCCATATCAAGCTTGCCCTGGGCAACCGAGGTTGTGAGAGCGGAGTAGTCCATCGCCTGAATGGTGTTGCTGTCGATATCAAAACCGAGGACTTTCTGGAGCGCGTTAATCAGGTCGATATCATAACCGATAAGGGTTGTGCCATCCTTATCAAAATATGAAAACGGCCCGAATAACCCTGATGTACCGACTTTCAGCGTGATGCCCTTCATCGAGCCCTCGATCGAAGCGGGAGATGCGCTGCTGGCCGAGGGTGAAACGCTGCTGCTGGCCGAGGGAGCGGCGGAAGCCGTTGCCGGTGTTTTTGAACCGCAGCCGCTGAGGAGGCTGAGCCCCATAACAGCAGCTAAAATTAACGCTAAGCCTTTTTTCATACGTGTTCTCATAATTGATCCTCCGAAAATTCTAATTATATAAAAAAGCAAGAAATAAAGCGCCGCGATTGGCGCCCCGTTGAAGTTGATTAATTATAGCAGGGAATTACGACAAAATCCATATATTATGCAGAAAAAAATTCGTTCGCTGAAATTCATTCTCCGTCCTTGCTGAGAGCGTTGTTTGCCGCGCGGTTATTGTTTAACCTCGATTTAACACGAATGCTCTTTTGAATTTTACCGGCAGTCCTTAATATTAAAGCTGTAGAATGAATGATTAAAAGGAATGGTAACAAGAATGAAAAAAATATTATGTTTGGTTATGGTTCTAGCTGCATCTCTCGGTGTTTTAGCCGGATGTGCCGGTGCAAAAACGAGCAGTGCAATCTCCGTTATTTCCCGCGAGGATGGGTCCGGAACAAGAGGCGCATTTATCGAGCTTTTCAAAATTCAGGAGAAGGATGCTTCCGGTACGAAAGTAGATAAAACAATTGATTCGGCAACCATCACCAACTCCACATCTGTGATGCTCACGAGCATCGCGCAGAACGAAGACGCAATCGGGTATATTTCCCTTGGCTCTCTGAACGATACCGTAAAAGCTTTAGCCATTGACGGCGTCAAAGCCACGACAGATAACGTCAAAAACAGTACCTATAAAATTTCGCGGCCTTTTAATATCGCAACGCTCGGAACGGTATCGCCGGCTGCGCAGGATTTCATCAATTATATCCTCTCCTCTGACGGACAGGCGGTTGTCGAGAAAAACGGATATATCGCTCTGACGGGAACGGCGCCGTACAGCTCCGCCAATGTCTCCGGAAAAGTCACGGTCGCCGGGTCATCCTCCGTCACGCCCGTCATGGAAAAGCTGAAGGAAGCTTATGTTGCCCTGAATCCGAACGTCACCGTCGAGATTCAGCAGAGTGATTCAACCACAGGCATGACCAGTACGATTGACAAGGTCTGCGACATCGGCATGGCCTCCAGGGAGCTGACGGACAGCGAAACCGCAAAAGGGCTCAAATCAACAATGATCGCAACCGACGGCATCGCGGTCATCGTCAATCTGAACAACAAGCTTGACGGACTGACCTCCCAGCAGGTTAAGGATATCTACACCGGTGTCACCGCCAACTGGTCGGATATTAAGTAATAATTATTAGAGCGGGCAGTATTGCGGGCGGTTGGCTGAAGCATTCCAGTCCAACCGCCCGCTTTTCATAAACTTTACATGGATTTAACATAGAACGGCTTTTCCATTTAACACAGCGTCTTTACTATGTAAAGCAGGGCTCTCGGAGGGATTTTATCGATATGACAAAAATGAAAGAACAGTTGATGCACGCCGTATTTCTCATCAGCGCCTGCATATCCATACTGGCGGTAGTGCTGATATGCTTATTTTTGTTTGCCAACGGCATTCCCGCCTTCGGTAAAATCGGTGTGCTGAATTTTCTGACAGGAACACAGTGGAAACCGAATAACGACATTTACGGCATTTTGCCGATGATATTAGGCAGCATCTATGTGACAGCCGGTGCCATTGTAATCGGCGTGCCGATCGGCATCCTCACAGCCATTTTTATGGCCAGATTCTGCCCAAAAAAAATATACAGCCTGCTAAAACCGGCTATTGACTTGTTAGCCGGTATACCCTCGATTGTGTACGGTTTTTTTGGCCTGACGGTTGTCGTACCCGCCATCAGGTACGCCTTTGGCGGCAGCGGAACAAGCCTTCTGGCGGCCTCCATCATCCTTGGCATTATGATCCTCCCGACGATTATCGGCGTCTCGGAATCATCCCTCCGGGCCGTGCCGGAAGGATATTACGAGGGCTCTCTGGCGCTGGGCGCGAGTCATGAAAGAAGCGTGATGTTCGCCGTATTCCCCGCCGCAAAATCCGGCGTTGTCGCGGGTGTCATCCTCGGGATAGGCCGGGCAATCGGCGAGACGATGGCGGTCATCATGGTGGCGGGCAACCAGGCGGTCATACCGACCGGAATTTTAAAAGGTCTCCGGACGATGACGGCCAACATTGTGTTGGAGATGGGTTATGCAGCCGACCTGCACCGCGAGGCGCTGCTGGCCACCGCCGTTGTCCTTTTCGTCTTCATCCTCATCATCAATCTGAGCTTTTCGGTATTGAAAGGGAGGCTGAAAGCATGAGCAGCGCAAAGCTTCAGGCATCCGTTATCAGAACAGCCGTTTGGACAGCGGCCATGCTGACCGTCGGTATCCTTGTTTTTATTGTCGGCTATGTTTTAGTCAGGGGCGTTCCAAACATTACGCCGAAGCTGTTTGCCCTGTCCTACAATTCTGAAAATGTGTCCTTGTTCCCGGCGCTGATCAACACGCTGACAATGACGTTCCTGTCGCTCCTCATCGCGGCGCCTCTCGGGATCTTCTCAGCCATATATCTGGTTGAATACGCACACCGGGGCAACAGGCTCGTATCCGTTATCCGTCTGACGGCGGAAACCTTATCCGGTATACCCTCCATTGTTTACGGGCTCTTCGGTTATCTGCTGTTTGTTATGACGCTTGGCTGGGGCTACAGCCTGCTGGCGGGCGCGTTCACGCTTTCTGTCATGATCCTGCCTCTGATTATGCGTACAACGGAGGAAGCGCTCAAAGCGGTGCCCGATATCTACCGCGAAGGGAGCTTTGGGCTCGGTGCCGGACGGCTTCGCACCGTTTTCAAAATAGTGCTGCCCTCGGCGGTACCCGGCATTCTCGCCGGAATCATCCTGTCCATCGGGCGTATTGTCGGCGAAACGGCGGCGCTGATTTATACAGCCGGTACGGTGGCGCAGATTCCGGATAATTTACTGGGCTCCGG
This sequence comes from Clostridiales bacterium UBA1316, assembly GCA_002307055.1. GTDB lineage: Bacteria > Bacillota > Clostridia > Oscillospirales > Oscillospiraceae > Sporobacter. The sequence continues at coordinate 43,111 of DBTM01000040.1, forward strand.
GCGGACGCTGACGGTCCATATGTATGCGCTCTGGCAGGAAGGGCTCAACGTCAACCAGAGCTATGCGACGGCTGTCGTCCTGCTCGTCATCGTCGTTGGCTTGAACGCACTGTCGGCGGGAATAGCCAAAAAAATCGCAAGGTAGTGTGAAGCAGGCTTTCACACGCAAATTTCTGTGCCGCCGCTCCGCGGTGGGATGTGAGGAAAAAGTGGAAAAGATAGTAACAGAAAACCTGAATCTGTTTTACGGCAGCTTTCAGGCGCTGCAGAATGTAAATATCCGAATACCCGCGAGTGAAATTACGGCCTTTATCGGCCCGTCCGGCTGCGGGAAGTCTACGCTTATAAAAACGCTCAACCGTATGAACGATTTGGTTGAGGGTTGCCGAATTGATGGTAAAGTGCTGCTCGACGGCATAGATATCTATGGCAGCATGGATACCAATCAGCTCCGGAAAAGAGTGGGGATGGTTTTTCAAAAGCCGAACCCTTTTCCAATCAGCGTTTATGACAATATCGCTTACGGGCCGCGCACCCATGGCGTCCGCGGCAAAGCCAAGCTCGATGATGTTGTGGAGCGGTGCCTCAGAGACGCAGCCATTTGGGATGAGGTAAAGGACCGACTTAAAAAATCGGCGCTCGGTCTGTCCGGCGGGCAGCAGCAGCGACTTTGCATAGCCAGAGCCCTCGCCGTTGATCCCGAGGTTCTGCTGATGGATGAGCCGACAAGCGCGCTTGACCCCATATCGACAGCAAAAATAGAAGAGCTTGTGATGGAATTGAAAAACAGCTATACTATTGTTATCGTGACGCATAATATGCAGCAGGCTGTGCGTATTTCTGATGAAACAGCGTTTTTTCTCATGGGCGAGATCGTTGAATTTTCAGATACCGACAGCATATTTTCAAATCCCAAAGATAAAAGAACAGAGGACTATATTACCGGGAGGTTTGGATAATGAGAAGCAGGTTAGACGAGCAGCTCGCGCTGTTAAACAAGGAACTCATTTCAATGGGAGCGCTGTGTGAAAATGCCATCGCCCTTGCAGTCAAGGCTCTTCTGGAAGGCGATGTGATGCTCGCGAAAAAGGTTAAAACAATCGAAACCGAAATTGATGACATGGAACGGTCAATCGAAACCATCTGCCTGAAGCTGCTTTTGCACCAGCAGCCTGTAGCCCGGGATTTGCGCCAGATTTCAGCTGCCCTGAAGATGATTACGGACATGGAACGCATCGGCGATCAGGCGGACGATATTGCCGAAATCATTCAGCTTGCCAATATTCATGCCGATGAGGACATGTCCTATGTCGGCGACATGGCACGGGCGACGATTAAAATGGTCACCGACAGCGTCGACGCCTATGTTACCCGTGATCCGGAGCTGGCTCAGCGCGTCATCGAATACGACGATGTGGTGGATGATCTTTTCAACAAAATCAAACAGCTGCTGATTACATTCATCGAGAATAAGCAGGGCAGCGGCGAGTATGCCATCGACCTTCTGATGATTGCAAAATATTTTGAACGAATCGGTGACCATGCGGTCAATATCGCCGAGTGGGTGCTGTTTTCCGTCACAGGTATCCATAAGGGGGAGATGACGCTGTGATTTACTGTCTTGAGGATGACGAAGGCATTCGGGACATCGAGGTCTATACGCTGCGGTCCACAGGCTACGGCGCGGAAGGGTTCGCCGACGGTAAATCATTCTTTGAAGCGATAAAAAATAATCCGCCGCAGCTCGTCATCCTGGATATCATGCTCCCCGGCGAGGACGGGCTCGATATTCTCAAGCGGCTCAAGACTGGCGCGGCCACGCGGGATATACCTGTCATTATGGCCACGGCCAAGGGCTCGGAATATGATAAGATAAAAGGGCTTGATCTCGGAGCGGACGATTATCTGGCAAAGCCGTTCGGAATGATGGAAATGGTGTCGCGTGTGCGCGCGGTGCTTCGCCGCACGATTCCGTATGCGGAAATGCACGTGCTGACCGCCGGTGAGCTGTCCATGAATCTTGACGAGCACAGAGTCTACATCGGCGGAGAAACAATAAGCCTGACATTGAAGGAATACGAGATGCTCCGTACCATGATGGAGCACCCGGGCATCGTTTTTACGCGTGACCAGCTCCTGACCGACATCTGGGGCATGTACTATGACGGCGAAACGCGCACGGTTGATGTCCACATGCGCACACTGCGTCAGAAGCTCGGAGACTGCGGCAACCAGATTGAAACGGTGCGCGGCGTCGGTTACCGTATGGTCGCAAAAGTGTGAAACAAGTCCGGCTTCAAAGGAATAGGTATAACGATGAGAAGGCAGATATTCGGCAGTATTATTATGACAGCGCTTCTATCAACGCTGCTGGTATCGTGCATGATTTTTGCCGTCATGTACGGTCAGTTTTACGATGCCATGAAGCAGACCGTCAAAAAGGAAGCCAACTTCATAACAGAAGGCTATATGCTTTCCGGCGAAGACTACTTAAAAAAGCTCAATGACCCATTGTGCCGCGTTACGCTTATTGCACCCGACGGCACGGTTCTGTTTGATAACGATGCCAATCCCGCGTCAATGGAAAACCATTTAAACAGGCCGGAGGTTCAGCAGGCGCTAAAAACAGGCGTCGGCGAAGCGGACCGGATGTCCGCAACCATCGGCCAGCAGACGTTTTATCATGCCATCAGGCTTGATAACGGCAGCGTGCTCCGCGTTGCCAATACGACAGGCAGCGTCTATACCTCAATCATCGCCTGCATTCCGGTCAGCATCGCCGCCATTGCCGGCATCACCGCTCTGTCAGCGCTGATCGCCGCGTGGCGGACAAAACGGATCATTAAGCCCATTAATTTAATCAATCTGGATGACCCGCTGCAAAATGACGTCTACAGCGAGCTGTCGCCCCTTCTGACCGCGATTGAAAAACAACATCGCAGGATTCGTACGCAAATGGAAGAGCTTCAGAAAAAGCAGGACGAATTTTCCGCGATTACGGAGAATATGAGCGAAGGCCTTATTCTGCTCAATAAGAGCGGCACGGTGCTCAGCATCAACAACAGCGCCGCCCGGCTCTACGGAATTGACAGAGACTATACCGGCAAGGATATTCTGACGGTCGACCGGAGCCTGCCGGTGCAGGAAATTATAAAAGCGGCCTCCGCGGGTAAGCACGCCGAGACGACTGTGGAGATTTCCGGCAGATCATATCATTTTCTGGCTAACCCCGTCTTATCCTCGGGCTCTATCAGCGGCACAATCCTTCTGGCCTTTGATACGACCGAGCGCAGCCACACGGAGAAGCTGCGCCGGGAGTTTACGGCAAACGTTTCGCATGAGCTGAAAACGCCGCTCCAATCCATTATGGGCAGCGCCGAGCTCATTAAAAACGGTTTGGTCCGTGACGAGGATATGCCCCGTTTTGTCGAGCGTATATACACCGAAGCCTGCCACCTTGTTGAGCTGATTAACGATATTATCCAGCTTTCGCAAATGGACGAGATGAGTCAGGAGCTGCCCAAAGAGGATGTCGCGCTCAAAGCTCTGAGTGTGGACACGGCAGAGCGTCTGAAGCCTCTTGCCGACGAACGCGGCGTCACAATTGATGTTCAGGGTGAAGAAACCATAATCAACGGTTCGGTAAAGCTCATCAGCGAAATCATATACAATCTCGTCGACAACGCCATCAAATATAACCGCCCGGAGGGCCGCGTCCATGTGACTATTGCCTCGGAACCCGACGGCACAACCCTGTCGGTGGCAGATACAGGCATAGGAATCCCCAAGGAGGATCAAAGCCGCATCTTCGAACGCTTCTACCGTGTCGATAAAAGCCACTCGAGAGATACCGGCGGTACAGGCCTCGGCCTCTCCATTGTCAAGCACGCCGCCCTCTACCACAACGCCGAAATTACCCTCCAGAGCAAGCTTGGTGCCGGGACAACAATTAAAGTAAAGTTCCCGAAACAAAAATAACGGATACTCATCCATATTAATTAAAAGCTGCCTCATTCAGGTCGACAAGACTTAAATGAGGCAGCTTTTTATGTTTTTTTGCGGCTCAGTGCACAGAAGCGGTGCCGTATCCTCTGTAAGGCAAGGGCTCTGCTCTTGCTCCGTTCTTTGTTTAGCGCTGCTGGTTCTACGCCGCTGTTGGGGAGGCAAGAGCAGAGCCCTTGCCCTACACGAATTCATGTTTTGCATGCACATGTTCGGTATGCGCTTAATACTGTATAACAAAAGCTTAAGCGCGTTATTTCAAATTGAGTGGGCGGATATAACATGCAGAACATATTTAACAGGTCCGCAAAAACGTCATCGGCTGTTTTACCAGCAGCCGATACGTCCATATCAAATTATAAGGCCGAAGTCCTCCGCCTGATGAATAGTGAGCGTAAAAATAACAGTGCTGCCGAGCTCAAAGCGCTTGCCGCGCTTGATGCAATCGCTGATATCAGGGCTAGGGAATCCGCCGTCTCCTTCCTGCACACACGGTCGGACGGCACCTGGTGCTTCACAGTCTTTGCCGAGCATGCCTTAAAATACAGAGCCGCCGGAGAAAACCTCGCCTACGGCTACAAAACCCCCAAAGCCGCCGTCTCCGCCTGGATGAAATCCGAAGGCCACCGTAAAAACATCCTCGATACCGATTTCGAATACGCCGGCATCGGCTATTATCTCAGCGACAAAGGCACAATCTACTGCGCGTCGCTTTTTTATACGCCGACATCAGGTAAATAGCACCGCTCAGTCTGCTATTCCCGCGAAGGCGGGAATCAACGCATTTCAAGAGTATGGCTTCCCGCCTTCGCGATGATGCCATACTGCTGGGAATTATTGTTTTTCACGGTGTTTATGAATACATACTGTAAGCCCTCCGCTTTTTAGGGGCGGAGGGCTTACAGTATGTATTTGAATTATTCGGCGGGCTTGGCTGCCAGCCGCGCGTAATAATCCTCAATCGCGGCTTTGATGCCTTCTTCCGCCAGGACGGAGCAGTGCATCTTTTCGGGGGGTAAACCATCCAAAGCTTCTGCGACGGCCTTGTTGGTCAGTTCAAGGGCCTCCTTGACGGGCTTGCCCTTGACAAGCTCGGTGGCCATCGAGGATGTCGCGACGGCGGCGCCGCAGCCGAAGGTTTTAAAGCTCACATCGGTGATGATGTCATTCTCGATTTTTAAGTATATCTTCATGATATCGCCGCAGACCGGGTTGCCGACCTGACCGATACCGTTGGCATCCTCAAGCGCCCCGACGTTGCGCGGGCTCGTGAAATGGTCCATGACTTTTTCTGAATACATAACAGCATCCTCCTTTATACGTGCTTGAGCTGAGCCAGCTTATCCTCCCACACCGGGGACATGTCCCGCAGGCGTGTGATGATCTTCGGCATCTTCTCCAAAATGATGTTTATATCCTCGTCGGTGTTATCCTCGTTGAGGGACAGCCGGAGCGATCCATGGGCGACCTCGTGCGGGAGGCCGATAGCCAGCAGAACGTGAGACGGGTCGAGCGAACCGGAGGAGCACGCCGAACCGGAGGATGCGCAGATGCCGTTTTGGTCGAGCAGGAGCACCATGGATTCACCCTCGACACATTCAAAGACGAAGGACGCGATACCCGGCAGTCTGTTAACGGTATCGCCGGTCAGGTGTGTATACGGGATGGTGAGCAGCCCTTCAATCAGGTTATCCCGCATGGCGGTAACGCGCCTGCTGTTTTCCTTCAGGTTGGCTGCGGCTTCTTCCAAAGCAGCGCCGAGGCCCACGATTCCCGGTACATTTTCCGTGCCGGAGCGAACGCCGCGCTCCTGCCCGCCGCCGTGCAGAAGGGTCGGCAGGCGAAGTCCTTTTTTTATATAGAGCGCGCCCGTTCCTTTGGGCCCCTTGAATTTATGGCCGGTCAGCGAGAGCATATCAATTTTCATTTCCGATACATTCACAGGGATATGTCCAGCCGCCTGAACGGCGTCCGTATGGAACAGGATACCGGCTTCGCGCGCTATTTTACCAATTTCGGAGATCGGCAGGATTGTGCCGATCTCGTTGTTCGCCATCATGACGGTGATTAATATTGTGTCTTTTCGAATGGCTTGGCGCAGGTCCTCCAGCGAGATATTGCCGCCGCTGTCCACCTTCAGATACGTGACCTCATACCCTAGCTTTTCGAGATACTGCAGGGTGTGCTGTACCGCGTGATGCTCAATCTCAGTTGAAATAATATGTCGGCCTTTTTCGCGTTTGAGCTCGGCGGCTGCTTTTATCGCCCAGTTGTCTGCCTCCGTCCCGCCACCCGTGAAGTAGATTTCCTCCGGCTTCGCGCCGATAGCCGCCGCGACCTTCCCGCGGGCTTCCTCAATAGCGCGTTTGGCTGTCCGCCCGTATGAATAAACGGTGGAAGGGTTGCCCGGCTGCTCGGTTAAATACGGCATCATCGCGCCGAGCGCGTGCTTTGATAAAAAAGTCGTCGCGGCATTGTCAGCGTATACGATTTTTGACATGTGAATCACCTTAATTCATATTAATATAGTAGGAATAAAGTGATATTACCATACTATATCAGTAAATGCAATCTTTTTTTAAACAATTGTGCCGCCGCCGACAACAATATCCTTGTCATAAAACACAGCGGCCTGGCCCGGTGTCACCGCGCGCTGCGGCTTGTCAAAGATAACTGTCATTCTGCCGTTTTCTGGAGGGTACAGCGTCGCCGGTGTTTCCTGCTGGCTGTACCGTGTTTTAACTGCCGCGCGCATGGGCTCCGTTAAATCGGCCATTGAAATCAGATTGATGCCGCTGACGGTCATTTCGTCGGAGTATAGTTCGCTTTCGTCACCGAGGATAACGGTGTTTGTACCGATATCCTTCTTAATCACATATTTCGGCCGGTCAAAGCTCAGGTTCAGCCCTTTGCGCTGGCCGATGGTGTAGTGGATAAGCCCCTTGTGCGTGCCCAGTACCTTTCCGCTGCTGTCGGTAAAGTGACCGGGAATACTCTTGATTCCAAGTACATTTTCTATAAAAGCCGCGTAGTCGCCATCCGGTACAAAGCAAATATCCTGGCTGTCCGGCTTCTTCGCGTTGACAAGCCCGCGCGCCTGGGCGAGCGTGCGCACCTCGTGTTTCGTCAGATCGCCGAGAGGGAAGAGCGTCTGCCGCAGCTGCTCCTGCGTGAGCATATAGAGGACATAGGTCTGGTCCTTCGCGACGTCCTTCGCTTTTTTCAGCAGATACCTGCCTGTCATATCATCAAACGCCGCGCGTACATAATGGCCGGTGGCGATGTAATCCATATTGAGGAGCTTGGCGCGCTGCAGGAGCTTGTCAAACTTGATGAACCGGTTACAGTCGATGCAGGGGTTCGGCGTGCTGCCGGCGAGATAGGCGTCGGCAAAACGCCGGATGACGTCCTGCTTGAATTCGTCGCCGAAATTGAAGACAAAATGCTCGATATTCAGCTTATATGAAACGCTGCGCGCGTCTTCAACATCGGTCAGGGCGCAGCACGTCTTGCTCACGCGGTCCAAACCGATGTCATCGTTTGAAAACAGTTTTAATGTAGCGCCGCAGACATCAAATCCCTGCTCTGCGAGCAGGGATGCCGCAACGGAGCTGTCGACGCCGCCGCTCATAGCGGCCATGACTTTATAAGGCATAGGGCACTCCTGTATTTATCCGTCGGGTATATTTCAAATACTCAATTCGCTCTCCGTCGCCGGCTTTCTTATACATTGCTTTTTGACAAGATCCTCGAGTGTAATATGGTCGACAACGCCGTTTACCGCATCGTCAATCTGCTTCCAGACATCGAGCGTGACGCAGGTTTCGCAGCGCGGGCACTGATTGGGGTCGTCATCCATACAGGCGACGGGGACAAGACTGCCCTCGATAAGCCTTAGAATCATCCCGATGGTATAGTCTGACGCAGGCCTGGCCAGCTTATAACCGCCCTGCGAGCCGCGTATACTTTTAACGAAGCCCGCGCGGCTGAGCGCAGAAATAATCTGCTCAAGATATTTGCTCGAAATTTCCTGACGTTCGGAGATACTTTTAATCGTCACATAATGGTCCGCTTCATTTTGTGCCAGATCAAGCATCAGCCGGACAGCATACCGGCCTCTCGTTGAAATCTTCATCGTTCCATCATCCTTTCGTATTACTCCTATTTTACAGTATGAATAATAGGAATTCAATACCCCGCCCGCCTAATAAGGTAAACCCGATACGCCTGTTAATTGACAATAAGGCGGGCGATTCGTGAATCGCCCCTACATGCAGCCTCTGCGTAGGTGCGATTTACGAATCGCCCACTCTGTTATTTCAGCACTTAATCCGCAAAAAGTGCTGTGGATAAATAGCGCTCACCTGTATCGGGAAGAATAGCAACGATTATTTTTCCTGCGTTTTCAGGTCTCTTGGCAAGCTCTGTTGCCGCCCAGGCTGCGGCGCCCGACGATATGCCGATCAGCAGGCCTTCTGACTTGGAGAGCTCTTTGCCGACAGCGAAGGCGTCCTCATTTTTTACTCTGATGATTTCATCGTAAATCGCTGTGTTGAGCACCTCGGGGATAAAGCCTGCGCCGATACCCTGGATTTTATGGGCGCCTGAACGGCCTTCTGAAAGCACCGGTGAGTCGAACGGTTCGACGGCGACGACTTTAACCTTCGGATTCTTTGATTTGAGATATTCTCCGACACCCGTGATTGTGCCGCCTGTGCCGACACCGGAAACGATAAAGTCGACCTTGCCGTCCGTATCGTCCCAGATCTCGGGACCTGTTGTTTCTCTGTGGACCTTGGGATTCGCGGGATTGACGAACTGCCCGGGGATAAAGCTGTGCGGAATCTCCTGCGCGAGCTCATCGGCTCTGGCAATAGCGCCCTTCATGCCCTTCGCGCCTTCCGTCAGCACAAGCTCCGCGCCATAAGCCTTCAGAAGGTTGCGCCGTTCAACGCTCATTGTCTCCGGCATGGTGAGGATAATTCTGTACCCTCTGGCTGCGGCGACGGATGCCAGGCCAATGCCCGTGTTGCCGCTTGTCGGCTCGATGATGACGGAATCCGGCTTAAGTAAACCTTTTGCCTCAGCGTCGTCAATCATCGCTTTTGCAATCCTGTCCTTTACGCTTCCGGCAGGATTAAAGTACTCGAGTTTTGCGAGGACGGTTGCTTTCAGGTTGTTTTTTTTCTCATAATTCGATAATTCAAGCAGCGGTGTTTTCCCAATCAGGTCTGTTAAGGTTTTGTAGATTTTCGGCATGTGAATGACCTCCAATATTATTAATATAATTCATATATGTTTGATATGTTATATATTATTCTTTCGTTTTTAATTTGTCAATAGGTTTTGAAAAAATATTATACTAATTTTGTATGAATTATATGTATTGACAAATGTATCTTTGTCTAATATCATTACAATACATATACATCAAGTATGGAATGAGGCATATTATGAGAATTTCTGCGAAGGGCCGCTATGCGCTGGCATCAACGATCAGCCTGGCACAGGATTTTAGTAAAGGTGAATATACAACTGTTTTAAGCATCTCCGAAAAACTCGGTATATCAAAAATATATTTAGAACAAGTTTTTTCACTTTTAAAACGGGGCGGCATCGTCAACTCCGTCAAGGGGTCGCAGGGGGGGTATCAGCTGGCGCGAATGCCGAAGCAGATTACGCTCTATGATGTTTTAGCCGCCGTTGAGCTGTCGCTCTTCGAGCCGAATGAAAAAACCGTCGCTGAGAATGCGCCTGAGATTGAAGCGGCGATGCGGCTGCTGGCTTTTAAGGAAATCGATGATGTGCTTAAAAACACAATGCAGCATGTGTCGCTCAGTGATCTCGTCACCGAGGCGGAAAAGCACGCTTCGAGCGACGGTTTGATGTTTTATATATAAAAGTATAATTGGGAGTTCAATATGGATTTTAAAACCTTGTGTATACACGGTACTGACAGGCCGCACGACGCGACGGGAGCCGTGAGCGTGCCGATTTATCAATCGGCGACCTTCGCGCATCCGGGCGTTGGGCAAAGCACCGGATTTGATTATTCGCGCGTACAAAACCCGACAAGGGAGCATCTGGAAAAAACAATCGCAGACTTGGAGCATGGGTATGATGCTCTGGCGTTCTCCTCCGGTATGGCCGCAATCGCCGCACTCCTTGAGCTGTTCGCGCCCGGGGATCATATCCTGGCTTCTGACGATCTTTACGGCGGTTCACTGCGATACTTCTTCAGTATTTCTCAGAAAAACGGCGTGACGGTTGACCTCGTCAACACATCCGATATCCGTCAGCTCAAGGCCGGCCTGACACCGGAGACAAAAGCCGTATTTATCGAAACACCGACAAATCCGATGATGCAGGTCTCCGACATCGCCGAAATTGCGCGCCTGACGAAAGAAAACAACCTGCTGTTTATCGTTGACAACACTTTCCTGACGCCGTATTTCCAGCGCCCGCTGGACCTCGGCGCTGATATTATTATCCACAGCGGCACGAAATATTTAGGCGGCCACAATGATACACTGGCGGGCTTCCTTGTCGCCGCAAACAAAGAGCTCAGCGAAAAGCTCCGTTATATCTATAAAACGGTGGGCTCATGCCTCGCGCCGTTTGACAGCTGGCTTATTATCCGCGGGATCAAGACGCTTGCCGTCCGCATGGAAAAACAGCAGGAAAACGCGTTTATACTGGCCGAGTGGCTGGATCATCAGAAAAAGGTGAAAGCCGTCTACTATGTCGGGCTGCCAAGCCATCCGAATTATGACATTTCGTTAAAGCAGTCCTCAGGCTTCGGCGCGATGATCTCCTTCGAGGTTCAGGACGAAAAGACAGCGATAGAGCTCTTGGAGCGCGTCTCGCTGATTCAATATGCCGAGAGCCTCGGCGGCGTCGAATCCCTCATCACCTATCCGATCCTGCAGACGCACGCCGATGTACCTGAGGCGCAGCGTCTTGCCAATGGCATCAGCAATCGCCTCCTGCGCCTGTCTGTGGGGCTGGAATCGATAAATGACCTTATAGAAGATTTAAAAACAACATTAGGAGGTTAGAAATGGTTTTTGACGAGATAATCTGCCGGAAAAACACGGACTCGCTTAAGTATGATTTTGCGGCCAAACAAGGCAAACCGGAGGACATCCTGCCCTTATGGGTGGCTGATATGGATTTCAGAGCACCCGACTGTGTGCTCGAAGCCCTGGCGGAAAAGAGCAGGCACGGCATTTTCGGCTATTCTGAAAGCAGCTATGATTATTATGATGTCCTCAGGGATTGGTTTCTGGAGCGCTTTGACTGGGAAATCCGCCAAAGCTGGCTTATCAAGACCCCCGGTGTCGTTTTTGCCGTCTGCGCCGCCATCCGCGCGCTGACAAAAAAAGGTGAAAGCGTATTGATACAACAGCCCGTTTACTACCCGTTTGCCGAATCGATCGTTCAAAACGAAAGAAAGCTCGTTGTGAATCAGCTTGTGTATTCGCAAAATCAGTATCACATCGACTTTGAGGATTTCGAGAAAAAAGTTATTGATAACAGCGTAAAGCTCTTCATCCTGTGCAGCCCGCATAACCCCGTCGGGCGCGTCTGGACAATCGGGGAGCTCACGAAAATCGGGGATATCTGCTTAAAGCATCATGTCATCGTGGTTTCGGATGAGATTCACGCCGACTTTATTTACCCTGGGTATAAGCATACTGTCTTTGCCAATATCAAACCGGAATTTGCAGGCATCAGTGTGATCTGCACCGCGCCGACGAAAACCTTTAATCTCGCCGGGCTGCAAATCTCAAACATTTTTATTTCCGATGAAAAAATAAGGCATGCCCTGCGCAGTGAAATCGATAAAGCCGGTTATTGCCAGGCCAACATCATGGGGCTCGTCGCCTGCAAGGCGGCTTACCAAAATGGGCGCGGCTGGCTGGAGGAACTCAAAGCGTATCTGAACGATAACCTCTGCTTTTTAAGGAATTTCTTGAAGGAGAGATTATCGGCTGTTAAGCTCGTCGAGCCCGAAGGCACCTATCTTATCTGGCTGGACTTCAAGGCCCTCCGGCTGGACGATAACGCCCTTGAAGACCTGATTGTCACCAAAGCAAACCTATGGCTCGACGGCGGTCTGATGTTCGGCTCCGGCGGAGAAGGCTTCCAGCGCATCAATATCGCCTGCCCCAGGAACCTCCTCGAGCAAGCCCTGACGCAGCTTGAAAAGGCGATAAATTCATAAAAACAGAAAAGAGCCTCGTCCAACCGGACGAGGCTCTTTTCATTAGCTGTTGCTGCTGTTATATTTGTTGTTTGTTGTCGCTGTGCCTGAGCTTTCAGCCTTGGCTTCATAGTCCTCAACCATTTTCTTGACCATGTTGCCGCCGATTTGTCCGGCATCCTTCGATTTGAGATCACCGTTATAGCCGTCCTTCAATGTCACACCGACTTCGTTGGCGGTCTCCATCTTTAAACGGTTGAGCGCGCCGCGGGCATTCGGATTCAATAATTTATTTCTGGCCATATTATATCTCCTTTAAATTAAATAAAATCGATAAAACGCGATGCAGCGATGATGTGCCTGACGATTATAGTTTGTGCGGCGCATAGAAATAAATACGATGCAAATACTATATGTTTGAATTAAATTTGTCAGCGCATCAAAAATTTGGCTATAAAAATTGTAATCCGGTTTTTCATGTGATAGCATACTGCTATAATTCTTATATGGAGGACAGTCCTATCATGCTCATGAACAATGAAGGTAAATACGGTAAGTATATTATTCAGGATCTAAAAGACCCCAACGCCGGTACGCCGGAATTCCGGGCGATGTATAAAAAGTTCGCCAAGCGTATCCTCTGGCTTGACAATAATGTCGTCGAGGGCGCGTTCCAGATGAATACCTCGTGGTATTTTGCCGTGCCCGAGCGGGACCCCGTCTTCGATGAGCACACGCATGATTACGATGAGCTCATCGGCTTTTTCGGCAGCAACCCCGATGACCAGAATAACCTGAACGCCGAGCTTGAGCTTGCCATTGACGGTGAATGGCACACCATCACCCGCACCTCCATGATTTATATCCCCGCCAACATCAGCCATATGCCCCTCTCCATCAAGCGCGTCGACCGCCCCATCTTCCATTTTTCAATTCTGATCGGCCCCGAATACATCGGCGGCGCCTATAAGTAAGGAAAAGCGTGAAAAATTCTTTTTCAAACTGGGTTTTGTGCTTTTCGGGTCTTCCGACCCGAAGCCCGGCATAGCCGACAAACCGGTAAACCGGACAGCACAATTCCCCGAGTAAGGAATGGTCATATTTATGAAACAACAACGCCAATTTCCGAGCTTTACGGTGACGCGTAAGGCGCAGGCTGCGCTGGAGGACGGGCATCCGTGGGTATATGACGCGGAGATACTTAACATTGACAGCCAGGGTGAGGTCATCCCGAACGGCAGCCTTGTCGATGTGGTCAGCGATAAAAACAGGTATCTCGGAACAGGTGTTCTGAGCGAGAAGTCGAAAATCCGTATCCGGATCATTTCGCGCAATACGAATGACCGGTTTGACGCGGCTTTCTTTGAGCGCCGCATCCGTTACGCGTGGGACTACCGCAAAACCGTCATGGCGGAGGATATGGAGGCCTGCCGCGTCATTTTCGGCGAGGCGGACCAGTTCCCCGGCCTCACCGTCGACCGGCTCGGCAGCCTGCTCGTGACGCAGACGCTCTCTGTCGGTATGGAAAGGCTCAAGCCCATGCTGTTCCCGCTGCTTTATAAGGTGCTGACGGAGGACGGGCAGAAAATCACCGGTATTTTCGAGCGGAACGATGTCGCCATCCGCGCGCTTGAGGGTCTGGAGCAGAACAAGGGCTGGTTCGCTTTAGAAGGCGTCCCCCAGCCGGAATCGGCTGTGACGCGCATCCGGGAAAATGGGATAGAATATGAGGTGGATGCGGAGAACGGCCAGAAAACCGGCTATTTCCTTGACCAAAAGTACAACCGCCGCGCGGTTGGCCGGCTCGTCAAAGGCAAGCGCGTGCTCGACTGCTTCACCCATACCGGCTCCTTCGCGCTCAACGCCGCGCTCGGCGGCGCGAGCCTCGTCACCGCGGTTGACATTTCCGAAGCCGCCGTCGGCATGGCGCGGAGAAACGCCGTGAGCAACGGCCTTGACGGCGTGATGGAGTTTAAAACGGCAAACGTCTTTGATCTCCTGCCTGAGCTTGAAAAAACAGGCGAAAAGCCTTATGATTTTATTATTCTCGATCCCCCGGCTTTTACCAAGTCCAGAAAAAAAATAGACGACGCCCTGCGCGGGTATAAAGAAATCAATTACCGCGCCATGAAGCTCCTGCCCAGAGGCGGATATCTGGCGACCTGCTCCTGCTCGCATTTTGTGACGGATGATCTTTTTTCGGGCATGCTCATGGATGCCGCGCATGACGCGCAGGTTGAGCTCCGCCAGGTCGAAGCCCGCCAGCAGGCCCCCGACCACCCCATCCTCTGGAACGTCCCCGAAACAGATTATCTGAAATTTTATATTTTCCAAGTGATTTAAGGAGAAAGTATGGGTATAGACAGCGGAAAGAAACTCGCCGTGCTGATTGATGCCGAAAACATATCAAGCAAATATATTAAAACGATACTCGACGAAGCGTCAAATGTCGGCAACATCATCATTAAGCGGATCTACGGCAACTGGACGAATAACCAGATGGCTGCCTGGAAGGATGTCATCCTGGATAATTCCATCCAGCCCATTCAGCAGTACAGCAATACCATCGGCAAAAATTCCTCCGATTCCTCCATGATTATAGACGCTATGGACCTGATGCATTCCGGCAGAATCGACGGCTTCTGCGTCGTCTCCTCCGACAGCGACTTCACGCGGCTGGCCGCCCGTATGCGCGAGGATGAACGCTATGTCATCGGTATGGGCGAGCAAAAAACGCCCAAGTCGTTTATCAACGCGTGTGATAAATTTCTGTATCTCGATCTTCTGTATTCTGAGGGTAAAGCCGCCGAAGAAGCAGCCATCAAGGAAGAAAACACGAAAAAACCGGTCGATGTCAGCGCCAAGCCGCCGATTAAGCCGGTAAAGAAAGCCGACAGTGACAGCGCAGCCGATGCCGGCTCAGGCAAGGACAGAAAAATCATCATGCGCACTGTTAAAGCCCTCATCGATGAAAATTCCGACGATGACGGCTGGATTTTCTCCGGCATGCTGGGGAGCCTTCTCCTCAAGCGCTTCCCCGACTTTGATGTCAGGAATTTCGGCTTTACGAAATTCAATCTCTTCATAGAGTCCGATAAAATGTTTGAGGTCAAGAGAAATTCAAATAACGTCGTTTCCATACGCCTGAAGGAATCAAAAAAATAGTCATCGCAGCATACTGGAATTTAAAAACAAGACGGCGCATCCCAAACGATGCGCCGTCTGCCGTTATTAAGCGGCTGCCGCTGTTTCAGCGGCTGAGGTTTGTGGCATTCGGCGACACATTGCCGATTTCGTTCTCAGGGGACACCATGCTGTTAATCGCATTGCAGTCGGGTGCCGCGCCCTTGGCTTTGCCGATACTCTGATTTTTGCGCCGCTGCTTTGTGTCTTTTAGCGCCGCCGCCGTTTTTTCCTCGGATACCTGCGAACTCGGCCTCAAAACATTCTCACTTCCAGACATCACGCACTACCCCTTCGTTCATAATTTCATCGAATACATTAACTATTTTGTACAGTCGATAAAAAAATAACCAAAGCACATAATGCGCCAAAAAACAGATGTAACTGTCTATAGCAGCCGCCCATCCGAAGCGCCCTTATTCGGCTTTAATATATCCCGGCGCTTTTCACGGAACTCACCGATAGGGATGACGGGGGAGACGGTCACACTGTAGTCAGGCGCGTCAGGGTCCTCCTCATATGCCCGCACGTAATAATCCTCCGCCTGCTGCTGAATTCTGATTAATGTATCCTCCGCAGAATGATAATCCTTCTCGCCGATATCGCTGAGCGCGTCGGTAATCCCGTTGAATAACATCCCATAAAGCTTTTCATAACTGAGCATGGCCGCAACCTCCTGTCTCTGTGTCGAAGGGTTGCCCAGGGGTCAGTCACAACCAACCCCCGGTGAG
The DNA here is from genome assembly GCA_002307055.1 of Clostridiales bacterium UBA1316. Classification (GTDB taxonomy): domain Bacteria; phylum Bacillota; class Clostridia; order Oscillospirales; family Oscillospiraceae; genus Sporobacter. The sequence goes on from DBTM01000040.1 coordinate 59,233, forward strand.
ATGTGCCGCAACAGCACATCCTCTGCTCCATCGAGAATAATAAATGCGATGTAGGAATTATCCCTACACCGCACTAAAATGCCTTAACACATGATTATAAAGTTCCTTGCTATAAATAGGAAAAAACTATATAATACTGTTGTGGTACAGCGCTGCTGTTGTGTATGGATGGTAAGTCATCCTGAACAGGTCATAGGATGTTCCCGCATTCTATGACCGCCGCATTTATTATTCTCGATACCCATATATTACCGCCGTTGCCCCGAAAACGCAATAGCAAAATACAGCGGCTCCCGTCAGACGACGGAGTCTTTTTTCAAATGGCTCTTAAAATAACCATTAAGGAGTTAATTGATATGGCAGACATCGTTTATAACACAGACGGAGAATTCGGCAAATATATCGTTCAGGAGCTTAAAACGCCCCAGCTTCCCCCCAAGTTTGTCGCGTTTTACAAAACCTATGCCCAGCGCCTTTTATGGATGGACGGCAATAATGTTCCCGGCGCGTTCCAGATGAATACCACCTGGTACCTCAAAGCCTCGGACGTCAGGCCGCTTTTCGCCCATGACGAGCACACCCACGATTTTGACGAGATGGTCGGTTTCATCGGCTCCGACCCGGAGAACCCCTACGATCTCGGCGGTGAAATCGAAATAGGCATCGGCGGCGAGCTCCATCGCCTCACCAAAAGCAGCATCATTTTCATGCCCGGCGGCATCAAGCACCTGCCCCTGTCGATTTTAGAGCTTCACCGCCCCATCTTCCACTTCTCAATCTCCATGAACCCCACCTATTCCGCCAAAAAAACCGAAGGCGCCGTCACCCTGGCCTCATCCACGGAAATATAACCAACAGCGCCCAAACCCTCGCATACCCATAGGGCGGGATGCCCACATCCCGCCGTCATTCGCATCCCCGCCCCCGCGTCCTCTCAAGCGCCCCAAGCAACAACAAATGCGGCGCAGGACGCATCCAACACCGCATTAAAATCTAAACACAGGATTATAGGCTTCCTCGTAAATATACGCCATAATCGCCCATACGGTCGGTCGTTGTTGCGTTTTCCTCCTACCCCTCATCCACATACCGATAAACCTTCTCTACATAAGCCTTCCCATCCAGATAATCAATCCCCCGGCACAGTATCTGCGCGTCGTCATCGTCGGCTGTAATCGTCACCGGGCTGCCGGTTTCGTCGAGGGCTTCGACGGTGATGTGTTTGGGGCGGATGGTCATGCCGGGGATGTTTTTGACGCTGACGTCGCTTTCCAGGCAGTCTTGTTCGCCGGATTGGCGGGTAATGACGGGGTTGATGAGCCTGACGATGCCGGAGGAGAGGTTGGCGACGACGAGGCGGCGGCGGAGGCCGAGCTGATTGGCGGCGAGGACGGTGCAGCCGGGGGTGGCCTGGAGGGTGTCGGAAAGGTCGCCCAGCAAAAGGCGGATGTGGTCGTTCACTTCCGGCACGGTACGGCAGACTTTCTTTAAAATTTCATCGCCGAAAACTCTGAGCTCTCTGATTGCCATGTTATCGATCTCCCTGTCATATAATTATCACTATATTACTGAAACAGAGCCTTTTTGTCAAATAATGAGGCGGCCTTCTGAGCCGTCTTCAAGAAAATGTTTGTACTCCCTCAAGATTCCATGTAAGATGCTCTCAGCGCATGGCTTATAACCGGGCAGAATCGGGAGAGAGTATGAATCCAATAAAGAAGGCTGTTTTTAAGGTCCTGTCGACGGCTGTGATCAATGTGAAGACGCACTATAAGCTGTACCGCAGTATCATCATCGCCGCGAATCCTTATATCAAGCCGCTTTATAACGCGCTTGACTATAAGATGATGGTGACGGGCAGAGAAATACCTGTGCGTGTTTTCCGCCCGAAGAAAGAGGGCAGTGCGAAGGTCCTCATTTTTTTCCACGGCGGGGGATGGGTGACGGGCAATATCGATACCTATACGCATATCTGCGCCAACATGGCTAAGCAGACAGGCCACACCGTCGTCTCGGTCAATTATCGCCTCGCACCTGAAAATCCCTTCCCGGCAGGGCTTGAGGATTGCTATTATGTCACAAGAGAGATCATGATCAACCCGTGTATCGTCAATTGTCAGTTTAAAGACATCACCATTATCGGCGACAGCGCGGGCGGCAACCTGGCGGCGGCGCTCGCGCTGATGGCCAAGCAGAAGGGCGAGTTTATGCCCAGGAGGCAGATACTGCTGTATCCCGCCACGCATTTTGACCATAGCGAGGCGTCGCCCTTTCAATCCGTGCGCGATTATGGCAAAGAATATCTCCTGACGGCTGAACGCATCGAAACCTACATGCAGCTTTATACGCAGAATGAAAAAAACAGGCACAACCCGCTTGTCGCGCCGCTTCTGGCGCCGGACCTCTCGCATCAGCCGAAGACGCTTATTATCACGGCAGAATGCGACCCGCTCCGGGATGAGGGAGAAGCCTACGGTAAAAAGCTCCGGGAAGCTGGCAACGACGTCCGCATCATCCGTATTGCCGAGGCGCTGCACGGCTTCCTGATACTGCCCAGGCATTCAAAAACCGTGAGAACCTGTTACGCGCACATCAACCGCTTTTTAAACGATTACGAAACATAGCGGCAAGCCAGGGGACGCGTCAGCGTCCCTTATGTTTTAATATATTTTTTCCGGATGCAGAAACGCGGAGGTTCCGCCGTCGCAGTAGAGCACCGCGCCGCTGATGCCCTTGGCTTCGGGCAGTACCAGCATACCCAGTGCGGGGCCGACATCAGAGGCTTCCATCATGCGTTTCTCTTTATAAACTGTCGGCATCGCCAGCCCCATCGTAAACGTTTCAAACCCGTCCCTGAACTCCTTTGTGTCCGGCATGATCGTCGTGTTGACGGCCCCCGGCGCGACGGCGTTGAGGTTCACGCCGCAGGCGGCCCAGGATGGGGCGGTGCGCCGCATCCAGCGTACGAGCGCGATTTTTGTGGAGCCGTAGATCACGTTCCCGGCGTTCACGGGGTCGAAGGAATCCACCAGCCAGCCGATCCGCGCCTCGTCGCCGCAATTGGTCAGGAGTGTGTCAACGTAATATTTTGTGCGTGTGATATAAGCAATGGAGCCGGAGACCGTCACGGCGCAGCTGCCTCTTTTGAGCTTTAAAAGATCGTACAGTCCCTCGCCCAATGTCTCCTGTCCGGTTATAGGCTTATTATTAACACGATATTACCATTAAATATAAATTATGCAACAGCTGAGCTTTGCGTAAATTATGATGCTTCGTTGTATTTACAATGGAATCATTATACTTTCAATGATATTGTTGATTTATCATCAGCAGCGAAAAACGAAGCAAAATGGAGCAAATAGAGGCATGGAGGCATCTGATGCCCGCAATGGTCAGTTAAGGTCAAAATTAACCAAAATCTACAATATCGGCAGTTTGACCTTTCCTGACGTTTAAAGTAATATAGAGTTACTAAAGCTATCACTATATTCGGGAGGTGCTTCCATGGATTTCAAGGATTATTATAAAGTGCTCGGACTCGGCAAAGAAGCCGCGGAAGCGGACATTAAAAAGACATACCGCAAGCTGGCGAAGAAATATCATCCCGATACGAATGACGGCAGCAAAGCCAGTGAGGACAAATTCAAGGAAGTCACCGAAGCCTATGAGGTGCTCGGCGATAAAGATAAACGGGCGAAATACGATGAAATGTACGACGACCTGAAAAGCGGCCGGTATCAGGCGCAGAGCGGCGGCTTCGACCCGTCCGATTACCGCACGCAGACGGGTCAGAACGGCGGCGCGCAATACACCTGGAGCTCATCCGACGGCGACGCCGGGGACTTCAGCGACTTTTTCAACATGTTTTTCGGCGGCAGCCGAGGCGGCGGGAGCACGCGCAGCGGCGGCAATCGCAGCGGCGGCAATCGCAGCGGCGGCAGTGTTTATGAAGACCTCTTTTCCGGCAGGAGCCGCGGCGGATATGAAAGCATCAATGAAGACGGTCAGGACATCGACGCCAAGGTTGAAATCGGCATAAAGCAAGCCTATAAGGGCGGCGAGCAGACGATTACCCTGCAAACCGAAGCGGGAACCAAGACCGTCAAGTTCAAAATCCCGCCCGGTATACAGTCCGGCGAAAAAATCAAGCTCTCCGGTCTCGGCGGGCCCGGCTATGGCAAGGGCAAAGCCGGCAGCCTCTACCTGGTTATTGAATTGAAATCGGAGGCCGGCTTCTCTCTGGAAGGGTCCGACCTTGAGAAGGCAATTGAAATATTTCCGTGGCAGGCGGCGCTTGGCGACGAAATCCTAGTCACGACGCTCGATGAGCGGCTCAACGTCAAAATACCGGCGGGCATTCAGTCCGGCGGGAAGCTGAGAATCGCCTCGCGCGGCTATCCGGCCAAGAACGGTAAACGCGGCGCGCTCAGCATCATCATAAAAATTGTCAACCCGCCGCGTCTGACCGGCGAAATGAAGAAGCTTTACGAGCAGCTGGCGGAGCTTTCGAAAAGCACCGTCAAGAAATAAGGCCCGGCGGAATTGGGGGTAATAGAATGAATAACGAGAAATTCACACAGCGCGCGCAGGAGGCAATTTCCTCCGCGCAGGATATTGCCATCCGCCATCATCATCAGCAGATTGACGGTGAGCATCTGCACCTTGCGCTCATCACTCAGGAGGACGGGCTTATTCCGAGGCTCCTGGGCATCATGGGCGTTGACAGAGGCGTCATGGAAGCCGATCTTGAAAGAGCCCTCGGCAAAATCCCGACGGTAACGGGCAATTTCGTCGACAGTCTGTACGCGACACGGCGTTTTTCGGAGCTGCTTTTGAAGTCGGAGGATAATCTTAAGCGCTTCGGCGATACGTATGACGGCGTTGAGCATCTCTACCTGGCACTTTTAAGCGAAAGGAACACACCGTCTGCCGCGCTCTTTGCCAAATATCAAATCGACACGGAGAAGTTCCTCGCCGCGCTCAGCGAGGTGCGCAAAAATCAGCGTATTACCAGTCAGAATCCGGAGGAAACCTATGATGTGCTCCGCAAATACGGCATAGACCTCGTCGAAGCCGCGAAAAACGGGAAGCTCGACCCGGTCATCGGCCGCGACCAGGAAATCCGCCGCGTCATCACCATCCTCTGCCGGAAAACCAAGAACAATCCCGCGCTCATCGGCGAGCCGGGCGTCGGCAAAACAGCCGTCGTCGAGGGTCTCGCCCAGCGCATCTGGAAGGGCGACGTGCCGGAATCACTGAAGGACAAAACGATTTTCGCCCTCGACATGGGCGCTCTCATCGCCGGCGCGAAGTACCGCGGCGAGTTTGAAGAGCGCCTCAAAGCCGTGCTCGACGTCATCAGCAAGTCCGAGGGCAATATCATCCTGTTCATCGATGAGATGCACAATATTGTCGGCGCGGGCAAAATCGAGGGCGCGATGGATGCCGGCAATCTCCTCAAGCCGCTGCTCGCCAGAGGCGACCTGCACTGCATCGGCGCGACGACGCTCACCGAGTATCGCCAGTACATTGAAAAGGACGCCGCGCTTGAGCGCCGGTTCCAGCCGATCGTTGTCGGCGAGCCGTCTGTCGAGGATACCATATCCATCTTGCGCGGACTGAAGGAAAAATACGAAATACATCACGGCGTGCGCATTACGGACGCGGCGCTTGTCTCCTGCGCGATGCTTTCGAGCCGCTATATCAGCGATCGGTTTTTGCCCGACAAGGCTATTGATCTCATGGACGAGGCCGCCTCCATCATCCGTACCGAGATTGACAGCATGCCCGCCGAGCTCGACGTGTCGAGCCGTAAAATCATGCAGCTCGAAATTGAGCGCGAGGCGCTCAAAAAAGAAACCGACCGCCACTCAAAGGAGCGGCTTGAGGCCTTAAAGAAGGAGCTCGCCGAAACGAAATCGGAGTATGAGGTCATGTCGGCCAGATGGGTGGAGGAAAAGAAAAACATCCAAAAGGTCAGCAAGCTCAAGGAGGAGATCGACCAGGTCAAGCTCGTCATCGAGAAAGCCGAGCATAATTATGATCTCAACACCCTCTCGGAGCTTCGGTATGGCCGCCTGCCAGAGCTCGAGCGCCAGCTGGAAGCTGAAAAGAGCAAAACAGGCGCCAATCAGAACACGCTTTTACGCGAAGAGGTGACGGAAACCGAAATTGCCGAAATCGTCGCCAAATGGACCGGCATCCCCGTCTCGCGCCTGATGGAAGGCCAGCGCGAAAAGATACTGAGCCTCGGCAAAACGCTCCACGAGCGCGTCATAGGCCAGGATGAGGCGGTCGACGCGGTAGCAGACGCCATCCTGCGCTCCCGCTCAGGGCTGAGCGACCCGAACAGACCCACCGGCTCCTTCCTGTTCCTCG
>DBTM01000065.1 GCA_002307055.1 Clostridiales bacterium UBA1316
TGGCAAGCTTTGAATTGCGGCAGACTGATATGCCCATCATAATATCATTAATAGAAATTCCTTTTACCAACCCGCCGACTGAGACAAGCTCAATTTTATCGTCATACACGCTGATAAGGGTACTGGCACTGTATGAATAGTCCCGGTGTACAAGTGAGTTGAGCAAAGCTTCACGTATCGCAACTTCGGGGTAATCTCTCTGATCGACACGCAGCAGTTTATCAAATGTGGCATGGGTCTGATTACGCAGATCAATATAGTCGTATGCATCGTTCAACTGCTGAAGCAATGAGCCCGAAAATTCTCGTCGATCTTTGAAAATATTTTGATTGATACCTTCAAATGTGGCCGTTTTAACTGTATGGCTACATTGATCAGAAAGCAACAGTCCCAGGTTGGTATAGATTCCGTCTGCATTCAGAATTCCAAGTGTTTTCATTTGAGGTAAACCAAAGGCAATTTTACGCCGTTTGAATTCTGTGTTTGTTTCCTGGAAAGTCAGTTCTTGCTCCAGAGAGCGCATATCTTCAAAACTATCTCCATCGGTTTCCTTGATCATTCGGCGAATCGCCGTATCGGTAGACGGTACGGAGGAAGTACCCTGCCGGACATAGACGCCTTCCGGGCGCAATCCCTTATTTGCAAGATAATAAGGCCGATCCGTTCCGCGATGCACATCTGCAACTACGATAGTTTTGCCATCCAACTCCATCGTGTCATAGCGGACGAACATAGTCACATCCGGTTTTATCGAATCCCGTACCATATTGCTGACTTTCTGTATTGCTTCGTCAGTATTTGCTATGCCAACAGCTATGCCGTCGTCATTCACTCCAATATAGAGTTTACCGCCGTCACAATTAGCAAATGCTATAATCTCTTTCTTGATGTCGTCTACAACGATTTCTTTAAGTTCAACGGTTTCGCTTTCGCTCAGCATACTGTAATCACTCCTCCACTTTATTCTAACCACATTCTAACCGTTCTAACCGTTCTCGTCAACAGTTTGGTCAGAATCAGGCTGCGCTATCCTCCGTAGGACTTGATTTCCGGCAAAAGGGGTATGTCGTAAACATCACTCAGAATTGAAAGAAAGTCAATGAATTGCTTCCTGATTCAGACTATATTCATTTAATAAGCATATGATTTATGCGATTAAAACATATTGACAAAATTTGATTTGACGCATATACTGATAACATATCAAATAATCTTGATATGAGGTGATAACTTGGAAACTATATATGAGGAACACGCAAAGGTGTTTAAAGCGTTTTGCGATGAAAAGCGCTTGCGGATACTTGAACTGCTGCGTGACGGCGAGAAATGCGCCTGTGTTTTGCTGGAACAACTGGATGTGGGACAGTCAGGGCTATCATATCACATGAAGATACTGGTCGAGTCGGGTGTTGTTGAAAGCCGGCAGGAAGGAAAATGGACGCACTACAAAATCAGTGAAAAAGGCAGTGCCTACGCTGGCACTTTGCTGAAGGAACTGACAACGCCAAACTCAGCGGTTGAAGATAACAATTGCTGCAAAAGATAAAAGCCATCGTGAAGATGGCTTTTTATGGGCAGTACGCATCAAAATTTCTTGATATGATTGTCCTGTATCAGAAAGTGAGGTTTTATATAGCATGCAAATATTAAAAGCAATCTGGGACTTTTTCCAGTATCAGGTTCTCGCCATGAAATGGCTGGATGGGTTGATCGGAAGCGGCCTTTCTGCTATAGGGCTTGATACATCTACTCGCTTGGTCGGAAGCATTGAATTTTTTCTCTACGATGTGATAAAGATTACGGTACTGTTGTGCTTCCTGATCTTCCTCATCAGCTATATTCAAAGCTATTTCCCGCCGGAGCGCAGTAAAGAATACTCGGTCGATTTCACGGTATCTGGGCTAACGGCATCGCGGCGCTCCTAGGCACGGTGACGCCTTTCTGTTCCTGTTCATCCATTCCGCTGTTCATCGGCTTTACATCCGCGGGACTTCCGGTCGGCGTGACGTTCTCGTTCCTGATTTCCTCTCCTATGGTGGATCTCGGTTCTTTGCTCCTTTTGATGAGTATTTTCGGCGCTAAAGTTGCCGTCATCTATGTGATCGTCGGCCTGATCATCGCGGTCATCGGTGGATCGATCATTGAGAAGCTGCACATGGAAAAATATGTGGAAAGCTTTATCCTGAAAGCCGGCAGCGTGGATATCGAATCGCCTGACCTGACGAAAAAAGACCGGATGGTCTATGCGAAGGAGCAAATGCTTACAACCTTTAAAAAGGTATTTCCTTATATCCTGATCGGTGTGGGTATCGGCGCTGTTATACACAACTGGATTCCCGAGGAATGGGTGGCAACGGTGCTCGGCAGTAAAAATCCCTTTGGTGTCGTTCTTGCAACCCTTGTTGGTGTCCCGATGTACGCCGACATCTTCGGTACGATCCCGATTGCGGAAGCTCTGTTATACAAAGGGGCGCAGCTTGGCTCCATTCTGTCATTTATGATGGCAGTTACAACGCTTTCGCTGCCGTCCATGATCATGCTCCGCAAAGCGGTCAAGCCGAAGCTGTTGGCACTGTTCATTGCCATATGTACCGTCGGCATTATTATCGTAGGCTACTTTTTTAACGCGATTCAAACATTTATTATTTAGGAGGAAACATGATGGCAAGAACATGGTATCCCGTAATCGATTATCTGATATGCAAGGAGTGCGGCACCTGTGTCGCAAAGTGTCCCCACGGCGTATATGACACAGCAAAGGCACCTTCACCTGTTGTAAAAAATCCCGAAGCATGTGTTGATCACTGCCACGGCTGCGGCAACCGCTGCTCGGTCGGAGCAATCACCTATGTAGGTGAGGATTCCGGTTGGACACCACCGAACGGAGAGCAAACAACGGAAGAAGCCTGCTGCTCCTGCGGATGTGAAGCGGCTTCTAAAAAAAAGGTTATTGTTGAGTATCTCTATCTCGATCTTCAGACGTGTGACCGCTGCATCGGGACGGACAACGTTCTTGATGAAGTGATGATGACGCTTACCCCCGCTTTGCAGATGGCAGGATATGAGGTTGAGTATAATAAAATTGAGATGGAGTCAGCGAAAATCGCCGAGCAGTATAAGTTCCTTTCCTCACCGACAATTCGTGTGAACGGTCAGGATATTTGTCAATCGGTCGCGGAGAACAGTTGCGGCTGCTGCAGCGATATTAGCGGAACCGATGTAGATTGCCGGGTGTTTGAGTATAACGGAGAATCTTTTGAGATAGCTCCCAAAGAAATGCTTGCGGAAGCCATCCTTCAGGTCGTATTCGGGCCACATGAATCCGGCTGTTCCTGCGGTGGATATGAGCTGCCGGAGAATTTAAAGACCTTTTTCGAAGGAAAAACAAAGAAATCCGGATGCTCCTGCGGAGGGAACTGTTGCTGATGGGTAAAAAGAAGCTGATAAAAATCATAATACCGATCTTCATTGTAATTGTTATTGCAGGAATCTGGATATTTAAAGATATAAATTCCGGTTCAGGAGATTCAGTATCGCCAATTAATAATAAAGATTTTGTTTTAGAAACAGAAGCTGTTGATCTAGATGTGCTTACCGCTTATGGTCTTCCTATTATCATAGACTTCGGCTCCGACTCCTGCATTCCCTGTAAAGAGATGGCTCCCGTTCTTCAAACCATGAACGCCGAAATGCAGGGCAAAGCCATCATTAAGTTTGTTGATGTTTGGAAGCATGCGGAAGCGGCAGACGGTTTCCCGATACAGGTTATTCCCACACAGATTTTCATTAAAGCCGATGGAACTCCCTATGTTCCCAG
>DBTM01000053.1 GCA_002307055.1 Clostridiales bacterium UBA1316
GGACTTTTTTATTGACAACAACACGGACCGGTTTGTTATTGAAGCCGGGATGAACCGGGGTTACAGCTTTAAGCGAATAGCCAGGACCCTGAACAGAGCGGCGTCCACAATCGCACGCGAGGTAAAAAATCACCGCGTCTTCGTTGATGCTGTGAACTCGGCGTTTAATGATTGCATCTCCCGGCCGACGTGTAGAGCGATCAACTTATGCGAGGAAGCCTGTATGGGCAGATGCGCCTATTGCAAGGAATTTGACTGCAGAAGCATCTGCGATAAATATGAGTCACTCAGATGCTCGGAGCTTGACTGAGTACCGTATGTTTGTAACAGTTGTCAAAAACGGGGAGTCTGTAAAAAGCTGCATGCCTACTATACAGCTCAGCGAGCTCATACGCTCTACGCCACAACACTCAGTGAAAACAGAAGCGGAGTCCGGGCTGAACCTGAAAAGCTGCATGAGATAGACGAGCTCCTCAAGCCGCTGCTGAAAAGGGGGCAGTCCCTCAACCACATTTTTGCCACGCACGCCGAAGAATTGGGTTGTTCCAGAAAAACAATCTACATGTTAAATGTAGAAGTAAGTGCACGTAACTCGCCCATAAATGACCATTAATGATGCAGTAACCTTTACACAATACCAGTATTTCAGAAAGATAGGGCGCGTTTTTCTCAGCAGTAGGGCTGTGGGAATGTGGTAAACCCAGAGGGTTTTCCATATTCCCATGGCCTATGTTTTTCAGCTCCGTGTATAATTCAGGAAGAACCGCCGCCTGCACGGAAAGGAGCATGAAATGAATGAGCTCGAAAACGGCGGTTACAAGCACATGTCTCTGGCAGACAGATTTATCATCGAAGCTGGGCTGAACCGAGGAATCAGTTTCAAACAGATCGCAGATACTGTGCACAGAGCGTCATCTACAATAGCCCGTGCGGTAAAAAATTATCGTGTATTTTTGGATGCGGCAAGTCTGGTACTTAACGATTGTGTAAGCCGTGCAACATGCAAGGCTACAAATTTGTGTGGAGAGGCCTGCCAAGGCCGGTGTGCGTATTGCCGGAAATATGACTGCAGAAGCGTCTGCAACAAATATAAATCCGCGAAATGTCCGGCCCTCGACAACGCCCCTTATGTTTGCAATGCCTGTCAAAAACGGCAGAGCTGCAAAATGTTGCACGCTTACTATACTTCCCAGAGAGCTAATGCAGGGTATACAGCCACCCTTTCGGAGGCAAGAAGCGGAATTCGCTCCACCCCGGAGAAGCTGCATGAGATAGACGAGCTTTTGAAGCCCTTGCTGAAACGAGGTCAATCTCTCAATCACATTTTTGCAACGCATGCTGACGAAATTGGCTGCTCCAGAAAAACTGTCTACAACTACATAGAAGGCCGAGCTCTGAGCACAAAAAACATTGATCTGCCGAGAAAAGTACGGTACAGGAGGAGAAAGAAGCCAAAGCCTGCTTTTAAAATCGAGTATTCCTACCGTCTCGCCAGGACATACAAGGACTTTCAAATTTACATGGAGAAGAATCCGACAATACCTGTGGTTGAAATGGATACCGTCAAAGGGAAAAGAGAAAAAGGTAAGGTTCTGCTTACAATGATTTTCAGGGAATCCAACTTTATGCTCATCTTCATCATGCCAGATGGAACAAAGAAAAGCGTCCTGAAGGTGTTTGACGACCTGACCGCACTGCTGGGGCTGGATACCTTCAGAAAGCTGTTCCCAGTAATCCTCACTGATAACGGTGTTGAGTTCAAGGATGCACCTGCTCTTGAATATACCAAGCGAAACGATCAGAGAACCCGCGTATTCTACTGTGACCCGCAGGTAGCCTGGCAGAAGCCTCACGTCGAGAAAAACCATCAGTTCATACGCAACATCATGCCCAAAAGCACTTCTTTCGACGCTCTTACGCAGGAGGACACGATTCTTATGACAAACCACATCAATAGTTTCGCCAGAGACAGTCTTAACGGCAAAACGCCTTTTGATGAAGCGGAAAAGGAAACTGCTGGGGGTTCTTGGACTCGCTCGCGTTGCACCCGACGACGTCCTTTTAAAACCAGCACTTCTGAAGCGGTAAACTAAACCTTGTGCAGGCGGCTACCATTCCATAAACCAAACTCAGGTGGGTGGCACTTACTTTTACATAAGTTTTGCCAGCCGTCCGCTTGTCGTGCTCTCTGTTAACCAGAGCCCCAGCAGTTTGGCTCGATTATACCCCGTTTTAGGCCGTTCTGGCACTCAGACGTGATGCTTTCTTCACTTTTTACGCTTTAAAGTGGTTATTTCCTCCTTATATTGCGGTTACCTTTTCATTCAACCTTTAAAATTGCAATTTTCACGAAAAACAAATATGTCCGAAAATATTGACTTTATAAACACAGTATGATATCATACCTTAGGTTTAATATTTGAAAGTTATGATAAGAAGTAGTAGTTATTTGGGATAATACAGAGAGAAGACGTTTTGTGCGAGTCTTTTTTGAAGAAATAGTGAACCCATCTTTGAGCTGTGGGCTGAACGGTCAACAAGTAAGCTTCATCGGGTTCTCCCGTAATAGAGAAATGTATTGAGGTATTCAATACTTAGAGTACAGAATATTTTCTGGATTTAGGTGGTACCACGAATGTAATACACATTCGCCCTAAGCTGTTTATTAGTTTAGGGCTTTTATTATTTTTTTACAGAAAACGGAGGAAACTTTTACTATGAAATTTGAAAAACTTGTCGGAGAAAGATTTAAAGAAAGACCGTCTGACTGTGTCATTGATAGTCATGCTCTTATGCTCAGAGGCGGTTATATGAAATATGTTACTAATGGAATATTTTCATCATTTATGCCACTACGAAGGATTACCAAAAAAATAGAAAATATTATTCGTGAAGAAATGGACGCTATTGACGGGCAGGAAGTCCTTTTCCCAGTCGTGATGCCTGCTTCATTATGGCAAGAGTCTGGAAGATATGAATGTGTTGGAAGTGAGTTGATTCGTTTTTGCGATAGAAATAAAAGTCCTCTCGTTTTAGGTATGACTCATGAAGAAGCGGCCGTTCAGCTTGTACGTGAATATGGAAAAATTTATTCAAAATATCCATTTATGATTTATCAAATTCAAACTAAATTTCGTGATGAAGCTCGTCCAAGAGGCGGTTTAATACGTGTACGAGAATTTACTATGAAAGATGCGTATTCATTTCATACATCTCAAAAGGATTTAGAAAAATATTATGAACGTTGCTTTAAAGCATATGAACGCATTTTTATGCGTGTAGGTGTTCCAGAAGTAGTATCTGTCGCTTCTGATTCTGGCATGATGGGTGGTAGCATATCTCATGAATTTATGCTGTTGACTCCCATCGGTGAAGATTCTATTGCGATTTGTAGTGGCTGTGATTACCGTGCAAATATGGAAGCTGCAGAGAGTATTATTCAAAACAAGCGGGATGAAAAATCAGATATGATCACTCTTGTGCATACACAAAATATTCGAACAATTGAAGATGTTTGTACTTTTTTAAAAACTCAAAAAGAAAAAAGTTGTAAGGCTGTTGTATATCAAAAAAATAATAATGACGAGTATGTGGTAGTGTTTATTCGAGGTGACCTTGAGGTAAATGAAACCAAACTCACCAATTATCTTGGGGACGATGTTCATCCTGCTGATGTCGAAGTAGATTGTGGACTTAATGTTGGTTATATTGGACCATATAATTTAAAAGGTAACTTTACGGTTTTGTTTGATAGGTCACTTCAAGACGCAAACAATTTATCTTGTGGTGGTAATATTGCAGAATATCATTATATAGGTTTGGACATGCAAAGAGATTTAAATATTACTGAGTATCATGATTTTGCAAAAATTACAAATGGGGGAACTTGCCCCCAGTGCGGGAAACCTTTGATTTCTGTTTCTCGAGGAATTGAAGTAGGTAATATTTTTCAACTTGGAACTAAATATACACAAGCGATGGATATGCGTTACCTTGACAGTGACGGTAACTCAAATCACCCAGTTATGGGATGCTACGGCATTGGCGTTGGACGACTTGCAGCTTCGGTTTGTGAGGCACATCACGATGAATATGGACCTATTTGGCCGATTTCGATTGCTCCATGGCAAGTGCACTTATGTGCTGTTCGTGCTGATGAATATGAAGTAAAAAAATCTGCAGATGAATTATATGATGCTTTACAAAAAAGCGGAATAGAAGTTTTATATGATGATCGTTCAGTAAGTGCAGGAGTTATGTTTTCTGATGCGGATTTAATGGGGATACCTATTCGATTAATAATTAGTCCCCGTAATCTTAAAAATAATATTTGCGAATTAGTATCAAGAGATAAAAAAATTAATATGCACATATCCATTGATAACATAGTTGGTGAAACAAAAAAGATAATTGCAAGTATGTTCTAAGGATCAGATTATGCCTATAAACAAACAGAGCTTGACTTTAAAACATTTTGCTATGCTAATTGATGGAATGTTAAGTTTAAGGCAACACCGCGCAGATTATTGAGGTATCGGCGGAAATGAAATGGTAAAATCGAAGTATGACACCCACCAAGCTTGCCGGACACGCAGAAACGAGATAAAATAGTTATCAGAAAGTTATGTGTTGAAAAAATGGAAAAGAAGACCTATGACGCCGCATTTAAACTAAATGTCAGGCCCGGCGGAAAATTTTATCGTGAAAACAAATGCTGACCCGGCTTAAAAAGGCATAACAAAAGAAAGCCCATAAAGCGGTCCTGCCGAAATACGGATGTTCTTAGCAAATAGCCGCAACGGAAGACGGCTCCCAACCAAGGCTTTTAAGCTTCTTTAGATACGAATTGATCTTTTTTCCGGTATTGAATTGATTGTCGTATTCAGCACCCAAGTCCTTATAAGGACTACCTGAAAGCATATGATAAATGGCGATGAGCATGGAGTGGGCAACAGCAATAACCGCTTTTTTCTTTCCTCGTCGAACTAATAATCGCTGATATTGAGCATAGAAGAAGGTGCCTTTGTTTTTAACTGCTACCATGGCGCACTGTGTCAACGTTGATTTCAGGGAGACTATCCCGGATTTTGTGTAAACCTCTGAGCTGGTGTAAAATAGGAGCACCAACTTGGAGGTTTCATTTATGGCCAAAAGAAAGATAACGCCGGAGCGAAGAGAGGTAAGCGGTAAACGTCAAAGCGGCCGGTACCTTGACAATAAACTCAAGATACCGGCTGGTAATCAATAAAAGCTTGTAACGTTTTTTCACAGCAAGTCGGGGTTGCCCTTCTCAAGCAAATCGCAAAGCGCGTTATTCATTAGAATCCGGAAATCATCGTCCGAGATATTACGGTTTTCGGCATACTCGTATTTTACCTCAACGGTATTCGTGAACTTCCGTGCCAGGCGTTTATCTTCATGTTCCATCTCCGGGAAATGCTCAATGACATAACCTGAATAATCAAGCTCAAAATCATCCCTTGACATTTTTCCATCGGCGAAATCCGAGATAAAATCAATCATAAAAGCAGTGTGCTTTCCAACCTTCACGCGTCTTCCTCCCAGGCGTATTTTTCGGGTTTTTCACTCTTCGGTTTCGGCGAAAATACCCGTTCGGGAATCGCCGCGCTGCCCGGTAAAAAATCCTCCGTTTTTGTTATGTAACCGGGTCTTCCGAGGTTAGGCGCGTTCGTAAGAATCCACGCCAAATATTCAAACGGGTTCAGGCCATTTTCTTTTGCCGATACGATCAGGCTGTAGTAGATCGCGCTGGCACGCGCCCCGTTAGGAGTGTTGGAGAAAAGCCAGTTTTTACGGCCCATCACAAACGGGCGTATCGTCCTTTCGGCGCGATTGTTGCTGATTTCAAGCCGCCCGTCAAGCAGATAGCGTTCAAGATACTTCCGCTGTGATTCTGCGTAATATATTGCCTTCCCCATCAGGGATTTCGGCACTTCACGGAGCGACCCGACCCATGCGTAAAACTCGTCCATCAGCGGCTTGGAAAGACGTTCGCGCTCCTCAAACCTGTTTTCAGGGCACAACAAAGCAAACTGTTTCTCTAAATGAAACAGTTTATCACAATAGGCAAGTCCTTTTGCGGCGTCGGACGAAGCTCTCTTGTCTTTTGGTATCGTTTGCAGCAACTCATCGAATTTTCGTCGGGCGTGCGCCCAGCAGCCCACGACGGTGATATTGTCGGGTAACCGGTGGTATCCATCGTATCCGTCTGCGTGAAGATATCCTTTGAAACTCCTTAAAAATCCTTCGGGGTTCTCGGCCTTTCGGTTTGGCTGGTAGTCATACAAAACAATTTGATGTTTTGCCTCGCCGCTTGTCCGGTAGAGCCACATGTAGCTCTTACTCTGGGCGGGTTTTCCGTCCTCATGCAGCACTTGCAATGTGGTTTCGTCTGCGTGTAGAACCTCATGCTCGCATAACCTCCGCTTCATCTCTTCGTATATCGGCTCCAGCCAGTTGTTACAGGCCTTGAGAAGCCAGTTGGACATGGTCTGACGGGAAAGCAGGATGCCGCTTAACGTCCACTCCTGTTCCTGCCGGTAAAGCGGGCTGCCCATAACAAATTTCTGCGTGGCGATGTGGGCAATCGCTTCAGGTGATGCAAACCCGCCTTTAATGACGGGTTCAGGCATCTCCGCCTTGACGATCGGCACATGATCTGAGGATGTCTCGCAGCGGCGGCAGGCGTAGACGTGCCGCACGTGACGGACAATCACAGCTTTTGCCGGGATGATTTTCAGTACCTCAAGAACGTCCTCGCCCATCTTGTGTAGGTCGCAGCCGCAGTCGGGACAGATACGCTTTTCTTCAGGCAATTCATGTTCAACAACCTCGACAGGCAAATCCTCCGGCAGCTTATCGGTAGTCAGGCGGGTTTTCTTGCGGTAATGTGCCTTGACCTCCGTGATCTCCGGATCCAGGGCTGTCAGAGCGGCGGTTTGCTCCGCTTCGTTGAACAGGTTTAGCTGATTCATGTCGGTTTGTTCGCTGGACGCACCAAATTGCTTGTGCTTTGCAAGGTGGAATTGCTCCATAAGCCACTGAACTTGATTTTCTAGTTCAGCAATCCGATGGTCTTTTTCGTCAATTAAAACGAGCAGTTTTTCAATTGTAATTTCTTGTGTTTCCATACTTTGATTATACCGGAAATTCCCTGTAATATCAAGGAGAATCAGTACTTTTAAGCTCAATATTTTATGAGATTTTATGCCCAAAAATATCGTTGCGGCGGAGTTTCTTCTCCAGTCTCGCGCCGTCAATCAGGCAGGATAATTCCTCACCATTCAAAGTCATTGTGGCCTCGCCATCCGACGACGGCCACCGGAAATGTCCGCGCTCAAGCCTCTTGAAATACAGCCAAAAACCGTCGCCGTCCCATTCGAGAATTTTAAGACGGTCACGGGGCCGATTGCAGAACACGAATAGCGCACCGCTGAACGGGTCAAGGGAAAAACTATGCTCCACGAGCGTCATCAGCCCGTTAATAGATTTTCGCATGTCTGTGTGCCCGCAGCAAAGATATACAGATTTCCCGCCGAATCGCATCACAGTGACCTGAGCGCCCGGCAGACCTTCGCCAGCAGTTCCACGTCGGTCTCGGCGGTTACGGTTATGCGACATCCGCTGACATCGATCGACACTGACGCTTCCGCACGATCAGCCTTCACAGATTCAAGCTGTGTCCATCCATTTGGAATGAGTCTATTCTTTTCTTCAGTTGTCGTTTCATGTATCTCTGAGCATACCGTCTCCCGCAGTTTTCGCTGCCAGTAAAAGTATGCATTCCTGCTAATTCCGGTTGATGCGCAGAATTCCTTGATGCTTCGTCCGCTTTGCACCCGGGCTTGTATCGTCTGCGCCCACTTTGCCAACCGATACTCCGCGGCCACTTCCCGTGTATCCATACAATCACTCCATTCGCGGTTGAATTAGTTGCATTACTTTTTCAACCTGTTCCATTGTAATTGTACTATTGTTGCACCCCGTCTGCTATGTGACCGATTATTTGACGCTTACGGTAAGCGGAACGTATTTGACGTAGGCAAAAAAATAATGGGTACCAACTGACGGTACCCGGGCGAGGGCGCTACTATTGGTCAATTAGCAGAATTGGGCAGTTTGCAGTCGGCAGGTATTGATTCAGACCACGGCAGCACAGACGCAACCAGATCAGAGTCAATCCTATCAGCTTGAGACAATATTTCAAACAGCCAGTTCAAATAATGATATGGCTTCAGATTATTTGATTTGGCAGATTCTATAATGCTGTACACGATAGCGCTCGACTTTGCGCCCTTCGGCGTTGCGGAAAACAGCCAGTTCCGGCGTCCTACGCAGAAGGGGCGAACGGAATTCTCACAGCGATTGTTTGAAACAGGAACTATCGGACTTTCAAGAAACTTGACAAGATACTTCCGTTCATTCAAAGCGTAATTCACCGCCCTACTCAGGGCTGTGCCTTTTCCGGGGTTTACAGAATCAAGCCACGACCAAAAGACCTCGAGGAGGACGGATGCACACTCCCGACGTATTTTGATGCGTTCTTCGATATCGTCTTTCCCGGCACGTTCCAAGTCAAAGAGCTCGTTGCAAAGAAAGAAGCCGACGGCTGATTTGATTGGATGGGATTTCAGGTCCTCGATAATCTCCTTTTTTGATTCATAGCGCTCTTTGAGATTGTCCTCGGATTTGAGTCTCCACGGTGGCTCCTTCGCAGGTTCGTATAGCACCGTGCCTTCCGGCATCGCATCCTTAAAACGCCGTCGCAGGTGAGCAACGCACCCACATCTTTCTGCTTTAAGACCGTTATACCCATCGTAGCCATCGACTATGAGATATTTGTTGTACTCTCCCAGAAAAGCTTTTGCGTTTTCTCCCGCCCGGCTCGGCGAATACATATACAAAACCGCTGGCCTCGTACTGAACTCTCCGCTGCAGAAAACCCACATGTAGGATTTTTGGGTTGCCTTGCGGCCCTTCTCTTTCAAAACTTGCACTCGCGTTTCATCAGCCTGGATAACACTTTCCTCAAGTGTGGCGGCTCGAAGAGCCTCCCATATCGGTTCCAGGTACATTTCTGCGCTGCGGATTACCCAGTTGGCTAACGTCACCCGGGGCATGCTAAAACCATTATTTTTAAAATCCTGTTCGAGGCGGTACAGTGGCAACGCAAGCGCATACTTGGCGTAAAGCACATAGCTGAGCAGAGATGCGGAAACCATGCTGTTTGGCAAGACAGGTTTTGGAGCCGGAGCTCGAACAATTGTCTGGGCAGCAATATCTGGCTGTTCGGCATCCTTTGCGGTATCTTTTCCGCAGCAGCCGCAAATGTAGCTTTCCTGCATATGCCGCTTTATGTAATACTTTGCCGGCTCAAATATTAATTCGTCCCGGACCTTGGTCTGCCCAATGAGATTCAGCGTATCACCACACTTCGGACAAATGCGATCCGCCTCCGGCAGAGTGTGTACAATTTCCTCGACAAGAAGGTCTTTCGCCATTTCCCCGTGAGTGCGCTTCGGCTTCCTGGAATGCCCACCGACAAGCGTTTTCGGCTCTTCCGCCTTTGGATTTGACTCTACTTCCGCTTCGTTGAAAAGCGATATCTGATCGCCGTTCTGCTCTTCGGCCGCATATTTCGTTTTTTCGCTGGACTGCCCGAAAAGCATTTTCTGGTACTGCCTAACGACTTCCATGAGATGGGTATTTTCATCTTTCAACTGATCATTTTCATTTCTCAGGGTATGATTCTCGTGTTCAAGTTGTTGAAACTGCTCGGTTGAATCAACGGTCGTGGCGGCATCCAAGTTATTATTCTCCAATGAAAACATGCCGCCTTTCCAGTAACTTCTGACATGAATATTCTACCACATTTCGGTCAAAAAGTACAGTAATTTAGCACATTTTCTGCGTTTTGTGTTGTCAAAAAAGATCCTTCGGCGAGGACTTTCGTATCGCCTTGGTCTGCTCTATGCAAAGCCCCTCCATCAGCCAGCGATATTGCTGAGCTGTCAAGTTCATAACCTCTTCCGGCGTCCTGGGCCATTGGTATTTGCCGCTGTCCAGTCGCTTGTACACCATCACAAAACCGTCGCCTTCGTAATACAGTCCCTTAACTCTGTCGCTGCGACGTCCACAAAACAGATAGAGATTTCTTGAATACGGATCAAGTTGAAATCTCTGCTGTACTATTGCCGCCAGCCCATCAATCCCTTTCCTGATGTCCGTGTAACCGCAGGCTATGTAAATGTGATCGGCTCCGGCGAAATCATTCAGCATATATTCTTCAGTGCCTGTATTGTATGAGCGATAACATCGCCGTCGGCCCCGTTGTAAATCTCCATTTCGAAGTCGTCCATTTTGAGCGTCATTGCCACATCTTGTTTACGGCAAGCCGGTTGACTTAACTCCGCAAAGACCATCCTCTCCTGAACCGCCGTTGGTAACCGACCTCCGCCAACTATCATCTTTTCACATGTTGCTTCCCGGACTTTCCTTAACCAATAGAAATACTTCCACCGAGCTATCCCGTTCTCTGCGCACCATGCCGCCGCTGTCTTTCCGCTGTCTTGGCACTCTTTTATCATCCGCTGCCCTTGGACCAGGCTTAGCTGATTTTTTGCTGCCATCGTATTCATCGTGTCACTCCTATCAGGTTCGTCGAATAAGTTGTGCTACTTTTTCGACTACTTTACTCCATTGTGACACAGTCCCTTTTTACCGTCTATCCGTCAAATATCTTCCGCTTACTGTTTATGCACCTGATTATTTAACGCTTACCGTTTTTTTGTTTATGCACCTGATTATTTAACGCTTACGTTTAAAGCAGGAAAACAGCTTTCGGGAAGAGTCTATAAAGAAGCCCCCTCAAAAGAGGGGGCTTCTTTCCGCTTATCTATACTCTAAAGAATTAGAATATCAGACTGATGAAGCAGCTGTGAATGTCGGCGTTGTGCCGGTCGCTATTGTTATTGTGTCGCTAAGTCTTGTACCTGAGTAATACGTGAAGGCATAAGCTCCTAATGTAATAACTGTATCACTTGTTCTGGTAGCAGACCAGTAAATCCACCATGATTGTGCCGCGCCCCATAAGCCGTTTGTGGTAATTGTGGTTGATGCTGTCGGGGTGCCATAGAAGTTTACAGTATAGGTGTCGTTCGTGGTACCGGTTGAAGTCTTGGTTGCAAAAGCTACCAAGCCATTCGCACTCGTATAAAGATCACCGGATGCTATGACATAGATGGTTTTTATGACGTTATAGGAATCCGTAACATAATCAACCATAAACGTTTTATTAGCCGACGACATTGCAGCAAGGCTCGTGTAGACTGCAGGATCGGTAGCTGCCTGTGACAGGTCGACAACGGTGGCACCGGATGCATTATATGTCGTACCGCCGATTGTTACATTGCTCCCGTATACGCCGCTCTTAAGGACAATCTGATCGTTTCCTGTGTAGCTGGTGTTAACGGTATTAACAGTGTATATACCATCGGAATCAACTGTGTAAGTAACAAACCTGCCAGCGTAAGTACTAAGGCTCGGGTTTGAGAAATTCAGCTTGGTCTTCACGCCATCCATATACACATTTTTAGTATATGAAGTGGTGTTAGTGGATATTGGATCTTCAGCAGCAACATACATGACCTGAGCACTGGAAGCACCTGTGAAGACATGGGAGACGATAACGGTGTTGATGGTCTTATTTGTGCTGGTCGTGTTGTTGAAGTAGACCATATCAGTGGGATCAAGTGTATAACCTACGATGTTTGCAACACCTGTCACCTTCGTGATTACCAGATCCGAACCTGTTCCGGAGACGAAGATAAAGTTTGTATTAGCATCGTAGTAGTAGATGTTACCGCTGCTATCCGGTGCGGGGTTGACGACCACGGAATTAGTGGTAGTCGCAATCGTGGAAGTGCCCGAAGGTGTAGTATAATAGGTGCTTGAGTAACCAGTAGCAGCAGCAGCAGTAGCTATTTTTGTTGTAGCATTCACTGTGACACTGTAGAACCCACCTGTGATAGACGGGGTATTATCCGGAAGACCTGAAGTATAGGTAACAGCACCCGCGTTGTAAATCGTAGCTGTTCCTGTTGTGTCAACGGCTTGGAACTTCCATACATTTCCATAGTCTCCGGAGGCAATCCATGCAGGGCCGGTAACGTAGACAACCTGGCTGGCATTGGCGCCGGCTGTGAGTGTGGAGAGAACCACTGCACCTGCCGAATTCAGGTAGAGGGTATAGGTATTGGAGTTAAAATCTGTGATGAGTGACGGAGATGCTGCGGTTAAACCGGAGTTGTTAGTAACACCAAAGGTTGCATTGTAAGTTTTGCCGTCAATGGTGTAGGTGTATGGGTAGCCGATTATATAGGCGAGGTTGCTGACTGTGCCGCTGACTGTGGTGACTTTATCCATGTAATAGAAGTCGCCGACTCTTGTCAGTGTGACATAATCGCCTACGGCGACACCGGAATACTCTTTAATAACATCGTTGGAAGTTTGGTTACTATAGGTTGTACCGCCAGCGAATGAAATTGACTCGGTGCCGGTTGTTGTGCTGATTGCCGAGACTTTTTCAAAGGATATCGAGCCACCGCTGTTGTAGCTGATGATCTGGCCGAGGTAGGTGGCATATGTGCCGGTCGGAGCATTGGAGCCAACTACCAAGGTACCGTTGTCAACGACGAGGGGAGCCGGTGTACCTGTCGCTAGTGTTGGGGTCTTATAGTTCGTTACGAATTTAATGATAGCATTAGCTGTTCCGTATGTGAGAGATCCGAACAAGCTGTTGTAAGTATAAGGTGTGGCGGCACCAAAAATGTTAGCTATAGTGCCGGACAACGTTTCATGGAAGTAGACAGTACCTGTATCTGAGTTGGAATAGATTGAAACCAACTGGCCGATGTCTGCCTTAACAGCATCATACGCGAAGTTCTGGATGTTGCTGCTGGAAGAAGGATCTGCAATCGATATAAGCTTGCCTGTTACCGTGTCAAAACCAGCGGCGACAACGTTGGTGCCGGTTGCATTGACAGTCGTTACAGAGCCGCCGAGAACGATGCCCTTAGTATTAACCATATTATACACAGAGGCAGCTATTGTTGCACCGGCAGTCGGGGATGTAACTGAAGAGCCCTTGCCATAATAGCCGAACAGTGAATTGTAGCTGACCTGGCCAACCTTGGTGATAGCGTTAAAGATATACAGGGCAGCTTCTTCTTTGGTAGCAGCTTTGGAGAAATCTGTTGCTGCGGTACCATAGAATACATATAATGAAATAGCATCGCTGATGGCATTGATTTCCCATGCTGAACCAACATACTCATTATTTTTGCCGTAACCGGCAGCGCTGAGCATTAACTTTGCCATCTGAGATGCCGTGACCTGGCCGTCAGGATTAAATGTTCCATCGCCGACGCCGCCGATGATGCCTTTAGCAGCAAGATAATTGATATACTTGGCTGCCCAATGGGTTGTCGGAACATCGCTAAAGCTTGATGTTACTGACGGTAAGGAGTTTGCAATTGCTGTTCCGTAGATTGCGATGGTGATCATTTTCGCGGCTTCTGCACGTGTCACAGGAGCGGTCGGGCCGAAGCTGCCGTCCGGTTTCCCGTCAATCGCGCCGATTCCAGTCATAACACCAACAGCTGTGGTGTACTTAATGCTGGAAGCATCCGTGAATGAAGCACTTGCTGTTGCCATGAGTGCGAACATCATGCAAACTGCAAGAACCACTGCGAGAATTTTTCTGAGATTCTTCATGTATTTTCCTCCTATTAAAATTTGCGTGGTTGACACGCATTATTTTGCCTTACCCGAAATGGTGCCCTAGATTGCATTAAGTCCCTTAACGCCCATGCCGGTAACCGGCGTGGTGAATGTGACGCAAAGCGGCTTACGAAAGCTCGGGATGACGGGTTTCGGCGTTTTGTATGTACAAACGTTCGCATCGGTTCGGTTACGTTCCTGATGAAAACGAAAGCACCGCGGATATCAAGCAGGCATTCAAGGCTCTATGTATCGGTTCCGGCTTGAAGGAGGTAGGAGAGCGGTGCGAGATTCACCCCGCTCCCCAAAATACATGTAATCCTCCAAGCTCAGTCTGACGCGGCACACCACACACCAATTTCAGCCTTGCTTGCATACAGCGCTCTGTTTATGGGCATACTGTATGTTTTATTCCAACACTGATTATAAATGACTGTTGCAGCAATGTCAATTTAATATGGCCATTATTTATATTACAGTTGTGTTACAGGGCAAGCGGTTGGGGCATAAACTACAGTCCCGCCCGAAAAGCATGACATAGCTTTACAAAGTATTACAAAGCTTTCTCCAGGCGAAATATACTATATAAATAAATATCTGTCCATTGTGAAAAACAAAAAGCGGAAAACGCTTGCATTCTATAAATTATGGTGGTATAATTCTGATGTTAGACAAGTGGGATTTCGTTGAGTGGGTTTTTCCCACTCTTTTTCTTGCACTGTTTAAAAATGTCAAAATTTCTTAAATGCGGTGATATTCTTCACTCACGGCGGAATGGGGCAGACTATGAAAAAAGTAACAGACATCGTCTCTGAGCTTGCTGAGCCGATTGTTAGGAAACACGATTGCGAGCTATGGGACGTCGAATATGTTAAGGAAACGGGTGGATGGGTTCTCCGGATATACATCGACCGCGAGGGCGGCGTGGCGCTGGAGCATTGCGAGGCGGTAAGCCGTGAGCTTGACCCGATTTTAGACGCGCGCGACCCAATACCGGATACCTATACGTTTGTTGTTTCGTCGGCAGGTGCGGAGCGCGCGCTTAAGCGACCGACCGCTTTTCCGAAATTCCTCCGCGCTCTTGTCGCAGTC
>DBTM01000022.1 GCA_002307055.1 Clostridiales bacterium UBA1316
CGGTTCAAGCACCGTAACGAGGCCCGATTCGGTGCGTTTTGTCTTTTCGGCAATTAACTGTTCGATTTTCGAGTCAAGTGCCAGGACAGCGACATCATCACCCGTTAAAAACCTGTTTGTAATCACGCGTGACAGGTTCTGCCGGACATACTCCGTCAGGTCATCGGGGTTTTTAGTCACGCTGCCGTACTCGGCCAGCGTCTCTATAATCGTCGCCAGATTCTTAATTGGGACATTTTCACGTAAAAGCCGCACCAGTATCTTTTGGATATCGCCATATGTAAACATTTTCGGAATGACTTCTTCGACGAGCGCCGGCTGCTGCTGCGCCAGATTCTCTATGAGCGCCTGCACCTGCTGCCGGTTGATGAGCTCGCTCGAGTGCGTCCGGATGATCTCCATCAGGTGCGTTGTGATGACTGACGGCGGATCAATTGTAGTATAACCTAAAAGCTCCGCTTTTTCACGTTGTTTTTTTGTAATCCATAAAGCAGGCAGTCCAAAGGTTGGTTCAATGGTCTCAATCCCTGTAATCGTCTCGTCGACGCCATCGGAATTTATAGCCAAATAGTGGTCCGGCATAACTTCACCCACGGCCACCTCGATACCCTTAATCATGATTTTATATTGGTTTGTGCCAAGCCGCACATTATCCCGCATCCGGATAGACGGCAGGATAATGCCGAGATCGATCGCACATTGCCGCCGGATCATAATAATCCGGTCCAAGAGGTCCCCGCCGAGGCTCATATCGACCATCGGTACGATACCATAACCGAACTCCAGCTCCAGCTGTTCTACCTGCAGGAGATTCAGCACGTTTTCCGGTTTGCGTTTTTCTTCCGCGCTATCTTTTACTTTATCTTCGATGACAGGCTCTTTCGCCATTTTTTCGACTTTCCGGCGCAGGTATATCCCTGTACCGAGCAGAATGGACGATATAAACAGCAGCTGCGGTCTTGGGAAGCCGGGGATCAGGCACATGACGATGAGAATGCCGCCGCAAATGATCATCGCATTCGGATTGGAAAGCAGCTGTTTTGTTAAATCCGTACCAAAACTGCCGTCGGAGGCTGACCGCGTCACGACGATACCGGTAGATGTCGATATCAGAAGAGCTGGGATCTGGGTAACAAGGCCGTCGCCTACGGTTGCCAGGATATAAATGCTGATCGCTTTGGATATGTCCATGTGCTCCATTGTCAGTCCGACGATAAGTCCGCCGATGACATTGACGATGATGATGATAATAGAGATGATCGCATCGCCTTTGATAAACTTGCTCGCGCCGTCCATGGCACCGTAAAAGTCAGCTTCGCGCTGTATCTCATGCCGGCGTTTTCTTGCCATCGTTTCGTCAATGGCACCGGTATTCAGGTCGGCGTCGATAGCCATCTGTTTTCCGGGCATGGCATCGAGGGTAAACCGTGCGGCAACCTCGGAGACACGTTCGGCACCTTTTGTAATAACGATAAACTGAATAGCGACGATAATGAGGAACGCCACGACGCCGACGACGAGATTCCCTTGAATAACGAACGAGCCGAAGGTTTTGATAACCTGACCGGCATCACCGCCGTTTCCGAGGATAAGCTTCGTTGAAGACAGATTCAGCGACAGGCGGAAAAGCGTTGTTATAAGGAGCAGTGTCGGGAGTACGGAAAACTCCAACGCATCTTTAATAAAAAGGGTTGCCAGCATGATAAAAAGTGAAATCGTGATATTCATGATAATCAGCGCGTCCAAAAGCCATGGCGGCAGCGGGACGATGATGATCATGACAATGGAGATGATTATTGCACTCGTTGCAATATCCGATTTCTTCATTTTCATTATTGCCGCCTTTCAATTTTTTATTGTCTTATAAACATAAATCAGGATGTCGGCAATCGCCTGATACAGCTCGGGCGGTATCTCGTCATCCACCTGACAGGCTGCATATAAGGCACGCGCAACAGGCTTGTTCTCGACGATTGTAATATTAAGTTCCGCAGCTTTCCGCTTAATCCGCTGTGCCAGATAGTCCTGGCCTTTGGCGACGATAACCGGCGCTTTATCAACATTCTCTTTATACCGCAGCGCAACCGCGAAATGCTCAGGGTTTGTGACGACAAATGCGGCCTCAGGCAGCCGCTGCATCATCCGGGCCGCACTCATTTTTCGCTGTTTTTGCCTGATTTTGGCTTTGATCTGCGGGTCACCCTCGAGCTGTTTGTTTTCTTCTTTAACTTCCTGCTTGGTCATCCTGATGTCTTTTTCGAATTTCCACCACTGATAAAGCACGTCGACAGCCGAAAAGGCAATGAGCGCGAGAGCGATCATGATGCCCATCGAAAAGCTCAGGGACAGCATTTTCGAGAATGCCGTGCCAACATCAGAATAAATGAGTTTGACAAAATCCTTTATGGCGGAACTCATATAGCTGTACGCAATCCAGCAGAGAATAACGATTTTTAATATAGACTTGCCGAGCTCCACAAGCGTGGCCGAAGAAAATATCCGTTTAAAACCCGTAAACGGATTTATTTTTTTAAAATCCGGCTTCAGTTTTTCTGTGACGAACATCGGCCCCGTCTGCAGGACGTGCACGGCTGTACCGCCGATCATGACAACAATAAAAAGCGGCAGAAGTATCGGCAGAACAGTAAACAGAACGCTCTTATAATACTGGATAACCGACGGGGCTGTCACATTCCTCGCGTTAACGGCGATCATACCGTCGGAGAGCAGCGACGCCGAAACGGTTTTCATGGAATTGATAAAACCCTCATACCCGACCTTCAGAGTGCCGAAGGTGATGAAGAGCATAATCGCAGAGCACATGTCGGCGCTTTTATGAATCTCGCCTTTTTTTCGCGTATCCTGCCGCTTTTTTGACGAGGCTTTTTCGGTTTTTTCGCCGCTGCCCTGTGCCATCTGCCTTGCTCACCTCTTATTCATGTCATTCAAAGCAGGCGTCATTTATGGCGCCCCGCGAAGAATCTGACCTTTGTATCACCCCGGGCGGCAGCTCAGGCAGTGCTGCCGAGATTGTCGAACATCACGCCGATATAGTTAAACATCATCGTGAACAGATCCTTCGTGAAATTCGCGAACAGTGTAAATGTCATGAGCATAACGATTAGACCGACAATAATTTTTAACGGTATTCCGACAACAAACATATTCATCTGGGGCACTGTTTTAATGACGGCACCGAGTGCGATTTCCATCATAACGCCGGCGGCAAGTACCGGCATCGCCACCATAACGGACAGGACAAACGATTTTGTCATGACTTCCGCGGCAACCCACATAATACTGGGCGGCGCCATGGCGGAGCCGATGGGTATTGCCGTAATTGTTTTTTGAATGATGGCAATCAGCTTGAGATGACCGTCATACATGAAGAAAAGGATGAGCATCATGATGTTGAACAGGCTTCCTGTGATCGGCGTCTGCGTATTGTTTTGAAAATCATAGATGCTGGCCATGCTGTAGCCGATCTGATAGTCCATTATGGCTCCGGCGGTCATTGTCAGATTGAACATTGTCGTCAGAACAAAGCCCATCGAGACGCCAAACGCCAGCTCTCTGACAATCACGAGCGCGTAAATTAAAAGGTTGTCATATACGGGATAGGTACTCGGCGCCGGCAGTCCGGTCATAAAAATAACGGTCAGGACGGCGCAGAAGCCGATTTTTGCGATGTTGGGCATGTTTTTCCTGCCGAAAATAGGGCTTGATATAAGCAGGCCGCTGATGCGTATAAAAAGCAGGAAGACGAAATCCAGATGATCCCAAAGCACAGCAAGCTGTGGCATGATATCCATTATTTCAGCATGACGTTGATGGAATGAAAGATCTCGGTTGTAAAATCCGTCACTTTACTGATAATCCATCCGCCGAAGACCAGAAAAGCGAAGAGGATACCAATGATTTTCGGGACAAAGGCCAGCGTCTGCTCGTTAATCTGCGTCGTCGCCTGAAAAATTGATACAATCACACCGATAATCAGCGCCGCGCCGAGCATCGGCATCGAGGCCAGCAGGACAACATAAACCGCATCCTTAATAACTGTTAAAATCTCCGGTTGTGATAACATATCGTATACCCATCTCTCTAAAAGCTGTTTATTATCGTGCCGATCGTCAGCCGCCATCCGTCCACAAGCACAAACAACAGAATCTTAAACGGCATGGAAATCATCGCCGGAGGCAGCATCATCATGCCCATGGCCATCAGTGTACTGGCGACAATCATATCAATGACAATAAAGGGAATATAGATGAAAAAGCCGATAGCAAAGGCGTGCTTGAGCTCGCTGGTCACAAAGGACGCGATGACAACCCGGTCCGGGACATCCTTCGGTGCTGTTGTCTTATCAATTTTTGAAATATCTTCAAAGAAGTTAAGATCCGTTCCGTATGTCTCTTTGAGCATAAATTCACGCAGCGGTTCCATCGCTTTCGTTGTAAACTCGGTAAATTCGATCTCATTTTTAATATAGGGCTGGTATGCCACATCGTTAATCTGGGTCAAAACGGGACTCATCACGAAATATGTAATAAAAATCGCAAGGCCTATAATGACTGTATTGGGCGGCATATTCTGAAGACCGATGGCATTGCGGACAATCGAGAGAACAATGACGATTCTTGTAAAGCCGGTCAGCATGATGAGCATCGTGGGTACAAGCGTGATTGCCGTTAAAATCATCATGATCTGGAGTGATTGGGAATCGTTATCAAAGAGAGATTTCAGGGAATCGAGAGGGCCCTCCGCTGCGGCGTTTCTGGAAAATACCATCAGCAGTGTGACGCATATGACAAAAGCCAAGCTTGTTGCCGCACATATTTTTGCCGTTTTTACGAACCGTTTCATGACAGTTCCGTTCGTGCCGGGCTCCGGCAGCCTTACTATAGCTTGTCTGTTGACCGTTTTCGTAACTTCACCACATTTCCGCTGCATTGTTCAGTCTTTTTTATTGAGCTTATTGAACCTTTTGCTCAATTCTTCTCTGAAGCTCACACCAAAGCTTGGCGGGGCTTCAGCCAGCTCGTCCTTGGGGCCGGTTTCCGCCTTACCGGATGCCGGTATACCGATTTCGGTCCTGCTGAGCTTGTCGAGCATCTCGACTCGCTGCGCACTCACGCCGAGGATGTAAGCAAACGCGCCGATCTCAACGATGGCGACAGATTTGTCTTTACCGAGTGATTGTGTAGCGATGAGCTTGATGCCGGAGCTTTTCCGAAAAGTACCGCCGCCCGTCTTCGCGACAAGCTTTGTGACATAATAAGCTGCCATGATGACAGCGCCTATGATGACAATCGCCTGAACGTAATCCCAGAAATTTAACACAAAGAGCCCCCGTTCAACGTTAAACTAAACCTGCATGTTCATGATTTCCTTGTAGGCCTCAACAGCTTTATTGCGTATTGCGACAGTCAGATTGACGGCAATCTCCGATTTTTGCGCCGAAATCATCGTGTTGGATAAATCATCCGTATTTCCGGTCAGAAGGTCAAGTGTCGACTGCGCGTTATCATCGCCGACCTTCTCAAATCTGTCCATTGCATCGGACAAAACGCTCTTAAATTCAGATTCACCGCCTGTTTCGGATGCTGCCGTTTTATTGACAAGGGTGTTTGATATACTGCTTAAATTACTGACAAGATTTGAGCCAATGCTGACCATGTGTTCGTACTCCTTTCAAGTAGAATCATAAATTATTTGCCGATTTCAAGTGATTTGACTGCCATATCCTTATACGAGTTGAACGCGGTGACGTTCGCTTCATAGGATCTGTAAGCCGAAATCATGTCCACCATTTCCTGGGTGATATCGACATTTGGCTTCTCGATATACCCATCGGCGTTTGCGTCTGGATTCGTCGGATCGTAAACAAGCTGATAAGGCGAAGGGTCGTCTCCGATTTCGGAAACTATGACGCCGCCTTCGGCCTTATTGTCCGCGGAGGTCTTCAGAACGTCAGCAAAGTTGGCGTTGCGTTCTTCGAGCACAACGTATTTCCTGGTATAAGGTTTACCGTCCGCCGTGCGGGTCGTATCGACATTTGCAATGTTTTCCGAGATGACATCCATGCGCATGCGCTGTGCGGTCAGTCCGGAACCGCTGATATCCATTCCGCTTAAAAAACCCATTATAATGCCTCCCCATCCGCTGCAAAGCGGCCGTTTCAGTTACGTCAGCCTTTGCTGTTATTTTCAACCGCTGCGGTTGTTTCAACCGTTTATGGCACTGTTTATTTTACGGAATTCCGAGTTGATTTTACTGACGGTCGCATAATAGTTGATCGAATTTTTGGCAAGCTCGACCATCTCATTGTCTATGCTGACGTTATTGCCGTCCAGCCGTGTCGTTGTCGTTGTATCTGTGATGACTTCCGGCTCAACATTCTCGATAGAGGATGCATTGACGCCGGAAATATGGTTCTCATCCGTAACTGCCATTTCCAGTCCGCCTGTCCCTGAATCCGTCGCCTCAGCCATCAGGTCCTCAAAACGGACCTGAGAAGCTTTGAACCCCGGGGTATCCACATTGGCAATATTATTGCTGATGACCTCGTTTCTGAGCCAGGACGCGTTTAATCCCTTCTGAAGCGTATTCACAGAAGAAAAAAGATTATCCAGCATAACAAACAGCTCCTCACGTTAAAAGTTTATTGGCGTCAATCATCGCCTCGATATAAAACTGGTTTGTCTTCGCTTGATCAAAACCGCAGGCTACAGCAATTTCATCCGCCTCATCCCACTCTGCCCGTTCAATATGATATATGATTTTAAGGAGCTCGGCCTTCTCGCCTTCACCGGTGACAAGCGGTTTGATGATTTCTTCGCTCAGGTGCGTCTCCTTTAAAATGGCATCTATCGGCGTATCCATAATCGCTTCGGCCAGTGAAAACAAGCCGACAAGGAAATACTCGTCTCTGTTTTTCCTCTTTTTTTGGCTGATGGCGAGTTTTTCCATGAATATGCCCCGGACGAGCGCGGCACGAATGAGTTCGCTGGGTTTCGTTGTCTTAATTTGATTCAAAACGATGAGCGATATCCATTTTTTTATTTCATTGAGCCCCAGTATTAAAAGCGCGTGCAGGATACCTGTAACCGTATATTTAAGGCCGTAATAAGCTGAATTCACAATTTTCAGCAGCCGGTACGAGAGCACGAGGTCCCGCTTAATGACATTCGCCAGATCGAAGAAGCTGACTTCCGGATCTGCGATATATTTAATGAGCTGCAGCTTGCTGACCTGGAGCGTCTCCGTACATTTTGCATTGGCAATCGTCGGCTTGCAGAAGAAAAAGCCCTGGAACAGATTAAAGCCTAGGGATCTGGCGAAATCGAGGTCCTCGTATGTTTCGATTTTTTCGGCGAGCAGAATCTTGCGCCTGTTGCTGTTGATTTTATAGACACTCTTTTTGATTTCTTCAACATCGCATTTCATAAAGTCGATTTTTATAATATCGGCAAGTCCTATAAGCGGCTCTAAATCCTCGCTATAGGTAAAATCATCGAGTGCTATGAGATAACCTCTTCTTTTTAATTTCCTGCATGCTGCCAGAACAGGCTCGGTGGCGCGTACATCCTCAAGCAGCTCAACGATCAGAATATCGTTTGAGAGCATATGCGGTACTTCATCAAGGACAAGCTCGGTTGTGAAATTGACAAAGGCTTTCTTTCCCCCGGTAATCTCCTCTATTCCAATATCGCTGAAAGCTGTTACCAGGACATCTTTTGTTGCGATGCTGCCGTCGAGGCCATCATACGCCACGCTGTCTTTTCCTGCTCTGTATAACAACTCATAACCAAATATCTCCTTTTTAATATTGAATATTGGCTGACTTGCTACACATTCAAACACTTAAACCACTCACAATACATCGTAATTTGCGCCGCTGTAATTCCCACGGCTGTTCTGCGCGCAATGCCGTATTCTTGTCTGTCAGGTGACGGAGCGTTACCTGATTATTTCCGTAATGCGTACGCCGTAATTATCATCAATAACGACGACTTCGCCCTTAGCAATCCTTTTCCCGTTGACAATGACATCGACGAGTTCACCAGCCAGCTTATCCAAAACGATAATCGAACCGATTCCGAAATTGAGAACCTCGTTTAAATTCTTTTTCGCTTTGCCCAGCTCAACTGTAACCTGAAGGGGGATATCATTGATGAGGTCATAATTGATATGACTGATATCAGCCGTCGACGCGATAAAAGGCTCATCAAAGGCCTGGTAGGTCGCAGGCTTAACGGGCTGGACACGCTTAGGCTCAGCCGGAACCTGAGACGCCGGCTGAGGCGCCCTCTGTGATGGCGCACTTTGTGCTGCGGCACTCGGCGCCGGGGCGGCTCTGCGCGGCTCCGGCTCTTTGCTTTCAGGTGGCATGAGCTTGTCAATCATCATTTTTGCCATATCGACAGGCATAATCTGCATGAGCTTGCTCTTGAGCAAGCCGTCTATTTCCATGTCGAAGCTGATTTTAATAACAAGCGGTGCACCGTCTAAAAAGTTTGAGACATCGTCATTGGCGGAAGCCTGCTGAACCTCGGGCGTTGCGATATTGACTTTCCTATCCATCATATCGGACATTGCAGTTGCCGCAGAACCGATCATCTGGTTCATAACCTCACTCATGGCACTGAGGTGTATCTCATTTAAGACAATTTTATTCTTATCGACATGCCCTTCTCCGCCCATGAGCAGATCCGTGATAACCGCCGCATCATAATCCTTGATAACCAGGAGATTCTTTCCAAACATTCCCTCTGTAAATTCAACGCTGATGGCAAGCAGCGGCCATTTGAACGATGTCAGGGCATTTTCGGCTTTATATAAACCGACCTTCGGCGTCGTTATGCTGACTCTTCGCCCAAGGAGCGCATACATCGTCGTGGCTGAGGTGCCCATGCAGATATTTCCGATCTCTCCGAGCGCATCAACCTGATCACGGTCGAAATACTCATTGATATCCTCCTGGATGTCCGCGTCCATGGTTTCAAAGGCTTGCATGTCCTTTTCATCTTCCGCCAAAACCTCATCTGTCAGAGTCGTCCGCGTCCCACTGACAAGAGCATCAATTTCTTCCTGAGTCAAATCACTCATTATCTTCGTCTCCTCTGATTTCATCAAGGATTTTTAACGCCAGATTGTTCCTGTATTTACCCATGGAAGCGTGATATTTCGGAATCTGCTGATATTTGACGATCAGCGGTTCATCCACCTTGTGCGCCAGCTGTATAACATCGCCGACATCAAGGCTCGTAATGTCTCTGACCGTAGCCTCGGTAGAATTGAATACGGCACTGATTAAAATATCCGTGTGCTTTATTGTGTTGATTATTTTTGATGGGTCGGAATCAATTTTTTTACTGCCGTTTCCGGCATACATATGCTTCGTATTCAGGCTTTTCGTGAAGGGCTCCAAGGCCTGATGGGGGAGACAGAATCCGATAAGGCCGCTTTCTGTCCCGATTGTAATATTCAGCGTTACCATTAAAACAGGCTCGTTAATGTCGACGATCTGGGCAAACTGCATGCTCGTTTCCACTTTCTCGAGAGTTGAGCTGACATCCATAATTTTGACCCATGCTTCATCGAAATTTTTCAAGCTTTGCCATAAAACGCGTTCCATGATGGCGAGCTCAATATCGGTGAACGACCTGCCTTCGGCAGCAATCTCTTTCGTCCCGCCGAGGACACGGCTAATAATGGAAAAAGATATCTCCTTCGTCATCTCCATTATGAGCGAACCGGTAAACGGGCTGGTATTAATAATAGCGATGATAACGGGAGAGGGTACAGAGTTATTGAATTCATTAAACGATATTTCTTCGATAGAGAGAACTTCAGATTCGCAGCTTGCCCGGAGCGTCCCCATCAGATAGTTCGACAGCAGATGACCGAAATTCTTAAATACCGCATTGATTGCTCTGATCTGCTCTTTCGTGAACCGTTTCGCCATCTTAAAATCGTAGTTTTTTACGGTGCTTTTTTGTTCATCTTCATTTTTTTGGGCTTCACCGGTCGCCAGGTCTCTCATCAGTTTGTCTATATCTGCTTGAGATAAAACATCCAATTATCACACCCCCCCTATTATTCATTCGCGCAAGCCTTGACCCGCTATTCAGTCTATTACCATTTCTCCGTCGCTGTCTCTGCGTATTACAGTCGCTCGGCCGACTTTGATGATTATATTTTCTATTTCTTCAGCCGTCTCGGCAACGGCATATTTTTTCCCTGACACCATCGATAATATCGTGTCGGGCGTCTCTTCCATGAACTCTATCAGATTTTCATTAACCCAAAACGTATCAACCTTATTTATCCGCGTTAATTTAATCATACAATAACCATTCGCCTCTATGAGCGCTTGAGGTTGATAAGTTCTTCAAGCATCGTATCCGTGGTTGTGATAACCCTCGAATTCGCCTGGAATCCTCTCTCCGTGATAATCATATTTGTCAGCTCTGTGGAAAGATCGACATTTGACATCTCTAAGCTGCCGCTGTTCAGCGTACCGCAGGTGTAGCCGGCAAAATTAACATTGGCGCTGCCGCTGTTGGGAGACACACTGTAATAACTCGAGCCGTCTTTTTCCAAGCCGGCGGAGTTGTTGAACGTCGCCAGGACAATCCTTCCGATCGTCACTGTCGAACCTGCATCATTGACAGCGGTGATAACACCGTTGCTGTCCACAGCATAATCGGCATAATGGTCTGTAACAGCACCTGTGCTGTCTGTAATGGCGCCGCTCAGCTGGACCTTGCTGTATTTGGCTAATCCGGTCGTCGAGTCGACAGCTGTGTCGGTGACGTTGGTAATACCGGTAACGGTACCTGTCGTCGCATCCGTCGTTGCAGCAACCGCCATGACATAATCTCCGCTTGCCGTGACAAGGTAACCGTCCGCATCAAGCGTCAGCGCGCCGTTTCTCGTATAGACATATGAGCCGCTGCCGTCATCCACAACAAAGAATCCTTCGCCGGAAATGGAAAAATCAAGAGGATTTGAGGTTGACTGCGTGCTGCCCTCGGTCATGTTTAAGCCGATTGCCGCAATACTGGTGCCGAGACCGACCTGCTTTGCGTTTTTGCCGCCGGTGGTCGTTGTCGGTGTTGTGGCTGTCGAGATAGTCTGGCTGAATATATCCTGGAACACCGTTCTGCTCGATTTATATGCCGTAGTATTGACGTTTGCTATGTTGTTGCCGATAGTGTCCATTGCCGTCTGGTTGCTCTTCAGACCTGAAACGGCTGAAAAAAGTGAACGCATCATAAAGCAAAATCTCCAATCATATTAAGTTATAGGGTGCACAGTGATATCCGGTATTTATGCTTCATCAAGCACTTGCCGTCGTTGTGGTGTCACTTGAGTCCGTCGTTGTGGTGTCGTCTGTCGATGTAGTTTCATCTGTTGACGTGGTGTCGTCTGTCGATGTAGTGTCGTCTGTTGATGTGGTGTCGTCTGTTGCATTGGCCACCTGCAGGACATCCGATACGGGTATCGCCGTATTATTGACGACGACATACGGCGTTCCACTCTTGATAACGACACCTTGAACGACGCCGGTGTAGCCGGTCGTCACATCAGTCGTACTATCGAGAACCTCCGCGTAGATTTCTTTTCCAATCATACTGTAAGCCTGCGAATTTTGCAGAGAGGCGCTCATCTCCTGCATCTCGGACAGCGAAGACATTTGCGCAAGCTGTGTAACAAACTCTGTATTATCCTGCGGGGAAAGCGGATCCTGATACTTCAGTTGTGCTACAAGCAATGTTAAAAAGGTTTCCGTATCTACCGTCATGCTTTCACTCGTTGTCGTAGTCCCACTGTTGGCATATGTCACAGAATCTGTCGCGCTCACTGAACTGGTCGCCATTTCATCATCTCCAATCATATTTGGTCATCGCGTTATGCTCTGTAGACCACCGTTGAGTCCTCGCTTTGGTCATCGTTGTAATACTCCTGGAAGGGCTCGGCATTCTGCGTATCGCTGTTCTGAACTATATTGGTATTGGAAGAATACCCTTTTGACCCTTCGCTCCCGCTCTGCGTAAAACTCTGCTGCGTAAAGCTTGTATTCTGCCCTGTCTGACTATAAGCAACATCGACATCGTCGACTGTGATGCCCTTGTTCTGCATGGACGAGACGAGATTCTGGATGTGGCTTGAGATAATTGCGGCAACACTTTTATCTTCCGACTTGATTTTGACCGAGATTCCGCTTTCGCTGTTTATAACCGATATGGTCAGGACACCAAGGGACTCGGGTTCAAGAACAATCTTAATTTCCTGGCTGCCGCTCTGAAGACTCCTTAAGTCATCTGTAAAGCTATTGAGCGCGCGTTCAACAGCGGATGTTTTCTCAGTTAATGTTACGCTTTTATTTTCAGTTCCGGACAGCACCTGATTGGCACCATTTTCGGCTGTTCCTACAGCATCGTTCTTATTCTTCTCATGCGATGAACTGCCGGAACTGCTGTCATCAGTGTCAGCTGTCACGGACGATTCTCCGGAAGACTGTGTAACCGCTGCGGCTTTTCCAGACGTACCATCACCCGCAGCGGCGGATTGGTCCGTTTGTAAGACTGCTTCGGACTGGTTTGCCGCTTTAACACCGCTCATTGAGGCGGCTGAAGTGCTGTTTTCTTTTTTAACAAGAGAAATGACAGCGTTTTGGCTGCTGCTTACTTCACCGACATCTGCCGCATTTTCGGCGGCGCTTGCAAGTACTTCCGCACCTGTAACTTCCGTACTCGCTGCTACCGCGCCCGTATCGTCTGTCCCCGCTGCTTGTGTGTTTTGGAGGGCAACGCCTTGCTGCAGCTCACTTTTCAAGGCTTGAGCAATCGAGGTAAGCACCGCATTCATGTTGGTTCCCGTCGTATCGCCAGTTTGCTGTCCGTCATTTCCTGCATCGGTGCTGACCGATGCAGCCAACGCGGTGAGGACTGATGCCGCTTGGCTGTCATTTTGTAATATGGCAGATACAGCGTCTGAGTCTGCCAGCGCCGTTCCGGTCGCTGTCTGGCTTACATTGCCAACACTTAATATACCATTTACAGCTTCATCGCCTGATTCGGCATTTCCGCCGCCGCTATCTGATTGGACGGACGAATTCATAACCATCAGCTGCATCAGTAAGCTGCAGACATCAACAGACACATCTTCGTCTGTTTTCTTCGTGTCGTCCGTACCGGCAATCAGCGAGGTATCGCCGGCCGCGAGGCTCTGCACCGTATTAAGTGGCACATTCACGGTTATACCCTGCTGAAGGATTGTCGTAAACAATGTGCTCGTCGTTTGAGCTTGGAGTGCGGAACTGATTTTCAGTCCTTGACTGGCGGACCCGGTTTCGGCTGAAGTCTCAGGACAGCTCGCCGTATTTGACATATATGTAATAGACGCTGCCTGCATTCGAATCGCCTCTCTCCTCATTTAATCTTTGTGGGCATTCAGCTTGCTAAAATCTGCGTAACACTCGCCGCGAGAGCGGCATCCATCTTGGAAAGCAACAATGCCGACGCTGCCGGCTGCATGTAATAGACAATAACGGCGATTTGTTTTTCTTCATAAATCTTTGTCATAATCGCAGCGGCGGCAGTCGCATCCATTTTGGAATAAATGGCTCCCACCTGCTTGAGCTCCGCCAATTTTTCCTCGGAGAAGCTGGCCAGGAGCTGCTCAAAGGTTATGTTTGCAGCGGCGGAAGCGCTTGCGGCGCTGGCTGCGTCATCCAAC
This sequence comes from Clostridiales bacterium UBA1316, assembly GCA_002307055.1. Classification (GTDB taxonomy): domain Bacteria; phylum Bacillota; class Clostridia; order Oscillospirales; family Oscillospiraceae; genus Sporobacter. The sequence continues at coordinate 13,747 of DBTM01000022.1, forward strand.
GCCTTCTGCTGAGCGTCCAGCTTTGCCTGCTGATCATTCAGGCTCTTTTCCTTTTCGCTCAGGGCGTTTTCACGCTGGGTGAGCGCGGCTTGCTGCTGTTCAATTGTCTGGCCGCCGGCCGGTTTCGGCAGGCCGATAAGCGCGAAAACACTGCTGAGGTTACCCGAGAAGTAGAGCGCTGCGCCCGCTCCGCCGATGAGCACGATCAATATCATTAAAATAATGATGATCTTACTCAAGCCCGACTTGCTTTTTTTGGCTTTCCCATCTTTTTTATCATTTTTATCTTTTTTGTCATCCTGCGCATCTTCTGCGGCTTTGTCTCTCTTATTGGGCTTGAAGGTCTCTTCGAATTCTTTACCGCCAAGCTTATTCGATTTAGATGAGGCTGATTTTTGGGCTTCCGCTGCTGGACTCATTGGCTCAACCTCCTGACGCAATTTTTCGCATTTTAAGCGTTCTTATCTGAGACATTAAAGGAAATAATATCTTCTACGGCTTTTGTTTCGCTTTTTTCTAAATCTTTGAGGTATTCGCTGTATTGTTTTTCTTGCAATTTCTCGAGTACTTTAATTTCCTTGAAAATCGAAACGAGCTCGCTTCTTTTATGATTGGCTTCCCTCAAGGCTTTATCAGCTTCACTTGCGGCTGCTTTGATGTATTCCTGCATCTCTTCAAAATAGAAGGCGTACCCTCGGAGATCGCTGACGGTCATCCCTGTTGACGCTTTGACTTCGAATTCATTTTTTTTCTCTGCCAGCGTGTTCTCCAGGCTTGTTTTTTTTTCGGCTGCCGCTCTGTATGCTGCTTCAGCAGCGGCGAACTCTGTCTGAAGCTTATCCTTCTGCGTCTTTTTAACTTCATATAACGCACTCAGTGAAAAAACAAATTTTTTCATCTTCAAGTCCTACCCCGCCGCCGTAATACGGCGGCTTTAGTGCTGTTGCGCCATGTCAGCCAATGGCGTATAACGCGTCTTTAACCTCGGCATATGTCGCCGCTTCATCAACATTCTGTCTTAAAAACCCGTTAATGGCCGGATTGAGCTTGATTGCTTCATCGATCTCCGCGCTCGCGCCGTTCTTGTAAGCGCCGATATCAATCAGATCCTTGGCCTTCCTGTATACGGCCATGATGTTTTTAACATAACCTGCTTTATCATATTGCTGCGGGGGGACAATATCTTTCATAACCCGGCTGATGCTTTCAAGCACATCAATTGCCGGGTAATGGTTGCTCGTTGCCAGGGCTCTCGTCAACACAATGTGTCCGTCTAAGATACCGCGCACCGTGTCGGAAATCGGTTCATTTAAATCGTCTCCCTCCACTAAAACTGTGTACAGTCCTGTGATGGAGCCCTTGTCCGATGTCCCGGAGCGTTCTAAAAGCTTCGGAAGGATTGCGTAGACCGATGGGGGAAAGCCGCGTGAGATCGGCGGTTCACCGACAGCCATGCCGATCTCGCGCTGCGCCATGGCAAACCGCGTCACCGAATCCATGAGCAGCAGAACCTTTTGCCCTTTATCCCGAAAATATTCCGCGATGCTTGTGCCGACGAGCGCCGCCTTCAGCCGAAGAAGCGCGGGCTGGTCACTCGTTGCGATAATCAATACGGATTTTTGTAAACCGAGGACTCCTAAATCCTTTTCGATGAAATCCTTGACTTCTCTCCCGCGTTCACCGACTAAAACAATCACATTGACATCGGCAACGGCATTTCTGGCGATCATGCCCAGCAGCGTGCTCTTTCCGACACCGCTGCCGGCAAAGATGCCCAGGCGCTGCCCCTGTCCTACCGTCAGCAGTCCGTCTATCGCACGTATGCCAAGCGGAAATTCATTGACTATCCGCGTTCTCGTCAGCGGATTGGGCGGCATGTTATCAACGGGATAATAGATCTCCTCTTCAATCCGCGGACCGTCGTCCATCGGTTTGCCGAGCGCGTTGAGGACGCGCCCGATGAGCTTGTCCGATACGGCTACACGCAGGGACTGGCCTGTGGATACCACCCTGCTGCCGAAACCGATACCCGTCATATCGCCGAAGGGCATCAGCAGAACGCGCTGGTCACGGAAACCGACGACCTCCGCCTCGACATAATCGTCCCCGACGGATGGGTAAATCCTGCAGATATTGCCTATATTGACGGCAGGGCCGTTTGATTCAACGGTTAAACCGACGACTTTCATAACCTTGCCGCTGTGCTCGACAGTGTCAAGGTTTCTCAGGATGTCATGAAAGTTTTGGAAGTCTGTCAGCATCGTACAATCCTCTCAGTTCAGAAATGCTTTTTCGATCAAGCCAAGCTGCCTGTCAATGCTGAGGTCAATCATTTCGCCTTCTGACTCTACAATCAAATCGCCCGTTTTAAAATCCGGCTCTTCAATGACGGCGATTTTCGTTTCGCCCGCATCCAGCGTTTCCCGAAGCAGGCTGTCTCCCGATTCACCGCGCGCAGTGCCGAAGTATCTGGCGTAATCCTCGGGGCTCAAACGGATGACAACCGAACCGGTCTGCTTGAGCTGTTCTATCGCATCGCTGATCATGCCCACAAAAATTTCGTCGGTCTGCGAGAGCTTGATGCCGATGATCTTTTTTACAATCTCCATGACGAGCCCGATAACGTTGCCGCGCAGCTCGTCAACCTGCTTGGTATAATCGTTTCGCAATTTTGTTTCCAACTCTATCAGCTCGGTCTCCGCCTGGCTTTTGCGCTCGGTCGACGCTTCCTGCATTTGTGTCAGAAGCTCGCTCCGCATTTTTTCGGTATCGCATCTGGCTTGCTGAATGATCTCTTCCGCGTGTTTTTTCGCCTTTTCGATGATGTCCTGAGCTTCGCTGGATGCCTTGGAGAGCATACACTCCGCCTGCTCGGCGTGCTCGCTTAACAGCCTCTCGTAAATTTCGTCGTACAGCTTGCTGACATCTCCGCTGTAAGCGCTCATGTCATCAGGCCCGAGTTTTTCTTTTTGAGCTTTAACCGTGGCATGCACCGGCTGTGTTTCGGCTGTCTCGAAAGCCACGTATTGTCTGTCAATTCTAAATGAGGACATCGCTTGAGTCCCCCCTTGAAACAATGATCTCGCCATTTTCCTCGAGGGCTCTGACGGCATTGACGATTCTCTGCTGAGCATCCTCAACATCCTTCATCCGCATCGGGCCCATGACGCTGAGGTCGTCGGCAATCATTTCCTGCAGGCGCTTACTGAGGTTGCCCATAATAACTCCCTTGACCTCTTCGTTCGCGCCTTTGAGCGAAATGGCAATATCACCCTGCTGTACATCCTTAAGGACACGCTGTATCGCCTGATTGGACAGCTTGGCAATATCTTCGAAGACAAACATATTCTTTTTGATGCTCTCTGATAGATCCGGATCGAGTATATCAAGGCTTTCAAGGATATTTTTTTCCGTACCCCTGTCGACACTGTTGATAATTTTGACGACCGCGTCAAGGCCGCCGACTGTCGTCTGGTCACTCATGCCCATTTTCGCAAGGCGCTGCTCGAGAATCATTTCGGCTTCTCTGATATACTCGGGTATCACGCTCTCCATATTAGCCATTCTCGTCACAACATCGACCTGCAGCTCATTCGGGAGCGCCGCCAGCACGCTTGAGGCCTTCTTCGGCTCCAAATAGGACATCAGCAGGGCGATTGTCTGAGGATTTTCATTTGCCACCAAATGCAGAATCTGCATTGTATCGGCTTTCCTGACAAATTCGAAAGGCCTGACCTGCAGCGTCTCGGTCAGCTTGTCCAGGACCTCATCGGCCTTTGTGTCACCGAGCGCTTTTTTAAGAACACCGCGCGCGTAGTCGAGTCCGCCCTCGGAGATATATTTCTGAGCCAGGCACGTTTCCAAAAACTCTGTTAAAACGCCTTCGCTCTCTTCCTTGGTGACCTTGGACGTTGTCGTTATGGCCAGTGTCAATGTCGCTATTTCCTCTTCGGTCAGATATTTAAATAGCTGAGCCGCTTGGTTTTTACCGATGGTGATTAAGAGGATAGCTGCTTTTTCACGGCTTGTCAGCTTGGATTCTGATGTTTTTCCCGACATAACTAATTATCCTCCGCAATCCATGAGCGCAGTATCTGAGCCACGGTCTCGGGATACCTGTCCATCAGCTCTTCGATTTTCTCAGCCTCCGACGACCTTTTCCTGACAAGATCCGAAAGATCGTATTCAGGCGGTGCGATATCGCCGGAATCCCCTGCCGTAAGGCCGACCATCTGGCCGTTTGCTATTTTACCGCCGACTATAGCTTCGCCGGACTGGGCCGTCTGACCCGGTCTTTTGGCGAACAGCTTGGCGATAACGATGATAATCGCCGCAACAGCTATAATGGTGACAATTGCTTTTATGAGGTTATTCATGCTGATCTGCTGGGCTGTCTTCTGACTTGTCTGGAAGGCGTCGTCTATGCTGTTGTTATCGACGAACGGCATGAGCTCAACAGAAATATAGTCCGGCTTGACCCCGATGGATTTCGCAACGAGGTTTTTAATCGTATCGACATAACCGTCCGCGCCCTGAACCTTAGAATTGACGAGTACGGCAACAGACAGATCCTGTATCGTTCCCTGGGCTTTGTCTATTTGTGTTTTTATCTCATTTAATTCATAATTTGTGGTTTTAGTCGAGCTGACGTCGGTGCCCGGCGACGCCGAGGCGCTCGCCGCATATGCCGGGGTACCCACGCCATTCGAGTCGGTACCGGCAGAGCCGTTCGTGGACGTCCCCGTGCCGGAGGCATTGTAGGTTTCCTCGTTGCTGCGCGTCAGGCCGGAAGATTCGCCGTCAATCGGCGGTGAAAATTCAACCTTGCTGACCGTTTGTTTGTCAAAGTTCAAGCTCAGGTTGACCGACACGGCGACATTTCCCGTTCCCATGCTGGGTTCAAGCACCTGCAGCGCCTGCTTGGCCAGCGTATCCTTCATCTGCTGTGTGAGCTCCTGCTGGGATGATGAGTAATCTGAGGAGTTATCATCATTGTTGGATTGAATATCGTAATAATTCATCTTCGAATCGACGATGCTCACGTTTTCAGGCTTGAGGTCGGGGACACATTTCATGACAAATTCGCCGATAGTCTTCGCCTCGGCGTTCGTCAGTTTCTCTCCGTTTTTCAGTTTCAGCATCACGGCAACGCTGGCTGCCGACGTATTATCAGATACGACAAAGGAAGAATCCGACGCGAGGTTGACGATAACGATGCTCTCCTTAACCTTTTCAAAGAAATGGCTGATGGCTGTGCTCATGTTCTCCTGAAGCTGATATTGCAGATAAGTCCGTCTCTCCAGATCGGTCGAGCCGATTGCCGTCGAGTTGGAAAATATATCGTAATTAAGGCCGGTGTTCGGGTAGCCTTCGGACGCAAGCTCAATGCGCAGCGTGTCGGCCTGATCTTCGGGTACGAGAATTGTGCTTGTCCCCTGTACCTTTGACGTAACGCCCTTGCCGTCCAGAACCGTTTTGATTGTACCGGCTTCGCTCGCGTCGAGTCCTGAGTATAAAACCGTATATTTGACCCGGTTTAACAGCACGGTGCCGATGACCGCAACAGCGAGGATAACCGCAGCCAGCGAAATATACATTATTAACTTCTTTTTTTCGATATTCTGAAAAAACTCACCGATCCGTTTCAAAATCGATTTAATAAAAGCCGCCAATTTCATCGCCTCAGCTTTCGAATCAGACTATATTGAAGAACTTTTTTAAAAATTATTTTACCGAATCTGTTGTTCTGAAGGCTCAAAAATGTGAATATTAATGCATTTACCGCATATTTATTCGTTTCCTTCCTGCTTGTTCCAGTCCGCATAAAAAACCGGTTTACATAGTTCTGAAATCGCTTTTTACATGTTTCCAAGAATTAGATTACTATAATTTTTGCCAAAAAGCAACATAATTCTAAAAATTTCGAAATCTTTTTTATTGTCTATATTGCACATATAAACCGCCAGAGTTGGGGAAGTGATTGGTCTAAGTTTCATAATAAAATGGCTTTTTTAGCCCGTTTTAGACCTTTTCCTTGTGTTGGCCTATGAAAATCTATGAAAATTCACATTAAACTATTTTAAAAATGTGACGATAATAGATTTTTAACACGTTTCTCTTATAAATTTCTCAAAAAAACGCCGTAATTCATGTGAATAATTGCAAAAAAACTCACAAATCTTTTTTTTACAAAATGACTAAAGAATAAATGAGTTTTACCGATAATAGATAGTGCAGGAGAATGTAGCTGCACACAGCGTGCACGATGTGCGCCTTACAGAAATCCGCAGTAATAACCGAGCGGCATGGATGCCGCCGGAAAAATCAAGGAGGAAAAAACCATGCGTATTAACACAAATCTCACCGCGATGAACACCTACACCCAGTACACGAAGAACAATAATAAAATCGCAAGTGCCGTCGCAAAGCTCTCCTCTGGCTACGCAATCAACACAGCGGCAGACAACGCAGCCGGCCTCGCAATCTCCGAAAAAATGCGTGCTCAGATCCGCGGCCTCGACAAAGCCTCCAGCAACTCTCAGGATGCCATCTCGCTCGTACAGACAGCTGAAGGTTCTCTTTCCGAGTCCACAACAATTCTTCAGAGAATGCGTGAGCTCGCCGTCCAATCCTCATCCGACACCAACCAGGACGACATCGACCGTACAGCTCTCCAGGACGAGTTCTCGCAGCTCCAGTCAGAGCTGGACAACATCTCCACAACGACAGCTTACAACAAGAAAACATTGCTTGACGGTTCCCTCTCCTCGTCAACAAAATCCGTCACCAACTCCGCTCTGGCCAACAACGGCATGACAGTTGAACTTGGAAACGCCGCCGACGGCTCTTACAACTTCAGCGTCACGACAAAGTTGAAGAGCGCTTCCATTGAAGGCGTAAAGCCGACGTCCTTTGAACTGACAATGGGCACCGACGGATACTTTTCCGCCGGAACCGCCACTGCCGGAACAAGCGACGCCGCATCCTCTCTCTTAAACGGCAACTACACGATTTCCGCCACTTACAGCACCAGCACAAACAATATGACCGTCACAGCGACAGGCGACAATGACCAAACCTTCACCGCGACGCTCTCACAGACAGATTTATCTGCTCTTGCCTCCAGTAAAACGCTCGCTATCAACTTTGAATCCAGCGGCGGCGCCAACGACGGTTTCAGCCTCAACATGACGCTAACAAACAATATCACAAGCTCGACCGACAACTACAACACCCTGGCAACGGAAATCTCCAAAATGAGCACCTCCATCTCCGGCGGCGTCACGGCGCAGGACGCAACCTACGGCGTTTACGCCAACCTGACGGGCGCCGACAGTGTTGAGCTCCAGTCCGGGCAGTCCTCCGTCACCTTTGACAACGGCGTGAAGGTCAACTTCAACACGCTCACATCATCCGCCGTCGACACAACGAACAAGGCCGCTCTGACAACGACCGGCACGGTCGTCACCAGCCCGACCGCCGCCAGCGTGCTGACTTCGGTTCAAGGTACATCTGCGAACATCGCCAGCGCTACTATGACGCTTTCCTCTGCAAACGGAAAAATCGCTGCCGGCGACTACACAATCACAAGTGATGCGAGTGGAAACCTCACTTTAACGGACGCTGCCGGAAGCATCTTCACAGCAGCAGCAAACGTTACCGATGCAACAGCTGCTTCAGCAACTGATACGGAAACATATGCGTTTCACAATGCCGATTCCTCAGTGACATTTAACGGCGTGCTGGCACTTACAGCGGGTAGCTCCGCCATTTCATTGGGTACAACAATTGCTTTCTCAAACTCCCTAACCGGCAGTGCCGCATATGATCTTACTGGTGAAGCGACCGGTTCCGCGACATTCTCCGACTTCGCTTTTACCGATGACTCGACGATCGCCAACGGCACTCTCGCAATAACTTCAAAGGTTGACGGAACCAATACGGTATTTACAGCCACCGACAGCAAAAGCAACACCTATACCGCCACGGTCGCGACCAGCGCTTTGAAATCCGCCACTTCAGGCGGCTCTGTTACAAACTCACTTTCATTTGTCAGTACCGCCGCCGGCGGCAATACCAGCTTTACCGTCGATCTGAATACGACAAATGCCACAACGACCGGTACAACCTTCACCGACGGCGCGCAATTCTCGGCAACAGTCGCCGGTACCGGTCATAACTATGAGAAGACCTTTGGCAGCAGCACAACAGACCTCTCCGCTTCCACGACCTCCACTTTCGATGTTGAATCGACAAAGAATGCGGGCCTCACCTTCCAGGTCGGCGCCAACGAAGGCGACACCATGACGATCAATATTGACAAGATGGATTCCAATTACCTCGGTGTCTCTTCTGCCAGTGTCGCGACTCAGACCGAAGCCGCAGCCGCTATTACCTCCGTGGACAGTGCGATCAATCAGGTCTCCCAGCAGCGTGCAACGCTCGGCGCCATTGAGAACCGCCTCACCTACAAGATTGATAATCTTACAACTTCATCCACAAACCTGACCTCCGCCGAGAGCCAGATCCGCGATGTCGACATGGCGAAGGAAATGACAGCATTCACGAACGCGAACATTCTGTCACAGGCCTCTACCGCCATGCTCGCGCAGGCCAACTCCCTGCCGCAGAACGTCCTTTCCCTCCTCAAGAGCTAATCATTTCGTTTACTTCTATCCTCATACACTTGGAGAGAACCCCGGGAAACCGGGGTTCTCTCTCTCTTTATAAATGAAACGCCTGTGTCATCATGTTTTTCTTTTTCCAGACGCGACCAGGCGGGCGGACGCTACGCGAAATATTCTGTCAGCTTTCTGGGGCCGCCGATGATGTCGCTGCCGACGTAGACGGTGCCGTCGTCTTTGGTCTTTTGGGTCCACTTGATGAGGGATACGGCGCCTTGGGCGAGCTCAAGGGCGGTGATGCTCCAGGGGTGGACGCAGCTGCCGTCGTTAAAGTATTTACCCTCCTGCGGTTCGGGAAAGACGGGGCGATGGGTATGACCGGCGATCAGAGGGATATTCTTTTCTTCCGTCCAGTTTCTCAGATTACGCTCGATTTTATCTTTGACCTTATTATTTTTTGCCGCGCTTGTCGGGTTATTGAAGCCGATAAGCTCAAGGGGCTCCCAGATGTGCTGGACGAGGAAGCGGGCCAGACGCCAGAGCACGTCATTAAAAAAGTCCGCCTGATGGCCGTGAACGAGCAGCAGCTCTTTCCCTGTCGGCTGATGCTTTAAGCGGATGCCCTCATAAACCGGCGCACCGGGAAACAGCGGCATAATCTTTTTCCGGCTCAGATCATAATACATATCAAGAAGACCCGGTTTATACTTTTTTTCAAGGTCATGGTTTCCGTAAAGCATATACAGCCTTTTTTCTTTATAAAACTGTGCCAGCAGCATAAAAATATCGCTGTGCATGGATGATATCTCCATAAAGCTTTTATTTTTCCACAGCTCATCGCCGTCCCCGAGCTCGATATAAGAAAAGCCCTGCTTGTGATAATATTTCAGAGCTGCGACGTATGCGATCTGGTTTTTAGCAAAATCATCCGCCCAGCTCCCGCAGCCTCTGTGAACATCGCTCATTAAGACAATTCTTGAATTGTCGTCTATTATAATCTCAGGCGCTCCCTGATAGGCTCTGTCAATTCTTTTTATACGCAAAAACATATACCCCCGCCTGATTCCGTCCATTTTTTTATTTGTCCGCTACTATATCTTGTGTCCTGAATAATTATCCATTCCGGATTGTCATATATATAGTGCGTCACTTCAGTAGCTGAGATGCCGATTCAAACTGCCTGTAAAGCTCCTCCTGTCTGCCCATTTTTAAGATGAGGTCGTACAGGAGCGGGGATTCTTCTTTAACGGCTGTCAGGATATCATACATATTACTCTTAACGCCGACTATCTTCCTGTATTCCTCAACGTTGTTGTGCAGCGTCTGCATCGCCACAGCGCTGACCACGGCATTGCGTGTGAGCGGCTGCTTTGAGTGCGGCTGCGTGAAGAGGATTAAAACAGTATTACTGCCGTACCGCACCTCACTTTCCGTATAGCCGATATTAAACAGCTCACTCAGAAAAGCATCACGCATCGCCATGTTTTTAAAGGTGATTGAAATTTCCATCGACAGGTCACTCGGCTCCGCGTATTCGCCGAGCATGAAGCCTGTCAGCCACCAGTGTCTGGCGGCTCTGTTAAACAATACTTCATCGTTTTTGAGCAGCGTATACGCCATGCTCAAATGATCCTCATCCTCGGCGCAGTTATAAAAGGTAGCGTCCGGCAAACCGATTATGTCAGCCTCCGGCCCGATTTTTGTATAAATGCCAATCTCACCGCCGGTTGTGATGCCGTACTGGCCTTTCCAAAATTCAATCATCCACATTTTTCCGCCGTACTCAAAGCGGATCGGCTCAGAGTCAAATACCAAGCCAATAGGAGTTGACGCTTCGTCATAGAAGCTGCAGTAACCCAGCTTCCTTTGCCAGGGATTCAAAATCGAATAAAATATATTTTGCCGCGGGTCAAACGCATAGCCCGTATCGGCGAGAATATGCCGAATTTCAGCAAGCTCTAAAGGCGTGTAGGCCGAAGCCCTGTCGCTTTCCGAAAGAACCCCGCATTGAGCTTTTTCAGATGCAGCTCGTCTGATTGTCATGATAATAAACACCCCAATACATCAGTCTGTATCATCATATTCAGAGAGTGCCTTATACGTCAAAGTTAACGAACAAAAATGCCGCTTCAAATATGTATTGAAGCGGCATTCAGTATAATAATGCTGTCAGATAACCCCCAATAAGTCGTAGTGGCGATTCACGAATCGCCTGTAAATTATTCTTCCTTTATATTGAGCGCTTCGGCGAGCTTGACTATACCCGCCATAATTTCTTTATCCTCGACGCTCGCAATTGTATCGGAGTTGTCGGCAAAAACAAGGCCGACTGATTTTGCGTTCATATCATGGAGCAGAACCTCGGCTGTTTCTTCCGCTTTTTTAAGCTCACCGTCACCGCCGCGCACGATAATGATACCGCCGCGTTTTTTCTTCGGTACTGGTTCCTCATGCCTGAAAAATTTGGCGCACCAGTATGTCTGGAGCCTGCTCATCACAGCAAGCAGCTGTCCGGTCAGTTCAGAAAAGTACATAGGCGACGCGATAACAATATTGTCAGCTTCCTGAATATCGTCATATATTTGCTGCATCTCATCCTTGACGGCGCAGCCGGGTTCATTCCAGCAATACCGGCAATCAATACATGGCTTGACATTGCAATAATAAGCGCTGACGATTTTCGTCTCCCCGTCCAGACGCTTGACGAGTTCCTCAACCAGAGAGGCCGTATTCCCTTTTTTTCTCGGTGAGCCGATAAATATCAGTGTTTTCATGACATTCCCGCTTTCAATTACAGTGATTATACTGATTATAATATATAAGAAAACAAAAAAGCCCGTTTTTCAAAGCCAAGCTTCATGTAAAACGCGTGCGCTTTTTCGCGATGAAAGCTTGAGTCCAGCTCCACTCTTTTGAGACCTCTTTGCCTTGAGCCTTCAATGACTTCATCGATGAGCCTCGATCCGATTCCTTGTCCTCTGAATCCTTCATCAACTACCATGGCGTACACATAAGATATCTGCCCCTCCTGCCAGAGATTATTAACAACGGCATAAGCGCAGAAGCCGATGACTGTATCGTTTATCTCAGCGCATAAAAGGACATCCGTATCCGCATCGGCTCCGCGAGCGAATACTTGATAAAGCGCGTTTGAATTGAGCTCTTTATTCGGCCACAGCTGCTCAAGAAGCGGGTAAACCTGGTTAAAGTCGGCGCAAACTGCCTGCCTGATGATAGGCTCCATAATCTAATGCCCCCTGTCTGTCTTCTGCTCGTATTATATCGCCGATTACTTAAAAAAGCCATACACCGTTTTAGAGTATGTTTTCAAAAGTAAAAAGCCCCTGAGCGCAGCTGACGCTGCTTTCAGGAGCCTGGTCTGTTCTGCCGCTTATTCCATGTCGATATCAAAAACTGCGCCAACGTTTAATATTTGTTTGATATTTCCGTCAATGCATGCAATTTTTGATGTATAACGCCCGCCGTTGCCGTTCTTATCGTTAATGACGGGCGAGTCGCTCAGATCCTGTGCCGCAATATGGACGACGTCCTGCACCGCGTCTACAACGGCGCCGATCAGCTCCGCTTCCAGCAGTATGACGATGATACAAGCCCGGTCGTCATATTCAACAGGCTGGAAACCCAGCTTTCTGCGCATATCAATAACAGGGACAATCGTCCCGCGGATATTGATAATGCCGCTGCAGAAATCTAACGCATTTGGTATTTTTGATACTTGCTGAATCTCAATGATCTCCTGAACGAGGCCGATATCTATCCCGAAATCTATCGCGTCAATAGTGAAGATCAGGTACTCCTGAATATCCTCTTCCGTACCGTCTGTTATAAGCTGCTCATCCATGCGATACTCCTCCATCATTTCTTATATGATCTTAATTAAAGACTATTGACATCGATAATCAGATTTATCGAACCGTCACCTAATATCGCACAGCCGCCGACGCCATCGAGCTGCGAGGAGCAATGCTGTAAGTAGTTCGGCAGCTTTTTGACAACAACCTGATATTCACCGTCGAGATGGTCAAAAAAGATACAGAACTCTCTTTCCTCAGATGCGATATGCATGATCATCCCATCCGCCAAATTCGAAACGGCATCATCGATATTGAAAAACTGACTGAGCCTAAGGAGTGAGTAGACATTACCCTGTATCATCATCATTTCATTTCCTTCAGGATCTGTAAAAATATCATTAATATCGGGTTTGATGGCAGAGCGTACAGACACTGTCGGAACAATGAAGTTCATTTTACCGACATTGAACTTCATGCCGTCGACAATCGTCAGTGTCAGCGGTATGCGGATTGTATGCGTCGTCCCTTGTCCCAGCACACTGTCAAGCGTCACGGACCCGCCGATATAGCTGATGTTTTTGCGAACAACATCCATCCCGACACCGCGTCCGGAAAATTCGGTA
>DBTM01000018.1:0-9952 GCA_002307055.1 Clostridiales bacterium UBA1316
TTTTTCAGGTACGGCCATGTGTACTGGTCAAATCTGCCCATACTTGTGATACCGGGATCGTTATCAACCTTGAGGAAAACATTATACATCATGACCTGCTGGCAGGCTTCCCAAAAGGTGCATGCCGGCATCGTAGCAATCCAATCAAGGCTCTCAGCCATCTTTTCGAGTTCAGCTTTTCTTCCGGCAGTCGGTGCGGTCTCTGCTTTTTCTCTTGCGCAATCAGCATAACGGCGGGTCATGGTGATTGCACCGTCACAGGCAACAGTAGCAGCCTTATAGAACATAAACTTGCCCATATTGTCGCCCTGAACATTGCCTTCATGCGCATCAAGCCAATCCTGAGCCTGCCTGCGGATATCAGCATAGCCTCTCCCCAGGATATTCTGGAAGCCGGGAGTCAGATGACCCGGAGGCAGCATCGTTGGGAAGCCGCCGACCTTTCCATAATCCGAAGCCTGCAGCTTGAAAAAGTCCAGTGCTCCGTCCGGCAGCCATTCATCGGGCATAACATTTCCGTTTGCAGCCATCTGCTGTGCTGAAATAATACGCAGATCTTTCAGATCTGCCGGGGAGATAGCCAGCTTCTGATGAGAGTAAAGCGGGTCATCATCGGGAGCGTGATGTAAGCCGTCAGCCTCAATGGGCCAGGTGTTTTCAATATCAGCCATAACCCACATTGTGCCGTTGGCAGCGCCCCAGCCTTTGTTTCCAAGGTCTCCTGCAAAATACTCGTCTTCTCTGATGTCAATAGGCACTTTGGAAATGATATAGATCGATTCGTAAGGCTTCTCAAGCATTGGCGGGAAATTATGATATTTCTGCGTAGCTTCCAGCTTTAAACGAGCCTTTTCCGCATCCGCAATGATAACTCTGTCACGAACCTTGTCGCGCATTCTTTCAATGCGTACCGTGCATGGCTTAAAGGTGTACATAGAATTCTTCCTCTCGCTTGACGCTTAATCCTTGTTGTTAAGAGCTTGATATGTGGGACGGTTAGTGCTGGCTATTGTATCCGGGCGAACAGATGCTTCTTGGGTAATGCTGGCATCGACGAAAATAAATGGTTTTCCGACGCGCTTGATATTCAAAGGACAGTGCAATACGCCTTTGGGGATAAAAATGTAGCAAGGGTAATTTATATATAGTATCTCATCACCCAAGGTGAATTCAATATCGGCATCAAATTCAGAAAAATCCTCGGCGCCGATAAGGTATATCCATTGATCGAACGGGTGAACATGTGTGGGGCTGCCTAGTATATCGGGTGCTGTGATGTGTGCAAATCCCATGGCTAGGGCAGATTCTTTAATTTCCATCGGACCCGCGCCTGTCACCATGGGTTTTGTAATGTTTTTGTGAATTGATCGCCAAGGTTTCAGCTCAAATACGTTTTCTTCTCTTTTTAGATTGTGAATGATAGGCATGTCTGCCATGGTCTTCTCCTCCTATAATAGTTAATATAGTATTCCTATGTTTCAGTATATAACATAGACAGCGTTATGTCCAACGGAATCATATCGCGCGGTTTGCTCAGCCGAAATTGCTCCTCGTAGAATTTTTCGAGAAATCTTCGCTCAGAAATTTCAAAGGTCAGCGTGGTGATTTGTGCGGCATATTCCTCACATTTCCTTAAAACGAAAGCCGCCGACATCCCTTTTTCGGGATTCGGCGACTTTCAACATCCTTTTACTAACATTTTACCTGGTACAATTCTTGGGAGGCAGATCATCATCTTTCGCATGTTTTTTTAAGTTTTCACAGATATCCATAAATTCGGGTGTGTTGCGTATAACGTCGTACAGATTTTCGTCAAGCCGTTTCAATAAATTAAATGCTTGATTACCTTTGTAGCTTTTCCAATATCTAAGCCCAACAGACGCTATTTTATTAACCAAAGGCGATGTAAACGGTGCGCTGAAGGCGGTTTCATCGAATGCTATGGCATGATTGGCGGAATTTATGATATTTTCAAGAACCTTCGCATCATTTTTCAGCGCCATATATATTCCCGCTATATTCATATATAAAAAGGACATATCAAGATTATAAAAAAGAAAATCGCCGTCTTTAAATATTAATAAGTACATATCTAAAATATTATTGCATATGGCAAGTCTATCTTCCGGTGCGAAATCTTTTGACAAGGTTTGTAGTGCGCCGAAAAAACAACGCCCAAACTCAATCATATTACTCTGCTGCTGCTCTATTAATTTGTCTCCGTCAAGCAACTGGGTTAGCCATATGGCGTCTGAATCTTGTATGACACTGTTGAAATTCGCGTTCGCCAAATGGATTGCTTTTTCACTTTCACCGATATTCCGATAAGCGACGCACATATTTTTTAAAATTTCGCGCCTTATTTTGTCGTCTTTACATTCCGCACGGATTTTTTCGCCGAGAGATATTATTTCTTTATATGCGTTCTGTTTATTTTCCACATCCGGCTCACGGACTGTGTCAATACGTAATATATCTGCCAATTCCTTCATAAGCTCAAATTTGCCGGGGTATTTTGCATTTACCTCCCGCATTGCCGCGACTGCTTCTTTCGTGTCGCCTATTAATAATGCTTCGTTTTTACGATGAAAATATTTGTTTATATCCTCCTGTTCCTTTAATTTGTCGATACATAAAAGCTCATCTGTCGTCACTCCGAAAAACAATGCTATTTTCGGCAGCATTGTTACATCGGGGTAAGCGTCACCGCATTCCCATTTGCTCACAGACTGAAACGATATGTTTAAATATTCAGCTAATTGTTCCTGCGTAATTTCTCTTTTTTTACGGAGCGACTTTATTTTTTCGCCAATTGCTATTTCTACATTATTACTCATAAAAATATAACCTCCTCAATTTTTCTTTATTTTAGTTCAAATTAAAATATACTACAATAACCGTTGAAACGAGCGGACTCGCTTAACAGGTGAATATTCGCAATGGAAATATTCCCAAACAGATTGCATACCAGAATTCGCTATCAAGCATGATGAAAAGTCTTATTTCAAGTCTTTTAGGCACAAAATAAGAACGCCAGCCTCGATATGTACCGTATCAAGATTAGCGTTCTTATATGCTTAAAGAGTACGAGATTGATACAAATTAGAACACTTTAATTTTAAATTACAATTGGCCCACCACTCCGGTCTCCTTGTCCTTCCAGCGGGGCTTCAACGGCAGCGGCCAGTTGAACTTTATCGCTCCGGGATTCGGGCAGTCGGTGGCGCAGCAGCCGCAGTACCAGCATTCTTCCGCGTGCAGGATAATGGGCGGCGCTCCTTTCCGCGGATTAGGTATAAAAACATCAATCGGACATGTCTCCACACACTTATTACACCCCTTGCAGACAGTCGCCTCAAATGTCACCGGCATACTGGGGGTTTGAACATTGGGAAGCGCAAATACAAGCTGATCAGACACCATTTCTCCTCCTTTTCAAGATATTAATTTGGTATTAGGTGCGTATACGCCGGAGTAATCCTTGTTGTGAGCCTCGTACTGCTGCTTCATATTTCCCCAGAAGTGCTGCGGAAGCTCGCCATACTGTATCTGGTCATTCTCCAGCTTGAGTGTCACGTACTTATCCCAATCAGGCGGGTCGATCTCCGGATAGTCAATGCGATTGAGACCGAGCGGCACACTGCTGGCTTTGCGCGCAAGCATAGCGTGGACAATGATCTTCGCATATTCAATCATGCTGAGATCCTCGATCGAGCGCATCAGCTTGTGCGGGTCAAGGGCGTACAGCTGCGGAACCGCTTCCGCTTCTATTCTTTCAATCTCTTCGAGTCCCATTTTAAGTAACCGCTCGGTTTTGAACTCGCTCACGAAATACTGCATGGCACGGGTGAGGCCGTTGTGCAGTTCTTTCCATTCGATGCCGCTGGTGCGCTTTGTCGGTGCAAAAATACGGTCCTTTTCCCGCTCAATCTGGTTACGGCTTACCTGGAGGCTGTCGGCGACTTCCTTGGCGTAAGCGGCTGCCTTCCGTCCCGCGTAACGTCCCGTGGCGGCGCAGTAGCTGTGATCCTCCGGCGAGAACATCTGCGTTCCGGCGGCGTACAGCCCGTCAACCGTTGTTTTCAAATTCCAGTCTACCAACAGGCCGCCGCCGTTCCCGGCGTCGCGCCACTGCGGCAGGCTTTGTCCTTCGATGAATTTGTAGGACAACAGCTGATCGCGGCCGAGGTCAAAGCCGCCATCTTTCATGGTGTTGACGAGTATTTTGGTGGTGGATTCCTCGTTCAGCATCAAATTCCAGGTGGTGCGCCGCTCGACCTCCGGCATTGCCGGGAAGTCGCCGTAAAACGGCAGCTCATATTCCCCGCGTAAAACCGCTTCACGGATCTTTTGCTCGGTTCCCGGAGCCGGAACCATTGCGCCGGCATCCTCCCAGCCCTGTATCGGATAAGGAAGCCTGTGTCCCTTTGCGTCAACGAGCGGGACGTTTTCGTAGCTTGCGTCTCCCGCGCCGGTGTACCATTTATGCTTCAAGCCGGTGGCGATACCTATGCCTGCGCTTCTTTCCATCATGGTAAGAGTGGCGCCGGCTTTCCACGCCATAGCCGTGCCGTCGCCGGTGATGTTGCGCGAATGCATGTTGGAGTAGCCGCCATGTTCCATGCTCATCAGCCACAAGGAACCTGCGCTCGAGGTCGCGAGAATAACGGACTTGGCGCGGAAAATCAGAAATTCGCCGGTACGGCTGTTCAGGCCGGTGGCCCCAACCACGCGCGCGCCCTGCACGCCGTTCTCGTTGAGCAGGCTGGTCCCCATAACGCGGTCGAATACTTGCACGCCGAGCCGCAGACATTCCTTTTTGAGAACGGGTTTAAACGTGCTGCCCCAGACCCGGATGACGACGTTGTTGCGCTTTTCCGGCGGATTGAAGCCCGGTTCTCCCATGTGGGGATCAGGCAGATAGCTGTCGCTGGTTCCATACCGCGGTGAAATCATGAACTTTGTTTCGTTATCGCGGCCTTCCGCGCCGACATACGCATCGTCGGTGTCGCGGATCTTTCCGCCCATCTGCTCCATTTCAAGGAGCGTGTCAAAATTCTCTCTGCACTGGATTTGAACACCTATGCCGTTGCTGTACGGATGGTCAGCCATACGCACCGCCCACTCGTCCGGATTTACCCGCGAGAGGGGATTGGCCGGCGCGTTGCACCAGTGATCGCAGCCGGGTCCGCCTGAGCCGCTGCGCGAGACGTCACCCTTTTCAAGCAGTGCGACCCGCACACCCTGCCGCGCGGCGCTGATAGCGGCCCAACAGCCTGCGATACCTCCGCCAATTACCAGGACGTCGGTTTCCATCTCCTGCTCCTGCCCGATACGAATCGGATAAGGCCATGCTGGGGGACGACCCTCATTTATAAGATACTCATGCCATGTCGCCATTGCTCGACCTCCTTAAAAATCATAATCTGCTTATTTCATGCAAATTTTTCTTACATTTTTATTTTATATTTACTAAAATAAAAGTCAATATAATCGAAGAATATAGTCAATATTTCATGCAAATATTGTCATCCATTGGGAACTTATGTATAATAAGCGACAAAGATAAGTTTGACTATGTTCGAACGTGGAATAAAGAGAAAGTCGGTATATAATGGCTACTTGGGTTACACATTTAGTGATTGCTGATCGTGTGATGAGACAATACCCCGATTTGGATAGACGCGGGTTTTGCGTAGGCAATATCGCACCGGACTGTAATGTGGAAAATGAGGACTGGACATCCTACACTCCGCCAAGAGAGGTGACTCATTGGATGAGCGGAAAAAGAAAGGTTGCCTCCGACTGCGATTCTTTCTATAAAGAATATATACATAAGCGTAAAAATGAAATTCAATCGCAGGAAAAGTATTCGTTTTTGCTGGGATATTATGTTCACTTAATTACGGATGCAGCGTTTCAATGGTATATTCGTGATGATAAAAGAGTTAAAGATACATGGATAAGAATAAATGCGAATGAAAATTTGCGTGTATGTGCTATGGGTTATTCTGAAGATTGGGATTCGGTAAAAAGACTGATTTCAAAAAATGAACGTCTGCATGAAATTCACTCAATGGAAGCAGAGTATCTGCGTGATAATCCAAATTCGGGATATTTGACAGAAATCCTGCCGTTAAAGGAGTTCCCGGACTATATTGATTATATGCCGCACGGATGCATTGTGCGAAAAATAGGCGTAATGGGATATTTGCCGGAATTGGATGAGAACCTTATATACCCGATATCAATGTCAAGAGAAGAATTTATTTCTTTTGCTGATAATACAGCTTCGCTTGTGATGAATAAGTTAGAACAGCTCAGAAAAGTGGTTTTAAACTCATTGAGAAACGTATACCGTATGACTATAACGAGAAAAACTGTAATGTTGATAATTTTAACGCGGTGTCCAGTTACTTTTCCAACATCCAATGTGAAATAAAAAATGGCAATTATTATTACTTCCAAAAATTTAATATGAATATCTAAAGGTCGTTTCTATAAATAGAACTGTCAGATGTACATTAATAGATAATTTTCTAATGGGCATAGAACAACGCATTTATCTGAAAACATCGAAATGGTTGTCGAAAAATATATGCAGATGCAGACAGATTCCAGATAATAGGCAGACGAAGGACTCAATAAATATGGATAGAACGGCGCAGCTCATAATGCTGCGAGGCAATTCCGGAAGTGGTAAAACTGCAACGGGAAAAGCGCTGCAGCGAAAATTCGGTTATGGTACTATGCTCATTTCACAAGATGCTGTCAGGAGAGAAATGCTCTATGTGAAAGATGGTCCTGACACAGCAGTTATGCCCTTATTATGTGAGCTTGCATTATATGCAAAAGAGCATTGCGATATTGTCATTTTAGAAGGTATTTTAAACGCGCAGTGGTATAGAAAACTATTTGAAGATTTGCAGGCTGCGTTTGGCAACCGGATTTTTGCGTATTATTATGATATACCTTTTGAAGAAACCTTAATTCGACATCAGCAAAAGCCTAATGCGCATGAATTCGGTGAGGCGGAAATGCGTCGTTGGTGGAATGAAAAAGACTTTATTGGCTTCATACCCGAAATTTGTATATATAAAGACTCAAGCCTAAATGAAATCGTTGATATGGTCTATCGGGATGTTAATATCCAGATCCCAATTTGCTGACGAAATTATGAGCATCATGAACGTTTAGAGCAAAGGGATTTTACATATAACCTGAGAAGGGAAGAAGGTGCAGATGTGAGCCAAGAGACAATGTTGACGCGGCTTCTGGAACTGTTGGATGCTGGTTGTGTACGGCGTATACTCGATGCCGGAAGCGGGCGCACCAGTTTGAGCGTTCTATGCCGCATTTTCCCTGGTGCAGCCATTGATGCTATCGTCTACCCGGGTGACGAACGAAAAAAGCAGTCTATACGTACCTCAAGTCTCAATATGAAAAAAGTGATGGTGTTAGAACAGGATTTATGCGTTTGGCGGAATGCCCCAACCTATGACCTCATCGTTGCCCATCTTCTGCTGGGTGAAGCAACCAAGTTTGGCCATACCCTTCAAGAGCTGCTATATGGACTTTTGAATATACCGGGAGATCGTCTATTGATTGTCGATTATCCTGATGATCCCGATATAGATGTTAACTTGATTCACTGTATACTATCGGAAAATGGCTGGGAGACTACTGCCGGGTATTTGGCAGACAATGAAGAGCCGCCAACTTTTGACGGCTTTACTGCTTACCGTTCGTTCGGAGGTCTTTATACCCGAGCGACAAGAAGCTTTATGATTAGCTAGGAGGCATTATGAGCAACAATTCAGATATTACATATTTCACATCCGCAGGTGTGTTTAATATGCGTGTCGGAGCCATCGTTATACAAGATGACAAAGTGCTATTAGTCAATAACGGTCTGCACTATTATTCCGTCGGCGGCAGAGTGAAGCTGCACGAGACGCTGGAGCATGCGGTTGTCCGTGAAGTCTTTGAGGAAACGGGCGAGAACTTCGAAATAGACAGACTGGTATGGATTAATGAGGGCTTTTTCACTCTCAATGGCGGTATATATGACGGAAAACGCTTCCATGAAATTTCCTTCTATTTTTTGATGAAGCCAAAGCTGGACGTCGTTATTGCCAACGGACGCGATATTAATGAAGGCAACAATGAATGGCTTGAATGGGTGAGAATTGATCAATTGAGCGGGTGTATCGTGTACCCTGAGGTATTCAAAACCGGACTTCGTCATTTACCGGAATCCCCAACCCATGTTGTAAATATTGAATAATTGCGGACTCTCTATCACTCATACGGCGGTACTCAAGCCAGACACTAGGGATTTAACGGAGGATAACATGAAAAAGCAGAACCAGCTTATGTCAGAGGATGATTTCGAATATCTTCAAAATGGTCCACACGCTGACTACTACAGAGGTCGATGGGAGTATTACAAAGAAGTTGTTGGAATTGTTGAACGTGAGAGCTTTGATAATGTAATTGAATTGGGTCCTGGCAACATGCCGATTGTAAAGAATGGAGATGTAATACTTAACCCTTTAGAAGACCAATTTGGAAAGCCGAATGAGACTTATGGACATGTATATACATTTGATGCGACTATGAAAACTTGGCCTATTAAAAATAAAGAATATGATTTGTTTATAGCTTTACAGGTTTGGGAGCATCTTGATAGCAAGCAGACCAGAGCTTTTCGTGAAGTTATGCGCATCGCAAAAAAAGCTATTCTAAGCTTTCCATATAACTGGGATGGCGGTTTAATAGAAAGGCCCAGTCATAGAGCACATCGGGATGTTGATATAGAACTTATTCGAGATTGGACCTTGAATGTCGAACCAAAGATGACTATTGAAATTGGCCGAACAGGAGACGAGTTTTCAAAAGGCCCACGCTTAATCTGTTTTTGGGATTTTAGTGAATTATAGAATCGATGAAGCGAAATATAAATTTTATGAACTAAATCATATATATTAGCGGAATCAAGAATACGTTTAACAGCCAGCGTGTATGGCATAAAAGGCACCCCTGCGGCGCGCAGGAATTGAGAGCTGCCTACTCATCCTACAGGGGCGCCTAATATAATATAACGAGTCGCAAATAGGAATATGTACTATTTATCGCCGCTATATGCGATATAGTGTTCCTTCAATTCCTCAAACAGGTCTCTTTCGCAAGTCGGTATCTGTTTCAAACACATTTCATATACAACGCATTTCCGGCAATCGCCGAAGTTGGGACATTTGGTATTCCAACAATCACATGCGAACTTGTCCGCCTCACGGGCGCTTGCCATTGCCGTACCCATTTCCCTGGGGTTGACTTTTGGAGGATTGTCTCTCCATTTTAATTTGTTCGGCTGTTCCAGTATGTTTTTATCTTCTTGCATTTTCGTGCATCCTTTCATCATATTAGTTGGTCAGGCGATTCGCGAAAATGTACTATTTATCGCGGCTAAACACAATATAGTGTTCCTCCAGGTCCCCTAAAAGAGCCCTTTGGCAAGTTGGGAACTGCTTCAAGCACAAATGAAATACAATACATTTCCGGCAATTACCGTGGAATACGCAATGAGTATTCCAACAGTCGCATTCCATCGCGTGCCCTTTTTTAGAGCACGCGAATGCCTCGCGCATCTCATCTTTTGAAACATTTGGTGTATTATCTCTCCATTTGAACTTGTTTGGCTGCTCCAGCATGTTCTTTATTTCCGGCGGTTCGTTGCTTCCTTCCATTCCGCCGAAAGGGTTCATCATCTTTTGAAATTCTGGAACGGCTTCCGGTTTCAGCATGGATGTTATGAGATCAATGCCTCTCTTAAAAGCATCCATGTCAAAGCTGCCCTCTTGTGGTGGCTTGAAGTGCTCCTCCAAGGCCGCTGTCATGGCCTCATGCTTGCCATCTTGCGTGCGTTCCATGATAAAATCAAAGAACATTT
>DBTM01000018.1:10217-10461 GCA_002307055.1 Clostridiales bacterium UBA1316
ATTTTTTGACCGTTTTCCATTTGTGTTGCTCCTTTTATGTTAATTTTTATTTTACTTTCATTAACCAAGACGAGGGGATGATTTTTTTGTCTTGTTTTCAGCTATTACACTATGTGAACTGCTATTTTTTCTCTGTCATTATATAGCAAGTGCGATTCATCCACAAGATACGAGTGATATCACTGCAAAGCAATATATCTCGCCGCAGGCGAATAGAGATGGAGATAAGCGGGATCGAACCGCT
>DBTM01000018.1:10709-10929 GCA_002307055.1 Clostridiales bacterium UBA1316
GAGATAAGCGGGATCGAACCGCTGAGCGCTTGAGTGCCATTCAAGCGCTTCCCCATCACATCTCGCTTATAAAATTCCCTGCTTCATATAGTTAATTGTTAACATAAAGGCATACACAAGGGTCATAATATTTATATACAGACTGGGTTAACCGGACTCAGGCAGCGGATTTTCAGCTCAAAATCCGCTATATTTTTTGTAAGCGTTAAATAATCAGGTG
>DBTM01000018.1:11319-11855 GCA_002307055.1 Clostridiales bacterium UBA1316
CAGTGTTGTAGGTGTCAGCGTATCCCACTTAGGCAGCCATAAAGGATGCGAATGACGGCAGGATGGACATATGGTGTGTTTACGAACTTGTTTCTGTTGGGACCGATCCTAAAATGGAGTGCCCTTTATATATTTCAGGAGGTGTTAACCGCATGACAAACATAATCGCCGTCGCTAACCAAAAGGGCGGCGTCGGCAAGACAACAACGTGCGCCAATCTTGGCATCGGACTGGCGCGGGAAGGCAAAAAGGTGCTACTGGTGGACTGCGATCCGCAAGCGAGCCTGACAATCAGTCTTGGCTATCCTCAACCGGATATGCTGCCAATAACCCTCTCCACTGTGTTAAGCAAAGTGCTGGATGATGCACCGTTCGCCCCACAAGAAGGAATCCTCCATCACGCCGAAGCCGTCGATCTCATGCCAGCCAGCATCGAGCTGTCGGGCATGGAAGTGACGCTGGTCAACGCTATGAGCCGTGAAAAGGTTCTCAAAAAAAATTGGTTTTATGTCTGTTGTTGTCAATAAAAAAGTCCC
>DBTM01000092.1 GCA_002307055.1 Clostridiales bacterium UBA1316
CGGGATGCGATGCGGTCGGCCCGGAAAATAACGGCAGGGATGCTTGTTGTTCTGGCGTTGATCGGAACAACGTGGGTCAGGGAGTATTTATCCGGCGCCATCGTCGCCTTTATGATGATTTTCGGTGAATCATTAGAGGGCCTAACGACTGAAAGGACTAAAAACGCGGTCCGTGACCTGATCCGGCTTGTTCCCGCAACCTGCAGGAAGCTGGTTGAAGGCGTTTTTCAAGAGGCATCAATCAAAACTGTCCGCCCCGGTGACATTATTCAGATCATTCCAGGAGGCAGAATTCCGGTGGACGGCGTTATCACAAAGGGTCAGATTTCTATTAATGAGGCATCGATCACGGGAGAAAGCATGCCTGCCGATAAGGGCGAGGGCGAAATGGTCTATGTCGGCACATTTGTTGAAAACGGCGTGGGAGAAATCAGAACCGAGAAAATAGGAAACAGCACCGTGCTCGGCAGGATCATCAAAACCGTTCATACCGCGCAGGAGAATAAGGGGCATTATCAGAAACTTGCGGATATATACGCCGCCTATTTCCTGCCGGTAATCATGGCGGTATGCCTGCTGACCGGCATTGTAACGCGCGATATTATGCGCATCATGACGATCCTTGTAATTGCCTGCCCCTGCGCGCTTATCCTGGCGACGCCGACGGCTGTCATCGCCAGCGTGGGTAACGCCGCAAAAAAAGGCGTCGTTTTAAAAGGCGGCGATGCCATTGAAAAGCTGGCCAAGGTCACAACAATCTGTCTGGATAAGACAGGCACACTGACAAAAGGAAAACCGGCTGTCGTCGCTGTCATGTTTTGCGGAGAAGAAGCAGAAATGCTCGAGACTCTCGGTATTGCCGAAAAGAACTCGCAGCATCCGATAGCCAAAGCGGTCCTTCAATACTTGAAGACTGATAAAAACATGGACACCGACAGCTTGCCGGATGGTGCGTTTGAAATGCTGTTAGGCCGAGGCGTTCAGGTTGTCCATGAGGAAACGCTTTATGAGGTTTCTAACTGGAAATGCATGGAGGACATGTCCGAGCCAAGCCCAGACCTGATATCTTTTCTGTACGAGCAGGAGGGCTTTGGGCGAACCGTTATGATCGTCAGCAAAAACAGAAAACCTCTGGGTGTTATATCAGTTGCTGACACGTTAAGAGACGGTGCTTTCGAAACAATTCATCGGTTAAAAAAAATGGGTATATCAAAAATTATCATGCTGACTGGCGATAATGAGAGCACGGCAAGGGCGATATGCGAGGAAGCAGGTATAGATGAATTCCATGCCAATCTTCTGCCGGATGAAAAGCTCAATTATTTACAGGAGCTTAAAAAGCAGGGCGAGAAAATTGCCATGGTCGGTGACGGCGTCAACGATGCGCCCGCCCTGGCGTTGGCAGATGTGGGCATCGCGATGGGCGGTGCCGGGACGGAGGTTGCCATCGAGACCGCCGATATTGCGCTGATGTCCGATAACATCAATGCATTACCCTTTACCTACGCGTTGTCAAAACAGACTTACCGGATTATTGGCCAAAATATCTTCGTTTTTGCTTGTGTTGTCAACGTTCTCGGTGTAACGTTTTCGTCCCTTGGTTTTTTGAATCCCGTGATTGGCGCGATCATACATAACGCTTCCTCAGTTTTTGTGGTGCTGAACTCCGCAAAAATGCTGACATGGGGTAAGAAGCTGGAGAATAGGTGATATGGAAAAATACATTGTCTTAGCTGCGATGCTCATCCTCTCCATTACTATCTTTGGTATCAAGCACCGTGATGGTCACACACACGGCGGCGGAGCGCACGGACACCGTCATATCAGGCATAAGCATGGGTCGTGGGTTTCAATCGATTACTTCGCGTATTCCTCCAAAATCAGGGGGTGGAACGCGATGTTCAAGGTCCTGCTTTCACTGGTGACAATCATTTTGTGCATCACACTGAACAATGTGTACGTTTCCGTTGTTGTGATTCTCGCAATGGCCTTTCTTGTCATCGAGGTAGGGGGCTTGACGTTCCACGATTACCTGTCGGTGCTTTCCATACCTCTGTCATTTATACTCATCAGCGTCATTGCTATTATCCTCGATTTCGCGGGACACCCCATCGGCAGATACTCCCTGAATTTAGGCTTTACCTATCTCTACACCACACCTGCGATGCTGGAAAACGGCATTCATCTGATGCTGAAGATTATCGCGTCTATCAGCGCACTACAGCTGATGATCCTGACGACGCCCTCCACCGAAATTATTTCCGTCTTGCGAAAGACACATGTGCCACAAGGCTTTATCGACCTGATGAATATGATCTACCGGTATATTTTTATTCTGCTGGAGGTGTTCGCCAAAATGAAAGACTCCGCGGAATCCCGCCTGGGCTACCGCTGTTTTAAGACTGCCTGCTTTACGTTTGGGCAGGTCGCAAGCAATATGCTCGTTCTGTCTTTGAAAAAGGCCGGCGCTTATTACGATGCCATGGAAGCGCGATGCTATGACGGCGAGCTGAGATTTTTGGAGGAAGAGAAAAAAGCGGAGATCCGGCAGATTATTCCGGCAGCGGCGTTCATTTTATACCTGCTGCTGTTATGGTTCCTGACAAGAGAGGTTGTGCGTTAATGAGAAATAGAGTGCTAAAGGTTGAAAATCTTCATTATGAGTATGGAAACGGAAAGGCCGCGCTGGACGGCGTCAATATCGAAATATACGAAGGCGAGAAAATCGCCGTCGTCGGGTCCAATGGTTCGGGAAAGTCTACATTTTTTTTGAATATCAATGGTGTCTACGCCCTAACGGATGGGAAAATTACATACAGAGAAATGCCGGTCACCAAAAAGAACTTGAACGAGCTTCGGAAACACATCGGCATTGTCTTTCAGGATGCCGACAATCAGATCATCGCCTCGACGGTTCGTGCGGAGATTAGCTTCGGGCCGATGAACCTGAGGCTTCCCAAGGAGGAGGTGCTCGAACGCGTCAAAGAGGCGATAACCTATATGAATCTAACGGGTTTTGAGGACCGGCCGCCACACTATCTCAGCGGCGGCGAAAAAAAGCGCGTGAGTATTGCCGATATTGTGGCGATGAAGCCCGATATCATGATATTTGACGAGCCGACAGCGTCTTTGGACCCGCTGAACGCCATGATGCTGGAGGAAGTGCTGTATAAGCTCTGCGGTGAGGACAAAACGATGCTGATTTCTACGCATGATGTGGATTTTGCTTACAGATGGGCTGAACGCGTTCTTGTATTCTGCAACGGTAAAATCATCGCGGACGGAACGCCGCTAGAAATATTCAGCAATTCCGAGGTGATGAAACAGGCAAATTTAAAGCGGCCGGCCATGCTGGATGTTTACGAAATGCTTGTGGAAAACAAGATACTTCCAGACGCTCAGGCCTATCCTAAGAGGCCGAGAGATTTGAGAGCCATTTTGGAGAATAAAGATGCAATTTCTGGCAATTTCTGCCTGAAATATATAAACATGGAGGCGTAATTATGAAAAAAAAGCAAAAGATCGCACTGACAATTTCCGCAGTCATCGCGCTCGCCTTTGGGGTCATTCCGGTAGCCGGAGCCATGCACATCATGGAAGGTTACCTGCCGGCAGGCTACTGCATCATGTGGGGTGCTTTCTGCATCCCGTTTCTTGTGATCGGCTGGCAGTCCATCAAGAAAACCCTGGCGGCACACCGCAAATCCATCACCATCCTAGCCATTACAGGAGCCTATATTTTTGTGCTGTCTTCCTTGAAAATCCCATCAGTCACAGGCAGCTGCTCGCATATGACCGGCACGGGCCTCGGCGCGATTCTGTTTGGGCCGACCGCCGTCAGCATTCTGGGTATCATCGTTCTGATATTTCAGGCCATCCTGCTCGCCCATGGCGGCCTCACGACGCTGGGCGCCAACTGCTTTTCCATGGCGATCGCGGGCCCGCTCGTCTCGCTCGGCCTTTATAAGCTCTGCAAAACCCTGAAGGCCCCTCGAGCTGTGAGCATTTTCATCGCTGCAATGATCGGCGACTTGTTTACTTACTGTGTGACGAGTGTTCAGCTGGCCCTCGCGTATCCCTCCCCGCAGGGCGGCGTATTGACATCGGCGCTGAAGTTCCTGGGCGTTTTCGCACCAACGCAGGTTCCGCTGGCCGTGATCGAAGGTATTCTGACAGTTGTTATTATCTATGCTCTTGAAACATACGCGAAGTCTGAACTGACAGATATCGGATTTATAAAGGTGGGTTAAAAAAATGAAAATAAAAACTAAGGTTATAATTTTGCTCGCTATCGCCCTCTTGATCGCGCTGGTTCCGTTATTTGTTCTTAAAGGTGCCGAATTCAGCGGCTCCGACGACGCGGGCAGTAATATGGTAAACGAGATTACGGGCGGCGAGTACCATCCGTGGATGACACCGGTCTTGGAACAACTTATAGGCGGCGAGCTGCCAGGTGAAGTCGAGAGCCTGCTCTTCTGCGTACAGACAGGAATCGGTGTTGGTATTATTGCGTTCTTTATGGGCAGGCTTGTAGAAAGAAAAAAGAACGTAACAAAACTAAGCCCAAAGCAAGTTTCAGCTGGTAGTAAATAAGCCTGACAGATATGATACTGAGTCTGCAAATTACTTAATTACCATTGACAGGAAAAATCATTTGTGTTACCCTAAATAAGAAAATAGAATATTATTTCAAGTGTTCCCTTTGGCGCAGCGGACGATGTCCGGTTGCCTTAGGGGAAGAATAGGGAATCGGGTGAGAAACCCGGACGGTACCGCCGCTGTATGCGTTGAGGCCGCGCTCGTTGACGAAAGTCAGTCATTGGGGAAACCTGAGAAGGCAGAGCATAAGCCGCAGGGAAATAATCTGAACTATC
The DNA here is from genome assembly GCA_002307055.1 of Clostridiales bacterium UBA1316. GTDB lineage: Bacteria > Bacillota > Clostridia > Oscillospirales > Oscillospiraceae > Sporobacter. The sequence goes on from DBTM01000092.1 coordinate 4,875, forward strand.
GTATCAGATAATTGACCATATGCGTAAGTCAGAAGACCTGCTTTGAAATTGCTCTGCTTACTTGTTGGTAGAAACAGAGCCTAGTTAATTGTACAGGAATACGGCTGTGACAATCGTAATAGATTGTTGCAGCCGTTTTTATATTCCTGAAGGAAGCCTCTCACTGCTTCTTAATTCCCTTTTCGCGCTGGCCACGGGCTGCTCTTCTCCAGCCCGTGGCCAAGAAAAACGCCAGCTTTCTTCTGATAGTTGACATGTGAACTCCTGTGGGTGCGCGCCGGGCGGTATTGCGACTACCGCCTGGGATGCGGCTCAAAGATGCCACGAGATGAAAAATTGTGAATACAAGCTGTTGATAGAAACGGATGTGACAATATGCAAGATAAAAATCAGGACAAACACTTGATTTTGAACGAGCAGGAACAGCGCCTTGTTCAAATGATCCGCGAGTTGAAATACGGAGAATTACATATTTTCGTTTCAGACGGCAAGCCGGTAAGAGCAGAGGTAATCAAAAAAAGCGTAAAACTATAAGCATGAACTGACCGAACAACGGAGGTTCGGCAGACCGGGAGCAAACCCGCGTCTGCCGGGCTTCTTTTTGTGAAGGAGAGCCCTGACGAACCGGTCTGATCACCCTGCCGCTGGTACATCAAGCGCTCCTGCGGTGAGGTACGCAAATAAGTCCACGCATTGGGAATCCCGGCCGGAAACCCACGGAAGATATAAAAAACGACGATTTGTTGAAAGGAGTAAAATCATGCTAACAAAAGGAAAACGTATTCCACGTATCCTCGTCATCATCCTTACCCTGGCAATGCTGATAGGTGCTTTGTCCATAAGTGCTTCCGCCACTGTACCGACCTATGACGGGGTAGCCATGCAGTTTGGCGATCCCAATTACGCTTCCACTCCTCCGGAGAGCCTGATGACCATCACCGGTAGCGGCACGTCGTACACGGCCAATTACACAGGTTCCGACAGCGCCTATTTCTATCCGGACACATTGAGTCTGTACGCTTATTACAATTACACTACTACATCCCTTGAAGCCGGCGGCGGCGCCCAATTCGCTACATATTCGGGCGGCGTGGCAACCCTGCACAGCAGCTTAACGCCTTCCGCTAACATCAACGAAGGGGTGAGATCCGACGTCTACACCGTAAAGCTGACCGCAGCCGGTACTGTTACCGTAAAGGACGGCTCCACAACGCTGGTTACCCTGAGTTTCAGTGCTCCCCTGGACAACTTCCCCTCCGCCAGCGGCGCGACGCCCAATGCCCTTATGGGCTATCTGCCCTTGGGGCAGTATGCCACCGGCTCCGGCTGGGGCAGCCCCTATTCCAACGGCACGACCACCACGGGCACGACGCCAAAAATCGTCGGCGCCTACTCCGCCACCGGCGTATCCTTGGGCGCGGCGGGCGGCTATGTCCAGTATTCCTTTACGAATCCTATTCCCAACACCGCAACAAATCCCTACGGCGTTGACTTCATCGTCTACGGCAACGCCTTTAACGGCAACCCTGAGGCGGCGGCCGTCAAGATTTCCTCAAACGGTACCACATGGTATGATCTGGCGGGTTCGCTCTATTATTCCGCCAATACCATCCGTAACGCCGACATCACCTATACCCTGAGCGGCAGCGACATCCTGTATTCCATCACCGCGCCGCAGCTCTCCAGCGCTATCACTGGGACCTTTAAGGCCAGCGGCTCGGCCTGGTATCCCACGACGGCGAGATACGGCGGTGTGTGGCAGATTTCCGGCGCCACCGTGGGCGCCAGCTCCTACACATCCTCCTCGGTTACCTATTCCGGCGTGACCCTTGTGAAGGATACCGACACGACAAACGACTACCAGTTCGGTTACGCCGACGTCCACATCAACGGCTCGAGCTATGGCACCGTCGTGAATCCATACACCATCGCCAACACGGGCACCGGCGGCGACGGTTATGACATCTCCTGGGCTGTCGACGCAAACGGCCAGCCGGTAGACCTGTCCAGCATCCGGTATGTCAGGGTCTACACGTCTGCCGCGATGAACAGCACGGGCACCGCCATGACCGTCCCCGGCATCTTCGGCGAAACGTCCGCCGAGGTCTGCGGGATTTACACGCCTACGAACCAGGCGGAGGATGACATCGATCCAACTGGATTTGCGACAATAGCTGCCAGCGCCGGATCAACGTCCGGCAATCCCATTGTGGACGACATACTTAAAATGACCACGGTAACCGTTCCGTCCGGTACGAATTCTACAACGTTAACAATCACCCATTCAACGGCGCTCCGCTTGTACGGCGAGACAGCGAGCAGCAGCGCGCTGATCAGTTCCGGCAGCACGATGACCTTCAGCCGCAGTAACGGCACAACGCAGTACGCGCGCGTCATCGCGCAGGGCCTCAGCGGCACGGACAACGCGCTGGCCAGCGTCACCGTTCTGAAGGTCGTTTTCTCGTAAAGCTAAAAACACCAGACTAAAAATCTCTATGAGGAGGCCTGCCGTGGATGTGTCTATACACATCCACGGCAAATGAAATAAAGTGAAAAAAATAAAAAAATTTGCCAGTTTATTACTCACCCTGCTGCTTGTGGCAGGCCTTTTCCAGACGGGCGCTTATGCGCATGACGGAGCGTTCCAATTTACCGTTTCGTCAGGGGGAAGCGCCAGAACGGTATCCTACTTCGCATCCAGAAATGCATATCTTGTTGTCGTTCCGAGCGACGCCACATCAATTAATATTGTCAGAGACAGTAATGGAACCCCGCAATATATTAAGGGAAAAAGCAACAAAGGCGTCGCTATCACATCTGAACTTGCAACACAGAAGAACTGTAAATCATGGACTGGCGCATCATATGACGGCGCCACCTCCACTTTCACAATTCCGTTGGACACATATCTTAAGGATGCGACTTCTTACGTATCCTTACTGGGTTTATCTAGTACGGCTACATATGGTTATGTAACTCTATATTCCAATAATGCCAATGGAGACCAATGCGATTTAATCCTACAGAAAGGCGGGGATCCCGGCAACTTCCCCCCCGAAATTATTTGGTCAGTTACCAAAACACAGACGATGTATATCGCGCGAAATGCGACTTTTACAGTCAATATGAGCGGTGTCTTCGCCGACCCCGAGGGCGTTGTCCTAGCATACAAATATTCAACCGACGGCACGACATATACGGCTTTTTCAGGAAGCACCTATACGGGGACGTATTCAGGCACGCCCACCGTCTTGTATTTTAAAGCCAATGACGGGCAAAACGACAGCAACGCCAATAACGTCTATACGGTTCATCTAGAAACGCTTACAGATAAAACAGGGCTACAGAGCGCTATAAGCAGCGCCACAGCTCTCGTTGGAGCCAACTATTATACTTCCGGAGACCGTTACAACGGCAAGGACAGCAGCGCAAGCGGTTTTTGGAGCGATATGCAGTCTGCCTTGACGGCAGCGAATTCCATCAATAGCAGTTCAACTGTCTCGCAAGAAGACGTTGACAATGCGGCCAACGTCCTCGACGCCGCGATCACGAAGCTTATCAGCCGGCAAAACGTCAATCTGACCGGGTTATATGATATTTATAGAACGGCAAACGCCAAGTATACGGACACTCAAACAAAGTCATCGGATTATACCGCGCTAAGCTGGAACAGATTCAAAACCGCGTTGCAAAACGCGCAGGAACTCATGGACGCCCTCTACAATCAGGACGGTTCGCCGTCTGACCGCAACATCGGCCCGGATTCTGCCGTAAGCCCAGAACCTTCGGACGCGATACATCAGTCAGACATGGACGCCGCCGCTGCGAGTCTCACAAGCGCATACGACAGCCTGCTCCAAATCTATGATGTCAACCAAGGAATATTCTGGCAAAGAAATGTCTCCGCCATGCTGACGCAATTCAAGGCGGCGTACGACAAGCCCATGGCATATGAAACAACAAGCTTTACCACATTTAAAACCGCTTATGATTCGGCGCAGTCCTTTCTCACTCTGAACGGCGCGATCACGGAGGCCTCAGCAAAAACCGCAGTGGACGGCTATCAGGTGCAGGCCAAGGCCCTGTGGGAGAGCTATTACACCGGCCTGAAGAGCGCAGGGAGCAGCATCAACGTGTCCTTCAGAGTGGCGGACAACCGCGCGCTCAACAGCAATCCCGCATACGTTCTCGATCCGAAAGAAGGGACGTATTACAACAGCCATGTGACGCTGTCGGGCGGGTTTACATTGCAAAATCTGGTCGACACGGCGGGCCTGTCACTCAACTCGCAGGGCGACGGTGACAGCAACATGTACGAATGGCTCGTCTATCTCAACGGCGTGCTGATGCGGCCTGCCGATCAGAGTGCTGACCAGAATGTTCTTTCCATTAATAAAAAACAAGTGTCTGATGTGGTTGACTGGACCGACCTCTTGCTGCGGGACGGCGATCAGGTGGTGCTGCTGCTGGCACCGTCGCCCACCTCATCATATTATGGCCATTTAAATACCGCCGCGTTTGATAAGACGATCACCTACATCGGCGTGCTGCAGTTCGGCAACCACGCGTCTTCCGTGAAGGAGGGTGGGGATATCACCCTGAATGTGTCCCGCGTCTCTGGATTTCAAGCCACGTATGACGGGACGTCCACGCCCTTCTCCGGGGCCTACGTTCTGGCGGCTAGGCTGGACGGAAGCGGCAACCCGACGTCGTACCGGACCCTGGACGGCGTTACCGACGCGCAGGGGAATGTCACAACGAAAATTTACGAGGCCGGCGAGTATGTGTTGGTGGCCTTCAACCCCGTCGTAGATACGGATAATTACATGTATCCGTCTCTTGCCGCCGCCGCTAGGACGACCGTTACCGTAACTTCGCTGGACGGCGCGGCGCTGACTGCCGCCAAGGCGGAGCAGATAGCCCTGCTGGACGGTTTTCTGGCTTCCTGCGATCAGGTGGCAATCGGACCAGCCAAATGGGCGCAGATACAGAGCAGTTACCAGACGGGCAAGGACAATATTAATAGCGCGGTCAGCCTTCAGGCGGCGCGGGATGCGCAGGTAGCCGCGCATACGGCAATAACTGCTATTGTCGACGAGGCGAATACCGCCAACAGCAGGGCAGTAGACCTGATGACGCACTACCTCTCCTTGCTGCCCTCTATTGAGCAAATTGACGCGGGACTGTTCATGCAGCGCGATGTGCCGCGGATGGGCATAGCCATAACCCACTTCGGCGCGATGACGGATTACCAAAAAGCCCAACTTACCGTCGCGCAGATGCAGCAGTGGAACGCCCTGCTGACGGCTTTCGGTACGGACGGCTCTAAGTTGCCGGAAAATAAAAGCTATACCGTCAAGGTGAACGTGGTAGGCGGTCATGCCGGGGATTTTTATAACGCGAGTATTGGATATTCCTATTATTACGCCGACGCTTCCGGCACAATATATGCACCGTTTATCCGCAACGAAAGCATCTCCAGTCTGTCGACTCCGTATACGAGCACATACGGGCTTGACGGAGAGGAGGGCATCGGTTTTAACTTCAGCATGCCGGTAACGGACGCTTTTACCATTGACCATATCGAAGTAACGGGAGCGGAATATACTGAAATCTCACACTATATGGCCAATTCTACCCCTTACACAGCGTATGGCGTCGGGTTTAATTCAAACCCCAGAAGCGACATAACGATCACCATATACACGCAGTCCGGAGACAATATCGATTTTATCCGCACCTCCGCTAAATCCGCGCTGACCACTGCCTATCAGGGCTATTCCAAGGCTAATTATTCAAATGCGAGATGGGCGGAGCTGACCGCGGCCTACAACGCCGGCCTCGCGGCCATCGGCGCCGCGGCAGATAAAACCGCCATCGACAGCGCGAAGGCTTCCGCCATAAGTGCCATGGCCGCAGTCAAAACCCTGGCGCAGGAAGGCCAAACGGGAAGCACGGTCGGTACCCACGGCACCGCTCGCGTTATTATTGAAAACACCGCTTATCCGAGCAGCCCGATCAACGGGACAATTACCGATGTGAGTGTTCCGTTAAACGATGATTCAACAATGATGACGGCCGCTCTCTATGCATTGGATCAGGCAGGCTTCACCTGGAAGGGAACCGGCGGCTCTGGCGGCAGCTCTCCGCGGGATTACACCATCACTTATCTGGCCTCCATCAGCAAGGACGGCGAGACGCTGGGAGAGTTCACCGGCAGCGCCAAGTCCGGCTGGATGGGTACCCTCAACGACTGGTTTGTCAACGAGAGTTTTCAATCCTTTTCGGTCTATGCCAATAATAAGAGCTACCTGCTTCGTGACGGCGACGAGATCCGGATTATGTTCACCGACAAATACGGGGAAGACCTGAGCGGCACATGGGGGAACGCCAATACCGCGCTGTCAGGTTTGAGCGTTTCCGGCGGAACCTTAACGCCCGCCTTCCAAAGCGATACGTTTGGCTATATTCTAGCCATACAAAGCGGTGCAGTTTCGGTAACGCCCTCGGCGGCGAATAAGAACTACCAGGTCCGGATTTATCTCAACGAAACTTCGGGAGACAACTGGTACCGCCGCGGCGAGTCCATCCCGGTCAAGCCGGGGGACACCATCAACATCGGTATCGGCGATTATAGCTGGCCCAGCATGAACAACCAGTCGGGAAATACCATTGCTTATTCCGGCACCTGGTACAGTATCAAGATCGTCAGCAGCACCAACGCGGACAGCGTGATATCGCTGATCAGTGAAATACCGAAAATCACCTATTCCAACTATAAAACGGTTCAGAGCAAGGTGACTCTGGCCCGGACCGCTTACGATGCGCTGATCGATACGGCAAAGGGTAAGGTCACCAATTACGCTGCGCTGACCAATGCGGAAAACCAAATTTCCCGTTATACTGCGATTGATGCAGTAAAATCGCTTTTGGCGGCCATCCCAGCCGCAGATAAGCTGACCACCGCCGACAAGAGCAAGGTGCAGGCCGCTTACGATGCTTACAGCAAGCTGGATGCCGAGCAGCAGAAGTACATCACGGTGGGTGATGCGAAAAAGTATAACGACGCCGTGGAATGGCTGAAGACGCAAGGTGCCACTGATACGCCGCCCGCCATCACAGGCAGCGACAAGGAGCAGGGCACCGGTACCGTCATAACTCCCGCCGTCACGGCGACGAACGGGACAGCGGCGGCGTCATTGAATGAGTCCGACCTGACGGACGCCATCAAAGAAGCTAAAGAAAACGGTGGGACAATCACTATCGCACCAAATATCACCGGTATGGCGAACAAGGTTACAGTTAATGTACCGAAAGCGTCTGTATCATCTATAGCATCCGAAACGACCGCCTCACTGACGATTGAAACACCTGTCGGCAATATAACACTGCCAAACGCGGCGCTGGATTCCTTCGTGACTCAAGCGTCCGGAAGCACCGTCACCATCAGCCTCGGTACGGTGGATAAAGCTACGCTGACGGTGAACCAGCAGAAGGCTGTCGGCACAAGCGCGGTTTACGACATCACGGTCCTGAGCGGCACAACACATATCACCAGCTTCGGCGGGAGCAGCATCGCGGTCGCGCTGCCATATACGCTCAAGGACGGCGAAGATTCATCGGGAGTCACGGTCTGGTATCTGGACGACTTGGGAAAGCTTCAGCAGCTGACTGCGACTTATGATAAAACAACGGGCATGGCGAGCTTTACGACGACGCACCTGTCGTACTATCTGGTGGGTTATTCATCAGTCTGGACGAATCCGTTTATTGACGTTAAATCCACCGACTGGTTCTATGACGCAGTTAAGTATGTCTCGCAGAACAGCCTGATGAGCGGCATGAGCGCAACAACGTTTGAGCCGAATACCGACATGACGCGTGCGATGCTCGTTACGGTGCTCTACCGACTGGAGGGTAAGCCATCTGTCACGGGAGCGAATGCCTTCACGGACGTGAAGAACGGCGAGTGGTACACGGACGCCGTCATCTGGGCCTCCACGAATAAAATCGTCAACGGTTACGGCGGTGGCCTGTTTGGCACGAGCGACAGCGTGACGCGCGAGCAGCTGGCGACAATCCTGCTGAACTATGCAAAATATAAAGGCTACAATGTGACGAAAACCGCCGAGTTGACAGTGTACTCCGACGCGTCTTCCGTCAGCGCATGGGCGGGTACCGCCATGAATTGGGCGTCTGCCGAAAACCTCATCACCGGTACAACATCGACGACGCTGTCCCCCACCAGCTCCGCCTCGCGCGCGCAGGTAGCCACAATTCTTATGCGCTTTATTGAGAACGTAGCGAAATAAAATATTCCCCGGCCGAATACTTTCCCGCTGCCAGAGAATTACTCGGCAGCGGGAAAGGGGCTTGTATGAAAGGAGTGGTCTATATGCTTAGTTTGTTCAAACGAAGCGTCAGCGTTCTACTGACAATTGTGTTGCTGGTAAGCTTGTCCGCCGTATCGCTCGCTGTCACCTCTACTGACCTTGATGCGGCAATCGCAGACACGGCGGCTTATGTCTACAGCACGGTGAAGGACCCGCAGGTGGGCTCCATCGGCGGCGAGTGGGCCGTGATGGGGCTGGCACGCAGCGGCTATGCGGTTCCGGGGCAGTATTATCAGGATTATTACGCCACAGCGGAGAAATATGTCGAAGCCTGCAAGGGCGTGCTGCACCAAAAGAAGTACACGGAGTATTCGCGTGTCACCCTGGCATTGACGGCTATTGGAAAGGACCCGACGAACGTAGCGGGTTATAACCTGCTCACGCCGTTGGGCGATTATGACAAGACGATCTGGCAGGGGCTCAACGGTCCAATCTGGGCGCTTATCGCACTCGACGCCGGTAATTACGCCATGCCGAAGAATCCCGCCGCAAAGACGCAGGCTACCAGAGCAATGTATGTCCAGCGCATTCTGGATTGCCAGCTTTCCGACGGCGGCTGGTCGCTCTTTGGCGGTACGTCGGCGGCTGTCTCAGGCGATCAGGTTTCCGATCCCGACATCACAGGCATGGCGCTGCAGGCGCTGGCTAAATATCAAGATAGAACCGACGTCAAGAAAGCCACCGATGAAGCCCTCGCGTGCATGTCCGCAAAGCAGAACGAAAAGGGCGGTTTCTCAAGCTGGGGGACGCCAAACTCGGAAAGCATCGTGCAGATACTCGTCGCGCTCGCGGAGCTGGGGATTCCGCTGGACGACGCGCGCTTTGTCAAAAATGGCCAGACGCTGCTCGATAATCTGATGACGTATTATCTGCCCGGCAAGGGCTTCCAGCATACGGTGGACGGCAGCGGCTCGAACCAGATGGCAACCGAACAGGCCTTGTATGGTCTCATCGCCGCGCAGCGCCTGCGGGACGGCAAACTGAGCCTGTACCGGATGAGCGACGCTTTAAAGATCGGCGTAAGCGCGAGCACAGGGCCGACGAAGGGCGCGGGTCTAGAGGGTAAAAACGCGGATGTCCTCGCCGTGCCCATCACGAAGCCCGGTACGACTTTTGACGACATTACCTATACCGACGAAATAACAGCCATCGAGGCATTGGCCGCAAGGGGAATCATCACCGGCAAGACCGCGACAACATTCGATCCTGACGCAACCATGACGCGCGCGGAGTTCGCATCAATCATCGTACGTGCGCTCGGCCTTGTGCCGAAAGCCAACATCGTCTTTTCCGACTTTGAATCCACCGAATGGTACGCCCCCTATGTGGGGACAGCCAACACCTACGGCATTGTGACCGGCAAATCGGTGACAGGTTTTGATCCGCAGGGCACGATCACCCGTCAGGAAGCTGCGGTCATGGTGACGAGAGCCGCAAAGCTCTGCGGTCTGGACACCGTCATGGACAGCGGTGCGATCCGCGATGTGCTCGCCCAGTTCGGCGACTATGTGACGTCCGCCGATTGGGCGCGACCGTCACTGGCCTTTTGCTACAGTCAGGATATTCTGTCTCAGACGGCGCTGACAATTAAGCCCCTGGAGCCGATCAAGCGCAGCGAGGTGGCACAGATGCTGTTCAACCTGCTCGGGATCGCCAATTTATTGTGATGGGGTGAGGTGTCAATATGAAAAACCTTTTCAAGAAGCATAAGCGGATAATCATCGTCTCGGCGCTTGTTGTCTGTACGCTCGGCTTCGCGTTCTGGTACGGCGGGAGCGCGCCCGGCCTTCAGGGCTGGAGCGCGTCAGTCTCGTCGGTTCCATCAGCTTCGGAACCGACTTCGGCTGTTGCGGAGACAGTGTCGCCTACCGCAGCACCGTCCAATATCCTATCGAGCGCATCGCCGTCCGAGACGTCCAAACCTTCCTCTTCTGCATTTCCAGAGGCATCGCCCGAGCTGCCTGCCAGTTCGAGTACGTCCCCTTCGGCCGCGCCAGCGCCGGGCTCTGACAGCGGTAAGCCGCTGACAGTCGAACAGAAACTGGCACTGGCGGAGTCCATCGCGGGTGGTTCCTCATCAGGTGTTCAGAGGGGTGATGCCGGGTACTCCGAGTCGCAGGGTATGCAGATTAATCCCCAGACGGGCAAAGATCAGTACTTAACGGATCCCGTACCCGAGGGGAAGCCCATTCCCGTCGAACCGGAGAACGCTGTTATCACAGATAGGGCACATACCTGTACATTGTCTGTGCGCTGCGATACGATTCTGGATAACATGTCCTGGCTTGATCCGAACAAGGTGGAGTTGGTGCTGGAGGACGGCGTCATCTTTGCCACGACCACCGTGACCTTTTACGAGGGCGAGAGCGTCTTTAACGTGCTCCAGCGGGAAATGAAGAAGGCTAAAATACACATGGAGTTTGCGAACACACCTATGTACAATTCGGCGTACATTGAGGGTATCAACAATCTTTACGAATTTGACTGCGGTGAGCTCTCCGGCTGGATGTACAAGGTAAATAACTGGTTTCCTAATTACGGGTGCAGTCGGTACCAGCTGAAGGATGGGGATGTCGTCGAGTGGGTCTATACCTGTAATCTCGGCATCGATGTGGGCGGATATTACTCGGTGGGATCGTGAGGCGGCATGAAGAGTAAAGATTCGTTTTCCAGCTATCACCCGCTCGTCAACTTTCTGTACTTTGGCCTTGTATTGGTATTTTCAATGGTATTTATGCACCCCGTTTGCCTGGGAATTTCGCTCGTCTCCGCAGTCACCTACGCAGTTTACTTAAACGGTAAAAAGGCCGTTCGGTTCAATCTGCTGTTTATGCTGCCTATATTCCTCATGGCAGCGCTCATCAATCCCGCCTTCAGCCATGAGGGCGGGACGATCCTGACATATCTGCCGAGCGGAAACCCGCTGACGCTGGAGTCCATAACCTATGGTATCTCGGCGGCAGCCATGCTGATTTCGGTCATTTCATGGTTTAGCTGCTACAACGTCGTTATGACGTCGGACAAGTTCGTGTACCTGTTTGGGCGGGTCATACCGGCTATGTCACTCATACTTTCAATGACGCTGCGTTTTGTACCGAAGTTCACGGCGCAGATTAAGGTTGTCTCCAACGCGCAAAAGTGTGTCGGGCGCGACATGTCGAACGGCGGAGTTTTGCGCCGGGCGAAAAACGGCCTGACGATTCTCTCTATCATGGTCACCTGGGCGCTGGAGAACGCCATCGAGACGGCGGACAGCATGAAGAGCCGAGGCTACGGCCTGCCGGGGCGGACGGCGTTTTCCATCTACCGATTTGACAAGCGTGACCGCACGGCATTCATCTTTTTGCTCTTGTGCGGGGCATATATCATCCTCGGCGCTGTGTTCGGCGGCCTGACATGGCGGTATTACCCGACGATGAAGGGTGTGGGCTTCGGCGCGTTTCCTCTGAGCCTGTTTCTCGTATATTTCGCGCTGTCCCTCGCGCCGGTGGCCAGCAATATGACGGAGGATAATAAATGGACAGCTTTACAGTCCGCGGCCTGACGTTTTCCTACCCGGAACAGATAAAAAAAGCGCTCGACGGCGTGAGCTTCACCGTCCGGCAGGGCGAGTTCGTCACACTGGCGGGACCGTCCGGCTGTGGAAAATCGACGCTTTTACGTCAGCTCAAAACCGTTCTGGCACCGCATGGAGCTTTGAGCGGCGAAATACTATTTGAAGGACGACAGCTGAGTGCCCTTGACCAGCGGGAGCAGAGCGCACGGATCGGCTTCGTGCAGCAGAACCCTGACAATCAAATCGTCACGGACAAGGCGTGGCACGAGCTGGCCTTCGGGCTGGAAAGCCTCGGATACGATACGCCGACGATTCGGGGTCGGGTGGCTGAGATGTCAAGCTTCTTCGGCATCCAGACATGGTTTTACAAGAACGTGACAGAGTTATCCGGCGGGCAAAAGCAATTATTGAATCTCGCTTCAATCATGGCGATGCAGCCGTCCGTGCTCGTTCTCGACGAGCCGACGAGCCAGCTTGATCCGATAGCAGCGGCGGATTTTCTCGCCACGGTGGGTAAGATCAACCGTGAGCTGGGGACAACTATCATCATGACAGAGCACCGGCTGGAGGAGGTCTTCCCCATGAGCGACCGCGTGCTCGTCATGGATTCGGGGAAGATCATCTGCGACGGGACGCCGGAGGACATTGGCGAAAGCTTACGCGAACACGGGCACGCCATGTTTCTCGCCATGCCGACACCGATGCGCGTTTTCGCAGCCGTCCCCAGCGTTGGGCGCTGTCCCGTTACGGTGCGCGACGGGCGTTTGTGGCTGGACGAATATGCTAAGGATCACAAGCTCAAAGAGACTCCCGCCAAACCGGAAAACACAACCGCTGCAACAGGCTGCGGCGAGCCGGTCATTATACTGGAAGATATATGGTTCAAGTATGAAAAGGACCTGCCGGATGTGCTGCGCGGTCTGTCGTTCAGAGCCTATCGTGGCGAGTTTCTCGCCGTCCTCGGCGGCAATGGTACGGGCAAGACGACGATGCTGTCGGTGATATCCGGAGTCAACAAGCCCTACCGGGGCAAGGTTTTGCTCGAAGGCCGGGAGCTGGAGAAACAAAAAAATCAGTTTGACGGGCTTTTGGGTGTCTTGCCGCAGAATCCTCAGGCACTTTTTGTAAAGAAGACGGTGCGAGAGGATTTGTGGGAAATCATAAAGAGTCGGAAGCTGGCAAACGAGGACAGGGACAAGCGGCTGGCTTATGTTGTCCGGCTGTGCCGGCTGGAGGAACTGCTGGAGCGGCACCCCTACGACCTCTCCGGCGGCGAGCAGCAGCGGGCAGCGTTGGCAAAGGTGCTGCTGCTGGACCCAAAAATTTTGCTGCTGGACGAGCCGACGAAGGGGCTCGACGCCGAGTTCAAGCAGATCTTTGCCGGAATTTTACAGAGTCTTCTTCGCCGTGGCGTCGCCGTCGTTATGGTGAGCCACGACATTGAGTTCTGCGCCAAATACGCCCACCTCTGCGCGTTGTTTTTCGACGGCTCAATCGTTATGGAGGACGAACCTCGCGCGTTCTTCTCCGGTAACAGCTTTTACACCACAGCCGCAAACCGCATGGCGCGCCATCTGCTGCCCGGCGCTGTGACAGCGGAGGATGTGATTGCCGCCTGTGACGGGATCGTCCCGCCCCAGCCGGTGCTGCAGGAGGATGACACGACGCTGCCGGATCCGGAGACCGACCCGCCTGTTGAAACACTCAAAAAGCTGCCGTTGTGGCGTAAGCTCTTAGCCGGCGCAGCGGGCGCCGCCCTGCTCGCCGCCGCTTATCTCGCGCTGGCGGAACCGAACATCCCCTCGCTCATGGGTAAGAATAAGATGGGACTGTATATCATTATTCTCGCGGTCGCCGTTGTTCTGTCGGTGGCCATTAACCGCCGCGGAGAAAAGCCTATTGACAATGAGCAGGTACCCGTTGGGCAGCGGCGCCTGTCAAAGCGTACCGTCGCGGCGGCGGTAATGATATTGCTCGCCGTTCCGCTGACGATTTTTATCGGCGTATACTGGCTGGGCGACAGGAAATATTACTTTGTCTCCATGCTCATCGTTTTAGAGACGATGCTGCCGTTTTTTCTGCTCTTTGAGGGACGCAAGCCTCAGGCGCGGGAGCTTGTCGTCATTGCTGTCCTATGCGCGCTGGGCGTGGCGGGACGGGCGGCGTTTTTTATGCTGCCGCAGTTTAAACCCGTGGAGGCAATGGTCATCATATCGGGTGTCGCATTCGGCGGCGAGACGGGCTTCCTCGTCGGTGCTGTCACGATGCTCACCTCTAACATAATGTTCAGCCAGGGACCTTGGACATCGTGGCAAATGTTCGCCATGGGTATTATCGGCTTTTGTGCGGGTGTACTGTTCAGGAAGGGGGTCCTCCGCCGCAGCCGTTTGCCGTTATGCATCTTTGGGGGACTTGCGGCCATTATTATTTACGGCGGTGTGATGAATCCCGCAACTGTCATCATGTACAACGACCATCCGACATGGACGATGTTTCTGACTGCTTATCTCATGGGGTTTCCCTTCGACCTCGTCCAAGCAGTCGCCACCGTCATCTTCCTCTGGTTTCTCTCTCAGCCCATGCTCGAAAAGCTCGATCGGATCAAGGTGAAGTATGGTTTAATTGAATCGAGAGTGAGCAGTTCTTCAGGGAAGAGCAAACCCATCAAAAGATAGGGACACAAAACCGTAGGGACTAAGGTGCGTACGCTAAGATTGTCTGGTTGCCAAATTGTTACATGTAAAAGCCTACCCTCTTTTTGGGTAGGCTTTTACTCAGATAGACTATATGCAACTGATCATATTATGCACTGTCAGGGCAATTTAGACACATTGCTTTCGCTAAAGAAGAGCCGCCGAAACGAGTCACAGAGGCTATCAAATGACAAAATGCTGATTTTAATATATCGCAGCAGACATCATTTTAAAGAGTATTTTCCAAAATTGTCTATGAATCATTATAATGATTTATAGAATTCTTCGTTAGGTTAACAAAATTTCAATCCGCCAGTTAAATAAAAGGGATAGGATATTAAAATTTTTCCGCTCAACCCCCTCACTCAACGTGTAAGTAAGTGAGGGGGTTAGCAATCTCCTCCTTTGATCCTTGAAAACTGAATATCCGACGACCTAAGTACGTTAACTGACGAGCCCGATGAGGGACAGCAACCTCGCAGGATGCGCTAAGACCCCCTGTGGCGGTAAACCGCCATCAAAGACGGCCATTTAAGGGGCGAGCGGTACCCATCCGTACGAACAACGACATTGGCAAGCTGTATTGCGATAACCGCGTCAGCCTATAACGATACTCCCGCCCAGCCACAGACTCAAGCAATGGGGACGGTCAGCGGAAATCCCGGTGGAGGTGAGATTCCTGTGATGCGGTGCCCGCCGCAGCTTTTGTTCGTCGCCCGAGGCTCGGGGAGTCGTGCCGAATTGAGCCAATAAGCGGAAATAAGGCTTAATGTCAGAATAAAACGAGGGCCGAGCTATGTCCAAAGGGTTACATCATCGGAGTTCAGAACGGCCTTTGTTTAATATTGAAATGAAGATTAAGTTCAAAGTATGAATATTGTGAAACTAACTTTTACAGTCTCCGATGATGGGCGTTTTGCACATTCCCTCAGGGTCTACTCAATGCTGTGGGTGAAATCATACGAAATGATTTTTTATTGAGATGTGATAGGTGGGCGTGTTATGAAAACAACACAGCTGGACACTAAATCCGAGACCATGCAAATCAAGGTAAGCGGCAAGCCTGTAACCTTGCACTTTTCACCGAAGGATCGAAATAGTGTTTAATAGAAGTGCTACATAGTTTTTCGGAATATATGTATCAGAAATGACTAAGTTGCTTTGAGCATATTTATTATGTCGGGTGTTTATTCGCTTAGCATTTTTTATAACTGGTGTTCATATGTTTTAAGGAGGTGATAATTTTGGAAAGCGCACAGAGGGATATGCTGACGGTCCTGCTGGGGCGGGTTTTTGAGCTTGGGTTAATCTCAGAATCGACTTACAGATCGGCCAGAAATTCTTTGGCTTCTACGGTAGACTTGCCGGAGGTGTTGTGGTATCCTGTGTGCTTGACAGAGGAGGATGAGGCGATAAATGGAAGTACGAAAAATACGCGCTGAGATGCGCATGGGACGGTCAATTTTCGACCTGCCGTTGCGGGTTGCATTCTACGCAAGAGTGTCCACAGATAAATATGAACAGCTCAGCAGCCTTGAAAATCAGGTGCAGTACTATACGGAGTTTATTCAAAACAAGCCCAACTGGACATATGTCGAAGGGTACATCGACGAAGGAATCAGCGGGACAAGCACAAAAAAGCGGGATAGTTTCAATCGAATGATAGCGGACGCCAAAGCAGGACGCCTCGACTTCATCATCACGAAAGAAATATCCCGCTTTTCTCGTAGTACGCTCGATAGCATTAAATATACGCAGGAACTTCTGGAGCACAATGTAGGTGTACTGTTTCAAAACGACAATATCAATACGCTGGATACTGACAGTGAGTTCCGACTGGTCGTCATGGCCGGCGTAGCCCAGGATGAAGTGCGAAAGCTTTCCGAACGGTTAAAATTCGGTTTCCGGCAGTCAATACGCAACGGCCGCATCCTGGGAAATGACAAGATATGGGGTTACGACAAGAAGGACTGCAAACTGGCCATCAACGAGGATGAAGCTGAGGTTGTACGCCTCATATTCGATCTCTATGCAAATGGGGGGCTGGGTGTCCGCCGCCTATCGCAGAAGCTCTACGACATGGGCTATACCAGTCGTAAGGGGAACGAGTTTAACGTACTGACCATCCGACATGTCCTAACGAATCCCAAATATAAGGGCTGGTATTGCGGCAACAAAACCCAGTCCATCGACTACCGAAGCAAAAAGAACGCCTTCCTAGACGAGAGCGAGTGGGTCACCTACCCCGACCCGAACGTTCCTGCCATCGTGCCCGAGGAGCTTTGGGACAGGGCGAACACCCTCTACAAATACCGCAGCGCGCAAATGCAGTCCCACCAGAACAGTGCCGAGTTCCACAACCGCTATGTGTACAGCGGCAAGCTCATCTGCGAGGAGCACGATGCCAGCTTTCACCGGCAGGTGCTCACCAGCGCCATGGGCGACAAAGAGGTCTGGCAGTGTCGGGTCTACCGTCAGCGTGGGCGAGCCGCCTGCTCTGCGCCGCAGCTTCGTACGGAAGAGCTGGATGAGATCATGGCTAAGATTTTCGCCAAGCTTGTAATAGACAAAAAGGCCATCATCGACGCGCTGGTCGCAGTTATAAAAAACGCACCGGATGAGCACAACTATGAGCATGATGCGGATAAACTGGAGCAGGAGATTGCTCAAACAAACAAAAAAAAAGACCGACTGCTGGAGATGAGCGTGGAGGGTGCCATTAGTATTTCCGAGTTTAAAGGCCGCAACGACGGCTTTAACGAGCAGATACATACTATTGAAAATAAACTAAATGTTCTGCGAGCTGAACAAGCGAAATCAACCGCCACCGCTGAGAATCTGGAGGCGATAAAGACCGCCCTCCAGCGGGAGCTTGACTTTTCTCACGGCGTCAACTCTGAGTTGGTGGCGACCATACTAGACCATATCGTCGTGATGACGGACAGCAAAAAAGACGAAATACATCTCGAGATACATCTTAAGGTTGGGGGATCACAGGACATTCGTTTCGTACGCGAAAAATCCTCCCTTCGCTTTATCAGTTTAAAAAGTATTACACGCAGACAAGCGAGCAGGATGACCTGATATCAATCGGCACTATCGGGCTGATCAAGGGGATATCAACCTATAAGCCCGACCGAAAGGTACGCTTGGCTACATATGCAAGCCGGTGCATCGAAAATGAGATACTGATGTATTTCAGAAGCCTTAAAAAAACAGCGGGAGATCTGTCTCTGTCTGACTCTATTGACACGGATAAAGACGGGAACAGCCTGTCACTGATGGAAGTTATCAGCGTCGAAGACGATATGCTCGATAACCTCAGTGCCCGGGAGACCTGTTCCCAGCTCAACAGATATATCAAGGAGACGCTGACAGGCAGAGAGGCGGAGATCATTGCCATGCGGTACGGGCTTGACAATATCAGTCCAAGGACTCAGCGTGAGATTGCCGCCTACTGCGGAATCAGCCGCTCGTATGTATCCCGAATTGAAAAAAAGGCTTTGGAAAAACTGCGAAAATGCTTTGAAGATACAGATTCGTAATAATTGTATAAAATTGCGCGGAGTTATTGTGCACAATAGTAAAAACCATCGCGCTGAAAAATGGAAAAAATGAGATTTCTTAGGCACAATATTGACGTTTTTAATAAAAAAGACCTGCTTCTAATGGCATGTCTTTTTTACTTTTGTGCTATCGTTGATCATTATGCTTATAATTGCTGTTGACAAGGTTGGCAAAATTATGTATTATATGAAATGTTACAATCTGTAACTAATGGTAACGAAGATGTTACCCAACTGAGAAATAGTGAGAACGAGGTGATACGGTGAGATTAATTGAGCCGAAAACAGATCGAATAGTTAAAATACCGGTCATCTGCGTCCGTTCATTTTTTAACCGGGCATTTTCACAGCGGCATAAAACGCACCGCGCCTGGTCGATGGCGGCAATGACGCTGGCCTTGGTTTTAATACTTACTGTTGTTTTGCTGAATACCCAGACGGGATTTGCTGTTTACCTTAACGGAGAGCCTATCGGCAGAGCCAAGAGCATGGAGGATGTTACGGCTATTGTCACAGGTGCCGAGGAACAGCTCAAAGATATCTTCGGTCACGATTATTCGCTTGACCGCTCCATATCCGTATCACCTGACCTTGGTGTCAAGGCTGATGACACAGAGAATATTAAGAACGCCATCGTCGGCGGTATAGACGGCGTGACAAAAATGTATGTCCTTGAGGTGAACGGTAAGGCTGTCGGAGCGGCTGATAATGCAAAAGCGCTCGACGATATTTTAAGCAGCATCCTCAATGAATACTCCACCGCGCAGACGTCGTCTGTCAAATTTACCGATACCGTTACAGTGAATTACCGATTCGTCAGTAATGATATTACTCAGGATACAGCTTTGATAAAAACAATGCTGGAGCCTTCGAATACGGCGTCCTTATTTAAGCTGACCGTAGAAAACACAGAACAAAAGCAGTACACCAAAGAAGTTCCGTATTATGTGCAGCATTATAACGATGATACAGTTTATGAAGGCAACAGTGTTATAAAAACGGCAGGTGCGGCTGGAGAAAACCTCATCACTGAAAATACCGTTTATGTGAATGGCAGCGCGCAGCTATCGCAGATAATCAGCACAATTATGACGAAGTCGCCCGTCACGGAGATCATTGCCGACGGCACGGCGTTAAGGCCAAAAACAGCGTCGTATGGAAAATATATCTGGCCGGCGGCAGGTATAATCACATCGCCCTTCGGACACCGGACAGGTTTTGGTTCGTCCAATCATCAGGGCATCGATATCGCAGGCTCGTATGGAGAGGAAATTACGGCGGCTGACGGCGGCGAAGTTATAAAAGCCGACTGGTCATCCGGCTATGGTTTATTAGTCGAAATTCAGCATGACGACGGGGATGTTACATATTACGGGCACTGCAGCGAGCTCCTTGTCAAAGAAGGCGACCGTGTTTATCAAGGCCAGGTTATCGCACATATGGGCGCAACAGGCGATGCAAACGGCATCCACTGCCATTTTGAAATAAGAGTAAACGGTTCACCGGTTAATCCGATTAAATATCTGCCAAAGTAATCAAATAAAACAAATCCCCTCGAAAGAGCAATATCATAAAGAAAAGCACCGAATCGAAAGATTGAGTGCTTTTTTTGCATTTGAGTGAAATTACCGGTGAGTTTGTCCGTTGCAGCGAGAGACATCATGCCGCGAATACCCTCAGCCGAGCTGCTGCTCAAGTTTATGCGTGAATACGAGCTTCAAGAGTATTGGCGTTACGATGGTGGTTAACAAAACAACAAGTATTGTGGGTATGAAAACTTCTTGCGTAATAATGTTGTTCTGAAGCCCTATATTCGCTGTTATAATTGCGACCTCACCGCGGGAGATCATGCCCACGCCGATTTGCAGCGATTCGCTGCGGCTTATTTTAAACATTCGCGCGGCAAAACTGCAGCCAAGCAATTTACCGAGTACAGCAACAATGAACATTACAGCCGTGATGATAAGCACTTTGCCGCTCATACCTTCGAGACTCGCTTCAAGCCCTACACTGGCGAAAAATATCAGCGAAAGGAATCCGCTTGAAATCGCTTTGACGTTGCGTTCAAGATATTCTTTGTGGTCAATCTGCGATAGCAAAAGACCGCAAAGATAAGCGCCTGTAATGGCGGCAATACCGATTCTTTCTGCGACAAAAGCAATAAGCAGAGCCGCGGCCAGCGCAAAAGTAAGCACTCTTCGGCTTGGCTGAATGGACTTCATAAGTCTGTTAAGCACTTTCGGCAAAAACACAATCGCCAGAACGCTGGCGATACAAAACAGCCCAATATTAACCAATGTGGAAACGAGAGACCCGCCCGTTCCGCCATTGCTGTATGCCAGCAGCGCCGATATTAAAACGAGCCCTAAAACATCGTCAATGACAGCAGCGCCAAGTATATTGATACCGGCTCTTGTATTTAGCTTTCCCAGCTCGGTAAGCGTTTGCACGGTAATGCTGACGCTTGTCGCGGTCAGAATGACACCGATAAAAATATTTTCTACTATATTTTCATAAAACAGGAAAGCGGTCAGAGTACCCAAGCCCAGGGGTAATATAATACCTGCTAAAGCAATGACAAACGAGGTCTTGCCTGCTTTTTTGAATTGTTCAACATTTGTTTCCAGGCCTGCAAGGAACATGAGCATTATGACGCCCAGGTTGGACAGCAGCTTAATATTCTCGCTGTACTGCACGAGGTTTAAAATAAGTGGACCAAGAATTACACCCGCCACGAGCGCGCCCAACACCTCCGGCATCTTTATTTTTCGGCTGATGAGACCTCCGAATTTTGTGCATATCAGAATTAACGCCAGATCAAGCAATGTTTTTTCCACGATAAACCCTCCCCAAAAAATAAAAGTGGGCAGCCCTTAAAAGGACTTCCCACCCAAGAAGCAGCATCTTGAAAACGGCTAACGCCATCCAACCGACAAACACTATTTATTTAAGTATATCACCGAATAATTCTGAAATCAAACCCAATCACTCGACAAAATATTCAAGCTTGCGCTCAAGACTGAGCAGTGATTTTTTAATATCAAGTCCGCCGCCGTAGCCGACGAGGCTTCCATCGGCACCGATGACGCGGTGACAGGGGATTATAATCGATATCGGATTTTTATTGTTTGCCATGCCGACGGCACGGCATGCTTTTACATTTCCAATAGTTATGGCGATATCCTTATATGAACGGGTTTCCCCGTACGGGATATCGCGCAGCGCGTTCCAAACAGCAAGCTGAAACGGTGTACCGTGCGGCTGAAGCGGCAGGTCAAACGTGGTTCTGCTGCCTTGGAAATATTCGGTCAATTGCTTTGCGGCGCGCCGGATCAGCGTTGTTTCCAGATTCTCCGTGTTATTCTTAGGACTGAAACTCAAGTCAGTGATTACGCCGTTTTCCTCGGCAATCCAAATTAACCCGATCGGCGTATGATACGAAAATGAATATTTCATTAAAAACCAAGATTTAAACCGCCGGTCAGTTTCGACATGTTATCATTCATTGTGGTGTCAGCCAGACGCAGGGCTTCATTGACGGCCGCCATCACCATGTCGCACAGCATATCAACATCGTCGGGATCTACTGCCTCAGGATTAATTTTCAGGGAGATAAGCTCATGTTTTCCGCTGACAACTGCTTCAACAACGCCGCCGCCGGATTTGGCAGTGTATGTTTTCTCTTCGAGCTCGGCTTGCATTTTCAGCATATCGGCTTGCACTTTCTGAGCCTGCTTAATCATATTCATGTTCATGCCGCCGCCGTGGCTGCCTTGAAATCCGCCTTTACCCAATGTGGTCACTCCTTGCATTCGTTAATATTTTAAATAAGCTAAGCGCTACTGATTTACTTTATTTATTCGAATTTTATATTTGAAAATCGGCTTAAAGCATCCAATTTTTCACCACCGCCGCTTGCGCTGCCGTCATCCATGACGATGCGAACCATCATGACTTTATTTAAAATCGCGGCTGCGGATTCCTTGAGGGCAGCCGTCACCGGCGGTACATCAATGCGCAGTGCCGCAAACGGGTTTTTCGCCTTGACAGTCAAAGTGTTTTCATCAATCGACGCAGTTGAATGGAGCTGATCGTTTAAAAAGGAGAAACGTGATTCTTCAATCTTTGGCTTTGCGTGTGCCAGAATTTTACTCCATATCTCACCGGACAGTGCCTGGGATGGCACCTCGGCGGCGGTAACCGGCGCTGCAATTTCAGCTTCCGGCATTATTGCGGGTACCGGCGCTGTTTCGGGCACAGGAAAATGGTTAACTGCGGGTTTCTCCGGTTGGGCCGGAGGCGCTTTTACAGCCGGAATAATATCGATATCGCTGCTCAGCCTTTCCTCGAGCTGTGCCACGCGCGAGAGCAGTGAGGTAACATCGGTATTCAGGCGGCTGTCGCACAGACGCATCAGGCACAGTTCGACATCGAGCTTCCCGCCGGAGCTCTTTGCTAAATTCTGCGTCGTCTCTCTCAGAATATCCATGACAGTCAGGAGCTGTTCGGGTGTAAAATGCTTGGCGTAGAGCTGCAGCACTGTGTAATCAAAACCGCCGCTCAGAAGACCTGTCCCGCCTTTGGGCATGAGCAGCGTAATCAGTACATCCCGGGTGAGATTTGTCAGTTCTTCCAAAACGGAGGACATGACTTTTCCGCTGTTATAGAGCTTGTTCAGCAGGTCTAAAGCGGCGGCGGTATCGTTTTTAGCAACGGCGGAGAGGATATCGCTTATTTCATTGCTGCCGGCCAAACCGATGGCGGTTAAAACGCGGTCATAATCAACGGTATCATCCCAAGCGCACTGGTCCAGGAGCGAAAGCGCATCGCGGAGAGAACCGTCTGCGAGCCGCACGAGAAGATTCGAGGCATCGTTCGTCAAAGTGATGTTCTCCTGCCGGGCAATGTAATGCAGACGCGCGGCGATTATTTCCGGCAGGATGCGTTTAAACGTAAAACGCTGACAGCGGGACAAAATCGTCGCAGGGACCTTATGGATCTCAGTCGTCGCTAATATAAATATCAGATGCTCGGGCGGTTCTTCAAGAATCTTTAACAGCGCGTTGAAAGCCGGGACGGAGAGCATATGCACCTCATCGATGATATAGACGCGCTTTTTAACGTCGAGCGGCGATAAAACGGCTTCTTCGCGCAGCGCGCGGACGTTGTCAACGCCGTTATTTGAGGCGGCGTCAATTTCCACGACATCCATATTGCTGCCGTTTTCTATGTTCATGCAGGAATGGCATTTATTGCACGGGCTGCCGTTTTCGGGATGCTCGCAGTTTATGGCCTTTGCGAGTATTTTTGCGCATGTTGTCTTTCCGGTGCCACGCGTGCCGACAAACAGATAAGCATGTGATAAACGCCCGCTGGAAATCTGCCGCTTGAGCGTCTCGGAAATATGCTCCTGACCAACGACGTCATCAAAAGTTTTTGGACGCCATTTTCTGTATAAAACCTGATACATTTTAGAGCGCCCCTTCTTCATAACATAGGTTATATAGCGGCGCGTTGTGCCGATTGTTATTTAATCAGCGCAACGCGCATGGCATTATTGCCGCAAGTGCGATGGGTAACATCGTGCTTGCGGCGCAGGGCAAGGCTGCACACTGGCCGTTGAAGGTGTGATATGCCCGTTACCCAGGCAGCCGACTCAGAGCCGGCGGCCTCGCGGCACACGCAAGATTTCGCTTAATGCTGCTCGGTTCCCCGCCTGACATGGTTCACGAATTTACGTTGCGCAAGACCGGCTCGTCAACGCCGCTTACCTGAGGCTGACGACACATCACAAATCCGAAGGCCGGAATTCATCCCTGCTGTAGCGGGTTGCAGGTGACAGGGCACCGCTGTCTCCCCGACTAGTGCAGCCTTGCCCCGCGCCGAAAAGCCGTTTGCGCGGGTGAAAGTGCTATTATTATACTACGTGAGGAAGCTATTATCAATATGTATAATTTTGAGTTACTCCAGAAAAATCAGTATGCAAAAAGGTATATGTAAAGCCGGATGGCCTGGAGCCGCCCGGCGTATTTATTTTATAACTGCGGCTATCATTATTCGCAGAAGGAGAAGCCTCCGAAGCAGAATATGATAACAAGGATGATGACTAACCAGACGCAGCTGTTATTGCCGAAAAGTCCACGGTCGCAGCCCATTATCGATTCCTCCCAAAATGTTCTGCCCTAAAATAGTTCAGGGCTCAGTTTATCTTATTCTGGCTGAGGTGAAAGGTTCCGGGTTATCTCTCGCACATGGTGAAGCCGCCGAAGCAGAATATGATGACAAGGATGATGACAAGCCATACGCAGTTATCGCCAAAAAATCCGTGAGCGCACATATATAATGCCTCCTAAATCTGTGTTGCCCATAATGGGTAACCATTTTGGGTTCACCATATTTTATTCAGGAGCGCTCCGGTGGTTACTTACCGGCTATTTTTTGGCAAAAGTTATGCATAATTTGTGCGACCTGCGCTCTTGAAGCGGTACTTTCCGGCAGAAGCTTTCCGTCAGCCCCGGTGATAAGGGTGTTATAAGCCGCCCATTTTAACGCATCTGCGGCGTAAGAGGATGCCTCGCTTTTATCCGGGAAGGAATCAAACACGGATGTATTCCCGTAAACCTGGCTGTAGCCGGCGTATGACGCATATCGGTATAAGATAACAGCCATTTGTTCACGCGTAATGAAATCATCGGGATGAAACTGACCGTCGCTATACCCTGCAGCAACATTATTGGTGCTTGCCCAAACCACCGCATTATAATAATATTGGGATGCGGCGACGTCGGAGAAAACGGATGATGCGTTCATAGCCGGTTTCCCGGCGAGCCTATATAATACTGTTACAAACATGCCTCTTGTCATTGAAGTCTGCGGTGAAAAGGTCACCGCGGTTGTGCCGTTGAAGAGATTGTTGTCGCTCGCGTATTTAACGGCGTTATAAAACCAGTCGGTGGTGCTGACGTCGAGGAATAAGACCGGATTGACGATGACGGTACCGTTGGATTTATAATATCCGTCAATCAGGCAGGCGGCATTCGCCGCCGCGGAGAACTGCGCCGATGTGTTCTCAGCACAAAAATACCGCTGATTGGCTGTAACGGAGGCAGAGGCGCCAACCTCCTCGCCGGTCGAAATATTAATAACAGTGCCCTTATTTATAGTAAGTGAAGCAGTGCCTGCGGTGAGTATAAAGATGCTGCCGGTAACAAGTTCCGCTGATGTTCCCGCGGGGAGACTCACAGCTGTAAAAGTGCCGGCAAAAGCATAGCCGTCATATCCGCCAAGCTGAAGGACGGATGCATCATAGGTTTCCTGGAGCTTATTTTGGGCATCACTGTATAATTTTCCTATGGAACTGTCGATGAGGGTCTTATTATCACGCTGTATCGCCGGAAGGAAGGAATTATGAATATAACTGAGCGAAATGAGAGGGTCGCCGGACGAACCCGGCGCAGAGGCATATGCTGTTGTAAAACAAAAAAGAAGCAGCAAAACGAGTGCGATTGCTATAAATCGTTTCATTTTCTACCTCCAAAAATTTTCTGACGTTGAAATTACTATCTGTTTATGAATGCGCTGTTTTCTGATTTTTATGGATAAACCTAGTACAGCATATCATGATAAGGGTATAATATCAACACGGACGTGTTGACAAAAATTACCCTGTGGTATAAATTGAAATCATGATATAAAGAGAAAAGCCCTAATGGCAAGACTGGAGATTATAATGACAGCAAGACGAGTCTATGCAGATAACGCCGGCACGACGGCATTATCCAAAACGGCGCTGGATGCTATGATGCCTTATCTGACAGAGCATTACGGAAATCCTTCGGCGATATACAGCATTGGCAGAGAAGCAAAGAAAGGGCTCGAAGCCTCGCGAACGAAAATTGCGGCGGCGATTGGGGCAAAGCCCGAGGAGATCTATTTTACAGGCAGCGGTACGGAAGCCGATAACTGGGCCCTCAGAGGGACGGCTGAAATCAAGAGCAAAAAGGGTAAGCACATCATCACCTCATCAATCGAGCACCATGCTATTTCTCATACGCTTGAATATCTGGAAAAGCAGGGCTTCGTAATCACATACCTTCCTGTGAATAATATCGGCCGGATATCGCTTGACGATTTAAAAAATGCCATTCGCGAGGATACAATCCTCATTACCATCATGACGGCGAACAATGAAATAGGGACAATCCAGCCTATCGCAGAAATCGGAGAGATAGCGCGTGCCAAAGCAATAGTGTTCCATACCGATGCTGTTCAGGCTGTCGGTCATATACCGATCAATGTCGTTGATATGAATATCGATATGATGTCGATTGCCGGCCACAAGTTCAGGGGGCCAAAAGGTGTCGGCGCTCTTTACATTAAAAAGGGCAACTATATCCCGCCGCTTTTATATGGCGGAGGACAGGAAAATAAAAGGCGTTCCTCAACAGAAAATGTCGCTGGTATTGTCGGTATGGCCGCAGCGCTTGAGGAAGCGACTGCGCATATGAGCAGCAACGTCAAAAAAATAACCGCGCTGCGGGACAAGCTAATATCCGAGCTTCTCAAAATACCGTATTCGCAGCTGACGGGCGACCCAATCGGGAGACTGCCGGGCACAGCTTCGTTTGTGTTTGACTGTGTCGAAGGCGAAGCAATGGTTCTGACCCTGGATAACGCGGGGATCAGCGCGTCCTCCGGCTCAGCCTGTTCGTCGGCATCACTAGACCCTTCCCATGTACTGCTGGCGACGGGACTCAAACATGAGGTGGCGCACGGCTCTGTTCGGCTGTCCATCAACGAAACAACATCCGATGAAGACATAGATTATATTATTGAAAAATTACCGCCAATAATAGAAAAGCTCAGAGCTATGTCACCGCTCTGGGAGGATAGACTCAATGGAAAATATTAAAGAAATCCAAAACAAAATATTAAAATTAAAAAAAGAAAAAAATGCGCTCATCCTCGCCCATTATTATGTCCCGCTTGATGTGCAGGACATTGCCGATCACGTCTGCGATTCCTTTGAGATGGCCAAACGGGCCAAGGAAGCAAAAGAAAAGCTGATTATCATCTGCGGTGTCCGCTTTATGGGCGAGAGTGCCAAGATACTCTCACCCGATAAAAAAATTCTCATACCGGCGCCTGACGCAGGCTGCCCGATGGCCGATATGGTTACGGTGGATGATGTCAGGCGGCTGAAAGCTGAGCACCCCAAAGCCGCTGTCGTGTGTTATGTAAACTCGTCGGCGGCGGTAAAAGCGGAATCCGATATATGCTGCACCTCATCCTCGGCTTTGCGTATCGCCAAAGCCATAGAAGCAGACGAAATTATATTCATTCCGGATGTCCATCTTGCCGAGTATACGGCGTCAAAGGTGCCGGATAAAAAATTCATATTTCATACCGGTTTTTGCCCAACGCACCACCGGATTACCGAAGCGGATATCTTAGCGGCAAAAAAAGCGCACCCTGACGCCCAATTTGCCGTTCACCCCGAATGCAGGTCCGAGGTATTGAAACACGCGGATTTCATCGGCAGCACGGCAGAAATTATAAAATTCGCCCGCGAAACAAAGGCGAAAGAGGTTATCATAGGCACAGAGATGGAGATTGCCGCACGGCTTCAGCGGGAGTTGCCGGAGAAGAAGTTTTTCTCGGTCACCTCCGCCTTTGTTTGCCCAAATATGAAGAAAATTACGCTTGCCTCCGTCCTGAACAGCCTCAAAAACGAAGAATATGAAATAAACCTCGACGAGAAAGAAGCCAACGCCGCCAGACAAAGCCTTGAGCGCATGGTTGCACGCTGATACTATTGATATAAAATAGACAGTTGATATAGGAGATATAAGCATGTATTCAGAAAAAGTAATGGAGCATTTTGCAAACCCGCGCAATGTGGGAGAGCTCGAAGACGCAAATGCCGTTGGGCAGGTAGGCAACCCGAAATGCGGCGATATTATGAAAATCTATATGAAGATCAATAATGATATCATTGAGGATATCAAATTCAAGACTTTCGGCTGCGGCGCCGCGATTGCCACCTCGTCAATGGCCACTGAGCTTGTCAAAGGCAAATCGATTCAAGAGGCGCTTAAGCTGACAAACTCAGCAGTAGCCGAAGCGCTCGACGGACTGCCCCCCGCAAAGCTCCACTGCTCTGTGCTCGCAGAGGAAGGCATCAAATCCGCCATCGCCGATTACTATAAGCGCCAGGGCATCGACCCCGAGCCAATCGTCGGCTGCGCATGCGACTGCAGTGAGTGCCACAAGGAATGATCAGGCAGCATAATTATTAATAAAGAAATGAGCCGGTTCGCTTTAAAGCGGACCGGTTCATTTCTTACGCTGTTTCTGCAAGACGCACTGTCACGCAGTTGATGGGGGCAGAATAGAATAAACGGAAATACTCGGGGTTAATTAAGGAGGCAATCTAATGAAATTTGCAGTTATAGGAGGCGACATGCGTCAGGCGAAGCTGGCTGAATTGCTGGCAGCCGACGGGCATTCGGTTTCGACTTTTGCAATAGACAAAATACGTCTTGAAGGCAGTGTTACGCAGAAAACACTCATCAGAGAAGCAGCTGATGATGCCGGATGCGTTATCATGCCGCTGCCCGTTACCTCGCGGGAGGGGATGCTGAACAGTCCCCTGAGCGGGGGGCTGCATACGACGCGCGAGATACTCTCCGTTCTGCGCCCGGAGCAGATTTTATGCGCGGGACGCATAGATGCCGCAACGCGTGAGCTTGCCGATTCGATGGGCATCCAGCTGATTGATTATCTGGAGCGGGAAGAGCTTGCCGTGGCAAACGCCGTTGCGGCGGCAGAGGGGGCCATCCAGCTCATCATGGAGGAAACACCGATTACAATATGCCATTCGCGCTGCCTGGTCATCGGCTTCGGGCGTATCGGGAAGATATTGTGCCACAGGCTGCGCGGGCTGGGAGCCTTCGTGACCGCTACAGCGCGCAGCTATGCTGATTTGGCGTGGATTAAGGCGTATGGCTATGATGCGGAAGAAACCGGAAACATCGACGCGTCGCTGGCAAAGTATGATGTCGTCATCAATACGGTACCGGCAAGGGTGCTGGGTGAAAACAGGCTCTCCATACTCAAACGAGGCTGCCTATGTCTTGATTTGGCATCTAAACCGGGCGGTATGGATTTTTCAGCCGCATCCAAGCTCGGCGTCAAAGCGGTTTGGGCACTCAGCCTGCCGGGTGAGGTTGCACCCGTCACATCCGGTGCGATCATCAGGGATACTATTTATAATATCCTGAAGGAAAAGGGCATTGCGTTATGATTTCAAAAAACATCGGTTTCGCCTTCTGCGGCTCGTACTGTACATTCGAAAAAGCAATCGGGGCATTACAAAATATCTGTGAGATATACGAAAACGTGATACCTGTGATGTCGGAGAACGCTTATAAAACTGACAGCCGTTTCGGTACAGCGCAGAGCTTTATTGACAGGATAGAAACGCTCTGCGGCAAAAAAATCATCCATACAATCAGCAGCGCTGAGCCAATTGGGCCTCAAGCTCTTTTAGACTTACTGATTATTGCCCCCTGTACCGGTAATACAATTGCTAAACTCGCTTCCGGTGTTACAGACTCCAGCGTAACAATGGCCGCCAAGGCCCATCTCCGCAACCAGAAGCCAATTCTGATTGCTGTTTCAACCAATGACGGTTTATCCGGGAATGCTTCAAATGTCGGGGCGCTTCTTAACAGAAAAAATTATTACTTCGTCCCGTATTATCAGGATGACCCGATGAAGAAGCCAAGCTCCATCGTCGCCGACTTTAATCTGCTGCCCATTGCCGCGGAAGCGGCACTCAAGAGTATACAGCTGCAGCCGGTGTTATGTGCGGCACCTAATGCTACATAGCAACCAACATGTGAAATGCACGCGGGAAAAGGGGCTGCCGCAGAATGCCGGGCGATTCATAGCACCTGACGTTTCGCGGCAGCCTCTTTAGTGTTGCATTATTCCCCGATCTTTTCGATATCGTACGGTGTTGTTTGATACACGTAATAGTTAAGCCAGTTGGTGTAGAGGAGCTGGGCGTGGGCGCGCCAGGTGACGATGGGGGGCAGCAACGGGTCGTCATTCTGAAAATAATGCTTCGGGACATCGATATTAAGGCCTTTTTTTATGTCTCTGTCGTATTCCAGCGCCAATGTATCCGAATCGTATTCGGGGTGTCCTGTGATAAAGAATCGGCGGTTATCTTCTGACTTGACGGCAAAAACGCCGGCCTCGTCTGATACGGACATGAGTTCAAGCTCAGGAACCTTCAGGACATCCTCTTCCAGCATGCCGGTGTAGCGGGAGTGCGGGACATTGAACACATCGTCAAAACCGCGGAAAAACGGTGACTGCGGCTTTAAAACATTGTGCCGAAAGACACCGGATATTTTTTTTGGCAGCTGAACCTTCTTTATTCCGTAATGATAATACAGACCAGCCTGAGCACCCCAGCAGATGTGAAACGTCGAATGGACATTATGCGAGGTCCAATCCATGATTGTGCAGAGCTCCGGCCAGTAGTCAACATCTTTAAAATCGAGATTTTCAACAGGCGCACCCGTAATAATCATTCCGTCATAATGATTATTTTTAATTTTGTCAAATGATGTATAAAAAGCTTCAAGGTGCTGGGAATCGACGTTTTTTGCCTCATGACTGATCGTCTGCAGAAATTCGAATTCAATCTGCAGCGGTGTATTCGACAGCTTCCTTAAAAGCTGTGTCTCGGTCACGATTTTTGTCGGCATGAGATTGAGTATCAGAAATTTCAAAGGGCGGATATCTTGATGTACCGCAACGGAGGATGTCATCACAAAGATGTTCTCATTTTCGAGAATGTCCTTAGCCGGCAGTGAATCGGGAATTTTAATTGGCATTTTCGTACTCCTTAATAATAAAAAAGCTGAAAGAGGGTATAAATAGTATCAGCATGCGTATTTGATTGCTTTTATTATATTGTATGCGTACTTTAAAATCAATACGGGATATGCTTTTAAGAAAATTCATAAAAAAAGGGCAAAAAATGAGAGAAAAGGGGGTTGACATCGGAGGGGT
>DBTM01000017.1:0-14020 GCA_002307055.1 Clostridiales bacterium UBA1316
TTGCTTAACGCGACTGAACAGTTACCTAAAAAGTAGATATAATAATGTCACAAAAAATATCTACCTTTGAAAATAGATATTAAATTGACGTCATAAGTATCTACTTTAAAGACATCACTAATCACATCTATAACGCACACGGTTTGAAATAGCAAGTGACTTGAGGATAGCCTGTCCCATTTCTGTATGCCAGAATGGGCCTCGAATTATAAGTACATTTGAACACATACTATCGCCGTTACGGTGAAAACAATTTTATACATTTACATCAGGGGGTATATTTGCATGGCTGAATTATGGGATATTCTTGACATCAACGGCGAAAAGACCGGGCGCGTCATCGAGCGCGGACAGCCCATGTATGACGGCGAATACCACCTATCCGTCCACGTCTGGATTCACAACCAGAAGGGCGAATGGTTGATATCCAAACGGTCGCCTGAAAAGAAGACGTCCCCGAACATTTGGGAGGCGTGCGGGGGGGCCGCCATTGCCGGAGAGGACAGCCTGACGACCGTGCTCCGGGAAACCAAAGAAGAGTTGGGAATCACCCTTGACCCGAGCAAAGGACGCCTGCTTACTACGATTGTCCACGAAAACCAGCACCCGCCAGGCGGTTCCTGCAGGGCGGACGTCTGGATATTTCCCCACGACTGCCCCATCGAAAATATCATTTTACAGCCCGGCGAGACCTGCGACGCGCGGTGGGAAAACGCCGATGCCATCCGCGCCATGATAGCGTCCGGCGATTTCGTAAATGAAACTAACTTTGATGAATTTGTCATAAACTCAATGTCTGATACACATCGTCAAGTGTGAAGATGATATAACAAAGGAGTGAACCCCATTGCTGGATTTCAAAAACTATATAAATCGGCCGGAGTATGATTTCCTTCGGGATAATCCGCATTTGGGGAAGAATGTACTGTTTGTGACGTTGGGCGGCAGTTATGCTTATGGGACGAATGTTGAGGGCTCGGATGTTGACCTCAGGGGCTGCGCTTTGAACAGCAGGGCGGAGCTGCTGAGGATGTCGGGGTTTGAGCAGGTGGTGGACACGAACACCGATACGACAATATATAGCTTTATGAAGCTGATTGAGCTTATAACGAGCTGCAACCCCAACACCATTGAGATGCTGGGGTGCAGGCGCGAGGATTATTGTTTAATGACGGGCATCGGGCAGGAACTGCTGGATAACCGGAAAATGTTTCTGTCCAAATTGGCGGTGCAGTCCTTCAGCGGTTTTGCCAATCAGCAGCTGCGGCGGCTGGAAAACGCGCTCGCGCGGGACACCTATCCGCAGGCGGAAAAAGAGCGGCATATTCTCGGGTCGTGCCGGTCGGCGATGGCGGATTTCAAGAACAGATATGAGGAGTTCCCGGAGGGGTCTATCAAGCTCCATATAGAAAAATCTGAGCGTGAGGATTTGGAATCAGAGATATTCGCCGATGTGCACTTGACGAATTATCCGCTGCGGGATTATATAAGCATATGGGCGGATATGAATAACATCGTCAAGGACTATGCCAAGCTGAATAAAAGAAACCGCAAAAAGGACGAAGCGCATCTGAATAAGCATGCCATGCACCTCGTCCGGCTGTTCCTGATGTGCCTGGATATTCTGGAGAAGGAAGAGATTATTACATACAGAGAGCAGGACCGCGCGCTGCTGATGTCCATCAGGGGCGGCGCGTATCAGAAAGAAGACGGGACATACAAGCCGGACTTTTTTGAGCTGATTGACGCGCTTGAAAAAAGAGTCGCGTATGCCGCGGCAAATACCGGGCTGCCGGAGCAGCCGGATTATATAAAAATTGATGAATTTGTGCTGAGTGCCAACGAAAGAGTGATAAATAATGCCTTTTAAAATATCGGAAAAGGCCCAGAAAATAATAGATGCGCTCAATCAAAATGGTTTCGACGCCTATATTGTCGGCGGATGTGTGCGTGATAGCTTGCTTGGCCTTGCGCCGTCTGACTGGGATATCTGCACCTCAGCCACGCCGGAGCAAATGAAGCGGTGCTTTATTAACTGGCGCGTTATTGAAACAGGGATCAAGCATGGCACGCTCACGGTTGTTATGGAAAGTGAACCGTTTGAGGTGACGACCTACCGGATTGACGGCGCGTATCTGGATAACAGGCACCCTGAGGAGGTTGTGTTTGTTGACAGCCTGACGGAGGATCTGGCCAGGCGCGACTTTACGATTAACGCGATGGCGTATAACGATGAAAAAGAACTTGTCGATCCATTTGACGGCGTCAAGGATTTGACTTCAAAACTGATCAGATGCGTCGGAGACCCGGATAAAAGATTTCATGAGGATGCCCTGAGAATTATCAGGGCATTAAGGTTTGCGTCTGTGTATCAGTTTGAAATCGCCCAGGCAACCGCAGCAAGCATCCACAGCAATAAGGACCTGCTGAAAAACATCGCCGCCGAGCGGATCAACGCGGAATTCTGCAAGCTGCTTTGCGGCCTGGGAGCGGCAGACATACTGAGAAATTACGTTGATGTCCTGACGGTGTTTATACCTGAAATAATGCCGATGATCGGCTTTAAACAGGAAAATCCCTATCATGGCTACGACGTTTGGGAGCACACGATTATCAGCGTAACCAGTGCTCCCAAAGACATTTTATTAAGATGGACGATGCTGCTGCATGATATAGCAAAGCCGATGTGCTTTACGCGCGATGCCAATGGGATCGGCCATTTTTACGGCCATCCGCCTAAAAGCGCCGAAATCGCCGAGCAGATCATGAAGCGCCTGCGGTTTGACAACGCGACGGCGGAAACAGTCAAAACACTCATTTTGTATCATGATGTGGATTTGCTGCCGACGTCCGGAGCGGTTAAAAAGCTGCTGAATAAAGTCGGCCCGGAAAACGCCGAGCGGCTGCTGTCCGTTAAAGCGGCGGATTACAGCGCACAGAATCCCGAATATTTTATACAGCGCGTCTTAAAGCTCGATGAATTCCGAAAAAAACTGAATACAGTGCTGAAAGAGGCGCAGTGCTTCTCTCTTGCGGACCTGGCCGTGGACGGCAGGGACCTGATGGCTGCCGGAGTACCGCAGGGCGCCAAAATCGGTGAGATTCTGAACACTCTGCTGAGCAGGGTGATAGCCGAAGAGCTTGCCAATGATAAGGAAGTATTATTAAATGCCGCGAAATTGATCAAAGATAATTATAAGTGACCAACTATATCTGAATATCCGTTCTATTAATAAGGTCGTCCTGCAGCGTCCTGCCCAGCTCGACGAAATAGGCCGAGAAGCCTGCAACGCGGACGACGAGATCCTTATAATCGCCCGGTTTGGTCTGGGCATCCCGCAGGATATCGGAGCTGACCACATTGAATTGAACCTGCATACCGTCCATCTCAAAGAAAGCCTCGACAAAGCTGCGCAGCTTTTCAGCGCCGTCCGCGCCTTGGACGCAGCTGGGGTGGAATTTCATGGTGAACTGCATCCCGTTTGCGTAATTCCGCGGGTGCAGGGCCGCGATGGACTTGGCAACGCCTGTCGGGCCGTTCTTGTCGCAGGCTTGGGACGGGGAAGCGCCGTCCGAGGTCGGCTCACCGGCTTTACGGCCATTTGGTGTGGCCCCTGTTGCCAACCCGAAAAGCACATGGAAGCCCGCTGTATACGAACCGGCTCTGTAGCTGCCGCGCGGCCCGGCGAATGTGTCCACCTTGGCGGTGTACAGGTCGGACACGAAGCTGGCTAGTTCGTCGGCATAGGGGTCACCGTTGCCGAAGTGGGGGACCTCGTTGACGGCGCGCTGGCGCAGGGCTTCGCAGCCTTCCCAATTCGCTTTGAGCGCATCCAGGAGCTCCCGGCCGGTGCAGAGCTTTTTGTCGAATACCAAATATTTAATCGCCGCCAGAGAGTCGACGCACGTTCCGAGCGCGACAATCACATTGCCTGTTGAATTGTACTTGGCTCCGCCCGTCAACATGTCGCGGCTGTTTTCCATGCAGCCGTCCATCGTAGCCGAAGCCATCGGCAGAGGTACCTGCGGATTACCGACGTATTCCGTCAGATTGTTAAACGTCAGGAACCAATCCATAAAATAATTCAGCTGCTTGGAAAAGGCTGCTTTCACGTCCTCAAAGGAGGTCATATCATATAGGAACCCCGTATGTAAACCGCCCTGCTGACCGGTCGTGATGTTTTTACCGTCGTTGATCGCCTGGAGGACGAGGTTGGCGCTGTTGAAAAACGATTTCGAGAACGGGCCTGAAACATTGGCAAACTCGCAGCCGGAGCCGCTGAGCTCCACACACCCGATGACGCAGAAGTTGCGCGCGTCCTCAAGGGTTAAGCCCTTATTGTGCAGCATGCTGATGACCATGTCGGCGTTGTCGAGGGTTGGGTTTCCGCCGACCAGCCGCGATGTTTCGATGCCGGCTTCCCAGAGCGCTTTCGGCGAATCCTTGTGCAGGCAGAGGGACAAGGTCGGATCGTGCAGAATCAGGCGGGCGATGGCTTGAAGCGTCATATAGGTTGCTTCATTTGTCGCGTCGGACCCGTCTTTTTTGCGCCCGGCGAGTGTCAGGCGCATATTGCCCGTGTAAGCACCGGCAATGACCGCGGCGGAACCCGGCATCCCCGACATGACCTCGGCGACCTTCAGGCAAAAGCAGTCAATAAGCTCCTGGGCTTCTTCTTTTGTGATCGTGCCGCTGCTGAGCTCGGATTCGAGATAGCCGCCGACATGCTGATCCAGCCGCCCGATTGTCTGACCGCCGAAGGTGCCTTCCAGGCACAGAATCAAATGATAGAGGAACACAGCCTGCACCGCGTCGCGGAAACTCCGTACCGGATTTTCCATAATCCAGTTCAGCGTGTCGGCCATCGCCATAAGCTCCCGGCGGCGGCTGCCGTCAGGCAGCGCATCGGCCTGGCGCAGGGCTTCGGCCCCAAGGCGTTTTGAGAAGATGATAGCCGCGTCGCAGCAAATCTCTACGGCTTTGTAGAAATAGAACTTTTCAGCATCGTTCCCGCGGATGTTGGCACGCAGCGCTTCAAGCGCCTGCTGTGCTTCTTTTTTGACCGCGCCGAGTCCCTTCTTCAAAAGCTTCTCGTAATTGGCGTTGAAATGACCGTGATGCGCGGCGAACTTCAGCGGGTCGTACGGGATAACATTGGCAGTGGCGAGGCTGGCAAGCTCCTCCGGCATTGTGAACTGCAGAAAGGCTGAATGGTTCTTGTCAGTCCAGAAATCCGCGACGGAGAGCAGATAGTCCCGGTCCTCCTGCGGTATGCTGAATTTGCCCTCGGCGAAAGTCCGGTTGTCAAAGCTGCCGTTTTTTAGCTCCTCCGGCAGCCAGCCGATGCCATTGTATTCAACGGCGAGAACAGCACCTCTATAATACTTTCCACTGTTGCCGGCAATCAGCTCATCGTCCTCAATACGGACGGTCATCTTACTGAGGATTTCGTGGAGCGCTTTTGCCCGTCGTATGATAGGGACCTCGTGCAGGCTTGTTTTGTAGTATTCCGTCACAATTTTCGTGCGCTCGCAATCGCCCGTGGGCAGACTGTCCCTGTATCTTTCACGCATTTTCCGTACGCGCGGCGTTATTGGGCTCAGCGTATACATCCTACAAATCCCCCTTAATTAAGTAACTAGTATTTCGGCATGTTTTTCATGGCTTCAGTCAGCTGCGCCATGATATCCGGGATCACGATATTCTGCGGGCAATGTTCAGAACAGACGCCGCAGGCGATACAGTCGGCGGGCTTTTTGCCGGCGGGCAGCGCGTACAGAGCGCCGAGCGACATTGGGCCGTTGAGCTTAAAGCTGTTATACGCTTCCATCAGCTTTGGAATGTCAAGCCCCTGCGGGCAGGTGTCGCAGCAATAACGGCACGCGGTGCAGGGCACCGATATCGAGCTGCGGAATAGCTCGCAGGCATCCATCAGCTGCTTTTCCTGCGCATCGGTCAGCATCTTGCCGTCATCAAATGTTGCGACATTGTCTGTAATCTGCTCCATGTTGGACATACCGCTGAGAATAACCTGAACATTAGGCAGACGCATAATCCACCGGAACGCCCAGGACGCAACGCTCCATTCCGGCTGCGCTTTTTTGAGCAGACTGTCCGCCTCCGGGCTGAGCGAAGCAAGCCTGCCGCCGCGCACCGGCTCCATCACCATGATGGGGATGTTATGCTTTGTCAGAATCTCATACTGGCTTTTGGCGGTAGCTGCTATCCAGTCGAGATAATTGAGCTGGATCTGCGCGAAATCCCATTCGCGGAAGGCGGCAACGCGCTCAAGCGCCTCGACGCTGGCATGGGAGGAGAAACCGAAGTACTTGATGCGCCCGGCTGTTTTCTGCTCCATAAAATAGTCGATGCAGCCGCCATTGAGATAGGTGTCGATGCTCATATCGAACATGCCGTGCAGCAGATAGAAGTCGATATAATCCGTGTCCAAACGTTTGAGCTGCTCTTCAAATACGGCTTTGTAATCGGGATTTCCCATCGCCATATACTTGGTTGCTATGTAGTAGCTGCTGCGTGGATATTTTTTCAACGCTTCACCGAGGAACTTTTCCGAATCGCCGCCATGGTACACGTACGCGGTATCGAAATAGTTGATGCCGTGGGAAATGGCGTAGTCGATAATTTTCTGCGCCTGGGCCCTGTCGACAGCCGCGCTCCGACCTTCGCCTATTGTCGGCAGGCGCATGTTGCCCATACCAAGGCGGGACAGACTGATGTCTTTAAATGGCTTGTAAATCATGATTTTTCTCCCTTTATTATAAATTTTATTTTACTTATTATTATCGTTGGTTTTACTTATCGGCTGTCGTATAAGGTGTACCCGCAATCCGCCAAATGACCGCTTCGTAAGGACGCAGGTGCTGCTCGGGCGCTGCGGAGTAATTGGACAGGATTAAAGCGGCGCCGGGCGGCCTGACTTTGCGCGGTTTCGGCTTATTGCCGAGATTGCACTCTATATAAAAGGAATCTTTGCCGTCCGTACGCCAATAGGCAAACAGGTCTTTTTCTCCTTTGCGGACAATTTTGATAGCGCCGTAAACCAGCGCGCTGTGCTTTTTCCTCAGGTCAATCAGCGTGCGGTAATAATTGAGTACGGAGTTTTTATCCTCGGCCTGCGCCGCCGCGTTGCAGAGTGCGCAGTCATCGCCGGCCGCTATCCATGGCGCCGCCGATTCAGGCTCCGTAAAACCCGCGCTGATACCGTCCGACCATTGCATCGGTACGCGGGCATGATCCCGGGTTCCGGCCAGAATCTTTTTGAACGCGTCTGCCGCGCTCATTGTTTTTATCAGCTCGGCATAGAGGTTGATGCTCTCGACATCCCTCAGCGCGCCGATGGATTTGAAATCCGTATTAATCATGCCGAGCTCCTGACCCTGATAAATAAACGGGGTTCCCCGAAGCGTCAGAAGCATCGCTGCAAGCAGCTTTCCCAGAACAAGCCTGTATTGCGGGTCCGGATTGACTTTGGATATCATGCGCGGATTGTCGTGATTTTCGTAAAACAGCGCCATCCAGGTGTGCGTGCCATAGTGCGCCATCCAATCCGTCATGTACTGCTTGAAGTAGTTGAGGTCATATCTGTAATCGTCAAAGCGGACATGACCTGGTGTTTCAAGCTGGTCGAAGGAGAACACCATATCCAGCTCGCCCCTGTCATCACCGGTCAGGAGCTTGCTCATCTCCATGCCGATGCCCGGTGTCTCGCCGACGGAGAAGGCATTAAAGGGTTCGAACGCTTTTGCCTTAAGCTCTCTCAGAAATTCGTGCAGCCTCGGCCCGTAAAAATAATGCTCCATGCCGGTATAGCCGATCAGCGCGCCAATTTGTGTGTTTCCCTCCGGCAGGGAACCGCCGGGAGAGACGCGGCGCTTTGAAATATAGTTCACAACGTCCATGCGGAAGCCATCGACGCCCTTTTCCAGCCACCAGCGCACCATGCCGCTGACCTCGCGGCGCACCTCGGGATTCTCCCAGTTGAGGTCCATCTGCTTTTGCGAGAACAGATGCAGCGCGTACTGCTTCCGTTTTTCAATATAGCGCCATGCGCTCCCGCTGAAAAAAGACGTCCAGTTGTTGGGTTTATCGCTGAATATGTAATAATCGCCGTACTTGGAATCAGGTTCGTCCACGGCCCTTTTAAACCACTCGTGCTCATCGGAGGTGTGGTTCACCACCAGATCCATTATCAGGCGCATGCCTCGAGCGTGAATACCCTCAAGCAGCGCGTCAAAATCCGCCATTGTGCCGAATTCAGCCATTATTTCATGATAATCGCGGATATCGTACCCGTTGTCGTCATTCGGTGAATCGTAAACAGGCGACAGCCATATCGCATCCACCCCAAGCGCTTTGAGATAGTCGAGCTTTTCCGATATGCCCGGCAGATCGCCGATGCCGTCCCCGTTGCTGTCCTTAAAGCTGCGGGGGTAAATCTGATAAAACACGGCTTCCTTCCACCATGCCGGAGTTACACTGGCGCTGTCTGTGCGCGGCAGGTCAGGCTCGCCGTTGAGCAGCTCCAGCAGCGTCGTCACAAACGCCTCGTCCACCTTTCCCCTCGTCAGCTTCGGCAGCAGCTTCAGTCTGATGCCGCCAACGAGCGGGTTTCGTAATAGGCCGTCGCCGCGCCCCATCTGAAGGAGCACTTTTTTAAGCACATCCCGTCCGACCGGGTGCGCGTATACGTCTTTAATCCGACTGTTTTTCGTCAGCATATTTCACTCCACCGGCCTTTCATCAGCCTTGGCAGCACCTTCAGCCTGATGCTCCCACCAAGCGCGCTCCATGGAAAGACTATATTCCGCATTTTCTGCGGGAATCCCGCAAAAGCGCTTTTACTTTCTCTTCCATAAGCGTACGGGCGTAATAAGATAAATTATCCAGTCCATACCATACGTGAAGCGTGTCTTCAATTTCCATAAAAGCGTTCTGGTTATGCGCCGTCTCATAATGGCCAAGAAAAACCTTTCGGCAAGCATCGGCAGTATCACTGTCATAAGTTATCTTCATCCACAAAGTCATACGGGCAATATCCGCCATCCAGCAAAGCGAGTGCGCATCGTCCCAGTCAATCAGCGTTATTTCATTTGAATCGACAAGTATATTTTTTGTAGAAAGGTCCCCGTGGCAAAGGACAGGCGGGAGCATGTCACAACATTTTATCCTTTCACAAATCGCCTTATTGATATCCTCAAATTCCCGAATCTCTATTAAGCCGTTTGCCGTAAGACTCGGGGCGTCGTCTTTGAGGACATCATACATAAATTCGGAAAAGGCCGTATATGTGCCGATCCCGCTGCCGGTATAGCCGTAGCCGGTCAGCTCAATTCGATGTACCCGCGAAACTAATAGAGCAAGCTTTTCAAACAGCTTCAAGGTTTCATCGCGGGACAGCACAAGCCGGTCGGCAGTCGCCCCCGGCAGACATTCCTCTATTAAGTAGCCATATGGGAAATTATCATCGTCACGATTGAAAACAAACAGCTCCGCGTGCGGGATTTTATGTTCGCCGAGCTTCCGGCTGACAAACGCCAGCTTGCCGTTCTCCGGCCAATCGCGCTTAGCATATATCTTGAATATGTAAGACTTCGCTGCTGTTTCAACTCTGAAAACTTTATTATTCGGTACGTCTTCAAACTGCTGAATCGAATACGCTTCTATATGCATTTGCTCTTCAAATGCTTTTCTAATAAGACCCGTGTTGTACATTGTCATACATCCTCTGAATAACACCTTTTGTAAATAGTCAGCGCGTTATGCTTACTAAACTTGAACAGGCAATTGAAAATCCAATCTGCCAAAGACAGTTTTTTCATATTAGCTTCTCCTACATAAGATATTATAAAGTTATTTAGAATTGTATTATCCATTCGTTAATAATACTTAAAATAAAATCACGTTCTTCTTTTGTCTCAATATTAACCTGATACGCTGCGATTACAGGCAGCCATGCAAAAAGCTCTTCCTTCTTAACATTCGAATTTCTACAGTACGCATTGAGATATATCTCCGCAGTATTGGCAGCGAATCGCTTTTCGTAAAAATAGGTCATACATGCGTCTGCTGCGGGATCGCCTGTTGACGCATCGTCCCAATCAATTATCCAGTGCTTTTTGCCGTCGAACAAAATATTAAACGGATGAAGGTCGCCATGACACAAGTTCGTCTTTCCTGTGTCCAATCGGTATAATAGTTCAAGCACTTTATTCTTTATTCGCTCGGTCAAATAAGGAGTTCTTTGTATTTCGTCTACCATACAATTCGAAAATTGAGGTAAACCAAAATGACTTGCGTCGACGGCATTTACCCGACATTGCAGCTTCGCCATTATATTTAATGATTTTTCTCGCTCAATCACATTCATACCTTCATACAAAAGAGGTTCGCCTTTAATATAATCCATTTCCAGCGCAATTATCTCGTCCTTGATCTTTTTCACGCTATAAACAGCAGGAACAGGCAATCCGGTATCATAAATTAAAGAATGTGTGCGGGCTTTTTCCATTACATAATCATACGGTGTATGAGCAGGGTATGTTTTATATGCTTTATCGCCATCTTTGTATATAGCTCCCCATTCGGAAACCAATTCATAATTTTGTATAACCAACACCGCCTAATACGAATTACTGGCTTTATTTGAACCGCATCACCGTGTTTTAAGAATTTGATGAATGAGTTTTAATTTGCCGGACATGCCGATATAGTCCAGCTTTGTCCGACGACAATGTATCCAGGCTGGGATATATCCTGCGCTGACAGCGACGTGCAGCGATGCCAAATTATCTCCTTCGGCACCGTAATAGGGTATATATCCGCGGTTTAAGATTTCGAGCGTCAGCATATTTACAATGGCTGCAGCAATCCCTTTACGCCTGTATGGAGGTAAAACATCAACCCCGATCATCCGCATCATCTCACAATCGGCACCTGCTCCTGCTATACCAACAATCATGTCGTTATATTTTGCCAATACAGCGAGCTCAACCGGACATGGATGATTATGCATCGCGTTAATAAATCCCTTTAAAGGATAAAGCTGCGCAATATCGTTCTTTTCCAACATTTCATATGTAAACCCATCAGGTTTGGGTAACGGCGTGATTTTACTGATATCTGGCAGAAAGTATTGACCCATACGATAAAAAAACGGCACATAAAACACTTCATCACGCGTCATGCCTATAAATTGTTGACGGACATAAGGCATAACATCGCTCGACGCGTTGATCACCGCACTGTTTCCCATCGCAAT
Source organism: Clostridiales bacterium UBA1316 (assembly GCA_002307055.1). Classification (GTDB taxonomy): domain Bacteria; phylum Bacillota; class Clostridia; order Oscillospirales; family Oscillospiraceae; genus Sporobacter. The sequence continues at coordinate 11,280 of DBTM01000017.1, forward strand.
CATCTCTACACGGGGTGAACGCCATGGCCACGGTATTCTGCCTTCTTGTTGTGTTGCCTCGGTAAAAATCAGTCCAGCTTTCAGAAAGTCTTCCGGCGAGCAGTTATAGTCAATCGCAAGCTGCTTATATACGCGATCCATCATGAAATTTCTATCCAACATGATGCTTATCCCCTATACACATAATAAGTAATCCCAGTTCAAGACCTAACAGAGCGCTACTTTTTCTGTTCCGTCAGATTGAGGTCGCCGCGGGCGCCGAGGTCGGCGATGATTTGGTCAAACAGTTTTTTGTCGATTTTGAATTTGAGGCGGTAGACGATATAGCCGGCGACGATGGCGATCAGGGGGAATATCAGCATCGCGAGCTTCATTATTAAAAGACCGGAGGCGGTGACGTCGTCCGGGGTGGCGGCGGAGTTGATGCCGGAGATGATGAGCGTCACGGCGACGATTCCGCTGGCGATGGCGCCGCCGATTTTGTTGATAAAGGGCTGCACGGAGAACGTGATGCTCTCGTTGCGCTTGCCGAGCTTCAGCTGCCCGTATTCAATCGTATCGGACAGGAACATCAGCATCAGCAGCTGTATAAAAGCCTGGCCGACGAAAATCAGGACGCCCGCGAGCCCGATGACGATCATATTCATCGGTGCGAAGAAAAAGACGATATAGCCGAGCACAACCAAAACCGTCGCAAAGGCATACAGCTGTTTGCGGCTGTATTTTTTTGAAAATAACGGGAAAACCGTCAGCGCGGACAGCTGCGAGATACCCAGTACTCCCGCGAAAACCGAATACATAGCTTCGTTTTTAAAGGCATATTTGAAAAAGTACACACCAAAGCTTGTGGTGGTGCAATAACCGATCATAAACAGGGCCATGGAGATGGCTGTAAACAGGAGCTGATCGTTTTTAAAGAGCACGCCGAACATCTCTCTGAGGGTTGTGTTTTCCTGCTTGTTGACAATCGCGCGGTTCTCCTTCACCCCCAATAAGGGGAAGCAAAGAAACGCCCATGTAATCAGCACAACTGCGACGGCAAAGATGAACCACGCGTGCTTGTCGCCGCCGAGCGCTTTTGTAATGGGGAGAATGCCGATAACGCAGGCAAACATACCGATGTTGGCGCAGATACGGGCAAAGGAACCGATTTTTTCGCGCTCCTTCTGGTCAATCGAAAGAGAAGGGAGCATGGACCAATAGGCGATGTCGTTCGCGCCGTAGGTGAGGTCCCAAGCTAAATAAATAATGACAAAAGACACGATATATCCGGCGCCGGTGAGTCCGAAATCCGTAAAGAACAGCACGGTCAGGATGCCGCCTATCACGCCGCCGATGGCGATCCAGGGCTTGAATTTACCAAAGCGCGAGTGTGTGTTGTCGACGAGAAAACCCATAATCGGATCGTTCAGGGCATCAAATATGCGCAGAGCAGTGAATATTCCCGCCATCCACCACATGGTGGCGTCGGGCAGGTTCAGGATATCCGTCAGATAGAATATCAGGTACATGCTGACCAATGAGTAGAGCATATCCCTGCCCACTGTGCCGAGGCCATACATAAAGTGATTATCGCTGCCGTCCTTTATGCGATTGCTTTTACTATCCATCAATAATTTCCCCCTTTTCAACAAACTCCGTTATATACAAATCAGATCCGAAATCCCCGAGCATGCGTATATTTTTGTTATAACCCGTTCCGGAAAATTGATTATTGAGGGGTAGCCCCGCTTGAAGCGCCGCGTCGGAGCAAACATACGCTTCCTCGCAGTTGTTGAGGCTGTATATGCGGTTTGCCGTGTGCAGCACGAGACCGTCCGGGTCGAGCTTCACCGGCAGGATGTGATTGACAAGCCCGCCGAACCGCTCCAGATAAATGCGCTGAGGCCGGGTGCGTATTTTGTACATTCCCTCGGTCAGGCCTGTGACGGTCAGCCGGTCTCCGCTCTCGGCGGCTGTTGCCAGCGTTTGAAAGAAGCCCGTTACGGCGGTTTTTTTATCGATGCTGACGCTTTGCCAAATGACCTTGTTGGTTTTATATGTCTTCACACGCGAGAAAGTGCCGTATTGCAGCACCCGCCTGTATTTTTTATAAAATTTTATCTGTTCGGCAATATCTTTCTTTTCCTCGGGCGAGAGATATTTGAGATCGAGCTCATAGCCCAGACAGCCAAAGCAGGCGGCGTGAAAGCGCGAGGCCAGCGGTGTGGCCCTCAGGGTTTGCTGATGCGGCGCCTCGGAAACATGCGCGCCCATCACGGAAAGCGGATACAGATAGGACAGACCCGTCTGTATTTTCAGCCGTTCCACAGGGTCGGTGTCGTCCGAGCTCCAAATCTGGGGGCTGAAGCACAGCATCCCGAGGTCGAACCGGTTGCCCCCGCTCGAGCAGCTCTCGAGCAGGATATGCGCGCGCGGCCTGAACAGGCGCGACAAGACATCGTAGAGTCCCATGATATACCGGTGGCAGAACTCGCCCTGGTTTTCAAGCCCCGGAGAATACCCCTCCGTTATATGGCGGTTCATATCCCATTTGACATAGCTGAGGTTCGCCTCGTCCAATATGGCGCCGACGTTATCGACGATATAATCCCGGACCTCACTTGAACACAGGTCAAGCACAAGCTGATTCCTGCCGAGTACGGGCTTCTTATCCGGATGCCTGACGGCGTACTCGGGGTGGGTGCGATACAGGTCGCTGTCTGTGTTGACCATTTCCGGCTCGAACCACAGCCCGAAGC
>DBTM01000017.1:14269-14896 GCA_002307055.1 Clostridiales bacterium UBA1316
TCGAACCACAGCCCGAAGCTGAGCCCGAGCGCACGAATCTTGTCGGCAAAAGCCTTAAGCCCATGGGGCAGCTTTTTTACATTCACCGAATAATCGCCGAGTCCGGCCTTATCATTGTCCCGCGCCCCGAACCAACCGTCATCGAGGACAAACAGCTCGATGCCGAGGTTCTTTGCGCTTTTAGCCAGCTGCAGGAGTTTGTTCTCGCTGAAGTTGAAAAAACAGGCCTCCCAATTGTTGAACAGTACGGGATGTTCGCGGTTTTTCCAGCTGCCGCGCACGATATGCGCGTTTATAAAGTCATGCATATTATGGCTCATCCCGTTGAAGCCCCTGACGCTGAAAGTCATAATCGCTTCGGGCGTCTCAAAGCGCTCCCCGGGCGCAAGCCGCCATTCGAAGCAGTGCGGGTTGATGCCGAGGCTGACGCGGACAATGTCGAACTCGCTCTTTTCCACCGCGCCGTAATGATTCCCGCTGTATATCAGATTAAAGCCGAAAACGACGCCCGTATCCTGCGCGGCGTCACGCTCAGCCAGCATGAAGCCGGGGTTGTGCCGGTTGCTGCTGGCACCTGTCGTCGAGGAGTTGACCGTAATGCCGTATTCGACGGGGCGCTCGTTGAGT
>DBTM01000034.1:0-41116 GCA_002307055.1 Clostridiales bacterium UBA1316
GGTACTTTTATTATGCCATTGACACAGGAAAAAGGCTGGCGGCTTCACGCGCTGCTACTCGCCGCTTGCGGGGCGAGTCATCTGCGGCGATTGCGGTGGGTACTACGGCAGGAAAGCGTGGCACTCGACGGAGCCGCAGTACAAATCGTATGTCTGGCACTGCAGCAAGCGTTGGCATGACGATTGCATCTGCAAAACGCCAATCGTCCGGCAAGCAAACATCGAGCAATCCTTCGTGGATGCTTTCAACAGCCTGCTTGCCCGCAGGGATGAGGTTGCCGCCAACTACAAGCTCTGCCTTGACGCCATCACCGACGACTCCGAATACCGCAGACGCATCGCAGATGTGGACAAGGAATGTGTGCAGCTTGGCGATGAGGTCTCAGCGTACTTATCCTCGCTCAGTAAGTGCCCGGACGAGCGGGAGGCAATCAACAAGCAATACACCGCCTGCATTGAGCGCTATAATGCCCTGCAGGATGAAAAGAAAGAGCTGAATAGCAAGGTCGCCCTTTGCGCGGCCAAGCGTATCCAGATCAAGAGTTTTCTTGCGGAATTGAGGAAGCGCAAGACGCCGCTGGTGGAATTTGACCCGCTGGTCTGGCAAGCCACCGTAAGCGAGATGGTCATCAATGCGGATATGACGGTTTTGTTCAAATTTAGAGATGGCACCGCGCTTCCGTGGACTATTGAACCTGGTGTTCGGCAGTATAAGAAAAGAGATAAAGGCGCTGGCTCCAAATAATTGCGAGTCTGCGCCTACTATATATTATAGGATAGGAGGCTACGCATGAGCGGCAGAAAAGTTACACCATACTTCCCGCCGAAGCCGGAGAGCAAAGGCAAAAAGTGGATTGCGGCCTATTGCCGGGTTTCCACCGATATGGACGAGCAGCTGCACAGCCTTGAGGCGCAGACTGCTTTTTATACAAAATCCCTCACCGAAGATGAAAACAATGAATACGCCGGTATCTATGCCGATGAGGGCATTTCCGGCACTAAGGCAAAAAACCGACCGCAGTTCCAGAAGCTGATTGAGGATTGCCGAAACGGGCTCATTGACGGCATCGTCACTAAGAGCGTTTCACGCTTCGGCCGCAATACAGTAGATACGCTCGTATATACCCGCGAGCTGCGGGCGCTTGGCATCGACGTTTATTTTGAGAAGGAAAACATACACTCCTGCAATCCAGAGGGCGAGCTACTGCTGACGCTCATGGCCGCATTCGCGGAATCCGAATCAGTGAGCATGTCGGATAACATCAAGTGGGGAAAAAGACGGCGGTACGAGCAGGGGCTCGTAGAGAGTCTCGCGTTGCCCAATATTTACGGCTATTGCAAGAAGGACGGCGAGCTTGCCATCAATGAGCAGGAGGCCATAGTGGTTCGCAGGATATTCCGGGAATATCTTGGCGGCTCAGGCTATGAGAGGATTGCTGCTGGACTCAATGCCGATAACATTCCGACACGACGCGGCAATGACATCTGGTACAGTAAAACGGTGCAGAACATCGTGCTGAATGAAAAATATATGGGAGATGTGATTTTTCAAAAGACTTTTAATCTTGACGGAATCTCGAAAAAGCATATACAAAACCGGGGTCAGCTTCCACAATACATAGTTGAGGACTGTATTCCGGCAATTGTTGACCGGGCGATGTGGCAAATGGTGCAGCTTGAGGTCAAACAGCGGCAGGATCGCCAACAGATTGTGCCAAAGCCGGGGTATCCGTTTAAGGGGAGAATCGTCTGCGGCACCTGCGGCAGGAGCGTTATCCAGCAGTCGAACCGTGGGACAGGCGGTGCTTTCAATATTATATGGCGGTGCTCAAGCCACATTTCAAGATGCAAGACAGACACTGACAACTGCACTGTTGACAGCCGTGTCCCATACGGCAGACCTGAGCAGGTGTTTACCCAAGCGTGGAATCTGATGGTCAGCAAGAAGCCGCTGTACCAGGCAACGCTTAAGCGGACGTCCACACTGAACGATGATGCTCTGGTGCGGTACCGCGCAGATGAGATGTCCCGGCTGCTTGATGAGGTTGGGCGCATGCCAGAGTTTGATTTTGTGTTTTCTCTGAAGGTGCTCGACCACATGGAGCTGCAGCCAAACGGAAAGCTCACTGCGGTATTCTCCGCCGGAGTACGGATCACACTATAAAAACCGTGTAAATAACATTGCCTGCGGGTTTCGGCTTGCAGGCATTTTTATGTATTATAAGCCTCAAAACAGCCGGAAAATCATAGTCACACCAGCTCTGCAACGCGCGTTTTTAGAGCATCAAAAACGAAGACACCTTAACAATTTTAGGGCAATAAATCGGTCACAATTCATAGTTACACTGGCCTGGTTTGCGGACGGGTGCACATTCCTCGGCACTGATATAACAGCTTTCTTCGGTTTTTGGTGCATCAAGCAAGCAGGGCAAATTCGAAGAAAATTCCCCGATATTGCCGTGTTTCTGCGGTTTCACCCCCTTTATGCTTTTTCACCCCCTTCTTCTAAAATCGCAGAGGCAAAATCAAATTGTATTATCGAGTACGTTGCTTCGCAAGTCAAAGTCTTGTAATTGCAGTGATTACAAGGCTTTTTCTATACCCAGAAATCATGTTTGACCCCTACTTTTACCCCTTACAGGATTTGCGCCCCTTTTATGAACCTGAAATAGGAAAAATATAGAGCGGAAATCTTTGACGTTTTGTCATCGGTTTCCGCTCTTTTTTACGCTTCTTTTGTGACTTCCATAATGAATTTCTACATTCGGTCGGCGCTGTCCTGTTTCATCTTTTCTGAGGCGTGAGCGTAGACGTCTAGTGTGAAGCTGGCTGTTGCGTGACCGAGATTTGTCTGTACTGTTTTTACATCGTCCCCGTTATATAAGGCCGAGGTTGCGTAAGTATGGCGCAGATCATGAAAACGGGCTGCTGGTATTTCTATCTTTTTTGCGATTCTTTTAAAGTGATTGTAAACCGTTAGGGATGCTAGGTGCTTCCCTGTTTCGTCCGTAAAAACCAGATCGTCTTTATTTTCAAAAACTGGCCCTAATCTCAGTTTGTTTTCCGCCTGCTTCGCGCGTTCGTTCCGGATCGTCTGCATAACAAACGGTGCCGGTGTGATCGTTCGTGCTTTTCCAGATTTCGTTGATGCAATATAATAGCCGTTTTTGTATTTATGGCTCTCCGTGTCCAGCGCCTTTAGCACAGCGGCCTTCTGCCCTACTGAAATTACCTTTGCACCAATAAGCTTGTCAAGAGCCGGTTCAAAACCGCCTGATTTTTCAAGTGACTTTGACAAGGCTGAGACGATTTTTTCTTCCTGGGCTTGCGTCAGTATTTTTGTGTTTACTAAACCGTCTAAGTCATGTTTTATCAAGTCTCGCTTCCCTCTTGATATCTGGAGCTGCTGAGAAATAGTAATTTGCCCTTTTTGAAAATCAACATTGCGCCAGGGTAAGCCTAGAATTTCTCCCTGCCTCACTCCAGTAAAAAGAGTGACTGCAAACAGGTTTTTATATTGTTCGTTCTCAATAGCTTTCAGGAATTCTGTCATTTTTGCTTGTTCAAGCGGCTGTATTTCCTTTTTTTCGATTCTTGGAAGCTCACACGCTGCCGCCGGATTCGCAATGATGTATCCCAATTTGACGGCCTGTGATAGCGCTTTGTGAATCACAGCACCCATATTTTTAATTGATTTAGGCGACAGCGGCGCTGCCTCTGCCGAACCCTTCAGGAGCTTATTATACAGCTGCTGTGGTCTATTAATAACTCATGGTATATAATAATTTTTTTCCGTTGCTGTTAAGAAGATAAACACTACTGGATTTTTGATCTAGCACCAAAGCCTGAGAGCCCGTAGTTGAAGAAGCAAGCACCATGTATCTGTCATTATACTGTAGGGCCGATGCATCAGGAGAAGCAGAACCAGCGATAGCGGTTGCGGCATCGCTCGTTTTCTTATAAAATGTCTGATAATAGAGCGGAACAGCAAAAATAGCAACGCAAATTATCAAGGTCAAACATCCGGCAATAAACTTTTTCATATACCATTATCCTTTCGTCTAAATGAATTCATATATTTTATCGCATTTTCCGTATATGACAGTGTACATCGGCATTCCGTCAACTGTAATATAATCGTCGTCCTCGTTAGTGGCGCGATTTGGCCTTGCGCTAAGGTCGACAATGTCAACATTGTTCACGGTAAATGAATAAATGAAATACGTATAATCTTTAGTAGACATGATAGATTGCAGTTGCTCTTCGGTTATTTTTATAATCAATAACGACAAACAATCATCATCTCTAATAGTAATTTCTTTGTCTTTTTCAACTATATTAATACAGCCGCCTGTCGCATATTTTACAAATGACCGACCGGGTAAGCTCCTCTGAAAAACGATGGTGTACTTACCTGACGCTATATCGGCCGATGTATCATTCCATTTGGGTTTGCTGTTTTCGCTTGAAATTTTTTCGATATCAGCCGTCACCTTTTCCGCTGCTATATCTTCTGGTGATGGTTTTTCTTCAACTTCAGCCGTTTCAGACGCTTGTGTTGCCTCAGAGGCCGCAGGAGGTTCTGTAGTGTTGTCTTGGAATTTAGTAGGTTGCTCAGAACACCCCGCCAATAAAGCTATAATTGCGAATATAGTTATCATATTTCTTGTTTTCATAAACTCACCTCAATCTGATTATGTCATAATATGGTATTTTTGCAAGTAATTTCTGTTAACTGATGATAAAGGTGTAACATTCACAAACGAAAAACTTTTGATCACTTTGACAGCCTGACGGTTATGCTTGTGTTATGGTGTTCTACAAATAGTCAGATGCGTTGACCCGCCGGTGGGGGTAGGGGAAAAAGCCCCCGCCCTTTATAAGATAGCCCTAGGTAATATATAGCCGTCCTCTTGAATTTTTTCTGATCGGAAATCATGAGTGAACCCTATAAAGAGAGTTTTACTCCGCAGGGCGTCAGGATGAAGATGAACAGGGTATAGTTTCAACTGATACCCTTAGGGCGAATTAATTGATATTCTCTCAAAGACATCGAAATTCCAATAAAGCGTAATCCGTTAAACTGATAGATGCTTAATAGTAATATTAGAATTTCGTAATTATGCGGAGTGATAAAAAAATGCGCGCGCGCATACGCGAGGGAAATTTGACCCCTACTTTTACCCCTTACAGGATTATATCGACTATAATCCCATTTTACACAATTGCACAAAACCCTTGATATCACTGTATTTTTTGCATTCTATTACACTCCATTTTACGGCATTTCATGAGTATTATATAATTCAAATCCCTCCTTCTCCGCCAAGCGACGAGCAGAAAGGTCCGCTATATGCGGGCTTTTCTGCGTTTATTTTAGGATTTTATTTTGGGAAATGCAGGTCGATTTATATGTTGAAGTAAGAAGCTTTTATGCGTATAATTAAATTAATTAAATAATATGGTCGTAGGCGGGGTATTGCGTATGCGTAAATGGATCAGCTTTTTCATACTGCTCAGCATTATTTTTTCGTCATCTGCATGCAAAACCAGTAAAGATGATATAAGAAAAGCAAATGATTATCTGTCTGACCTCGGTACCTTTGACACCTCTGATTTTGTCAGCAGCAGTGCTAAGTTTGCTGATTTAACAGCAGCCGTTATAAATCTGCCTGCCGACGTGTTCAATTATAAAAGCGGCTGGAGCAAGAAGTCTAATGAATACGAGAAATATATCTATATTTTCAATTCCGACAGTACGATGTCGGTTTATACAGGCTCCGGGAAAATCGGCAGAGTGACTTATACTTTCAAGGTCGATTCAGTAAAGAGTATTTATAAATCGGCGGATGAACTGATCGCCATTTACGGCAAGCCCGAGACTGTATATTTAAATGGCTCGGCTTCATCACACGCAGAAGTTGACCAAGCGACGAATAAAAGCGATGATTCGGAATTAACCTATAGCTATGTTTGGAAGACAAAATTACAGGGACAGACTATTTACGTTTATGAGGCATATTATAACGCCTCCGGCACCAATTTCTCCTATGTCGTTGTCAGTAATTATTTAAATACCACAAATAATTCTCAGAACAGCATGTGGAATTAATCCGGGTTCTGCTGCAAATTATAAAAGTTTTCCTGCGAATTGTATGGTATAATTAGCTCAAGCGTTTTAACGCAAGAAGATATGACATCGTAATAATTCTTTGTGGAGGTGAACTTGGAAACGAAACTGGATGAGCGGAAGAATTTTATCATCAACATTTTGTATTATGTATTAGCCGCCGCTCTTTTATATTTTGCAATTAAGTATGTCCTCGGCTGGATTCTGCCGTTTATAATCGGCTTTTTAGTGGCATTATTGCTTAAACCGGCTATTTGCCTGATATCAAAAAGATGCCATCTTCCGTATAAGGCATCAGCAGTTATTCTGGCGCTGTTATTCTATGCAATCGTCGGCGTGCTTCTCTCCCTGCTCGGTATAAAGCTTATTTATATACTCATCGATGGCTTTGCCGCACTGCCTGATATATATAAGCAGTATATTGAACCGCTTATTAACGACACATTTATTAAAATTCAAGAGCTTATCGCCATGCTTGATCCGAAGATGGTGCAGATCATCCAGAGCACGACAGCTTCTTTCTCGAATTCTGCTGGTACCGTGATAACCGGTATCTCCACCCAGGTCATCAAGTTTTTAACCTCTACATTCACTTCCTTGCCAAGTTTTTTGTTTGCCGTCCTGTTATCTGTAATTTCATCTATCTTTTTTGTGATGGATTACACTCAAATAACGAGCAATTTATCAAAAATACTGCCGTCTAAAATGCATTCCTATGTACTGCAGCTTAAGTCTCTCATGGCTGATATCGGATTTAAGTACGTCAAATCCTATGCAATCCTGATGTCTGTCACATTTTTAGAGCTTTCCGTTGGTTTCATCATCCTAGGGGTTGACAACGCTATCGCCGTCGCTGCACTCATCGCTTTGATTGATCTGCTCCCTGTCCTTGGTACCGGTGGTGTCGTCATTCCGTGGATTATAATTGAACTCATAAAAGGCAATGTCACGTTCGGAGTTGAACTCGCGGTGCTTTATGCCATCATCACTATTATACGCAACATCATCGAACCGAAAATTGTGGGTAAGCAAATCGGTGTTCATCCGCTTGCTATGCTCGTAAGCATGTACATCGGACTGAAGATTTTCGGCTTCATTGGTATATTCATTCTGCCAATCGTCCTTGTCGTCATAAAAGGATTTTATGACAATAAACAAGCTGAGTAGCTCTCTGCAATACTATAACAGGAAAGCACCCCATCCGGGGTGCTTTCCTGTTATTCGAGTGACAGCATATCGGAATTGAAAATTTTTTTACTACGGCTTCGGATATCCCAGATGCAATACATTTATTATAAAATATTGTATACCTTTAGCCGGACTTGGCAGAACTACATTTAACGATTGCAACACCGCAAGGGTAAAAACAAAAATGTATAAACAGGATAAAACCGTTACTTCATGCCACTTTCTATTTTTAATAAGCTGCGGAAAATCCGAAAGAGCTAATAAGGCAAAGATGATAATAACCAAAATAATCATGAAATTACCTCCTGATACGATAATAGCGGGCTGACTTGCGATTCAAATCTGCATACCCGAAGTGTCTGGTTTCCCTGTGCTTACAGGTTTCCTGATTTTTGAAACAATAAGTGTTACTGCAGGCAGTATAAACAGGAAAAAGGTGGCATAGGTGGCAGCGGCATTAAACCATTTTGTATGGGCATCTGTCGACAGAAAGATGAAATTCGCGTAAATTACAACCAGAGCAGTAATTATTGCAATTAAGCTTTTATAATCTTTGATATTAAAAAGCTTGCTGGCACCCGTCACTGTTGCGTAGAGCAGTATACTTATTTTGAAGAAAAACATTATAATAAGGATCGTCGCATAGACAATGTCTAATCGTGTGAGAATTTCCCCTACATCAATAAGCCGTATGGCTGCAAAAGTCGGCGTTGCGGTAAATAAAGTATAATCGCCCAATACGGCAATATCTCTCATTACTATAACAAGAATGGTCAGCGCGGCTATGAAAAAGCCGCCTTTTAACGCTTTTCCGACATCATTAGGGTTTTTCATATCCTGTACAAACATCAAAAATACGAGAATCTCGCAAAAAGGCAGCATTGTAACAAGATGAGTGCTTAGCAGATAATTTTTGACAGGTAAATTCAAAACGGGCAAAAAATTCTCAAAATGTATCTCTTTCACCAGAAGCAGCCCATTAAAAATTACAGCAGCGATATTAATGACGGTAATGAGCACGCTAAAGCTTGTCATATAATGAGCACCCTTGCGCACCGTGTAAGAGCAAACAAGCAGGAATACTAAATAAATTATTACGATTGGTGTTCCGGGCAAAATAATTGACTTCACAAATTCTCCAAGGTCATTTGTGTTGAAAAGAGTCAGAGTGAGAAAGAAAAATACATATAAAGCCGATAATATCCTGCCGATGACAGGTCCGAATACCGCATCATTTATTTCAATCAAGCTAAATCCGGGATGATCCCTGACGAGCCGGCAATAAATCGAAATGATAAAATAGCTGACCGCTGCCGCAAGGACGATGGGAATCCATGATTGATTCTTCGTATAAGTGTAGAGTGTTTTCGTCAGTAAAGCGGATGCGATAATGAAAGCCGCAACAGAATACCGCAGCTGTGTTGTTGTTATCTGATGGTTCATGATGCGCACTTCCCTTAGCAGAACTTTCTCATACCTGCGTTTTTACAACTTTTGAGCTTCCCCGTACAAATGATACGATCAGCGTGAGCACCGGCAATATTAATATAAAGAAGGTCGAATACATTGCCGCCGCCGTAATATTCCATTTTATATGCTCGGACACTGTTACAAATAACGCCGCGGCGTATATAACAATAAGCACGCTGAATATGCACACAAATATTTGATAGGAATCGATGTGAAATAGTCTGCTGAATCCCGAAACCGCCGCAAAGTATACGATACAGACCTTAAAAAACAAAAGCGACATCAATATAACAGCGTAAACAATCTCCAGCCGCGTGAGGACATCGCCGATATCAACCAGTCGTATAGTGGAATAAGTCGGCATAGAGCTGATCGTATTATACTGACCAAGCACCATTATATCCCGCAGGACGATGATTAGCAGCAGCACTCCGCCAATAATCAGTCCGCCTTTTGCGGCTCTGCCGAAATTCACCGATTTATGCATATATGGGATGAACATCATAAATGCTATTATTTCGCAAAAAGGGAGCATTGTAACAATATGGGCACCGATCAGGTAGTTTTTTATAGGTAATTCAAATGCTGGCTGCAGATTCTTTATTTCTGTCTTATTAAATAGAAGGACTGTATTGAGCAAAATTGCGAACATGGCCATAACAGCGACTAACATGCCGTAACGCGTCATATTAACAGGCCCCTTGTGAACAGCCCAGGCACAGACACTTATAAATATAATAAAAATTACTGTGAGCGGCGTACCCGGTAAGATACTGCTTTTTACGAAGTCGCCCAAATCCCGTGTATTGAAGCAAGCCAGAGACAAAAAATAGAGAATATAGAAACCCGATACCGCATTTCCTGCGTATTTGCCAAAAACCGCATCATTAATCTCAATCAGGCTGAATCCCGGATATCTATCCGACAAGCTGCCGTAAACACTAACGATGATGACGCTGGCGAAAAATCCAATGATGACGGATATCCATGAATCATTTTTTACGAAATAATATAAATTACTCGTCAGTAAACTTGAAGCGGTGATAAAGGCACCAACTGAATACATGAGCTGTTTTGCTGATATTGCGTTATTCATTTTTGGCTACCTCCTTTAACCTCTATTCGGCTGCTGTCATTGGTTGCTTAAAGAAGCCTCGGCAGACTGCGACAATAAGCGTTAACAAAGGCAGCAAAACAACAAAAAAAGTATGATGAACCTGCGAAGCGCCATTGATCAGCCACTCCGTATGCTCACCTGCCGAACGAAATACGATCATGGCGTATAGGATTAAAAGTGTTCCGAGGCTATAGAGCATAAACTGATATGAGTTTAATTTATTAAGCCGCTGTATACCTGAGACAGCCGCACATAAAAATACGGATACTTTGTAAAACATCAAAGAAATCAATGTCGCTATATATATGATGTCCATTCGCGTAATGATGTCTCCGGCATTGATCATTCTTATTGTAGAAAATGACGGAAAAGTGAATAGCTCGGAGCTCTGTCCCAATACCCCGATATCTCTCAAAACGATAAGCAATAATACCAGAGCGCCGATCAGCAGTCCCAGTAGAAGCGCTTTTCCAAACTCTTTTGGTTTTTGTAAATCCGGCATAAACATCAGTAAAACAAAAGGATCACATAATGGGATCATCGACAATGAATGCATTCCGACTAAGTAATCAGAAGCCGACAGTGATAATCCCGGCAGAAAATTTGCTGCATTATAATCATTCATGAGCAGCAGCGCGTTGAGTAAAATAATCGCAATAGCCAGGAAAGAAAACAATACGCTGTATTTCATGAGATTTTGCGACCCTTTTTGTACAGCCCACACACATACGGCGACGAAAACAACGAGGATATAAATCATCGGCGTACTGGGCAGAATAAATGCTTTTGTAAAATTACCGACGACATTGGTATTTAAAGCTGCAATCGTAAAAAAGAAATAGATATACAGTATCGAAACAATTTTCCCAAAAGCGAAGCCGAAGACAGTTTTATTTATTTCAATCAGAGAAAAACCGGGGAATTTATTTGCAAGCACCGAATAGATGAAATAAATAGCAGAGCTAACGAAAAAAGACAGGATGACAATGAGCCATGCGTCATTTTTTGTATAGACATAGAGATGCTTCGTTAAAATACTCGTTGCCATGATGAGGACAGCGGCAGCGTGGGTAAGCTGTTTGGATGTCACTTTTTTATTCAAAATTCACTTACGCTCCTTCAGGAGATAACGGCATAACTATCCGTCCGCTTCCATCCACTTTTGCTTTTACTTCGATATTAACCGTTATATTCCTGTACAGCGCATCCCAATTGTTCTTCATTTCCTTCCACTGATCCGGGTATTTTCGATTAATACATTCGCCGAAACCGAAAACATCGGCGTTAAGCTCCTTTGATTTTGCAACAGTGTTTTGAATTTCAGCCTTAATAGCTGACTCAGATGCATTCAGCAGAGCCGGTACATTATCCGGATCAGTTAAATTCGCCGTACCGGACTGGTCGCCAAGCCCGATCGTTGTTCTAACCTCTACATTAAACACAGCCGATCCATCCGTATATAAAACTGGTGTCACCTTACAGCTTGCGTCCCTGATTTCTACTGTTGCTGTCGCGTTCAAGACATTAACCTCAAAAACACCTGTTTTAACTTTCCCTTTAACCAGCAGCAAACCTCTTGTCTGACTGTCGTCAAGCTCACCAACCATTTTACTTTCTTTGAAAACAGCACACCCATTGACATACAGCCTTCGTTTGTCGTTATCTTCTATAATTTGAACCATTGGTGCAACAGCGGCTGTTGTCTTACTGATCATCGTACTGACAAACTCAAATTCGGTAACGATTGGAGCATGGCTCGTTATTTTTTGATCTTTGAGTATTTTGGCAAGCTCAACACTTGGCAGTTTTTCGAATTCAGGTTCGATACTCAAAACATCAGAGGCTTTGTCTTTTGCCACAAAGATATAGAGCGTCATCCGCGCTTCAGCTGCTCTGGCAAAGAAATCAAAACAGTCCCGCACACCGTTTTCAGCAAGCCCGGCACTGACAATAATCACCTGATTATGCGCAACATAGATTTTACGGCTTATTTTATGCTGCATCTCACGGATGATATAATTCATGTTTTTACCTGTATTTGAAACGTTGATATAAGCGGCAGAGGTATTCCCCCCTTCGCTTCCGCTCTTTGATGATTTTGATTTTCCGCCTGAGGACTGTCCTCCAACCGGATTAGCCATCTGAACCGTCAGCTCGGTGTCCCCTTCAGTCTTGGCTTTATCTATAGCCACACCCATGACAATTCCCAGTGTATCGAGCTCCCTTCTATCAAAGCAGCCTGTAAGCATCGATATACAAGTGAGCATGATAATCCACAACGCAATATATCTACATTGCTTCATTTTTGTTCGGAAGCCTCCCCGCTGCTGTCATCATTTGCTCCTGAAGGAGGAACGATATATTTCTTCCGCTGCCTGTCATCTGCCATACCCTTAGGTCGGCTGAGCATCATCCAGAGCGGTGCGCGCACAGCGGCATCCTTTGAATCTTCCAGATCAAACGGTACGGTTGGCGAAAGATACGGATAACCAAAGGATTCAAGCGAAGCCATATGCACTAGTGTGCCGAGCATTCCCATCGTTATACCGAAGCCTCCGAGAGTTGCAGCTAAAACTAAAAATATAATTCTCAAAATTACCGCCGCATCATTTTGATTCGGGACGAGGAACCCTGAAACGGCTGTCAGTGCAACAACAATAACCATCGGTGCGCCAATGAGGCCGGCTGCGACAGCGGATTCGCCGATAACAAGAGCGCCGACAATGCTCAGCGCCGAGCCAACCGCCCGCGGGAGCCTAATACCGGCTTCTCTTA
The DNA here is from genome assembly GCA_002307055.1 of Clostridiales bacterium UBA1316. Taxonomy (GTDB): domain Bacteria; phylum Bacillota; class Clostridia; order Oscillospirales; family Oscillospiraceae; genus Sporobacter. The sequence continues at coordinate 12,681 of DBTM01000034.1, forward strand.
AAATTTCGAACAGGATGATCATTATGAGTGATTCGACAAACGCAGGAAACGGCACACCTTCTCTGGCGCTGGCCATTGTGATAAGCAGGCTTGTCGGGATAAGCTCCTGATGATATGTTGTGACGGCAACATATAATGCGGGTGCTAACACAGTAAAAGCGAACCCGATGATTCGGATAATTCTCGTTATCGTAGCATAATACGGTCTAAAATAATAATCCTCCGCTGCCTGAAAGCTCTCGAGAAATAAAAACGGCATTGTCAGTATAAACGGCGTGCCGTCAGCGATAACGACAACACGTCCCTCCAGCATTTTTGCTGCTACGACGTCCGGTTTCTCTGTAAATCCAATCGTCGCAAAAATGGAGCCGGGCGAGTCTTCGATAAACTGTTCTATATAGCCGGTGTCAAGTATTGAATCTGTTTTAATCGCCTTCAGCCGTTTCCTGACCTCATTGATCAGCTCCTGCTTCGCGACTCCGTTGATATAGGCGATTGCGATGTTTGTATGTGATTTTCTGCCGATGACCATTGATTCCAAAACAAGTGATTGGTTCTTTATTTTCCTTCTGATCAGGGATGTGTTTGTGCGTAAATTTTCTGTAAAGCTTTCTCGGGGACCTCTGACAACCGCTTCACTCTGCGGTTCGCTTACACTGCGCTTTTCCCACCCCTTCGAGTTGATGACGGCAGCTTTTTCGATACCGTTAATAAGCAGCACAACATCGCCGTTCAGAAATCCGTTTGTTGCTTCACTTATAGTCTCTACAAGCTCTACTTCGTTAACCGATATAACTGACTGCGATAGATAGGCAAACAAGCTTACCCGATCCTTTAACATCGCTTCATCAATGACCGCTTTATACATCAAGGGGCTGATTAAGTCTCTGTTCATAACCTCCACGTTAGCCATACCATCAACGAAAACAAGGGCGGCATCAAGATTTTGCTCTCTGCCTATTGATAATTTTCGTATTACAACATCATTACTGTTGTTTGTATCGTTTTTTATAACCTGGATTGCTTCACTGAGCTCTTTGGGAATATGGTCATCCTTATTTTTTTCTTTGGGGCTGTTGTTTTCCTGCTTTTTCGCAAACCAATAGCCTGCTTTTTTTAAAAGAAAGCTGAACATAAATTTACTCCAACGCTCTTATTTACCTTTAAATTTCTATTAGTATGGCTTTTTAATCATAAAACATTGAAATTTTTAGCATCCAAGTATTTACATCACAGCCAGCGGTCAAATAGACAGGCCTCATGCAATTGAGCATGAAGCTTGTCTATTATTGTTCTTACTATTTTTTCCACATTCGTGTTTTTTCAGCAGTCTTCTCATTTATAAGTTTATATAATTCCATTATATTACATTTGTTGGGATGATGATAATGGAAATCTATAAAACAGTATGTATTCATAGTAATCAGACGATGCAATGGTGCAGTTATATTTTAGATTGGAACAATATGCCTGTCTATATAACGAGCAATGGCACAGATTCACGAAGCGCTTTATATAAAGACGGTACGAGCTTCTTTATCATAAACGGTAATCTGATTAAAATTAAAAATGACGGATTTATACTTAACAGGCTTTGGCATGAGGTGGCGCATCTGTTCTTTCAGGATGTCTGGAAGCCGTGGGACATTCGGTACGAATACAGAGCAGATCTCATTGCTTCAGCCGCTTCAAGCAGAAATTTAACACTGAGCCGATTATACGCACTTCAAAAGATGACAACAGAACAAGCTTCTTTGCAAACAATCAGCAAAAGAATCAAAAACCTGTACAGCACCCCAAATACTTACACAAAAGCAACCGCGCTGTATATGTTCAACAGCTTAAAGCCGGTCACCATATTAAAATAGATGTTTTGAATGTGCGGTCTACCCGTTACTTCGGATATATTACAGATATACACCTCTACGTGTCATAGTCATATAACCGTTCGCTATCTTTTCTGATTGAACATTGGCACAATTTGAAGCGTTGACGAGTGACTCAAAGACATCCTGCGCTGATTTTTCTATAAAATCGTCAGACTTCTCTTGAACCTGCTTGAATCTGGTTTCGGATCTGCTGTTTCTGCTGCTTACGGCTTCTATGCAGCCGAGCGTCTCATCATTTGCCGTTAAATCTCCGGCTCCTCCGTTCCTGATGTTGGAAAAAACGACTTTCATCATACCTGTTTCCATTTGTTAATCCTCCCGCTTTTCTTTTATCTTTTATCCGGATTATCTTGCCTTGTCTAAAATAATGCGGATGTCCTCACGAATTGCCTCTTCGGATAAATAGCGGTTTTTTACTACAATAGTTTCTATCAGATTGTCAAGCAGATGTATGAGTGTCCGAATGACGACAATCCAGTTACCGACATCACTCAGATGCGGCATAATAAGCTGAAAATGCCAAGGTATTAAAGTTTTCTCCCATTCGTCCATCACCTCGCGCAGTTCCTCATCGCCGTCAAACAGAAGATTTACCTTAACACCCAGCCGATACACTTTTTTATCGTAGCTGCTGAGCTTATTAAGTTTATAAACATACTGTGTGTAAAATTCAACAATATCACTGTTCTTAATTGACTTGGAATGCCTGTCGAGCAGCTCAAAATAGTCTTTATTAATGATTTCGTGAAAGAGTTCTTTTTTGCTGTTGAAATAATAATAGACCATCGGAAGAGAACAATTAACATCCTTTGCAATGTTACGAATCGTCGCCCCATGGTATCCGTCTTTATTGAAATGATCTACGGCAACTTCTTTAATTTTTGCTCTTAAATCAGATTCCATAGTTCATCTCCTTTTTTATTTAACGTTCGATAACAATTTACCTCATGTTTCGACAATTTGCAAGTGTTTTTTACATTATTTCTATAATGTTCCATAAATACAACAAAACAGGGACTTTCCCGTTTTTATAGGAAAGTCCCTGTTATTTGTTGTTGATCTGCTCGGTTTTTGTTATGACCTCGTATTCGGAAACGTTGGGACAAGAGTGCTGACTTCACTGAAGGCTGAGCTGTAGTCTCTCTGATCAATTGACTGGCAGAGCTTATCGAATTCTGTTTCAAAGATCAACGGAGGACTGTATTTTGCTTTAAGAACAAAAATCCTTTCGTTCGCGGTCTTTGACACGGTTTCATCGGACAAGGAAATTTCTTCAAAGAGCTTCTCGCCCGGTCTTAAGCCGGTAAACTCGATCTTAATATCCTTTTCGGGTTGGAGCCCAGACAAGCGGATCATAGACTTCGCCAGCTCATAGATATAGACCGGTTCGCCCATGTCCAGGACAAAAATCTCACCGCCTTTGGATAACGCGCCTGTTTCGAGGACAAGCTGAACGGCTTCCGGTATTGTCATGAAATACCGTTTGATGTTTTTATCTGTTACGGTTACAGGTCCGCCTGCCTGAATTTGTTTCTTAAACAGCGGCACAACGCTGCCGTTGCTGGCCAGGACATTACCGAACCGGACGGCTGAGAACTTCGTACTACCCCATGAGTTCGCCCGCTGAATAAGCATTTCACAAACACGCTTTGTCGCGCCCATGATATTCGTCGGATTAACCGCCTTGTCGGTAGAAATCATGACAAACTGGTCAACCTTGTGCTTTATAGACATTTCGACCATGTACAGCGTACCCATGACATTGTTTTTGAGCGCTTCCTGAGGATTGGCCTCCATCATCGGCACATGCTTATGTGCCGCAGCGTGAAAGACAATTTTAGGTTTGTACATTTCAAAAACGTCACGCAGTCTTGCTCTGTCCTGAATCGAACCAATGCAGGTAACGAACTGCGTTCTGGGGTATTTTTGTTTAAGTTCCATTTCCGTATCAAACATTTTATTCTCGTTGATGTCATAGATGACGACAAGCTTTGCGTTATAATTAAGTATTTGATTGCAGAGTTCAAAGCCGATCGAGCCGGCGCCGCCGGAGACAAGCACCGTATTTCCTGCAATGTATTCACTGACACTTTTAAGGTCGAGCTTGACGACATCGCGGCCTAAAAGATCCTCGACCCGGATTTCACTGATTGTTGCCTTCGATAGCCCATCAGCCGTAAAAGTTGTCATGTTGCCAAAGCGTTTGACATTGCAGTTAGCCTCATCGCAAAGCCTGAATATATCGCGGATTGTGGAATTGTCGACAAATGGTATAGCGATGATAATAACATTCGCTTTATATTTATCCGCCGCGTACGGAATGAGGGAACGATTGCCTTCCACCTTGAGACCTTTGATGATTTTACCATTAAGGGCTGGATTGTCATCAATGAAGCACACGGGATACAGCTTTTTTGTCTTATCGTTCTTAAGCATTTCAGCAAGATACTTACCGGCATTGCCTGCGCCGATAATGATGACACGATCCATATCTGATGTTTTTCGCCTGATAAGGACAAACGAGTCAATTCTGCGGAGGATCTGGACGGCTAACCTGTAAAGGCCAAGGAAAAATATCGTATAGATTGCCAGATTGATATAGTAGACTAAATTGAACTTTTGACTGTTCACAAGTAAGAGAAAAACAACAGATATCACAAAAGAAATAAAGAAAGCCCAGACAGACGAAATGACGCTAATTGTGATGTTTCCCACTATTGGTTCGTTATATGTCTTCAAAATGACGCTGACAAGTGCCATCGTAATAATTAAAACAAAAACAAATGATTCAATACTTGCGAAATTTTGCATAAGTGAAGCATCGGGATGGTACATGAAGACACATAGTAAGCTGCCCGCAGCAATGCAGAGCGCATCGGCTGCATAAGTCAGCACTTTTCTAAGATTATCATTTTTCATCATACCATCGTCACCTCACTTTCGGAATTCTTGTTAATATTGTGTCATTTTTAGTCATTTCATTCTGCCTTCTTCAATAACTGAAGAACTTTTTTATAAGTCATTGCTTCTTCTTCAAGTTCAGTTATTTTGGTGACGATAATCCGGATGTCATTATCCGATATATCCGGGTTATCGCCGCGGGACTTCCTTATCCATCTGTAGAATGTCGATCTGGGAACGCTGTATTCTGCACAGATGGCATCAATGCTTCTGCCTTCACTGTACATTTCTAGTAATTGTTTTCTTAATACTTCCTTTGACATATCAGATTTCCTTTCATTCAGTGTGGTTTTGCCGTTTTTCTGCGCGACGACTTTTTTCAATAAAAAAACCCCCTTCACCGATACTCGGGAAGGAGGCGTAATTGCTTATCCTTCAAGTTCGGTAACCGGCTGCCATAGTCCCAAGTCTCCGAGAGGAGATCCAGGGGCCTTAGACCCTCAGCTTTGCGTCCCTGCTTTTCAACAGGTTTGCCATTTATCGTTTTGAATATATTGCTAACTTTGATTTGAAAATATCATATATTTTGCTGCTTGTCAAGAATATTTCTCATTATTTTCTCACTTTTTTTAAATATTTCTATTTTGTGCCACAAATCGGGCTTAAAACGGTGCTATTTAATAATGATTCAGTTTTCAGTATTATCAATTTTTATCTCACTTTTCGACTTCTATAAATATATAAATCATAATCCGTTATCAAGTGAGGTATTTGCCGCCGTCCGCAAGCACATGGCGGTATTCCATACCTACAGCGGCGTGACAACGATCCTTAATAACGCGGGTGGTACACAAACTTTTTTGAGCACGAAAATGTGGCTTTTATCCGTCATGAAACCCAAAACTAATGTGAATCTATACGGTGTTTTCAAAATGTATGCTTTTTTCATCAGACTTTTTGTTCAGCAGCTTTTCTTTATTGGGGCGGGAATCATCCAGCAGGAAATCCGCCCATTGTCTGTCCGTTTGCACGATATGCTCCTGCCAATACAGCAGCCGGTTCACATAATTATCGATTTTTATCTGAACAGCATCGTCACAATCACTTTTTCTATTTTCCAGAACCACAGCCGTCAATTCATAGAAGACGAGGCCCAGGGCGTGCGTCTCAACATGGACGGCCGCGCCTGCGTGACCGATGGCGTGGCATATGGCGATATAAACGGCGTCGTCTATTTCTTTTGCGACGGTATGCGCATCTAAAATAGCTCTTTTGGCGGCGGGCATCTTTATTAAGCCTCGCGCCCATTCGTCACATTTTTCCAGAGCCAGCCGTGGCCTGAGTTCAAGCGGATATTTAACTTCGAATTTTGCAAGCAGTGTCTCAGCACAATCTAATGCCCAAAGAACAAGCGTCCGATGGTTCTGTTCCCCGATAAGCCGGATGAGCGGCTGCAGGCAAAGGCTGTCTCTGGAAAACAGCACTTTATTGCCTTTTTTGAGTTTATCCTCAACATCAGAATACATTATATCATTATCACTCCTGTTCACGATATTTCGCTGCGTGTTAATAAATAATATACCAAAATCTGTCTGCACCCATTATTTGTTCATGGAAAATGCACCGCAATTACAGTACATTGAATGTATACGTGATACGGAGGCTTATTCTGAAATTGAAAAAAATTTGTTTATGGCTGTGTTTTGCCATTGTTTTATCCTTTGCTTCTGGGATAAATGCCGACGCTCTTGATTATAAGTTCAATATGACTTACATATATTTCGGTAACGCATCCGCTTATACAAAGCTTGTCGATTCAACACAAAATTCACTCAATGAAGTCGCGCCAAATTACTTCAGTCTGGATACGGACGGAAAACTTGTGATCACGAACGCAGCAGATATAAGCTTCGTGGATGATATGCATACGCGCGGCATCTCTGTCGTGCCGTATCTGACAAATGACTGGAACCAGCAGAGCGGTATTAACGCTCTAAATAACAGAGAAATCCTGTCCGACGCTATCGCCCAGGCAGTAAAGGCATATAATCTCGACGGTATCAATGTGGATATCGAGAATCTGAACCAAAACCAGCGCGCTGACTATGTGGACTTCATACGGCTGCTCCGGGAAAAACTCCCCGCGGGAAAAACAATCGCAGTCGCTGTCGCCGCCAATCCTTATGGTGCTGTCACGGGCTGGCAGGGGTCTTACGATTATGCCGGTCTTGCACAATATTGCGATTATCTGATGCTCATGACCTATGACGAATCCTATTATGGCAGCGAACCAGGGTCTGTTTCAAGCCTTTCATTTACTGAGAATTCGATAAAATACGCTTTGAGCCAAGTATCGAAAGAAAAAATTGTTCTGGGGCTCCCCTTCTATGGGCGGATTTGGTCAAGCAGCGGTCAATACCCTCAAGGGTATGGCATCAGCAACACCAGGATAGCGCAGCTGATCTCAGCGTATCACGGTACTGTAACCATTGACCGCGCAACCCAGTCGGCGTGTGCGGAAATTACCATTGCAGCTAAAGACATTAAGCCTGTCATTAACGGTCACACACTGACAGCGGGAACTTATACCATCTGGTACGAAAATGAGCAGACGGTAAAATTAAGACTTGCTCTTGTCCAAAAATATGACATAAAGGGTACAGGCAGCTGGAGTCTCGGTCAGGAAAGTCAAGATACCTGGAATTATTACAAGCTGTGGCTCAACGGCTGCTCCTTCGGTGATATTCAGACAAACTGGGCAAGAGACTACATATTTAATAGCTATATGAATAATTGGGTTGAAGGCATATCGGCTGATGTCTTCGCACCAAGTCAGCCGCTGACCCGGGCGGAAGCCGCCGTTATGCTTGTCAGAATGCTGGGCTTACCAGCAGACGCGAATGCGGAGGATTGTTTTACCGACACCGCCGGGAATTGGGCTGAAGCGTATATCAATACCGCGAAGCTCTATCACATTATCACAGGCGTCGGCGGAAACAATTTTGCTCCCGACAGGTTGGTTACTCGGCAGGAAATCGCCGTTATGCTCAATAATATCTTAGGATACGCAGCAAACGGTTCCTCCTCCGTTTTCACGGATGTCAGCGCTGTTACAAACCCCTGGTCTTATGAAGCAATCAGTGCCCTTGCGCAAAAAGGTGTGATAACAGGATTGCCCGATGGCTGCTTCAAACCGCAGGATAACGTAACAAGAGCTGAAATGACCGCGCTTTTATCCAGAAGCAGCACGACTTGATTTGTTGAAAATAAAATAAAACGCAATTAAAGGTTCTTCATACTGAAGAATCTTTTTGTATATAACTATTAAAACCTCCGTATACCGGCATCCAGCGATATAATTCATCCCAATTTTTTACTTTTTCATATTTCCGGTCATTTTCCGACTGTTTTCTCATATTGAAATCATTAAACTATGAGAAGTTAATGCCATTGGCTTCTTAAGGAGTGATATTTTGAAAAAGCTTAAAAAAATCATCATCATGGGTATTTGCGTCTCGATCATCTCATCATTGTTTACGGGACTCAAGGCGAAGGCTGCCGAGTATAAGTTCAATATGTCCTACATATTTTTCAGCGACGCGTCCGAATATACGCAGCTCGTTGATAATACGCAGGACTCGTTAAACGAGGTTTCGCCGAATTATTTCTCGCTGAATGATAACGGCGGTCTTGTTCTGACCTCGACAGTCCGTGCAGATTTCGTTGCGGATATGCATAACCGCGGTATTAAGGTCGTGCCGTTTTTGACAAATGACTGGTCCCGCTCCGTCGGCGAAGCGGCTCTTAATAATAGGACAGCATTATCAAAAAGTCTTGCCGATGCCGTCAGCGTGTATAACTTAGACGGTGTTAATATCGACATTGAGAATGTGACGCAGACGCAGCGAGCCAACTATATCGATTTTGTCCGGCTGCTTCGGGCTCAGCTGCCAATGGGAAAAGAAATTGTTGTCTCTGTTGCCGCGAATCCATATAACTGGACGACCGGCTGGCAGGGCTCATATGACTACACGGCGCTTTCAGCTTATTGTGATTATCTGATGGTTATGGCTTACGATGAGCATTATTACGGCGGGCCTTCCGGACCGATTTCCAGCTTGTCCTATATTGATAAATCAATACAATATGCCCTGAGCTATGTCCCAAAAGAAAAAATTGTGCTTGGGCTTCCCTTCTACGGACGCATCTGGTCAAACAGCGGCGGATTTCCGGATGGTTACGGCGTTACTAACGCAAAGATCGCACAGCTTGTCAAAAATTACGGGGGCTCCGTACAGGTTGACACATCAAGCCAATCGACACGCGCCGTCATAACAATCAGCCCCGGAGATGCCAAACCGATTATCGGCGGGCAAGCTTTGGATGCGGGTACCTATACGATCTGGTACGAAAGCGAAAAATCGATTAAAGCCAAGCTTGAGCTTATCAGTAAATATGATATTAAAGGAACCGGCAGCTGGGCGCTCGGACAGGAAACCGGCAATACATGGACTTATTATAAACTATGGCTGAATAACTGCACATTTTCCGATATTCAGAATAACCCGGCTAAGAATTACATATTGGACGCATATATGAAAAAGCTCATCGACGGCTGCACTTCAGCTGCGTTCTCTCCCGATGAACCGCTGACACGAGCGCAGGCTGCCACAATCATTGTTCGCTGGCTTGGATTGGCAGTGCAGGCTAATCCTTCATACAGTTTCGACGATTGTGTCGGCAGCTGGGCGGAGTCCTATCTAGAAACAGCCAGAAAATATAATATTATTATGGGTATCGGCGGCAATCTTTTTGCTCCGGACAAGCCGGTAACACGCGAAGAAATTGCCGTTATGATGAATCGCGCCCTGATATATCAAAGTAAAGGCTCAGTCAGCACCGCACCGAATGTGACTGACGTGTCCAATACCCGGTTCAATAATAACGTTCAGGCATTAGGCGCAAATGGCAGCGTCACCGTATTGTTATGCGCCACCTTACAGCCTCATACAACGATCACACGTGCCGATGCAGTGGTGTTTTTTGCACAATTGCCGTCACCGGCGTCACTGCCGTCGGGGCAGCCGATAAACCTGCCTACTTAAAAGGCACGTCTGTGGCCGAATCATCGCTCCACTTCCGTGCCTTAACGCGCTTGTAGGCTTTTGGGTTTTCCGGTTTTTTTGTGACCGGATTAATGCTTCCCCAGGTTCTGCGTTTTTGCGCGAGTAGTTCCCGCTTCTTCTGTTTTGACAGCTTCTCAAACGGTATAAATTTATCCATACTAAATATCCCTTTCTTTATGCTTTATCAGTTTAGCAGAAGCGGATATTATTGTCAAACAACCCGATGCTGTCATGCGGTCATTCGCGATACAGCCGCATTGTCAGGCATCTCAAGCTGCCGCCGCCCGCGAGCAAAGCGTCGGGATGGAAATGAATAAAACGTATGCCTTCATGTTCGAGCGTCTTTATCGTCTGCAGCTCCAGTGAAAAATCGTAATTGATGATTAAACCCGGCTCCAAAGGGACGAACGAGGTGCCCCAGTGCTGCTGCTCACTATCCGATAAGGGGACGAGCTCGACATGTCTGTTTTTCATCCAATTCTTTATGTCGATTTGTGTTATGCCTGTCTTTGTGACAAGATAGGTATTCAAAAAGGCGGGCGGATAATAAACCATCAGGTTGTCTGTCATCCGGTTCATCACCATGTCTGGATGCATATAGCGCCGTTCTTTCGGGATAATGGCGTATATAACATGCTCAAAGTAAGGTGCGATAAAATCGATGAATCTCTTGATAGACAGGCTGTTGTGGCGCTCTGTATCAGCCACAAAAACTGTGCTGCTGTCGAGCAGCAGGCACCCTTCAAAGCAGTCACCTTCAGGCGGTTCGTATAACGTTGGAATGCCCAGTTTTTCTAATGCTTCGCCAACGACAATCTCCTCATGGCTGCGTCCCCTTGACGACATTTTAGACACAATGGCGCCGCGCGAGCTGATCACGGCAATATCGTGCAGGTATGCAAGATTCGGCAGCCGTTCAAGCAGCTCGATATTCCTGGTAATAAGCTCTGAAAGGTAATAGACAGTAACCCCATTCTGCTCCAGCAGCTGACTATACCGGCGGTGCTCGTCCAGATATCTGTCAACATCAGGCACTCGGTCGAACAAGAAATGCTTCATATTGGCTCCTGTCACCTTAGTGATTGATTTTTCCGGCCAGTGAAGCATAACTGCCTTGAGTCTGCCGAATTTTTCTATACCATATTGAATCTTATCCATATTAACCTCAATCCCTTTACCAAACGGATGTGTAAGCATAATTGACAAACCTAATTTGCCCATATAAATTCTTCTTATGATAAAATTATGGAACATTTGGGGTTTATGAACCGTCAGACAGGCAGATCATGTATAACGCAGGAGGGTTCATATGAAGAAATTTCTACTCATCATGTTCGTCATCTCATCTGTCTTATTGGCATCTGTACCAATGACAGCACTGGCTCAGTCGAGCACCGGCACCGGCTACAGCGATATTTCGGCGCAATGGTTCACTGATGCCGCGGCAAAATACGGATATACTGAGATTTTTTCTGACGGCAGCGGGAAATTCTATCCCAATAAGGATATAACCCGTATTGAGTTCGTCCGTCAGCTGCATCAGGCGCTCGGCATCAGCATCAATTACTTTGCCGCACCCGATGTCAGCAAGGATTTCAGCGATATGAAAAACACGGACATCGGCGCAGGTGATCTCATTGACCTCGTCACCGCCGGTATTGTTGAAAGCGGCGGCAGCTTCAATCCCAATAAGCCGCTCGACCGCGACCTGATGGTCCATTGGATTCTGCAAGCGCTGCTGTATGAAACAGACAGCAAATATCCGATACCCAAGGTTAAGCCCGTCCCATTTAAGGATGACGCTGATATTGCAGATGCCTACCGAGGCGAGGTCTATTCGTCCGTTGTTTTAAAGCTCGTTTATGGCCGCGGTGACAACATGCTCTTCCCCAGAGACGGTGCAACCCGCGCCGAAGCGGCGACAATGGTCATGCGCTTAACCGCGCTGCTGGATAATTACAAAGCTAAGGTCAGCGTCACGGCGTTCGCGTCCAATAATAACGGCACGCTGAAAATGACGCTCAATGTCCTGAACGCAACCGACAAAACGGTTACCATTAATCACACAAGCGGCATGAAATACGATTTTAAGCTGTTTGACGGAAACGGCAACAACATATATACCTGGTCCGCCGATAAATCCTTCGCCGCAGTGATGGGCGCAACCGTCCTTAAACCCGGCGAAAGCATCCTCTTTTCAGACACACTGGACAGTTCCGTTTTTCTCTCAATCAATTCCGCTGTTCAACTCAAAGCCTACCTCATCGGCACCTCAACCGATTTCACCATCGACGAAAACGGCTACATGGCGGATATTGTCAAATAGCATAATAAATGCTTACCTGTGAGCGCAATGTCTTTAAGTAAAGGAGCAAGCTTTCAAAACTTGCCCCTTTACTTTTCTTTTTGTGCTATAAGCTCATTAAGTTAAGAATGCGAAAGGCGATGGCGAAAAGCCCATGTAGTCTATCGGCAAATACACCGAGCCCGTCCGACCGGGGTGCCGAGACACCCGTAACATCAAAGCTAAGTCGTTCGTCGGCTCGCTTATCACATAGCGGTATAACAAAAAAAGACAGGGGGTGACATTTTTTGATGTTGCCTCCTGTCTGTATGTTTTTATATTTTTCTGAAAACTTGGTAAAACGTATTCTTTGCGCCGAAAAAATGTGTACCCCCTCTTTTTTTAGGATTAGTGTAACGCCTATACTGTACGATGATTATGCTTTTGAGCGACATAGATTATGTTCATCCCACAATCAAGAGTGCCGCTCATTTTTGTGAACTTAATTTCGTTCTCGACGATAAGCGTCCAAAACTCTTTGTCATTGCGAGCATTTTCCAACGCAGAATCGCCTGCCTGTGAAAAGAGTCCAGCTGAGCTTCGCTCCTTGACCTCTATAGGAAATTGAGAAAATAAGCTGTCCAGCTCGTTACTTCTCATCATATGAACATAATGCTTACTGGCTACAGGATAATGTTCTTCGTCTTGTATACCTGTGTCAAACATCCATTTTGTCGCATCTATCCCGAACTGGTTTTTCTCATATCTTATTCCATCAAGATAATAGAGCGAAGCGCCGATGAAGCTCATTGCCCCGACAATAAGAATACCACTTGGCTTCAAAACTCTGAGCATTTCGGCAATTCCGTCTCTTTCTCTATCTAAAAGATAGTTGATTACCCCGCCTATACAAACAACACAGTCAAATGCGGAATCCTCAAAAATGCTCATATCAAGTACATCTAAGACATGGAACGCTTTTATCTTTTGAAATATCGACATTTCTTTCATCTTGGATTTGTTAAATTCTATTTGATGGCTTGAAATATCTCCTACAGTTAATGCTTCACACATCGTGACCAGATCTTTTGTATATCTTCCAGAACCCGCTCCGATTTCCAAAACTTTGTCTGTTGCATTGATGTAACGCTTCAATATTTCAATGTGTACTTGATACAAAAGTTCGCCATGACCGTCTTTTTCAAGTCGTGACCATTCGCGGTCTCCATAATTGTCATACCTATTTCTTGGTATTTCGGGGTTGTAACTCATGAAAGCTGCTCCTTCTTATTTTGGATTTAATAAAAGGTGTAATACCGTAAATATTACCTTCACTCATACAACCACCTCCCCTAAAAAATATAAATAGCACGTAGTTCTGCGCTAATCGCCAAGTTCCTGTTTGCCGTTCTCATAAAAATTATAGTAAATTTCATTCAGCTAAATGACATTTAAATATTCGTTCAATCGCCTTGTTTCCCCGCTCTGGATCGATAGCCATCCCATCGAGTATTGCGCATTCATCGAGAGTGCCTGTGCCCTGCTTGACCAGACACGCGCCGCAGTCGCTGCCGGAGGCAATCAGGACGCCGCGGGTGTATGCTTGCTGCAGAACAGTTTTTTGAGCATCATGGATTTTTTGCATGACCGTTTGCTGATAACGCCCCGCGTTAATCAGGTTATAAACCGGCGCGCAGGTCGGTACCCAGACGGCGTTTGTCTGGAGGAAGTAATCGATGACGGTGCTGTCCGGCCAATAACCGTGCTCAATGCTTTTGACGCCCGCTTCAAGGGCTTCTTTTATATGAGCCGCGCCGTTGACGTGCGCCATGACGGCAAAGCCTTCGCCTTCGGCGATTTTAACGGCTTCCTTTAACTCGCCGAATGCGAAAACAGGACCCATGATTTTGCCTTCGTCCGCAAAGTCCAGCATCCCTGTGACCGTTATTTTTATAAAATCCGCGCCGAGTGTTTTCGCCTCACGGACGAGCGCGTTATAATCGGCCATATTCTCGAAGCTGCGCCCGTACATACCGCCGTAATAGCCTTTTTTATGCGAAATATAAATTGGGGTACGGTAGTCGAGGCCGTACTCCCCCGCGATCTTCTTTGCGTAAGCGGAAACCATATATTTATCGCCGCCGTCGCGGTAAAACCCGATACCGCTAGCTGCGGCAGTTTTAAGCGCCGTGCGGACATAGGCTTCATCGACGCCGTTTTTATGGCGTGCCATCGACTCGGCGTAGCTGATACCATCCGCTATGATGTGTCCGTGACATTCGTATTTCATATTAAAAATCCTTTATCGATGAGCCAATTAACCGACGACCTGCTCTCAATTGATTCGATGGTCAATGTCGCGCCCGGCTGACCTTGTATAATCTGAGTAAGCAGTGCTTCCATATCAATATTCCCGTCACCGAGCGCGGCGTGCGCATCCGGCCAGCCGTTGTTATTATGCAGGTGGACGTGACCGAGATAAGGCAGAACAGCTTTTGTCCATTCTTCCATCGAGATGCCGTTCTTCGTGATATTGGCGTGCCCGACATCAAAACACAATCTAAACCGCGGATCATCAACACCCTTGACGATCTCAATAAGCTCATTTGGAGAATCTTCCAGAACGTTTTCAACAGCGATATGAAAATCCTCAGGTTTATCGCTCAGATAGTCACGCCAGAACGCGATGGAGCGCTCTACAAAATATCCTTTAAAATAGACAAACGGGACATAGCCCGAGTGGACGACTATCCTGCTGATCTTATAGCTTTTTGCGAGCGCATACGCTTGCTGATACCGCTTTGACGCGATCTCCAGGACAAGCGGGTCGATTGCCGCGGGGCACAGCTCGTTGAAAGGCGCGTGCATCACAAACCGGTCGGCACTTTTCATTTTATTTTTTACTATCGCATCCCATTCGGCAAAATCTTTATCCATATTGCTCGCGGTGCAGAACTCAGCCACTTCGAGACCCATGTTAAATTGCTTTGCTGTTTCAGCAGCATCTCCGGCGATTGTGGACAGATAAAGCCGCTGCGATATACCTCTGTTTTTATCTTTATTCATACGCGTCACCTCAGAACATTTTTACGGTAACATGATTTTTAAGCGTTGTCAATAAACGCTGCCGCGCGCTCAAACGAACGCGCTGCGTCCATAAGCGAACGCGCTGCGTCCATAAGCGAACGCGCTGCGTTCGCGCGCTATTGACAAAATACACGGATATGGATAGAATTAAAGAATAATTAAATACTTTCAGGGAAGCGGGTGCAAATCCCGCACGGAGCCGCCGCTGTATAAGTACCAGCTTGTTTCAAATGGGTCAGCAAAATGAATAATAAAGTCATTTTGTTCAACTCTATGCCACTATGAAGATGTTCATGGGAAGGCGAAACAGAGTTATGACGCTTGAGTCAGAATACCTGATGTGATCTCACACTATAGCTGACGGACATTTGGCTGCGTGAAAATGCATACATTGCTTTTTGTGCTCTCCGTCACACGGAGAGCTTTCTTCGTTATAAGGAGAGCATTTTTACAGTATGAAAGCAGCTGTTTATCGGGAGGATTTAAAATGGATTTCAATGAACTCAACCTCATAATACCAAAACGAGATGAAGCAGCAGCAGCGAATGCCAAAGCGCACTGGGACAGTATCGCCAAACCGCTTGGGAGCCTCGGCTTGCTCGAAAAAACGATTGTCAATATCGCGGGCATTACAGGAAACGCCGATGTCCGATTGGGAAAGCGCGCCGTCCTTGTTCTGTGCGCGGATAACGGCGTTGTTAAAGAAGGTATTTCACAGTCCGGCAGTGATGTCACAAGACTTGTTGCTGAGAACCTGACAAAAAAGCAGACCTCTGTCTGCCATATGGCTCAATTTGCCAATGCTGATGTTATACCCGTTGATATGGGTATGGCCTCGCGATTTGACAGCGCGCTCCTCATAGACCGGCATATTGCCGACGGGACGCAGAACATCGCTGAAGGTCCGGCGATGACGCGGGGACAAGCCCAGCGCGCCATCGATATCGGAATCGAGCTGGTTAAAAGCTGCGCGGAGCAAGGCTATTCCATCCTCGCGACCGGTGAAATGGGTATCGGCAACACAACAACATCCAGTGCCGCGGCATCCGTCCTTTTAAATAGACCTGTCGCTGAGGTGACGGGGCGCGGTGCCGGTCTCTCCGACAGTGCACTTATAAGAAAAATAAGCGTTATAGAAAAAGCCATCCGCGTTAATCAGCCAAATCCGGATGACGCGTTTGACATACTCCAAAAGCTCGGCGGCTTCGATATCGCCGGTATGTCAGGTATTTTCCTCGGCGGCGCTCTCTATCGTATACCGATTGTCATCGACGGCATCATCAGTGCGGTTGCGGCGCTGATAGCCTCGCGCCTGTGTCCGGCCAGCCATTACACCATGCTGGCGAGCCATGTTTCCGACGAGCCTGCCGGAAAAATGCTGCTGGACGCTTTAATGCTCCGTCCGATGATTATCGCTGAGATGCGTTTAGGCGAAGGAACCGGAGCCGTCGCACTTCTCCCGCTGTTAGACATGGCACTATGTGTCTATCATGGCTCTTCTTCTTTTTCAGATATCGGCTTAGATGCCTACAAACCACTGTAGGGAGATAATAATGCGCACAATTGTGCTCGGCGGGGCAGCCTGCGGAAAAAGTGAATATGCCGAAGCCTTGGCGGTTACACTGCCAATACTGTCTGTACCGCGTTTTTATATTGCGACGATGATGCCCTTTGATCAGGAGGATATCCTGCGGATTGAAAAGCACCGGGCAATGCGCGCTGAAAAGGGTTTTCGTACGCTGGAACGTTATACAAACCTGGCGGGGCTTGTTCTGCCGGAGCGCGGTACCGTTTTACTCGAGTGCCTCGGAAATCTGACAGCCAATGAGCTGTTTTCAGAAAGCGGCGCGGGAGCTGACGCGTATGGCGCCATCATGCTCGGCATGGAAAAGCTGGAGGCTCAGTGCGATAATCTCGTCGTCGTATCTAACGATGTTTTTTCAGACGGCAATTCCTATTCGGAGGAAACCTTGGGTTATATAGAAACACTCGCCGATGTTAATTGCGCTCTGGCGCAGCGTTATGAGCGTGTCGTTGAGCTCGTCTGCGGCATTCCACTGGCCGTTAAGGGTGTGAGAATATGACGTTTCTAAGATCCTTAGTCACTGCCTTCTCGATGTTTTCACGGCTGCCGATGCCGAATCTCAAGTGGCGCGATACAAATATGCGTTATATGCTTGCCATGTTCCCGTTCGTCGGCATGGCTGTCGGCCTTTTTGTCTGGTCTTGGATATGGATCAGTGAATCGCTTGGCTTCGGCGTGATACTCAGAGCTGCCGGACTGACGCTCCTGCCAATCGCCGTCACTGGTGGGATACACCTCGACGGCTTCTGCGATACGGCGGACGCTCTGGCAAGCAGAGCCCCGCAGGAACGCAAGCGTGAAATATTAAAGGACCCGCATACCGGCGCGTTTGCCCTGATCGGCGTTGTCTGCTATATTGTCCTCTACTTTGCCCTCAGCACGGAGCTCCGCATAGATGCTCTGACGCCTCTGCTCTTCGGACTGATTTTTGTTTTGAGCCGGACACTCTCCGGCTTATCTGTACTGACCTTTGCGGCCAACGCGGGTAAAGGATTGCTGAGTACCTTTAAGGCTTCGGCGCTGACGAAGGTTTCCGTCGGTATCCTGCTGGTCTTTTTAATCCTCTGCTCGGCGGGTCTCCTTTGGGTTGATGTGCTGACCGGCTGTGTCATCATCGCCGCCGCGCTTTTATGCTTTTTCTATCTGTTCTTAACTTCGCGCCGTCAGTTCGGCGGCATGAGCGGCGATTTGGCGGGATATTTCCTGCAGTTGTGTGAATTATGCGCGCTTGCTTCTATCGTCATTATTCAAAAGGTGGTTTCATAGTGATATTGATTATCGGCGGTCTTGCTTCCGGAAAGCGGAATTATGTAAAAAACGAATACCATTACGGTGATGCGGATATCGCCGACGGTGTGCTGAACGGCTGCCCCGTCCTTTACAACCTTCAAAATCTGATATTCGGCGGTTCCATCTCAGAGGACACGCTCCTTACAGCTTTGCTCAATAAAGAAATCGTCATTTGCAACGAAGTCGGAAGCGGTGTTGTTCCCATAGATAAAGCGGAGCGCGCGGCCCGTGAGGCTACAGGGAGGCTCTGCGTTGAGCTCGCCGAAAAAGCTGAAAAGGTTATCCGAATATGCTGCGGCATTCCAACAATCTTAAAATGCTAAAGCTTGAAAGATAAAATCTTTCGAGATGGGTTTTATACCTTCGGGTCATAAGGCCCAAAGCCCGTCTTTATCGGGTACGGCACAATCCGCCAACAGGGAGTGGTCATAAGTATGGAAGTATTGCTCATTCGCCACGGAAAAACAGCAGGCAACATTGCAAAACGGTATATCGGTATGACGGATGAACCGCTCTGCGACGAAGGTATTGCGCATGCGCGGCTTTCAGGGATCGATACCGGCACAGCGAGCCTTTACGTCAGCCCCTTAAAGCGCGCACTTGAAACAGCCCTGATAAAGTTCCCCAACGCGCAGATGACTGTCTGCGCCGACCTCAGAGAAATGGATTTTGGGGATTTTGAAGGCCGGAACGCAGCGGATATGGAGCATGACGACGTTTACACCAAATGGGTTGAAAGCAACTGCATGCTCCGATGCCCGAACGGTGAACAGATGGATGAATTTTCGGATAGGATTTGCCGCGCGTTTGATATTATCGTCAGAGACGCTATCGACAACGGCGAAGAACGGCTCGTCATCGTCGCACACGGCGGCACGATCATGTCAATTCTTGGCAGGTACGGAAAGCCGGAACAACATTATTACGAATGGTATGTCGATAACTGCTGCGGTTACCGAGCGCAGCTCGACGAATCGGCGTGGCCGACAGCGCCGGCACTTATACAGTGCGAGAAGTTTGAAACGCTTTATTAATGGGTTATGGTCATCTTTCAGCAAAGGTCGTGAAGCTTATGTCAGCATCAAAAGGTCTTATCCACGTTTATTGCGGTTACGGCAAAGGCAAAACAACCGCCGCGCTGGGTCTTGCGCTCCGTGCTTCCGGCGGCGGAAAAAAAGTGGTGATCGTCCAATTTTTGAAATCCTCAAATACCAGCGAGCTCAGCAGCCTTAAGCTTCTGCCGAACATCACTGTCCTGCGGGGTACGGCGGCAAAGGGCTTCGTACGGGACATGACAGCCGAGCAGCTTGAAGCGACAAAGCGTATACAAAACGCCAATCTTTCAAAAGCAATCGAGCTCGTCCGCACAGGCGGCTGCGATCTTTTAATCCTGGACGAAGCACTCGATGCTTTTCAGCTCGGTTTACTCGATGACGACCTGTTTTTGAGCGTGGTTTATAAGAAGCCGGACGCGCTGGAGCTTGTCATCACAGGACACAAGCCTGAGGAACAGATTATCAGCTGCGCCGATTATGTCACGGAAATGGTTAAAATCAAGCACCCCTATGATCTAGGTATCAAGGCAAGAAAAGGTATTGAATTTTAGCATCCGTCAGCGTTAATGACGAATGAGATTAACACAGGAGAATAAAATGGATCTTAAAGCGTTTTTTGCTGCAAACCCGCGTTTCGCCGTCGCCTTTTCAGGCGGTGTTGACTCATCTTACCTTCTTTACGCGGCGAAGACATTTGGCTGCGATGTAAAAGCATATTTTATCAACTCATCCTTTCAGCCGCAGTTTGAACTCGATGACGCCAAGAAGCTGGCTTACATGATATCCGCTCCGCTGACAATTGACACGTGTGATGTACTAAATAATCCCGATATCACACAAAACCCTGCCGACCGCTGCTATCACTGCAAGAAAGCGATATACAGCCGTATATGGGAACTTGCGCGTGCCGACGGCTATGAGGTTTTGTGCGACGGTACGAACAGCTCAGATGACGCCGGTGAGCGCGCCGGCATGCTCGCACTCGAAGAGCTTGGGGTCCGCTCCCCGCTGCGCGAGTGCGGGCTTGTTAAAAATGAAATACGCCGTCTGTCCTGCGAAGCCGGGCTCTTTACCCATGATAAGCCCTCCTATGCCTGCCTCGCCACGCGGATACCGACAGGTACAGAAATAACCGATGCTTTGATCTCCAAGGTGGCTCAAGCGGAGCATGCGCTGCATTTACTTGGATTTGCCGATTTCCGAATCCGCTATTTTGCCGGTGCCGCGAAAATCCAAATTCCTGACAGTCAGTTCAGAAGCATCATTGAAAAGAGAAAAAAAGTCGTTGATGCCGTGAACCCCTATTTTGACAGTGTCTTGATCGATCTGGTACCCCGGAAATCGGAGGTATAGCTTTTAATGGAACAAGATAGAATACTAAACCTTCTGAACAATGTAAAAAATGGTGAAGTGTCTCCGCAGGAGGCGCTTTTGAAGCTTAAAATGGAGCCTTTTGAGGATATAGGCTACGCTAAGGTTGATCACCACAGGAGCCTCCGGCATGGTGTGCCCGAGGTCATTTACGGTGCCGGCAAAACACCTGAACAAATAACCGGAATTATTACCTCCTTAAAAGACCATGGAAATAACAACATTCTTGTAACACGGCTCACACCGGATAAAGCGGAGGAGCTCGGCAAGCTGATTACTGTCGATTATGACCCGGTTTCGCGCATCGCTATTTATGGCAAAAATTTTATAGCAACAACAAAGGGCTTTATCGGCATCATCGCCGCTGGGACAAGTGATATCTCTGTCGCGGAAGAAGCCGCTGTCACAGCTGAGGCTCTGGGCAACCGGGTTGAGCGCCTGTATGATGTCGGCGTCGCCGGACTGCACAGGCTCCTGAGCAAGCTCGACGTTTTGATGTCTGCAAAAGTCGTCATCGCCGTCGCGGGGATGGAGGGTGCGCTGGCGACTGTCGTCGGCGGTCTCGTCTCCTGCCCTGTCATCGCCGTCCCGACAAGCGTCGGATACGGTGCCAGCTTTAACGGATTAGCCGCGCTTTTATCTATGCTTAATTCCTGCGCGGGCAATGTCAGCGTCGTCAATATCGACAACGGCTTCGGCGCAGGTTATCTGGCAAGCCTTATCAATCACATTGGAGAAGAAATATTATGAAGCTCTATATAGAGTGCTATATGGGTGCAGCCGGTGACATGCTGATGGCCGCCTTATTAGAACTGCTGCCCGAAAAAGAACTGTTTTTGCGCCGGATGAGAAGTCTCGGGCTCCCCGGTGTGCAGATCGAATACCAAGCTATGACAAAATGCGGTATTACAGGCACAAAAATGCGCATTCACATCAATGGTGTTGAAGAAGGCAGTGTTGATGCCAATACATCGTGCCAGCATGAGCATAATCATGAGCATAAGCGCGAGCATACGCATGAGTATACCCACTACCATGCGGACGTGGACGGGGGTGACACCCATGAGCACGCATCGCATACGCATTACAGCTATCAGGAAGTCTGCAGTATTATTCAAAACCTTGACCTGGCGGAGAATGTAAAAAAAGATGCGCTCGGCGTCTACGCGCTCATCGGTGAGGCGGAAGCTGCCGTCCACGGTGTCCCGATCGACCAAATACACTTCCACGAGGTCGGGTCTTTCGATGCGATTGTTGATATTGTCGGCTGCAGTCTCCTTTTTCAGATGCTCGGCGCATCGTGCGTCGAAGCTTCGCCCGTGCATGTCGGGTCCGGCTTTGTCCGCTGTGACCACGGTATTTTGCCTGTTCCCTGCCCTGCAACAGCACATATTCTGAAGGGTGTTCCGATATACAGCGGCAAAATCAAAGGCGAGCTGTGCACCCCGACAGGCGCTGCCCTTCTGCGGCATTTTGTCAACCGGTTTGGTGATATGGAACCGATGGTCGTTACAAAAATCGGTTACGGCATGGGTACGAAGGATTTTGAAGCAGCAAACTGCGTCCGCACGTTTTTAAGCGACCACACCGAAAAAATAGACTCAATCGCCGAGATTTCCTGCAACCTGGATGATATGACGCCCGAAGCCATCGGCTTTGCCA
Organism: Clostridiales bacterium UBA1316; assembly: GCA_002307055.1. Taxonomy (GTDB): domain Bacteria; phylum Bacillota; class Clostridia; order Oscillospirales; family Oscillospiraceae; genus Sporobacter. The sequence goes on from DBTM01000034.1 coordinate 34,931, forward strand.
CGGAGCTTCTTCTTGAGAGCGGCGCACTCGATGTTTTTACAACACCCATTAATATGAAGAAAAACCGCCCCGCGATAATGCTCACCTGTTTATGCAAGCCCGATGACCAACACCACATCGCACAGCTCATCCTCCGGCATACGACAACGCTCGGCGTACGCTATCAAACCCTCAAACGCGACGTGATGACGTATACGACATACAAAGTCCAGACACCCTACGGTGAAATCCGCATCAAGTCCGCTAATGGCTACGACCTCTCCAAGCAAAAACCCGAATACGAAGACATCCGCGCCGCCGCCCTCGCAAACAACATCCCCTTCTCACAGGTCTACGCCGCAGCAGTAAGAGCGATGAAATAAATCTAAATTCCACTGCATATCTGAAAGCGGAGCTGAAATTCCGGACTAAATCCGATATCTCAGCTCCGCTTTTGTTATATTGTACTCGTTATACTGCTCACAATTCGCCATCCAAGATATCCATTCCGTATTCTTTGATATCTTCCCGCGTCACTATGATCTGTTCAGCCGTACTATAGAAATTTTCGAGCTCGTTATAAACCGCATCGATAAGGTTATTAATATTATCTTTGAAACCGGCTGAGCTGAACTGTGCCGGCAGTGTTGACTGAAGGATGTTTTTAACCGCTTCAGGCATCATATCAACATCACGATACCGTTTTAGTCTCCAGCGAATACTTATAACCCAGCATTTCGATCAGCATATCTCTGATAATATTCATTTCACCGATCGCCCGCCAGTAACGGCCCCTTTTAGCGCCTGTAATTGCATGCATGAAGTAATGCCAGACACTTCTATTGACATTTATATAGGCTTGCTCTATATCAACATTTTCCTTTTTTCCGTGATTGTTTTTATTAATCTCCCATGTCTGCTACATAATTTCATCAGCTTTATTGGTCGTGTCATATAATACAAGCCAACGTTCTCTAACCGCTGATACATTTTCATAGGGTACATAATCAATATCAATTTCCAGATAATTATCAAGTACATATACTTGCAGGCAGCGTTTTGCATTTCCAGCCAATTCAACAAGCGCCATTGTTCGCATATAAATTGATTCATATGATGCATAACCGTATTTATATTGCATTCATCATCGACAACAATACTGAAATCTAAATCAGAAAATTTGTCGGTAAATCCAACCGCACCTGAGCCCACAAGAATGATTGCCAGAACATCATCTGTTTTTTTCAGTTCTTCGACTATAATATTCTGAATTGAGTCTCTTTCCCGCGTTGTAAATAATCTCATATAGAAACTCCTTAACCGAATAGATATCGGGTAACAGGAATCGTGTCTATCAGAGCGTTATAATTTGATCTCTTCACCCGGCCTGAGTATCCTGCTACCAGCGACTTCAAATCCGGCTGTTCTTGATTCATCGAACAGGACTTCTCCGTTTGTGTGGATGGGGATGGATACTTTGGCGCCGATGATCCGCGCGCAGTCGGCGGCTTCTCGCGCGTCCATGTTGTATTTACCGTCTACAGGGAGGAGCGCGTAATCGAGGGACAGGAATTTCAGGCTGCTCATTTCGGGTATCGTTGAGGTGTCTCCGGCGTGATACAGCTTGATACCGTCAGCTTCGACGATGAACCCGACGCATTCATCGCGCTTATGATTTTTGTTGGAAGCCGGGAAGGCCGTTATTGTAAAGCCTTTTATTATAAACGACTGATAGACGGCGTTTCTGATGGCTTCTGTCTGCTGTATAATCACGCAGTCGCCTTTATGGCTGGGCAGGTTAATACAGTTGTGGTCACGGTGCTGATGCGTAACAAGAATGATATCCGCCGACTTGTCATAACCCTCCCCGGCAAACGGGTCAATATAGAGTACAACGCCGCCGTCTGACGTTATCCTGACGCTTGCGTGTCCTTGGTAAAGTAATGTGGCCATTATAATTCTCCTTGCTTCCTGTGCTGTGCGTTATTCTTTCACGTAGGAGCAGCAATAATCGGCGGTTGAGTCAACAATCAGCTTGAATTTGCTGTTTGCTTTCACCTCAAAGGCTTGTCCCTCGGTAAAAGCCTCCCATTGGGTACACCCAGGTAATAAAACCTTTAGAACGCCGCCCAGTATTTCCATAATTTCTTTATCGGCGGTGCCAAATTCATATTCGCCCGGCAGCATGATGCCGAGCGTCTTTTTCGTCCCGTCGGGAAACAGAATCGTCCGGCTGGTTACCTTACCGTCAAAATAGATGTTGGCTTTCTTGATGATTGCAGCATTCTCAAACTTATCCATTAGAATTCCTCCGCGTTGTTTATTGTTATTTAAATATACAACTCCAGAAAGCCGACTGTAAAGGGCAGATGCTCAAATTTTTTAGTTCCTGTGGGCTGGCAGCCATTTCTCATGTACCATGCTTTGAGCTGCTCGTTCTCTTCGATAATGGCAATGCCTATTTTTTTTCCGCCGCGTGCCTTGACTTGATCCTGAGCAAAGCGCAGCAGTTCACAACCGTACCCGAAATGCCTGTATTCGGGCAGCACCGTGATTTTCTCCAGGTAATATGTATCACTGTTTGCTTTCTCGAGCTGCATGAAACCGATGATGGTATCCTCTTGGGTCAGCACAAACATCAGATTACCTTTTTCTCTGTCGGCAATCAGACGGTCTGTTTTGATAAAAGCGCCGTTTGTCGGTACATTTTCAACGGTCAGCCCGAAATCCTTCGCAACAGTACCGAAGCCGCGCCGTATAACGTCCGCGCAGATTTCCAGCTCACACGCGTCTGCTTCTCTGATTAAGCATTTGTCCATTTCAAGACCTCCTGTCATTTCTTGTACCAGTATAACCCACATGTTGTTTGCGGTCTATATTCATATTAACAATACATTAAAAAACGCGCTTGACATGTTACCCATTGTTACTTATAATTACGTTATAGGGAACTATGAGGAACGTTTATATGACGAATTCATTTTACACTGTTGAACAAATATCAGATATGCTGAATATCCACCCTAAAACCATTCAGCGTTACATCAGAGAAGGTAAACTGTGTGCCACAAAAATCGGGAAAAGCTGGCGTGTTACCGGGCATGACCTGAGCGTATTTACAGAGAGCGCCGAAACATCGAACACCTCAAAAAAAAGCGATAAAAATAACGAGGGCAAGCTCACCGTTTCGTCAGTTATTGATATCGATGTGGCGGGTACCGAGGAAGCGATCCGAATAATCAACGCGCTGACGGCAGCATTAAACGCCAAGCCGCCCGAATACGGGCGCTCCTCCATGCACACGCAGTATATTGAAGCGGAAAACACAGTCCGCGTCACCCTCTGGGGAAACGTCCGATTCATGGCCGCAATGATGGAAACTGTGGCTGTGCTGACGGAGAATAATGAAATGGAGTGAGCCAAATGGACTCTATCACAAAAAATGGCATGATCATTACCGTTACCGACAAGACGATACGCATTAATGAGATACAGGACGTGCTTGACGTCATGGTTACAGCACGCTATACCGAGCATAAAAAGCCTGAGGGACTTTATATACGAATGCAATCAGGGCAGCCTCATCTTTTTTAAATCTGATATTGATAGTGCCATTTCAGCTTTAACGTCGAAAAATACGTAAAACTGTCGTTTAGATAACATAAGAAGTCCGAAGATGGTATGTCTTCGGACTTCTCTTTGGAGGCAGCACCCGGAATTGAACACGGGGATCAAGGCTTTGCAAACCCACGCCTTAACACTTGGCTATGCCGCCGCAATATCTGTAGATTGATTTTAGCATCATAATGATTTTCTGTCAACTCTGTTTCCTACAAAAATGGTATGATTTCTTAAAGAAGATTTATTATTTTACATGCTTGATGACGCCGGAGCAAAAAGCCTTTTAATTTTCGGCATAACTGCTTTCGCCGCCTGATAGCCCAGGTCCATGCATGCCGCTATTTCATTAAATGTTAAAACGCCTGCTGTTTCAGGCAGAAGCGGCGTAATTAAAAGCTTCTCGCCGCTTGACCGGTATTCGCTCAGGCAACTCATCAGGATGGATAACGAATGATTGCAGATGTCAATAATATTGCTGTTTTCTTTAAAAGGATAATTCTCAGATAGGTCGACAGCGAGGACATTGGGCTCTCCTGCGGCGATCAGCAGATCAACCGGAACAACGTCTGTGACACCGCCATCAACAAGGCACATGCCGTCCATGTATTTCGGCTGAAAAAATGCGGGTACCGCGCAGGAAGCCCTCATAGCATCGCTCATTTTAATACCTGTCTTCCATCGGACGTTTTTAAGCTGTATTAAGCCGTCTAATCTGTTTATATATGCGATTGTCTGGTTACTGTAAAGATCCACCGCGGTGATAATCGTCTTCATTTTAAGTTCGCTGATATTTTTCCCGCCTGTCAAATCGTCAAGATATTTATCCAGCTTATCACCCTTTAAAAAACCTGACAGAGTGATAGACTTGCCGAGAAACAGCTGGATAATCGAACGAAAAATGCCTGCATAATCTGCGTCTACCAGCGTGTTTGGGTCTCGAGCCAGCTTCAATATTCTATCCTTCATTTCGTGCGGCGGCATACCAAGCGCATACATCCCGGCGACGATGCTCCCGGCACTCGTACCAGAAACGGCATCAGGCAGCATATTTGCTTCTTCAAGAGCGCACATCACACCGACATGGGCAGCGCCTCTCGTCCCGCCGCCCGACAGTGCTATCCCGAAGCTCATAATATAACCTCCGTTCATATTTGATAAGAGATTATATTATTGAAGTTCCCGGAATTTGCTTGTTCATATCCTGAAATACTTTTAGCAAGCACATTATTCTTGCTTAATAGAAAACATGCTATATAATCAGCATAGAATTTTTCAATTAACATGTCCAGTGATATAGACCAGACAGTGAGAAACGGCACAGCTTTTACACCCAGCGTAACAGAAGGAGAAATAAAAATAATGAGCACCAAGCCTGTTTCACATAATAAATACAGCATATCTGAAGTTATTGATTCCTTCGGTATTAACAAATTCACATGGTTTATTTTTAGCTTTCTCGGTTTTGCGATGATTTTCGACGGGTATAGCTACATGATTGTTTCCTACTCCATGTCCAAAATTCAGGCAGAGTGGGGCTTAAGCAAGCTGCTCACCGGAAGCTTGACCTCCTTCAGTCTGATTGGCATTGTCATCGGTGCTGTCATATCCGGTATCATATCCGATAAAATCGGCAGGAAGAAGACACTGTCCATTTCCATTGCCGTCTATTCTTTGCTTACAATACCGATTTTCTTCGTACACAGCTTTTCCCTCTTTGCTGCCTTCAGCATCGCCGCCGGTCTTGGTCTGGGTGCCTGCATCCCAACGGTCACAACGCTTTTTTCTGAAATGACACCGACGAAACACCGCAGCATATTTATCACGTTCGGCATGGCGTGGATGATTGTCGGCTGGGTCGTCGCCGGACTTGTTGCGCAAGCCGTCATCCCCGTATTAGGGTGGCGGTATCTATTTCTCTTCGCCGGTATCCCATTTATTTATGCGATCATTTTTTATATTATCATGCCTGAATCGATTTATTGGCTTGTTGGCAAGGGGCGAAATAAAGAAGCCGTCAAAACCATAAAAAGATTCGAGAAATTCGCTTTCGGTAAAGAGCGTCACTGGAATCCCGGCGGCATCATCATGCCGCCGAAATCCATAGTCACCGGGCCAAAAGCGCTGTTTACGAAAAAATACAGGATGGTTACTATCGGTATCTGGATTGCCTATTTCACCGGTACATTTATCATTTACGGCATCAACGGCTGGCTCCCAAAAATCATGGCGGAAAAGGGCTTCGTCTATATCGCTATTGCCAGCAACGGTGCGGCTGTCATCGCGAATATCACAACCGGTTGGCTCGCCGAGCGTATTGGGCGGAAGAAGAATCTCATTCTGAGCTACCTGCTGTCCGGCGTCGCCGTCCTGTTTCTCGCTCTTTCCTTTCGCTCCGACTCTTTTGGCACGCTTTTGGCAGCTGCGATCTTTATGGGCTTCGCCATGAATTATTCCATCACATCGGTTCAGCCGCTGATGGCGGAATCGTATCCGACAGAATTTCGGAATACCGGTGTTGCCTGGGGCCAAGCCTTCGGCAGAATCGGCGCCATTATTGCGCCGGTTATGGCGGGGCCTATTATTAGT
>DBTM01000034.1:41359-51151 GCA_002307055.1 Clostridiales bacterium UBA1316
ACGGTTATGGCGGGACTTATTATGAGCCTATATCCCGATAGTACCGACATGCGCACCGTATACTCGACAGCTTTCTTATTCTTCGTCATACCCGCCGTGATTGGCGCGCTCGGTGTAATCATTTTTATCCAAAAAGAAACAAAAGGAAAATCTCTCGACCAACTCGCCGAGGCTGATGGCAAATAAATACCGCCGATAAAAACAGGGGGCATTTTACTGCCCCCCTGCTTTTTTATATCATATAATTTTTCCTGTTTGCGAAACATCAAAGCCGGCGGCTTTCTGAATATCGTTCTTGAAATCGTCGTGCAGCATGACATCCAACATCGCTTCGAACTGCGGTTTGTCCACATCGGATTTTTTAATCACGAGATCATAACACTCCGTCTGAAGTGGAATAAATGATACGCCTGTCATGCTCTGGCAGCCTTTTTCGCTGCCGATACCAAGATCGGCTAAGCCGCCCGACACCTGCGTCGCGACTGCCAGATGCGTCTTGAATTCACTGTTGTAGCCGTTGATGGTCTCACCTGAAATCCCCATGAGCCTGAGCCGTTCGTCGAGCAGGACACGGACACCGCTGCCCTTTTCTCTGTTGGCAATCGTTATGTCGTTTCTTTTCAAGTCTAACCATCCGACAATACTTTTCGGATTACCTTCCTGGATATAGAAGCCTTCTTTTCTCTGCCCGATCCGGACAACAACAGTGGGTATTCCGGGCATCATCTTTTTAATATAGGTTAAATTGTACGCATCTTCATCGCCGTCCCAAAGATGCGCCGTCGCAACATTGACCTTTCCCTGATAGAGCGCATAAATACCGTTATAGCTGCCGAGGTGAGAGCGATAGACAGGTATATTTTCATATTTTGTATTCAAATGGCTGACGAGTATATCAAGTGAAACATCCTGCCCGCAGATGATGAGCTCGCTTCCCTTTATAATATCGTCGCGAGCGGTCTGTAGGGGGAGCTGACTTCTTCTCGTGGATACATTGTTTTGCTCCAGCCAGGTGTTTGCCGCGCTTTTCCCCTTCGATCGCTGCAGATAAGCATCGACCTCCGCCTGAGATACCCGCATCTGCTTTCCGACCTTTGAGCAATTGAGCTCTCCCCTTTTTATAAGCTCATAAACGGTATTTCTCGCAATTTTCAGTATAACGGCTACTTCCTGTACATCTAACAGTTCACGATCTATCACAAAATGCAGCTCCTATCAACGTTGAATTCCATGTACATTATTATTATAACATTTTTAGTACATTAGTAAATAACGAAATTTAAATGAACACAACATCCTGTAGACAGCACCATATAGACAGGTTTTATATTGTGTTTGTTTTAGCATGACATGTTTGTCATATAATTTCATGTCTTATTGTTACTAATCATTATCATTCATATAATCAGCTGCGCATATATTAATGCGTACTTTTTGTTTGTTGCTTTTTGATTATGCTTGATATATAATTTGTCATTATATCGGAGCGCTTAAGCATCCGAAATTTACACTCCGGAGGATAAACATGAAAGGCATTTACAAAAAAGCACTTGCAATCATTTTAGCGGCCATGCTGCTACTGAGCATGTCTACCGTTTTTGCTTCTGCGGCTTCAGTGCCGACGATCTCAATTGACGGCAAGCCGATTTCAATCGCCGCTTCTTACGGAACACCTTACGTTGATTCTGCCAACCGGACACAGGTACCGATCCGCGTTGTCGCCGAAGCACTGGGTGCGACGGTCACTTGGGATCAAAGCACTGTAACGGCAGTTATCGACAAAACAATTAAAATCAAGCTCGGTGACAACACAATCAGCACCGCTTACGGCACAATAAGCATGGACACGACGTCAATCGCTTCAAACGGACGCATCTATGTCCCCGTCCGGTTCCTGTGCGAGGCTCTTGGCTATGATGTTAACGCCACAACGACAAATGGTGTGACGGCGGATATCATCACAAAGGTTGAGCTGACTATTTCAGCGGCGGCAAGTCTCAAAAACGTGCTGACGGAAATGCAGAGTCTATACCTTGCGGAAAAGCCGAATACAAAGCTGAGCTTTAACTTTGGCGCGTCGGGAACGCTCCAGACACAGATTGAACAGGGTGCCACCGCAGACGTGTTTTTCTCAGCCGCATCCAGCAACATGAGCGCGCTGAAAACCAAAGGTCTCCTCATCGACAGTACGATTAAGAACCTGCTTGGTAATGATGTCGTTTTAATCGTCCCAAAAGATTCAACACTTGCCATCAGCAGCTTTGCTGATGTTGCAAATAGTTCTGTTAAATCCATTGGTTTAGGCGAACCGACTTCTGTTCCTGCCGGCAAGTATGCGCAGGATGTCTTTACCTACTATAAAATTTGGGATCAAGTAAAAGCTAAAGCTGTCTTCGGTACACCGGTCACGCAAATCCTCACCTGGGTAGAGACAGGAAACGTCGATTGCGGCGTTGTCTACTCCACCGATGCCGCCGCCTCGTCAAAGGTTAAAGTTATCGCGACAGCTATTGACGCGTCACATACACCAATCATCTATCCGGCGGCTGTGGTAAAAGCTTCTGTTCATTCGGCGGCTGCCTCGGATTTTGTAAACTTTTTGTCCTCAGCCGAAGCGAAAGCTTTATTTGTTAAATACGGATTCAGAAACTTGTAAGCAATTAAAAGCGCCATGAGATGCCGCCTGCAGGATATTTCTGCGGCGGTTTCTCATTTTTGCGGATAATGAAAGTTTGAATACTGCTTTTCGTGACACACTATTTATGCTAAACTGGGTATATCACTTTTTAATGCTGTATTTATGTCCGAAAATACCTGCACGGCGGACATATTCTATTTATTAATTGGAGAACCAAAACATGAAAAAGCTACTCTTTACAAGCCTTGCGATTATATTGTTGTTTACACTCTTTGGCTGCGGGACAAATACACAGCCGTCGCAAAGCGCCTCTCCTTCGTCCTCACTGCAAACATCTTCCTCCCCGGCATCCGCTGCCGAGCTGACGATCTTTGCCGCGGCAAGCTTGACTCAACCGCTCAGCGATATCATTAATTCGTATAAAACCGTTGCGCCTGACGTTAAGATCACCGCCAGCTACGGCGGCAGCGGAGCGCTGCAGACGCAGATTGAAAACGGCGCACCGGCGGACATTTTTTTCTCGGCGGCGGAAAAGCAAATGGATACACTCGATAAGGAAGGCCTTGTTATCACCTCCTCAAAAGTCGATCTTCTGAAGAATGAAATCGTCCTTATCGTTCCGAAGGCTCTTCCTGTTATGGTCGGCAGCTTCGGCGATGTCGCTACAGACGCCGTCAGTAAAATAGCCCTTGGTGATCCCGCAAGCGTCCCTGCCGGTCAATATGCCCAGGATACCTTCAATTATTTGAAAATCTGGGACAAGGTCTCCGGCAAAGCGATCCTCGGATCAGACGTGAAGCAGGTCCTCTCCTGGGTAGATTCCGGAAACGCTGACTGCGGGATTGTTTATAAAACCGACGCTCTGTCGGACAGCAGTGTAAAGATCGTTGCAGAAGCCCCAAACGGGAGCCATACGCAGGTCATCTATCCCGCGGCTATTCTCAAGACCAGCGCCAATCAAGATGCCGCTGCTGCTTTTATTAAATATCTGCAGTCGGACGACAGCCTGAAAGTCTTTACCAATTATGGTTTTTTAACCGATTGATCTTGACGTTATAGATGAGGTAGGAAACATAATGGATTATTCTCCGCTTTGGATATCTCTGCGCACCGCGCTCATCGCAACAGTATTTGCCGTTATCATCGGGATTATCGCCGCTTATTACGTTATCCGGCTCGGTAAAATACTCAAGGGCGTCGCCGACGGCATTCTAACGCTGCCTATGGTCCTGCCGCCCACGGTGGTCGGTTTCTTTCTGCTTGTTTTTTTTGGTGTGCACGGCCCCGCAGGGCAGTTTTTTCTGTCCGTTTTTAAAGAGAAAATCGTCTTCTCATGGTACGCGCCGATCATAGCCTCAACGGTTGTCGCGTTCCCTCTTATGTACCGAACAATGCGCGGAGCCTTTGAGCAGTTTGACAGGACGCTAATCTATTCAGGCCAGACGCTTGGTCTCAAAAACACCTATATATTTTGGAGAATCATCCTTCCGAATTGCCGATACAGCATCATTGCCGGGACTGTTCTGGCCTTTGCCAGAGGCCTCGGCGAATTCGGCGCAACCATCATGCTGGCCGGAAATATTCCGGGAAAGACAGCGACGATCTCCATCGCCGTATATTCTGCGATGGCAGCCGGGGACGATGCGCTCGCTTACAAATGGGTATTGATTGATCTCGCCATTTCATTTGCCGTCATGCTCGTTATGAATCTCGTCACGGGTGAAAGCTCAAAGCACCGACGGAATGCGATTCCGTCGGCGAAAGGGGGCATTATGTAAATGTCTCTGGAGGTTGATATTAAAAAGTCTTGGCCGGACTTCAGGCTGGACGTTCGTTTCAAAGCCGAACGCGAGATTGTCGGCTTTCTTGGCGCTTCCGGCAGCGGAAAAAGTATGACGCTCAAATGCATCGCCGGCATTGTCACCCCTGATGAGGGTGTTATTATTTCCGACGGCGTTCCTCTGTTCGACTCTGATAAACGAATAAACGAACCGCCTCAAAAGCGGCGGGCAGGCTACTTATTTCAAAACGCCGCGCTTTTCCCGAATATGACGGCGGAACAGAATATCCTCTGCGTTATGAAGAATGCGCGGGACAGCACGCAAAAGCAGTCAAAGGTTAAAGACATACTCACCCTCATGGGGCTCGGCGGCTTGCAGCACCGTTTTCCGTCGGAGCTCTCCGGCGGTCAGCAGCAGCGCGTCGCTTTGGCGCGCATCCTCATGTCCGAGCCGCACATTCTGATGCTTGACGAGCCATTTTCAGCGCTTGACAGCTATCTGCGCTGGCAGCTTGAACAGGAGCTCAGCACCCTTCTAGGCAGCTTCGGCGGCACTTCCCTTTTCGTCTCCCACAACAGAGACGAGGTCTACAGATTGTGTGACAGGGTCATCGTCATCGCCGGCGGTTCGGTTGTCGCCGACAGCGACAAGTGGGAGCTGTTTAACAACCCGCAAACTTATGACGCCTGCCTCCTGACAGGCTGCAAAAACATTTCAACAACAAGCAAACCGGTTGAGCATACCGTTTATGCCGAGGAATGGGATATGGCATTAGACTGCGGTGCCAAAGCTGCCGATGAAATCCGATATGTCGGTATCCGGGCGCACGACCTTATTCTGACAGATACCATAAACCTCCCGAATTCCTTTGAATACGACATTATCAGCACCCTCCGCGATACCTTCAGCTACATCCTCCTGATCAAGAAGAAAAACTCTTCATCCAGCCAAACATTACGTCTTGAAATGAGCCGCGAAAAATACGAAACAATGAAAACGCCGCCGAAGTATGTGCATTTGCCGCCGGAGAAGCTGCTGCCGCTGGCGAAGTAAAGATAGACACAGGCGTATTCGGTGAATAAATCACAGTGCATTTATCTTTATGCTTTATAATGTTATTAACAGCATTGATATATAAATCGGAGGAGAACCCATGTCACATATTTTTGACGTCAACCACAGAAATAAGCTTGACAGCGAGGAACGGCGGCGGATGCTCTCACCGCTTGAGACGCTCCGCCGCTTAGGCTACAAGGCAGGCACAGTCTTTGCCGATATCGGCTGCGGTACAGGGCTGTTCACGTTTCCGGCGGCTGAAATCGGCGGCAGAACGGCTAAAGTCTACGCTGTGGACATTTCACCTGAAATGCTCAGCGATGTCCGTCAGCGTGTCGGCGAGCTCGGTTATGCCAACATTGAAGCCGTTCAATCGGACGCGTACGATTTTAAGCTGGCCGGCAGCTCCGCCGATTTCATTCTCATCTGCACCGTTCTGCACGAGATTGATGATAAAGCGCGCTTTCTCATTGAGGCAAAGCGGATCAGTGCCCCCGGCGCAAAAATCGCTGTTATCGAATTCAACGAAAAGGAACTTGGTTTCGGGCCGCCCATCAGTCATCGGCTACCGCAAACTTACACAGGCGAGCTGCTGATGGCGGCAGGTTTTTCCGATATACAATCCGTCGATATAGGTGAGGTGTTTTACGCCGTCACAGGTATCGGCTGATTTTCCGCGCCGCTGTCATTCCCCCGCAGAAGAATCCATTCTCTCCGAACGCGTAGGTTCCTGATTTCGTGAGAATGCCAGGATGTTCAGCACTCTATTATTTTTATTGAATCTATAAAAAGCCTGTTGGATTTCTCCAATAGACTTTTTGCGTTTGCTTTTATATAATTGCCTTCTGATAAGCCAATCGTTCAGAGCCGTCCGGCAGGCAGATGATGCCGCAGCAGCTAAAACCGTTTTTCATCAGCAGGTTCTGCATCGCCAGGTTATCCCGATGCGTATCGGCTTTTATATTTCCGCATTTTGTAAAGCACCAATCAAGGCAAAAAGACGCGACACCTTTATTATGCGTGCCGACAGCCAGCCTGTGAATCGTCCCGTATGGCTCGTTGTTCAGCCATTGGCCTTCATATATCATACGATATGTCGGGTCCTCGCCTATAATCAGGCTGAAAACTCCGCCGATCTGATCTCCATCCATGCAGACATAACTATTGCCGTTTTGTATATCTCCCATGATGGCAGTCTCATCGGGATAGCCGTTTGTCCACTGCGCCAAATTGCCGTTTTCACGCATGAAGCGTTTGGCAGAGTCATAAACAGCCAGGACAGCGCCGATATCGGCGTACTTTGTTTTTAAAATTTCCATTACTTATCCCAATTCAGAATAATGTTAACCGGAAAGTCAGCCCTGCTTACCATTCCACGCGGGGAGCTTGGCTAAGATGCGACAGCGGTATTTTACTGTCGCAGTTTCTTCATAGGCACGACTCGCAAATTGTTATTTATTTTGTTTGATTGATCACATTCTTGTAAAATATTTTTTTCACCGTCTCTGCGGCGAAGATATAAAGGACGACAATACCGGCGATGACAAGCAGAATCCAGGGCTGCAGAGGCTGGAAGCCGAAGATTCCAGCGAGCGGTGTATAGGGGATGGCGGCAGCGAGCAGGGCGATGAGAAATACGGTGAGCATCAGGTATTTTGCCGGTCTGCTTTTGTAAAACGGTTGGCGCGTTCGAATCACGAGCACGATAATTGAAGCGGAGACCACCGATTCGATAAACCACCCCGTCCTGAATTGGGTATCCGTGGCATGGACAAGGAACATCAGGACAAAGAAAGTAATGTAGTCAAAAATCGAGCTGATCAGTCCGAAGGTCAGCATGAACCGGCGGATAAACTTAATATCCCACCGCCGGGGCTTTGCAATCAACGCATCATCCACAGCGTCTGATGCGATCGTCATCTCCGGGAAATCCGTCATCAGGTTCGTCAAAAGGATTTGTTTCGGCAGGAGCGGCAAAAAAGGCAGGAATAAGGACGCGCCGGCCATGCTGAACATATTACCGAAATTCGCGCTTGTAGCCATAAACACATATTTGAGTGTATTGGCGAAGGTGACGCGGCCTGCCTTCACGCCGCTGATGAGCACCTCCAGGTCTTTTTCTAGGAGAACGATGTCGGCGGCTTCCTTGGCAACATCAGCCGCGCTGTCAACAGAGATGCTGACATCAGCCGCGTGAAGCGCCGAAGCGTCATTGATTCCGTCACCCATATAGCCGACAACGAAGCCCCTCTTCTTGAGCGCCAATATGATCCGCTCTTTCTGATTCGGTTCAATCTCGGCGAATATGGAGATATCGGATACTTTGTTTAAAAGCGCTTCGTCGCTGATAGTACGGAGATCACTGCCTGTTAAAATATCACCGCTCACACCCAGCTGCGTGACGACATTTCTGGCAACAAGCTTATTGTCGCCGGTGATAATCTTTAAATTGACGCCCAATGTTTTTAACTCATTGATGGTTGCAGCAATATTTTGCTTAAGCGGATCGAAAAGAGTGATAAAACCTAAAAATATCATATCACACTCGTGTTCTTTTTCATGGAGAGACTCGATGCCGACTTTATAAGCGACACCTAAAGTCCGATAGCCATTGTTAGAGTACTCCTCAAATTTCTTCTGCAGCTGGTCGCTCACCGTATTAAACTCCACAATCTGCCCATTACCCAGTTCGGCCTTCGTGCAGACGGACAGGACATTCGCGAGCGCGCCTTTTGTGATAACCAGCTGCTTTTTGTCCGGTCCGGTCAAAAGAATGCTCAGTCTCTTCCGAACAAAATCGTAGGGCTCCTCATCGATTTTTGCATAACCCGATATGTCAAACGGCTTGTAGGTTCTGATTGCCTCATCAATCGGATTCAAAAAGCCCGATTCAAAGGAGGCGTTTAAATAAGCGTACAGCAGCACCTTATCGCTCTCAGCACCGTCCAAGCTGTAGGTCGCGTGCAGCTTGACAGTCCCTTCTGTGAGCGTACCCGTTTTATCCGAGCATAAGACATCCATGCTGCCAAAATTTTCGATAGAGGAGAGACGTTTAACGATGACCTTCGCTTTTGCCATCATTTTCGCACCGTGCGCAAGATTGATGCTGATTATTGCCGGCAGGAGCTGCGGCGTCAAACCGACGGCAAGTGCCAGCGAAAACAGGAAGGAATCAAGCGCCGGTCTTTTGAGCAGGACGTTGATGGCGAAGATGGCGAAAACGAGTATAAGGGTAATTTCCATGAGGAGATACCCAAACCGGCGTACACCGCGTTCGAACTCCGTTTCCTGCGGCCGCAGCTTCAGCCGCTCGGATATCTTTCCGTATTCGGTGTCTTTTCCGGTCCTGACAACAACGGCCTTCCCGCTGCCGCTGATGACATGGGTACCCATCCAAAGGCAGTTTTTCCGCTGTGCCAGAGCTGTATCTTCCGGTAGAACGCCTGCCATCTTTTCAACTGGGTATGTCTCTCCCGTGAGTGTTGCCTCATCAATAAAGAGCGAGTTGGATTCGATGATAATGCAATCGCCGGGGACAAGGTCACCGGCTTTGAGCGTCACCACGTCACCCGGTACCACCTCCTCCACGCTTACATCGGAAATAGCACCGCCGCGCAGCAGATTTACCTTAATCTGTACCATTGCCAGGAGCTTCTTCACTGAATTGTCTGCGCCGTATTCCTGCGAAAAGCTTAAAAGTCCGCTCACAAGGACAATCACCAAAATGATGATGGCATCCGCCGTATCTTTAAGGAAAAACGACAGAACGATTGCGAAAAAAAGGATGATCAGTATCGGACTCTTAAATTGCGATAATAGGAGCTTTATAACATTATCGCTTTTCTTCTCTTTTAAGACATTGCTGCCATAAATCCGGAGCCTTCTAGACGCCTCTGCGTTTGTCAGGCCATCTTTATTCGTATGAAACAAGGAGAAAATGTCTTCTGTTTTCATGTTCCAAAAGCTTTTGTTCGGTTCAGCCATCGTTTTCACTTGCTTTCTTACGTCGTTAATGCTCAGCAATTCAATAACTCATCGTCATATTTATCTGATATAGCAACTTGTTTAAGTAATTATTATATCACTTAAAAATGGAATTTCATACTAAAACAAACATCTGAAGCACTGAGATTTGTAAAGATAAGTGCCTGCTTATTCGCTGCGGCAGTTGGCAGTTCAAAGCTCTTTTAATACTGATACTGGCGGCAATTATAAATAATACTAATCTCCAATGAAACAGTAGAAATAAACTCTTCAAAAAATACCATAAACGCAAGCATTTTTCTCGAGTTTATTAACTGTTTCTATTGGATATCA
>DBTM01000033.1 GCA_002307055.1 Clostridiales bacterium UBA1316
GAAAAATTTTTTATCGTCAGAGCTGTTATTGTAATATTTTATAATTAATCAGGCACTATTGCCATCAATTTCTGGATAATCAATAGTAATGATGGCAGCACATTAATTTTGAAAATCTTCATAAGACAAACTATTATCCAGATAGCGGGTATTCCTGCCGAGCGCAATGCCGCGGTGCATCCGGCTGTCCGCGTTATTTCATTTCCGCAGGTTGAATGGCTGCGCGGCCCGCGGCTCGATGACAGCGGCTGTGCCGTCATACTGCCCGGTACCATCGGCCTGATGAAACCCCGGGATTTAAAGAAGCTGTCTCCGCCTTTCGCGAGAAAAGACCACCGACCTTTACGGGGAAATAGCATTCACACTGTCGTCGGAAATTAAAGATACCGCATCACTTATCATGGTGCGGTATCTTTTTTGATGATTCGTTACTGCTTTAAGCCGTGCTTCACTCTGTCGGCTTCTTCGGCGCGTTTGCCGTTGTTGAAGCGGTCGAGCGTGCCGACGAGATAGCCGGTAATGCGGCGGATACGGTCAAACGGTACCGTCTGCCAATGATATGTCATGTCGACAAAGTCACCGTCTACAGTGATATCAATTCCGGTGATCATTTTATCGGGATATTTTTCGCGTGCGCGTTTCACATAGGCATCTATCTCATCTGTCGAGAGCTCACCACCGGCAACTTTAACGTCTACCATAAAAAACACCTCTATATATAGTATTCAACTGAGCGTGATATCACTATATCATGTTTTTACGAAAAAGTCTATAAATTTATGTTTAATAAATAAATAAAAAACACAGCTTCCGATGCGCACTGTCATGCCGCGCCGGAAGCTGTGCTTGTGATTGTTTGTATTACCCGCCTTATTTCTCGGGATTAAAAATGTTCGGCGTGTCTCCGGGCGATGCGCCCTTGGCTTCGTCGGGCGATTCACCCTGCTTTTGCTGATACTCCTTGGAGAACTCCACGATAACGCCGCTGCCGTTATCCGGACGAATTTTTTTGGGAGGAATCTGGCCCTCGTGCTCGCACATCCAGGCAAAATCGTCGCCGTCCATCGTCTCGTTTTCGAGCAGATATTCAGCCGTAGCGATCAGAATGTTTTTATGCGCCAGCAGAAGCTCTTCGCACTTGGCCATGGCGTCGTCGAAGATGTGCTTGACCTCATCGTCGATTGCCGCCGCTGTTTTCTCCGAATAGCTCTTCGTCTGCGAAAAATCACGGCCGATAAAGACCGAATGGCTGCTGTCGTCAAAAGAAATGGGGCCGAGCTTATCGCTCATGCCGTATTTCATGACCATGGAGCGCGCGATGGAGCTGGCACTCTGGATATCGGCAGACGCGCCTGTGGAGATATCGTCAAGCATCAGCTTTTCAGCCATACGGCCGCCGAGTGCGGAAATAATGTCCTCAAACATCTCGCTCTTGGAGATGGTGGTCTTGTCTTCCTGCGGGCGGAAAATCGTCATGCCGCCGGATGCGCCGTGCGGGATAATGGTGATGTGATGGACGGGGTCCTTATGGGTGAGGTAATGGGAAACGACCGCGTGACCTGCCTCATGATACGCCGTCAGCTTGCGGCCCTTTTCGGAAACAACGCGGCTTTTCTTTTCGGGACCGGCGATAACCTTGAGCGTGGCGCTTTCAATTTCCTGCATTGTAATAAAGCGTTTGTTATAACGGGCGGCGAGGAGCGCCGCCTCGTTGAGCAGATTTTCAAGGTCGGCACCGGTAAAGCCCGGTGTCCCTTTGGCAATGCTGCCCAGGTCAACATCGTCTCCGAGGACTTTGCCTCTGGCATGGACACGGAGGATAGCCTCACGGCCTTTTACATCCGGAAGACCGACATAAATCTGGCGGTCAAAGCGTCCGGGACGCAGCAGCGCGCTGTCAAGAATGTCGGATCTGTTTGTCGCCGCCATAATGATGACGCCTTCATTTGTCGTAAAGCCGTCCATCTCGACGAGAAGCTGGTTGAGCGTTTGCTCGCGTTCATCGTGCCCGCCGCCCATTCCTGCGCCGCGCTGACGGCCGACAGCGTCGATCTCGTCGATGAAAATAATGGAGGGAGCCAGCTTTTTGGCCTGATCGAACAGGTCGCGGACGCGGGACGCGCCGACACCGACATAGAGCTCGACGAAATCAGAACCGGAGATGGATAAGAACTGCACGCCGGCTTCGCCTGCGACAGCTTTTGCAAGCAGTGTTTTACCGGTACCCGGAGGGCCCACGAGCAGCACGCCCTTTGGGATGCGCGCGCCGAGCGAAATATACTTTTGCGGGCCTTTAAGGAAATCGACAATCTCCTGGAGCTCCTCTTTTTCCTCTTCAGCGCCTGCCACATCGTTAAACGTGACCTTTTTCTTTTCTTCGCTGGCCAGGCGCGTCCGCGCTTTGCCGAACTTCATAACGGATTTATCTCCGCCGACGCCGGAGCGGTTCATCATGGCGTTCCAGAGCAATATAAAAACAATGATGATAACGGCATACGGTATCAGCTGGAACCACCATGGCGCCTGCCAGCCAACATCATAATTATACTCAAATTTTGGGTCGGAAACGAGCTTGCTGTTCACGATCGTTGCGATATCATCACGAAACATCTGTACGTCGTATAGGTCATGGGTAACGATATCGCTGGTGGTACCCGGATAATTTTCCTTGAGTTTTATTGTCAGGGTGTTGTCCTTAACATTAAAGGACACAACCTGGTCTTCCATAAATAGGCGGCGGACGTCCGAGTAGTTTTTTATAACGGTGCCGGAGTTACCCTGATTACTCGTCAGCAGGAATACGGCGGACGCAAGAATTACAATAACGAGTATATAAAATCCTATGTCACGCGGACTTCTGTTCTTTGGCTTCAAATACTTTTCACTTCTTTCCTATGTTTGTTCAACTATGAATATATTTCGGGTTTGAGTGAGCCGATGAACGGAAGATTGCGGTAATGCCCCGCGTAATCAAGGCCGTAGCCCACATAAAATGCGTCCGTGCACTCATAACCAACGTAATCGGCAATTATAGGCACCTGCCTGCGCGAGGGTTTGTCAAGAAACGCGCATATTTTCACAGATGCCGGGTTCAATTCAGACAGATATTTCTTCAGATATTCAAGAGTCAGGCCGCTGTCCAGAATATCCTCGACAACGATGACATGCCGGTTTTCTATGACGGAGCCCAGGGCTTTTGTAATCTTTACCTCGCCCGAGGTTTTTGTACCGGCCCCGTATGAAGAAACGGTCATAAATTCAATATCGCACAGTATATCCATATACCGGGCAAGGTCAGCCAAAAATATGAATGACCCTTTTAAAACGCCGACGAGAAGAGGCACCTTTCCCTCATAATCTGCCGATAGTATGCGCCCGAGCTCTCTGACGCGGTTTTGAATCATTTCTTCTGTGAAAAATATTTTCTCTATATCATTTTTCATATGCCGTCTCCTCGAAAATTATCTCCAATGCTTGGTCGCCGGTTTCACAGACTGCTCTGCCGTCAAGGTAAAAAATGTCGGCGCCGCAGACAGCGAGCACGCCCTTGTCGTCGGCGAGGACAGGTATAAGAGCACGTTTTCTCATCGGAATCCGCTGCTCAATAAAAAGTTTTTTCAACGTTTTTGCACCGTTTCGGCCAAAAATCGAAATTATGTCTCCCGTTTGACGCGGCCTGATGACGATTTTACCACATATATTATCATATTTGAATAGAAAAGTCGTGAAAGATTCATTAATTTTTTCGCTATGCTCCGCCTCCGTCCGGAAAATGCCTTTTCGGGCGGTATCTGAGCAGACGCCGGGCAGGCACTTGACAGTGAGTCCGAGCTCGGGGATTTCAGTTTTCCCGCCGATTTTTACGTCGGCTGGGGCAAAGCTGACGGCGCGGGTATCATGAGAAAAAACGATTCTGTCATATTCCCTGTAAGCGATACCGGAGGGCAGCGCAACTTCACCGGATACTTTGCCGGAATCACAAAGCTCCAAAACGGAAGCAATGTGCCCCGATGATAGATTATTGCCATAAATAAGCCGGATGACACGGCTCGATATCGGACGCGGAAGCCCGGAGAGCGCACGCGCGTCAGCAACCGACGCGCGCTGCGTGTCGGACGAGCCGCGGCAATGCTCCTGAATAAACTTTTCGGCGATGCTGCTTAAGTATGCCTCATCTTCGCGAAGCAGCGCCGCTGTTGATGAGATATGCGTCATCAGCCGGGGGTTGAGTGCTCCGAGCACCGGGATGACGTTATGGCGAATGATATTTCTGCTGTAAATATCAAGCTTGTTGGTTGAATCTTCTACAAAAGGAATGTCCCGCTGTGCGATAAACCGCATGACATCATCTCTTGTGAGAGACAGCATCGGGCGGATAAGCATGCCCCTGACCGGCGGAATCCCGCCGAGTCCCGCGAGCCCCGCGCCTCTGGTCAGATTCAGCAGCAATGTTTCTGCATTATCATCTGCCGTATGCGCTGTCGCAATCCTTTTT
Organism: Clostridiales bacterium UBA1316; assembly: GCA_002307055.1. Lineage (GTDB taxonomy): Bacteria > Bacillota > Clostridia > Oscillospirales > Oscillospiraceae > Sporobacter. The sequence continues at coordinate 4,496 of DBTM01000033.1, forward strand.
GCATCAATATTTTTCGCTGTCTCATAAAAAAAATCATACCGCAGCCGGCGTGCGGCCTCTTCAATACCGAGGCTTTCCATTTGGGAAACGGCGCGGACATCGCCGCCGCCGGAAAAGAGCGAAATATCCCTGTCAAGGCAGAAGCGTTCGACGAACCGCGCGTCTCTTTCGGATTCCTCTCCCCTGAGCCGATGATTAAAATGCATAGCTGCAACCGAAAAACCGCGCTTTTCCGACAGCTCAAGCAGCGCTGCCAACAGACACATCGAATCAGCGCCGCCTGACACAGCGGCGAGGATGAGACCGTGCCGCGGGAACATATCATGTTTGTCAGCAAATGTTTCAAGCGCGTCAAGCATTACGATGCCGCCTTATTATTCTTGATGGTGCCGCTCCAGCGAGGTATAGGTGGTGAATTCGGGAATCCACTTGAGTTCTACAGTACCTGTTTCACCGCGGCGATTTTTTAAAACGATGCACTCGGCAATATTCTGATGCTCGACTTCCTTGTTGTAATAATCCTCTCTGTAAAGCGCGAGCACGATATCGGCATCCTGCTCAATGGCGCCCGATTCTCTCAAATCCGACAGCATCGGGCGTTTGTCAGAGCGGCTTTCGTTTGCTCTGGATAACTGCGAGGCGCAGATAACGGGCACATTGAGCTCCTTGGCCATGATTTTCATCATGCGGCTCATATCGGACACAACCTGCTGCCTGTTTTCTCCCGATGTTTTGTTATTGCCTCCGGCGCTCTGCATCAGCTGCAGATAGTCGATAATGACAAGGCCGAGATTCGGGAGCCTGCGGCACTGGGCGTTCATATCGGCTACAGAGAGAGACGGGTTGTCGTTGATCAAAAGGTCGCAGCCGCTGATCATGGCGGCGGCGGTGCCGATTTTCCGCCATTCCTCGGTTGATAACCGCCCTGTCTGCAGCTTTTTGTTATCAATGAAGCTCTCAGACGATAAAAGGCGCATGGCCAGCTGCTCACGCGACATTTCCAAAGAAAACACGGCGATCGTTTTGCCGGATGTTTTGGCAACATGCATCGCAATATTGAGGGCAATACTCGTTTTTCCCATGCCGGGGCGGGAGGCAATCAGAATCAGGTCGGAATTATTCAGCCCCATCGTGTAGCGGTCAAGATCATCAAGGCCGCTTTGCAGGCCGGGGAATTTGCTGCCGCTTTTTGCTGCCAGAGTCATCTGGTCGTACACGTCAATCAAGATTTTTGATATCGGTTCAAGACCGGTTGAGTTTCTGCCCTGACGCAGCCCATATATCCTTTTTTCCGCGGCTTCCAAAATGGTATTGGCGCCGCCCGTGCCTTCGAGCGCCATATTGAGGATATCGCCGCCTGTGTCGGCGATCGCGCGTAAAAGCGCCATGTCCCTGACAATGGCGGCATATTCCATAACGTTTGCCGAAGTCGGCGTTATATTCACAAGCTCGAGTATATAACCGGCGGAGCCGTCATTCCAAACACCGTTCGTGCGCATTTGCTCCAAAACGGTAACGGGGTCTGTGACCATCGAATAGGTGAACATGGAGTATATTGTTTCAAAGATGCCGCGGTTCACGGACGAATAAAAATCTGAGGCTTTTACGGCGCCCAAAACGTCGCCTACGCATCGGCTGTCAATTATCATAGAGCCGAGCACCGCCTGCTCTGCTTCTATACTATGCGGCATCTGTCTGCCTAAAAGCTCATCCACTCAATCTCACACCCTTGATTACTCAAATGTTATATATCTGACCGCTGGATTACGCTTCCGTGACGATCACATGGATTATTCCGTTTATTTCAAAGCCGAGCTTACATTTAATATCGTACGGGCCATATGTTTTTATATGTTCGTCCTGTACAATTCTGTTTTTTTCAATGGTGATCCCGAACTGCTCAGCCAGAGCATCGGAAATCTCTTTCGCGGTCACCGCGCCGAAAAGCTTACCGGAGGTTCCGGCTTTCGCCGAGATTTTCACGACGCAGCTGTCCAGCTTCGCGGCGACGGCCCGCGCCTCGGTTTTATCGTTTTCCAGCTTCCGCAGGCGCGCGGCCTCTTTAATTTTCATCGCGTTCATCGTGTCCGTCGTCGCTTCGACGGCGAGTTTCCTCGGGAACAGAAAATTCCTTGCGTAGCCGTCGGACACGTCGACCATCTGGCCCTTTTTGCCCTGATCTTTGATATCCTGCTGCAGAATGACTTTCATATGTGTACCTCCAGTAAAATCAGATTCGGTTATTGCGTATTCTGCGTATAGCCTTCGAGGTATTTATCGATGGCTGAGGTCAGGTTTTCCATGATTTTAGCCTTGCTCATCCCGCTGAGCTGAACGCCGGCAGTCGACTGGTTGCCGCCGCCGCCGAGCTTTTCCATAATAATCTGGACATTGATGTTGCCGATGCTCCGGGCTGAGACAAATATATTTTCACCGTCGGGAGAAATGACGAATGAGGCTTGGATTCCGGCGATATTCAGCAGCTCGTCGGCAGCCTGGGCGATAATAACCCTGTTCTGCGGCACTTCCGAGAAAGCGATGGCAATCCCCGGCTTATAGATGCGCGCACCGCGGATAATGGCGTACTTCTGCATCGTTGTTTCAAAATCGGACTGGAGCAGGCGCTTGACATCGGTTGTATCCGCGCCGACTCGCCTGAGGTAAGCAGCCGCGTCAAATGTGCGGCTGCCGGTGCGGACGGCGAAGCTCTTCGTGTCAAGCACAATGCCGGACAGCAGTGCTTCGGCCTCTATTTTCAGGACATCGTTCTGATCAATCAGATACTGCATCATCTCCGCGACGAGCTCGGAGGCTGAGGACGCGTACGGCTCATGGAAATTCAGCGTCGCGTTTTCGATATAAGTCGCCGCGCGCCGGTGATGGTCGATGACGGCGACATGGTTGCATGAGAGCAGAAGCGTCTCAGATTCTACCTGTTCGGGTCTGTTCGTGTCAACAACAACGAGAAGGCATCTGCTGTCGGCAATGAGAATGGCGTCCTGCGGGGATATAAACACGCCTTTATACTCGGGATTCTGCCGCAGCCGGGTCACGAGGTTTTCAGCGACAATGGATTCGGCATCGACGACGATATAAGCGCGTTTCCCGCGCTTCCTGGAGATGGCGCAGATGCCGACCGCTGCGCCGATGGAGTCAAGATCCGCGTATTTATGACTCATTATAAAAACGGCGGAGGCATCGCTGACCAGCTCGCCGAAGGCGTTGGACATGACGCGGGATTTGACCTTTGTCCGTTTTTCCACCTCGGGCGCACGCCCGCCGTAAAATTCGAAGCTGAACTTGTTCTTTATAACCGCCTGATCTCCGCCGCGGGAGAGCGCCATCTCGATGCTCAGCGACGCAAAATGGAAGCTCTCGTCAAAGGTTTTGCCGTCTCTGCCGAAGCCGATGCTGAGCGTTGCCTGAACGCCTCCTGCCCTGATGGTCTCCCTGACGGCATCGAGGACAGAGAATTTTTCTTCGATAAAGGTTGCCAGATACCGTTCTTCGAATAAAAACAAATACCGGTCTCTGTCGTATTTGCACAGGATACCGCCGCAGCTGGCTATCCAGGCGTTTATTTTGTCATCGATGGCCGAGAGCAGAGCAGATTTGTCTTTTTCACTCAGATTTTTTATCAGCTCATCGTAATTATCCAGCATGATAATGGCGCACACAACGCGCGAATATAAGAACTCGTCGTATTTATCGGCATAATCCGTGACATCGAACCAATAGACGGCAGCCATTATATTGCCGGGCTCATTGGCGGTATGCACAAGACTTCCGAATACCTTGTACCGCCGATCGTTGATTGTTATCAGCTCCGGGCATTCGTTCTTGCCGTCCGTCAGCCATTTCACGGATAACTCCGGGATCAAATCGGTAACACGGACTTCAAAAAAGCGGTCTTTATTACCCGTGAGTGCCGTAAAGCGGTTGTTTGACCAAAGAATGACATTGTTGGTCGGGCTGAAAATGACAACGGGGAGAGGAAAATTCAGCAGTGTGCCCTTTGTCGCCGAGTCCGTGCTGCTCGTAACGGACTCAATATATTTAAGCAGCTTTAATGAACGCTTTTTAGAGGATATGCGCATATAAAAAGCAAGCATGATGACGACAACCGCTTCTGCTATGCCCAAGTACATGCTGTATTGTCCAAAGAAAAACGTCACTATGGCAAAAACAAGTAATAACGATAAATAAAAGCCTATACTCGGCTGAAATTTATCCAGCAGCTTTTTATTCATCCGGACACCTCATATACAGCATTGATGGTCTATTATAACAAAAGAGCAGGCCTTATTCAATAGCACGGGTGAGCCAAAATCAATAATCGTGATTTGCTACAGCGGATAACTGGGATGCCGTCTGGCAATACTTGTATAAACCAGACTCAAGTATGGTACAAGTGCGCCGCGTCAATGCGCGGGCATGGAGGAAAAAGCATGAAATCATCCAACATGAAATCATCCGGTGTGAAAGCGGTCATTATGGCGGGCGGAGAGGGGAAGCGGCTGCGGCCTATCAGTGCCAATAAGCCCAAACCGATGGTGGAGCTCTTAGACAGGCCGATTCTGGAGCATATTATCGGGCTTCTGAAAACGAACGGTGTGACACATGCCTGCCTGACACTGAAGTATCTTCCGCAGATTATTGAGGAATATTTCGGAAATGGTGAAAAATACGGCGTCAGGCTCGATTATAGAATTGAAACAGAGGCGCTCGGCACAGCCGGAGGCGTTTTAAACTGCGCGGATTTTATCGTCAATGCCAACGCCAAAGGCGCGGATGATTTTCTTGTCATATCGGGTGATTGTGTCTGCGACTTTGATTTGCGGGCCCTGATGGATTTTCATCGTGAAAAACAGGCGGACGTGACAATTGCGCTCTATAAGCATGACCAGCCGTGCGAATACGGTCTTGTCGTCACGGGTGAGGACGGCAGGATCGAACGGTTTATCGAAAAACCGGCCTGGGATCAGGTGCTGACCGACCGGATCAACACCGGAATATATGTTATTTCACCGCGTATCTTAAATGAAATTCCGAAAGGGGAGCCGTACGATTTCGCCCGTGATCTTTTCCCACGGCTCCTGCGGGAAGGTCGCCGGCTCTGCGGCTTTCAGGCGGAAGGGTATTGGTGCGACATCGGCAGCGCCGGCGCGTATCTCAAATGCTGCCAGGACACGCTCCGCGGCGATGTCAAAATCGACCTGTGCGCGCAGAACGTCAAAGACGGGATATGGTGCCGCTCGCAGCTGCCGGAGGGGGCTGTCCTCATTCCGCCTGTTTATATCGGCAGGAACGCCGTCATCGACAAGGGCGCGACAATCGGTCCGCTGGCTGTTATCGGCGCATCCAGCGTCATCGCAGCCGGAGCGGTCATACGCCGGTCGGTCATCAACGGCGCTGTGATCAATGAAAACGCTTCCGTCGACGGCGCCGTCGTTTGCAAGGGTGCTTCCGTCGGACGCGAATCGATACTCGGCGAGGGGTCTGTCATCGGCGACAACTGCATTATCGGTGACGGCTGCGTGATATCCGCCGCCGCCAAGCTCTGGCCGGACAGGCAGATTCTTTCCGGCTCGGTTATATCAGGGACTGTATCGAACGGAATGCTCCGGACCGGAATATCTTTTTCAAAGCCCGGTGTAATCCGGGGCGCGCTTGGTATTACCATAACGGCGGAGCAATGCCTCCGGCTCGGTGAGGTTTCCGGGGAATTCGGGCGCGTTGGTGTCAGCTGGAGCGGCGGCGAGGGCGCCAGGGTCATGGCTGAGGCATTTTCGAGCGGCGTCTGCGCGACAGGCGGCGAGCTCATCCGGTGCGACGGAAGCTTCCCGGCCTGCGCTTCATACGCCGGACTCCTTTTTAATTTACCTCTGGCAGTTTTTGTTGAAGAAAAGAAAGATATCATCACATTTGCGTTTTATGGTAAAAACGGCGGTAAAATACCGCGCGACACGGAGAGAAGGCTTGAGCTGTGCCTGTCCGAGCCGCATGAAACGTCCCCGCGGCGCACAGGCCGCGCTTCGACGCTGACTGGCGTTTATGACGCCTACGTGTCGGCTGCCGCCAGGCAGGCATATGCGGCATTGGAAAACACGGGCAGCCTTTCGGCTGCCGTAATAGGCGGCGGCGCGGAGAACAGAGCGCTCAAAAGCGCTTTGCTGCTCATGAACTGCTCAATATCCGACAAGCGGGCCGGTCTGACGGCCTTTGAGGTGCTCGACGGCGGCGCCGCCCTTGCCGCAGCAGACGAGGAGGGATACCGCCTGTCGGATGATCAGCTTAAGGTCATAACGGCGTTTGTTGAATTTGAGTGCGGTGTTAAAGAGCTGGCGGTGCCCTACGATGCCCCGGGTGCTATTGATGATCTGGCGAAAGATTTCAAAGCCGAGGTTTTACGCGTGGGGCGCGACGGGCAGCGCGCCGATGCGCTCTTTTGCAGTCAGATAATCATGCGTGACGGCGTATTTGCCGCTGCGCGGCTGTGCGCGTGGCTGAAAACCCACGGTGAAAAACTCTCGGAGCTCCGCCGGAGAATGCCGCAGTTTTCAACCATAACGCGGGAAGTAACACTGAAGGGCGCGCGCGGATCGGTTATGCGCCTGATGTCGCCCGGCAAGCCCGGACCGGCGACTGAAACGGCGCCCGGTCTGCGGCTCAATACAGAACGCGGGTGCGTCTATATATCGCCGCTGCGCGAACGCAGCGCCCTCAGAATTCACGCCGAAAGCTTCAGCGAGGAGACAGCCGAAGAATTATGCGTGGAGTTTGAGCGCCGTGCGCGTGAATGCGACAGCCAATAAATAAATCCATTGGTTAACGACAAAAATATAGTAAAATCTACAAAAACTGCCGCAATTGACAAAAAATCAGTTGCGGCGGTTTTCATAATAAACTATACTACAAGCATGATTAAAAACTGCATTATACAAAAAAGGGCGATTCATTCATGAAAAAGATTATGATTTTGGCTGTCATTCTTGCAGCCCTCCTCCAAATTTCAGGCTGCTCGGGCAAAATGTCAGCGAACACAGTCTATTCGGCGGATGATCTCAAAGGCAAAAATATCGGCGTCGTCACAGGCTCCGCAGCCACAGTCTATGCGGACGGCTACGGTACGCTGCACCCCTACCAATCCGCCGAAACATCGCTTGTCGACTTGAGAAACGGCGTTATCGACTGCTGCGTTATGGATGAAGCGCTTGCCAAAAGCCTCATAAAGAAAATTCCGGGGCTCAAAATTCTGTCCCATCCGCTCGTGCAGTCTGATTTTTGCTTTGCCATCGCCAAAGAAAACCCCGATCTGCTCGAAGCGGTCAATTCGGCTCTCAAAGACTTAAAAGAAAGCGGCGTGCTGGATAAAATCATCCAGGGCTATATCCCCGGAGACGGTTACCGGTACAAGTCGCCCGATAACCTCGATACCTCCCGCGGGACGCTGACCCTGGCCGTTGACGCGGCGCTGCCGCCCTACACCTATAAGGATGACAGCGGTCAGCCTGTCGGACTGGATATCGACCTGGCGCGCGCCGTATGCGACAGCCTCCATGTCAAAATGACCGTTGCCGTCATGGACGAGAGCGAACTGATTCAAACCGTCCAATACGGCAAAGCCGAATTCTCCCTCGGCGGCGTCGTCAGCAATGACCAAGACGCCAAACTCGTCGACTTTTCAAAACCCTACATAAGATGCACCCAGGTTATAGTCGTGCGGCAATAAAGAAACGGATGACAACAGCACTAGCTGCCGGATGGTGGCTCGGTATTTTTATCAAATGAAACGTTCAGAAAACGGTTATCTGTTGCTGCATTTGAGAAAACCTGCAGCAGCGTACCGGCGTATGAACCAAGGGAGTTTTCAAGCTCCTTGCAATATGTTATAAAAATATGTGTCGGTTCGCTGATATCGTTGAGGCAGTCGTACAGCGCATCTAAATTTCTGCCGTAATAATCCGGCAGGGAGAGCTTTTCGGCCAGATACGCGTGAACCGCCGTACGTGTGGGCATCTCGCGCCCGTCTATCGCAATATTTTTCATGTTGATTCGTCTCCGTATAGCAAGGTAAAGCTTTCGTAATGATCATCGGTGTAATAAATAAGCCCGTCGTTAGAATAAACAATCCGCTTTGCGCCTCTGCTTGAGGCCCCCAGTGTATCGATATCACACTCGTAATATTCTCTGCCGGTTTTGGACGGCAATAAGCCTTCAAAATTGCCGAAGCTGCTGCCGCCGATGCATTTGCCGGGGGCGTACGGCTCAAGCGAGCCGCCGCTCCAGCCACGCGCCTGCGCGTCTTTTTTGGT
>DBTM01000025.1 GCA_002307055.1 Clostridiales bacterium UBA1316
AATATGATGAACTCATCTCCGCCGAGCCGCGCCAGAACAGCCCCGCATTTATTCCATTGCATCAGCCTTTTTGATATCTCAATGATGACCTTATCGCCGACATCATGGCCATAACTGTCATTGATTGTTTTAAACCTGTCTAAGTCAAACTGGACGGCAGTGAGCGTTTCACCCTCATGGCGGCGCGTTATCGCTTCCTCAAGGATACGGGAAAAATACCGCCTGTTATAAAGCTCTGTCAGCGTGTCCTCATTTGCTTGAACAGTCAGCTCGCGGAGCTGCTCATTTATTCGTTTTTCCAGATTCGCGTTTATAGACAGCTCGTTCTCCAAAAGTCTTTCATTCTCGCAGGCTAGCTGTATATACTGAACGGAAGCGTGATAAAGCGCAATTATTCCGGCGAAAATGAACAAGTCAATGAAGTAAAATCCTTCATGGATAATTGAAATTATGGGGAATACCAAGAAATACGGCCATAGGCTTTTGCCGACATCCTGAGACGCTGCCGGGTCAAGAAACGCACCGTTCACCAATGTTTTCCACAGCGCGCCAGAAGCGACGAACACCAACGAGAAGACATAGAGCACATCGGCAATGGAGCCCGAATAGTAAATACCCCGATATATAAAGTAATAATACACTAAGCCTGTTGAAAAAAACAAAAAAATGCCCGTTCTGATGAAACGTATGTATATCGGTATATATTTCATCAAGCTCGCTTTGAATATAATCAGCATTTCTATGATAATGACTAAATCAAAGAAAACGGCCACAGCTGTTATTATACTTCTGCTTGTTAAAAATTCTATCGAATTATCACCTTTATTAAGAAAAACAATCCAAAAAAACAGTCCGCCTAATATGACAATTGCCAGTGACTCGACTGAATTTTTTATCAGCTTCCATTTACTGTAACGGCAATAGCCAATATATACCGTGCCAATGCCGATGATGATATTGGCAAAAATATATCCCAGTGAAATCAGTACATTCTGCGAGGGGTTTTTCCCAATACTGAGGTTGATAATCCAGAAATCATCAGAAATCATCCAGACAAAACATCCGAACGAATAGAACAGCAGCGCCAGATTTACGGTCTGCCCGCGGTCAGACTTGGTATATGCGTATATTAAAACACAGCCCGATATACCGATAATTACAGGAGACAAAAACGCGCCTAATATGGATAATTTTATGATGAGTGAGTAGACATATACCCCTGCCAGAACGGCTATAAGTATGATAAAGGTCAAAAAAACGGATTTCGTCTTCGGCAAAATATTTGGCCTCCTGGTTAAGTCATATATCCTTTTATCGAAACAATCTGCTTACATTTTAGTAAAATATTGATATAAAGACCAATTCAACCGAACGGCTGATAGTATCGTGCCGTTCGTTGGGAGCTGGCGCTTCGTCTATGGATTCAAGAAGATACTGCACGATTCAGGCGAGATGAAATAGGCGCATTTATCCTGCAGATTTTATTAATCCGTCACATCGCCATTTCCGTTAACCGGAATAACATCGCCTAAAAATGTCGGCGAAGGCTTAAAAATGCAGTAAAAAACATCCTTGGCGCGCGCAATAATTTCCCTGACATCGCGTATAGTCTGGCCCGCATACGGCCTCGGGTCAGAAACAACGCCGTACGCGTCAAGCCCCAGTGCCTGCGCAATATAAAGTGCTCTGTACATATGATAATTCTGTGTGACGATAACGATTTTTTTGGCAGCAAATACGTCACGCGCACGGTACATGCTTTCATAAGTTGAAAAACCGGCATGATCCTGAAAAACATTCTCAGACGGTATACCATTTTTTATTGCGAAATCTTTCATTACCTTCACTTCATTATAATTAATCTTACTGTTGTCGCCGCTCATTAGGATTCTGTCCGATACCCCCAGCTTATACAAATTGATACCCTCAAGGAGCCGGTCCTCAAGCATGCTGCTTGGGTATTTATTCGCGTAGACACCGGCACCGAGGATGAGAATACAATCGATGTCTTTAAGGCTGGACGCTTCAGCTTCTGTAATAATTCTTTGACTGCCCTGATTTACAACAATTCTGTTTAAAACAATCATTATCGCCATACCGATTATAACGATAAGAAGCAAAACGGAAATCACTTGAGTCAATAACCCCATTTTATTTTTAACCGATTTCGTTTTCTCTATATGTTTTGGCATAGTTACCTCGTTAACTAATAAATAAACAGGGCTTCGCCCTGTTTATTTATTAGTATCTGCCATTATTTTTTATACAGTGTGAAGGTGTCTTGCTTTCACCGTTCTGCATCCTGAATTTGGAACAAAACATCAAAAGTGCCTCATTCTATAGGTCTTTTTTGGGTAACACATTGACCGCGCGCCTATCCTTTATTCCGTCTTGGTACCGCAGCTTGAGCAGAACAGCACACCGGAAGCCAGCTGTGTCCCGCAATTGGCACAGACTTTACCAGCAGCTGGTGCTGTTACTTCTGCAATCGGCGGTTCGGCAAGCTTTGTGCCGCAGGACACGCAGAATAACGCGCCGTCTTTCATCTCAGCGCCGCAATTTGGGCAGGACTCAATCCCCTTGAGCTTATCGATCTGCTCCTCGTATTCTTCTATTTTTTGTTTTGACGCTTTGATAGCTGTTACAAACTCAGCAAGGTTAGAGTCAGGCAGTTCACTGAATAATTCAAAATATTTTTCGCCAAGCTTGCTGAAGTTCTCGCTGATATCTTTCTTTTCTCCGGAAATCTGAGAGTTGAGCTTTGTTGTTTCTGCCATAATCTTAGTTTTTTTGATTGCATCCTGACTTGTTTGAGATACTTTCTTGCCGAGATCCTCAAAAAATGCCATTTTTATTCATCCTTTCTTTCTGGTATCTGAAATTTTAAGTAAATTTCAAATTACTACGATATATTAATTAATTAATTACTGTTCCTAACACGGTAATTTATTCCTGTTATCAATTGATTCTAACATAATCAAATTGAATTTTCAATTGATTTGTATGTAAAACAGTCATGGATAATGAGCACGGCGCTCGGTAGATATATGGTATATTTTACTATTGAATAATTTCTTGTATTTATATCATACTATAAATGGACACGTTAGTATTCGTTAAGATTTCTTAATGAATCGGTGTCATAAAAGAATATCGTCAAGCAGGTTTTTAGTCATAAAAAACTGGGAGATGATTAAGTTGGATAGCGTCAAATGGCCCAATTTTATTCGGGCAGTTATTCATTGAAGCTCGTATAGTGGGCAAGAAGTTTAAAGACAAACATTATTTCTCGCAATAAAGCTAAACACAGGCTTGGAAAGACAGGGATTCTTCATAGAATCCCTGTTCTTTCATCTCCGCATGGCAGGCGATTGTGAAAACACAGCGGAGCTCGAACGAGCTCCGCTGTTGCGATTTTAGAATTCTGTACTCCAGAGACCGTGGATGTTGCAATAGGCATACGCCGCGACCGGTTGATCATTAACGATTCTGAATACCGCCTCAGGGGTGTCGCCGGGTTTGAAGCACTTGCGCTGGCCGCCCTTTCCCGTCTGCAGGTAAACCCACATAATATAATGCTCCTCCGTCATCGGGTGCGGAACCGAGCCGACCTTGACGGTTACCTTATCGCCATCGACTGTGGCGACCGGGACATGCTTTTCACGGCTGGCATCAACGGTATTCGGTTTGAGCTCCGACATTTCTTCGCCGCAGCATATAATTGGTACTCCGGATGAATGGATCAGACCGATAAGGTTCCCGCAATGCCTGCAAATATAAAAACGTGTTTCACAATTCATTATAACCTCTTTCTGCCGCTGGACCGGCTGTTTGATATGATAACCTTATCATGCTCAGACAATAAGTCATATATCCCATTTTTTCTGCAATTATCAGGAGTTTAACTGCTGTCAGAATACCATATACTGCCGAAAGACGCAATATCCCTATCGGCAAATAGAAACGAGCCGGCTTTAAATCCGGCCGGCTCGTTGATGTTGATTATAATTTTTAAAGGACATTCAGCTAAAATACCGCTTCTCGTCTCATAAGGGGATAGGCATTGCTGCAGCCGCAGAACACTTCCCTGCATCGCACCTGCTGCCGGTGAATCGGAAAATGATACTCAAAATCGTACTTGGCATATGTAATCGATTGAATTAACCCTGCGGTTACGCTTAAATCGATATCCTTTTTCGCCTCATTGTCTCTGATGTATACCACATCAAAGCGAGCGGCCAGCTTCTTTAAGAGTCTTATCATTTCGCTAGCAATTCTGACATTATTCGATTTGGCAAAACGTATATTCAGTATAATTTTATCCGACGGTGAAAACCTCGTATTGACGTGGTTGACATCATTGAGAACCAGGTCCAGGACGCCGTACTCCGTCACCAGCTCCATCGTTGTTGTATTGCCGAATTTCTCTACGAGTACAGCGCCGTTTGCTATGAGCTCCTCCGTCATATCATTCACTGAGAGAGCCTGAAATTTCGCTGTCAGTTTATATGCCTCATAACCCATAAAAAATTCTCTCCCCTTTATTTTGTCAGCTATGCATTTTCAAGTCATAAAATGCATTATTGTTCATTTAAACGTCTTTTCGCTTATGACAACAGGGAAATATATCACTATTTGCGTGTTAAATAATTGGCAAACTCTGCTTCGTATGTACAAAACCGCCGAATACATCCACCTCGATAGTTGTAGTATTATCTGCGTAATTCTTTATCGCTCAATAATACTACTTGATTAAATTTTTAACAATCTTATTATAAATCCGGAATTTCATTTTGTATATATACATTTTACAAATTTTTGAAAGATTTTACTGGTTCATTTGTACAATAACTACGCTTTCAGCCGATAATACATCATAATATAAGAGCTAACCTGTTTAATCGGTCAGCTCATATAACCGTACGTTAAATGATTTTATGAGTCTTCTGTGCTCATTAAGGCGTCGTGTGACATATAACGAAAAAAGTTATGTAAGTGAGCACAAGTAAATAACAATATTTTTGTAATAGTTAATAATAAACAAGCGCATTAAAGTTACGATGTATTATTATGTGACTAATTAACATATCAATAAAACGCAAAGGAATACATATGAAAAACTCCAGATTAAGCATGTTAATCAAACTGACGCTCTTTTTAATTTGTACGGTGGCTGTATTATGCGTTCCAGCCTACTTTATTTATCAGAACGTAAAAAGCACTATTGTCAACGAGCTTGGGAGAAACGCTATCAATATTGCTGCAACAATTTCAGCATTCGCAGAAAATAATATTGAACGCTACCAGAATATTCCCCCGAGCAGCTTTGATGTCTTCAGCGAGTCTGACCTCAACGGTATGAAATCATCTCCGAGTAACACCAGCCCCGCCAAGTCAAGTATCGCTTCAAACGGGAACGATGTCTTAAACACCGGTGAATCTCCGAAAAATACTTCGGCTCAATCGGACGGAGATAATGCCGATAATCCATTCCAGAAAGAATTGACCGGCATGTTCAGCGCGTTGATACAAGTCACCGGTGCGCAAAACATATATATCGAGAAAAAATTACAGGATTCGCATAGGGCGTTCCTTTTTGAGGATAATTTTAATCAAAAAAACCGATACCTGACGAAAAGTACAATGACAGAAAATGAACTGATGGCTTTTAATGATGGTGTCATGGCACCGACTGGTATAATCAGCGACGACACTGTCGGAGAATTTATCGCGGGATACGCGCCTATCAAGGATGCCGCAGATGGAAACGTTGTCGGTATAGTTGCTGTCGAGTTCTCCTTCAAGTACGCCGATCACATTACACACAGCATATGGAATATCATAATTTTTAGTTTCAGCGTTATCGCCGTTCTGACCACAAGTGTTTTATATCTTTTAGCAAAAAGCCGCCAAAAATACATAAAAAAAGATTATCTGACGGAATTATGCAATAAGAGCTATTTTGAAAAATCCCTGAAGGCAGAAACACGCATGGCAAAGGATAGGCATAGACCCCTGTCGCTATTAATGATCGATATTGACCAATTCAAGTATTGCAATGATACTTTCGGACATCCTGTCGGCGACAGCATATTGAAAGCCGTTTCTGAAACACTTCTCACTATGACGCGAAACATCGATTTATGTGCCCGTTACGGCGGAGATGAATTTGTAGTTTTATTGACCAATGCAGGAAAAACTCAGGCTGCTGCCGCCGGTGAAAGAATCAGGGACGCGGTTTCAAGGCTGCATCATTTTTCAGAGCATTCTGATATATCTGTTACAATAAGCGTTGGCGCCGCGGAGCTGGAGCACGATATGACCTCTGAAAGCCTCTTAAAATACGCCGATGAAGCGATGTATATATCCAAAAGTACCGGTAAGAATAAAGTGACTGTATATAAAAGCAAAAACAATTGACCTGCGGATAATGATATGCTCCCTTCAGCGCAGACAGATGAAATGAGCATCTGAACACGCTGAAGGGAGCATATCGTTTCTGCGCTGTATTTTCGGACAGCTGCTTTTATGAAGTCAAGCTGCCTGACGGTTATCCTTTGGTTACTTAATTTCTGTTTTCTCGTCCGTTATCGTCTCCGGTAAGGTGACGCCGAGCTTGCCGAGCGTGATGAGCTTTAAGAGTGTATCCAATACGACGCTGCCGCTGCTCCCGTTATTATCAGTCCCGCCGCCCATGTTGACGACGGTGTTCGGCACGAGCTGGACGTTCGTATTTTTAATGGCATCCGTCAGCTTGTCAATGACCTCCTGGGTGACCCTGTATTCAGCGCCGCCGTAGGCCTTGACCTGCGCTTCAATCGCATTGGCTTTAGCGATACCGACAGCCTGCTCTTTGGACGCTTCCGCATTGCCTTCCAGCCTTACTTTTTCAGCATTTGCTTTCGCCAAGGCTGTTATCTGGCTGGCTTCCATTTCCGCTTTACTCGCAAGCGCTGCGCCGCTGTTGCGCTCGACCTCGATTTGTATTTTCGACTCTGTCAGCTTGCTCTGCTGGGCTGCGACAGCTTCGGCTTCTCGGAGTGACTTCTCGCTTTCGGCAGCTTCCTGCTGTTTATGATATGTCGTTTTCTTTTCTTCTGCAATCTGGCGGTCACGCAGCTGCATGAGTATATTCTCAATCTGTTTATCGTTCGGGTTTGCCGACCTTGGTGTTCCGATCAGGACTTCTTCAAGCTCCAGATTGTACTTCCCAAATTTTTCTTTCATCTCCAGAACGGCGCGCTCACGAATGGCGCTGCGCTCCTGAATAAGCTCGATGAGCGTTTTCGTCTGGGCGACATCTTTAAAGTACGCGCCGACCAGCGGGTCAAGGGATTGATTGACGAGCATGTTGATATCACCGAATCGCTGGATGACCCACGGGGCCTGCTTGTAGTCGATGTGCATAACGACCGATAGCGGCAGAGCCGGCTCAAAAGCGTCCTTCGTGATGATATCGACCTCTGCAAGGTTCTCGTCATATTTGTGATCGCCGACCTCGCCCTTATTCCATTTTAAGATAATATTCGTTGTCGGAACCTGAACGATCTTTCCCGCGTCCGTGTTAAAAGCATATTTACCGGGCATGAGCGGCTTAGCCAGAACACCCTTGCAGCCTTCGGCAACAAGCTCACCGTGCTTATAATCATCGCCGGTTGTATCAATGCCTTCTTTACCGAAGAACGAGACGACAACGCCGACATAACCAATTGGTACAACGGTTTTTTCCTTATATTCCACCGTCGCAAAAAGTCTGTTGATATAATAGGTGCCGTCTATAAGCGCTCTGATTTGCTTTCCTTTAAATCCGCCAAGCTCTAAAAACTTCTCAGGGTCTTGGAAATTGGCATGCCCCTCGCCGACATCGGGCGCGATGATCTCGCCCTGCGGGAGCGGTTTGCCGTCATGAACGGTCACAACGCCCATATAGTCGCTGGCGCTCTGGCTTTTGCCCATGATGACAATTGGCTTAAAGGCGTCTCTCTCCGTGAGCGTTTGATGCATCACTGAAATTTCCGTCATCTCAGCCTTCGTCCCGCTGAAAATCGTTTTGATCTCATTTGAGGTAATAACGATAAACTGGGCCAGATTGATCGCGTAGGTTCCTTCTCTGAGTATGGCGCGCTGCGGTCCCTTTTGCCCGCCGGAGTTTAGAAATCCTCTGACATCCTGAAAATTGTTCGCCTCGGGGACGACTTTGCCGAGCGTTTGCGCCGGCGACAGCGGTATACCGTCACGCGCGAATATATAAGCAATCTGTCCCTGCGGGATAGTAATCAGAGGATACCGATGTATCCTGTACATGAGTACCGTCCTGAAGTGGATACCGCCGCGAAGCAAATCCGGTGAATAGCCGGCTTCGCCGTTTAACGCGATGATTGCATCCTTGAGTGACCCTTTGAAGCTCCACCATTTTTCAATAACGGCGACCTCGTTCGGATTGATGACACGGATACCGAGTATCTTGGCAAACAGGATGTACAGGATGAGGATGCCGACAACAATGCTGATAACGATAGTGATGAGGCTCGAAAACATTTTTACATCCACCTTCTATTTATAGCTTTGCAGATGAGCCATGGCTTAACTTTAATATAATATCCACTCACCCACATTCAGAATAATACTGCGGAGATATTATATTAATTACTTTATCGGTTCAAAACAGCCCGTCTTAAGCATATAAGCCTTTCGTGACATATATTACCTTAATCCGGCACGAAATACAATCGCCATCCGAAATTATCACATTATATATACACATATTTTTCACAAATATTCAAAAAAGAGTCACCCTACCCTACAAAAAAAGCGGAAATATGCGAATAATACTATATAGCGTCGAAATTGTAAAACGTTTTAAAGTTTAAGGTTGTAGGCGGTGAGGATATTGCAGACTAAAATGAGCGAATGTGTTTCGCTCGAGCCGGAAGAACTGATTGATCGCCTGCGGGACGGCGAAACCGGCATGCGAGAATATTTAATCCAAACATACTGGGAGTACATACGGTCAATTGTCTCGCGGATGACGGGACGAAAAGCGGATTCCACCGATGAATTCAGCGTCGCGCTTGAAGCGTTCAATGAAGCCATCGATGGCTTTGACGGCAGCAAGAGCCCGAACTTTTTAGGGTTTGCCGGTCTTGTCATCAACAGGCGTGTCATTGACTACTTCCGGAAAAACAAAAGATTCGGCGCGGAATACCCGTTCTCTTCTCTGGCTGATGAAAATGACGGGAACGGTTATGAGCCGGCTGCCGTACAGCCGCTGCTCCTGACCGAGCAGTTTGAGATTCAGGACGAGATTCTGACGTTCAGGCGCCTGCTGTCGGAATACGGCATCGCTTTTGACGACCTTATTCAAATTGCGCCGAAGCATACCGACACGAGAGCTATGTGCGCGGCAATCGCCAAAAAGCTTCACGAGGACAAGAACCTCTCCGCCTCTCTGAGTGCGGACAAACGGCTGCCCATAGCCGGGCTTCTGAGCGCGTTCAGCCTCAACAGAAAAACAATCGAAAAGAACAGGAAATATATCATCGCGCTTTACCTGATATTAATAAGCGACATGGAGATTCTCAAAGGATATATCGAATCGTACATAAAGGAGGCGGATGCGATATGATTCATACCGGTACGATCATGGATATTTCAAAAAGCAAAACCTATGTTTTCACAAAAGCCTGCGATATGGTTTTGATCAGGACAAAGCATGAGTATCTGCTCGGCCAGCAGGTCACATTTTCGAATAGAGACATCGTTACAAATAAACCTCTGCTGCGTATGCGCAATTTGAGCAGCAGCACCCATAAAGTATTGGCCGCTGCAGCGCTCCTGATCGTCATTATCGCCGCGGTGATGTACAGTATATCCGGTTTTGGCGGGAAACCGCCGTTCGACACGGCGTGCGCCGCTGTCATTTCGATTGATATCAACCCCAGTATTGAGCTGGGCATCAACAAGGAAAACAAGATAATCGATGTCGTTTTCGCCAACGACAAGGGCCAGGAAATATTCGACCAGCTCAATCTGAAAACAAAACCCATCAATGACGGCATCAATCAGATTGTTGAATTAGCAAAAGCCAAGGGTTATTTAAAGGCGAGCTCAACCCTGTTTATTTCAGCCGCGCCTAATTCGTCCGGCTCCGATCAGTCCGCCGAGCTTCAGCTCAAAGAGATTTTGAAGTCCGCCGAAAAAAGCAATGTCGCAGATGTTGTGACGGTTTACATCGACGATTCGCGTATTATCAATGAAGCCAAAGCGAGTGATATCTCCATCGGGCGGCTGCTTCTGCACAAATATGCCGAGGATTACGGATTTTCAATCAGCCTTCAGGAGATCAAAGACAGCAGCATCAGTGATATTTTCGTAAAGCTGAGTCTCAACACACAGACGGAACCCCTCCTGCAGCAGGCTGCAAACGGCGATATATCGCCAAGCAGTGCACCGTCTGACGCGGCATCATCCCCTGTAACATCTGACACTGCCGTGACGCCTTCATCAGAAATTTCGAGCACTGCGGGCCCTGTGGTCTCATCGCTAGACAGCGGCTTCACGCCCAAGCTGACAGTAACGGTTTCAAATGGACGCATGACGTTTTCATGGACGCCCTTAAGCGGCGCCTCCGTCAATTATAACGGCACAGTATATAAAAGTTTTAAGTATTACAAGGTTGTCGCTTCGCAAACCGACGCGACGCCGATCTATCCCGATGACGGCTATCTGTTTGTGGGGTCAGATTATGATACCGCGCGCTGGTCGGTCAACCCGTCCGGAACAGACTACAATCAGTCACCGAAGCTGGAGTCGGGCAAAAAGTACTATTTTGCCATCACCTATGTCTTTGATAATGGAAATTTCACCTCAAACACCGTCAGGATCTCAGTACCTGAATACGAAGATGTTGTACCGGACACTGCCGCTGCGTTCAGCACTCCTCAGCTTAATGTGATTGCCGACGGCAATAACCTGAATTTCAGCTGGAAAACGCTCCCCGGCAGTGCCGTCACATATAACGGCACAACATATAAGGATTTTAACTATTATAAAATAGTTGCCTCCCTCACCAATCCAACGCCCATCTATCCTGACGACGGATACCTGTATTATGCCTCCGACCTGAGTACCGGCAGTTGGTCTGTCGATCCGTCCGGGAACGACTATAACAAGTCACCGACACTTGAAGCCGGAAAGACATACTATTTTGCCATCACCTATGTTTTCTCAAACGGTAAGTTCGTCTCAAACACAGTGCAATTGACGGTGCCATAAAATATTCGTATATCCTTAAGTACAAAGGCAATAAAAAAGCCGGATGGGGTGGCTGCACCACTTATCCGGCTTTTTCTACTGAAATAATATTAAAATACGTTTTGAGCAATCGGGAGATATCAGGCGTAATACCGAGATATTCGGAGATCAGTAAATACTAAATTAAAATTTTCAAATGCATGTATTGACATCAATATTTCATTATGTTATAAAAGTAAGGCAGCTAGGCAAGTATTCTACTTGCCTGCAAGTATTTTATGTGTCTGCACTGTTTTTGTCAAAACTTATTTATATTTGAAATTCATATGGGGGATATATTATGTCTACTACACTTGCTAAAAAGGAGACCATCACACGCAAATGGTACATCCTTGACGCAGCCGGCAAACCGCTTGGCCGTACGGCAGCGCAAGCCGCCGTTCTACTCCGCGGCAAGCACAAACCAATCTACACGCCGAACGTCGACTGCGGCGATTTCGTCATCATCATCAA
>DBTM01000023.1 GCA_002307055.1 Clostridiales bacterium UBA1316
GTTAATCGCCCCCTCCTACCCGATTCACGTATACAAGCGGGTGGACAGAATATTTACTTGCATCGGTGTACGTAGTAATGTGGAGGCATGAGAGCACCAGATAGAGACGAGCACGGGTATATATGTGAGGAGGCTTTATGATATCGGTTGTTTTGTTGACAAAAATTATTGGCGGTATTTGCCTCATGATGAGTTGGGTCTTCATGCTTTTCAATATCCGGAGGATGCGCCGGGAGCTTGTTTGTCTGCGGGAAGCTTACGATGAGCGGCTGACGGCAATGGCGGAGGCAGTTGCAGCGATGGGGGATACGGATGAGCCGGACGATAACAGCCTGGCTGAGGCTAAACGCAAGGCTCTGGAGGCGGAGCGGCGTTTTACTGAAGGTGTCGCGAGCATCCTGAATTTCAACGCGCCACTTTCAGGCGAACAGACCAGCGGCTGCGAAATGACTGGAAAGAAGGGTGAATAGTGGCGAACAAGAAAAACGCGGACTGTGAAAGTGTTTGGAAGGAATACCAGAAGGGGTTCGGTTTTAATACGCAGCAGGGACTTTACAATAACGTCCGTACGAACGAAAACTTTTTCATCGGGAAGCAGTGGGAGGGTGTGGAGGCCAACGGACTGCCGACGCCGGTATTTAACTTTTTGAAGCGGGTCGTGCTTTTTACGGTTGCCGGGATTTCATCGAACAACATCAAGATGCAGGCCTCCGCGCTGAGCAACGCCGCGGATGTACAGGACATAGACGCCGTAATGGACGCTGTCAACAAAGAATTCGGCGCGTTGTTTGAGATGAATAAAATAGCCAATCTGCTGCGGGAATATTTGCGGAACGCCGCTGTCGACGGTGACGGCTGTACATACACCTACTGGAACCCTGAGGTTGACACCGGCCATCCTGTAAAGGGTGCGATTGTGACGGAGATTATTGAAAACACGCGCGTCTTTTTCGGCAATGTCAACGACCGGCGCGTTCAGAAGCAGCCGTATATTATTATCACAAGCCGCGAAATGCTCACGGAGCTGCGCGAACGCGCGCAGGAAAACGGCTGCGACAATACCGACGCCATCACGGCGGATACGGATGACCGCAATATGAATCCGGAAAATCTGTCGGACGACAAGGTGACCGTATTGCTTCGGCTGTGGCGGAATAAGGAGACCGATACTATCTGGGGTATCGAAACGACCAAAAATGCCGTCATCCGGGAGCCGTGGGATACAGGGCTGTCGCTCTACCCCGTGACGTGGCTCAACTGGGATTATGTTCAGGACAGCTACCACGGTATGGCGATGATTTCAGGCCTTATCCCGAACCAGGTTTTTATCAACAAGCTGTTCGCCATGAGCATGATTTCACTGATGACAACGGCATATCCAAAAATTGTTTACGATAAAACACGCGTACAGAAATGGGATAACCGTGTCGGCGCGGCAATTCCGGTCAACGGCGGGGATGTGAATAACGTCGCGCGGATCATCGACCCGGCGCAGATTTCTCCGCAGATTGCGCAGTTTATCGAGCTGGCGGTCAACTACACGCAGACATTCCTCGGCGCAACGAGCGTGGCGCTCGGCGATACCCGGCCTGACAACACATCGGCGATTATCGCCCTGCAGCGGGCGGCGTCTACGCCGAGCGAGCTGACAAAGCAGAACCTTTATGAGAGTCTCGAGGATTTGGGACGCATCTATATTGATTTTATGGCGAATTACTACGGGACGCGGCAGGTGCTTGTGGACCAGCCGGAGGGCTTTGCACCTGTCGCGGCGATGGCGAAGGTTCCGCAGGGAGACAAGCTGCCGATACAATTCGATTTTGCACGGCTGAAGGCACTGTATTTATCCATCAAGCTCGACGTCGGCGCGTCAGCCTATTGGAGCGAAATCGCTTCCATGCAGACGCTTGACAACCTGCTTGTCCAGGGAAAGATCGACCTGATTGATTATTTGGACCGTGTGCCGAACGGCTACATCAGCAAGCAGCAGGAGCTGATTGATAAGCTCAAAGCAGCCAAGGATACGCAGAACGCGCAGGTAATGCAGCGGCTTCAGGGATCGCAGAGCCCTGAGGGATCTGCGATCCCTTTGGTACCCGCGGGCGCGGGCAATAGCGGTGTCGGCGCCGGTCAGGTGATAGCGACCGGCGCGCCCGCCGCCATTCCAACGCGCAGCGGTTATGGCACGCTGCAGCGCGCGATTAATAAGGCGGGGATAGAACGGTGAGCGCGGGGGACGCCCTCAGTCACCTGCGGTGATATCGACGCATGTAGGGCAAGGCTCTGCTCTTGCCTCGTTCTTCCTGCCACGGCAGCAAGGGCAGAGCCCTTGCCCTACAGGAAACAGCGAGATATCGCATCCGTAAAACAACAAATGTGCACATGGGGCAACACCAGCCCTTTGGCAATAAAATCGCCCAACCATAGGCGAGAAAGGAATTCATATGGATGAGGAAAACATAGCTCAGGCGGATCCGGACGAAACAGAGGCGGACGTTGATTTCGGGGAGATTGATGCGGATTGGAACAATCTGCCGGAGGACAAGCTCGGCGCTGACACGCCGGAGGACGAAGATGAGCAGGGGCAGGGCAGCGGGACTGACAGTGCAGCGGAAGGCGGCAAGACGGACGCGGGGATCGACAGGCGGGAAGCCGACCAGAGCTTTACGCTCAAGCATCTCAGCGAGGTCAAGACCGTCGGACGCGATGAGGTTGTCGCGTTAGCCCAAAAGGGGATGGATTACGACAGGATACGAGGAAAGTACGACGAGGCGAATGCCGAGCTCGCAAAATCCGGTGACGCTGCTGCCTTGGTCAAGGAGCTTGCGGCGCTGCAGGGCATTACGGCTGAACAGCTTATAGACGCCGCGCGCGTGCAAATGCTCGTGCAAAAACACGGCGTACAGCCGGAATATGCCATCGAACAGGTTGGAGCGATGCGTGACCAGAGGAACGGTATGGAACCGGCGATGAGAGATAAAACGCCGGATGAAATCGCTGTCGAGCGCGCGTTCACTGAAAAGCGGCATAACGATATCAGCGAATTTTTCGCCGAATACGGTATCGGCATCGATCCGAAATCCATACCGCCCGAGGTTTGGCGCTCGGTCGAGAGCGGCAAGACACTGCTCAGTGCTTACCAGGCCTGGGAACTCAAAAAGCTCAGGCTTGAAAGCAGCGCGTCCAAAAAAAACGCGGAAAACAAGACAAGGTCCGCAGGCTCGCGCCAGACCGCCGGTTACCGGCAGCGCGACGAGATCACGGACAGCTGGTATGACGATTAAAAGCTTTATTAAAGATCACAGGGCAATCATAGATCGCTGTGGGGAGGAAAAATATGTCTGTTAATCTAACAACTAAATACGCATCGCTCATTGCAGAGCGTTTCAAGGGCCAGTCTATTACGGATTCCTACGCGGGAAAAAAGTACGATTTTGACGGGGCGCAGAGCGTCAAAATCTATACGGTGGACAAGGTCGCGCTCGGCGACTATTCGCGAACAGCCAACGGCGGACGCTTCGGCACAGTAGCGGAGCTCGGCGATACCGTCCAGACCCTGACGATGAGCCAGGATAAGGCTTTCACCTTTTCCATCGACCACGGGAACGCGGAGGATCAGTTTAATATCAAGCACTGCAACGAGCAGCTGAAATCCAACTGGGACGAGGTCTGCACACCGGCAATCGACATATACCGCCTGTCCAAATGGGCAAACGGAGCGGGACTCGGGCTCCTCAACGGTACCGCGCTCACCAATACCACGGTTATGCGTGCCATTATGCTCGCGAGTGCCAATATGAACAACAAGCTGGTGCCGAAGAAAAACCGCGTGCTGCTCATCGCCGAATCGGTCTATATCGAGACAAAGCTCTCAACCGAGATTATCGGCATTGACTCGCTTGGAGAAGAGGCGGTCAAAAACGGCGTTGTCGGACGCATCGACGGGATGGATGTCGTACCGGTGGTAGACAGCTACCTGCCTGCCGGTGTCAATTTCATCATCAAGTACAAGGACGCGACGGTTGACCCGATGAAGCTCAAGACGCTGCGTGTCCAGAAAAACCCGCTCGGTTATGACGCCGATGTCGGCGAGTGCCGTTTCTATCACGACTCTTTCGTGCTGGATCCAAAAATAAACGGTATCTATGTCCACGCGAAATCCGGTATGCTGTCTCTCACGCTTGCCAACTCCAATACCGTTGCATTTACATCCGCCAACGCTACAGGTGTCAAGTACACCACAGACGGCACCAACCCCAAAACTTCTGCTACGGCTACCACGGTACTTGCGGCGGCGTTTACTTCGAGCGCGCCGGTTCTCACCGCGGGCCAGACCTGCCGCGCCTACGCATACGCCACAGGTTATGTAAACAGCGCGGTTATGGAGCAGACATACGCATAATAACAGGGGGCTTCGGCCCCCTCCCTTAAGGAGATATTATGGCAGCGACAACGACAGCTCAAATGATATTTGATTTAGCCATGACTTTATCGGACAACCTTGTTGAAGGATTGTCGGATGTGACGGCGAATGCCGACTATAAGTACAGAAGCCTCGCGCTGATAAATTCAAGAGCAAAGGAATTGTACAGATATTCAGATTCGGCGGTGCCGGACGGTCTTGTAAGGCCGAATTTTATATCGGTAACAACATTTTCTGAGTTTCTTGATTTAGATGACGGTTTGGCAATGGGGGTTCTGCCTCATGGCTTGGTTTCCGATTTGTTCTCGGTAGAAAATCCGTCATTGTCAAACAGGGAAGAAGCAAGATATAACGAAACGCTTGAAAAATTCAGAAATTTCCCCAAAGCGTGGGAAGCCATTACGGATGAATATGGAATTACAGACTATTCGGATGCGGGTGATTAAATGGCTCAAATGCAAGTATCGGCTGATAAAATATTTCAAATAAATAAATTTATCGGCGTTAACGAGAACCCGGACGGAGATACAAAGCTAAAAATGTCGGAAATGTCTGAAATGACAAACTTTAAGGTCACAAACGACGGGAGCTTGCAGATCCGGCCCGGCACACAGGACATTGCAAATCTTGCCCTGACTTCAAATATAACAACATCCACAACAGCGACAACGGTAAAATCCGACGTCGGTTCTCCGACGAGCACCTTTACCGCGTATCCGGGAATTGGTATATCAACAGGCGGTGTATTAACGCTCAGCGGAACTCCCGTGACAGTCATGTCTTCTAATATTACAGGTTACACGAATTATTATTATCAGGACGACCTGGGAGCAATTTATAAAATCGGGACTTGTACGTTTACAGCAGCCGAGGGTACGCGTGTACAGGGAGGTTCGATAATTCTTGGAACCACAGTATATATTCCAAGAGTGGGGGGCACTATCACCTCATACCCCAGCGTGGAAATAGTGGACGGCGCTGTTGTCGGGTATGGCACATCATCTACGGTTACGCAATCTTCGCTTATTGGACGGTACGCTGACCTGATGCCTCCCTATTGCCTTTTTTATGTCACAGCCTATGAATTGGTTGAAATCCCCCGCGTTATTTCTGGGTATCCGGTGATGGTACCAACAGATGTTTACACATGCAACCCGGTTGGATACGCCGGTGAGGATGCCTATAATTGGGACTTTTACCTTACGACGATAACGACGAACCCTACAGATATACAGGTAAAATGCCTGTGGTCTGGAATCGTTAACAGCTCAAGCCATATCATGGCTGCGTGTAACGGAAAGTTATGGTCACTTACGGAGTCTAATGGGGTTTGGACAAAAACAAACGTCGGCAGCATTACAACAACAGGCAAAGTAAATATGTTTGGGTTTAATAACTACCTTTACATCCAAGACGGCGAGTATAAGAGATGGGACGGCGCTACGCTGCTTACCGTGCCGGGATATGTGCCTTTGGTAGCAACTGGAGTCCTTTATTCAGGCGGGGGCACGCAGCGGCAAAGAGTTAATATGCTGAATGGGAAAAGAAGAATATGGATTTCACCGGATGGAACGCATTCGACTTTTCAACTGCCGGAGGTTGCCTTATCCAGTATAGATTATCATACTCTAGTTGCAACAGGCGTAAGCGTTTCAATATCCTCAACCGATTTGACCAATGGTACTATTACCTTCAGTTCTGCCCCGGCAGCAGGTGTAAATACGATAGAAATAGGGTATACGGTATCCTCAACCATCTCAAATCCTTTACGCGCCAAGGTCACGGCAATGACTCTTGCCGAAACATTCAACGGTACGCAGGACAGCCGCGTTTTCATCTACGGAAACGGGACAAACAAGGCGTATTACAGCGATTTGGATTATAACGGAATAGCCACAGCAGAATACTTCCCCGATTTGAACGAAATGCAGGTAGGTTTCTCTGACGCTCAGTTAACGAGCATGATCCGGCATTACGACAGGCTATTGGCGTTTAAGCCAAACTCAGCCTTCAGTATACGATACGACACAATCACCCTGGCGTCCGGAGATGTTACAGCGGGGTTTTACTGCACTCCCGTAAGCAAAGAAATAGGGAGCATAGGCCCTGCACAAGTTGTGGACAACCATCCGAGGACTTTAGACGGGCGTTCAATATACGAGTGGGTGGCGACGACTTCAAGCGGGAATATCACGTCAGACCAGCGGAACGCCAACAGGATATCTCAAAAGGTTGAAACAACTTTGCGGGAATTAGATTTTACAAAAGCGTACACCTTCTACGACAAAATAAACCACGAGTATTATGTCGTGGAAAACGGAATCGCTATTGTTCAAAATACGGCAATATCCCGCACTTCTTCAAATCCTTACGGAGTTTGGTACATATATCGAGACTTCCCTGCAACGAGCATGGTTGTCTACGAGGACGACTTGTATTTCGGGACTGCCACAGGGTATGTAAAAAGAGTTTCCAGAGACTATTTCCACGATTCAGGCACCGAAATTACAGCCTTTTGCAAATCCGGTGATATGGATTTTGATGCCGAAATGCGGCTGAAAAACTCCCCTCAAATGTGGGTATCCCTTTTGGATGAAACCGATTCGTCAATTAAGGTTTCTGTTGAAACAGAAGGTGTTGAAACGGAAGCGATAACTCTAGTTCCGAACATAAAGGAAGTTAAAAGATGCAGGATTAAGGCGAAAGATTTTGCACGTTACAAGCTGATCTTCAGATCAGTACCATTCAAAACGGCAACGATACTCGGCGCTGATATCCAAGTCAGCTACGCAGGAAATATAAAATAGGAGGATAATTATGGCTATAAAATATACGGATATTAGATCAAATCCCGCCCCCGGAGGCGGATACGACATCGTGACAATCACCGGACTATCTACCGACACAAAACCCGTCCCCCCAACAGCCCTGATCGGCGACGAATCCACCTTCGAAGAGCTGGACACACAAAAGTTTTTTACTTTCAGTTCTACAAACACAAACCCAGCCACATCAAACGGCTGGTGGGAGATATAACATGGACGCTGGAAAATTAGCAATGAGCCTCAACGGGAAGGTTAACGCATTGTCCAACTATGTTTTAACTGAAAATTTATCACCAAGTAAATTACTGGCATTAGGTTTTTACGACGTGAAAACAGCAGGCGCTAAAGGAGATGGATTTACCGACGACACAACGGTAATTCAATCGGCTTTGAATGCATACAATAAAGTTTATATCTCCGATGGTACGTATTTAGTTGATATCAATAATCCTATCAGTCCAAAATCAAACCAGACTATCATATTTTCAGCGAACGCCGTATTTAAGATGCTTCCTGTAACAATGTCTAGTTATAGTATTATTCAGATATCCAATGTCCATGATGTAACTATAATCGGAGGGACAATAATTGGCGACAGAGCGACGCATCTTGGCACTGGCGGCGAGTGGGGCAACGGCATTAATATCTGTAACGGCTCTTATAATATAAAAATTGATGGCACAGTTAGCAAGAACTGTTGGGGCGACGGATTCTATCTAGGTGGTGGAACGACTCTAGCTCAAGAAGTGACGAATATTGAGTTGAACAATGTCATAGCTGACAATAACAGGCGTCAAGGTTTATCCATTACGAACGCTGACGTGGTACTTGTAAGCAATAGTATATTCAAAAACACGAATGGTACCGCACCACAGGCGGGAATAGATGTCGAACCAAATAGTCTTGTTGGCGAAATAACTGGTATAACTTTTGTCAACGTACAATGCACCGGAAATACCGGTAATGGTTTGCAGTTCTCAGGTAATGTAAGTAATTTAATTACAAATGTTTTATGTCAGAATTGTAAGTTTGATCAGAATTTATCTGATGGGTTTTTCGGAACGAGTTTTACGGGTTGTAAATTTGTTATTTGTGAATTTAGCCAAAATACTCTACATGGTATAGAGATTGTTTCTAAGGCATCTGATGCAAGCTTTACTAGCATTGTTTGCGACAAAAATACTAGAAATGGAGCTTATGTTCGTACGATTGGTGTAGACAATTTAATTTCTGGGCTATGCTTTGATAATTGCGCATTTTCAAACAATAGTCAGAGCACATCATCTAATGAGTATGGATTTTTACTTTACTCAAATACTGGCAGCATAGATAACATCACGTGGAATTATTGCAATTTCTATGATGATCAGAGTGAACATACTCAATATGGCGGTATCACAGCAATGTCTTTGACTGGCCTTACGAATTTACATCTGAAAAATACTTGTACATATTCCGGCAACATTGACTCGGCTCATTATTTATTAACTACAGAGGCTTAATTTATCAAAGGAGAAAGAATGGAAAACTAAAAAGTCATTATCACAATAGAGAATGAAAATGTGCTAGTTTCCGGTTCGGACATGATTTCTGGAAAATACAATTTAAAATCTGAATCAGGATTTTGTAATTTTCTGTTTGAAATGACGGAGTTAACAGGCGCGGGATATCAGTTTGAGTTTGATACGTTGTAGTTCACCAATTTAACAATTGTCGCACAACTCTGACGCTGAATTAATAACTTATCGGCGAAAAAGTTAAGCAGAAAATGAAGCTGGAAAAGCAAATCGTTCAATCAGAAAGGAAGATAATCATGGCTATCAAAATTACGAACATCAGACCAAACCCTGCCCCCGGAGGCGGCGACGATATCGTGACAATCACCGGCCTATCCACCGACACAAAGCCCGTCCCCCCAACAACCCTGATCGGCGACGAATCCACCTTTGAAGAGCTGGACACACAAAAGTTTTTCACTTTCAGTTCTAC
The DNA here is from genome assembly GCA_002307055.1 of Clostridiales bacterium UBA1316. Classification (GTDB taxonomy): domain Bacteria; phylum Bacillota; class Clostridia; order Oscillospirales; family Oscillospiraceae; genus Sporobacter. The sequence goes on from DBTM01000023.1 coordinate 9,238, forward strand.
AAACACAAACCCAGCCACATCAAACGGCTGGTGGGAGATATAACATGGATGCTGAAAAATTAGCAATGTCCAATAGAGCGAAAATCAGCGCATTGGCAAACCAGACTGTTAGTATCAAAGATAAACGTTTTGGTGCCATTGGTGATGGTGTTACAAGTGATGTTGCCGCTTTTACCGCAGCGTTGAATTACTGTGTGGCAAATAATAAAGCCTTGCTCATTCCTGAAGGTACATATAACCTTGCCAATCTCTCTTATACCGCAACAGGTAATGTAAGGATTATTGGAATGGGCATGGATAACTCCATATTAAAAGGTGTTAGTAATATAAGTTTCCCTTATGATTTAGACCTTGAGGATTTTTCCATTCTTGATGCTGTGGGGGCAAGCACAATATCTCTTACACCTGTGGGTTATCAAAAATTGGTACTAAAAAATATTAGGGCTGATAATACTTTTTACGCTTTTACGGATACATCGTTAACAAACAATTTTGTTTATATCAATGGCGGTGCTGATGGAGTCGGTTTGAGCAAGGTTGATATCACTGGCTGTGATATACATCACTACGCTTCGATGGGGTTTAGGCTCCGATGCACAATTAAAAGTGGTTATATCGCACGTAATACAGTATCCGATATGGGCTTTGATGGCAATACGAATAAAGTCATAGGATTCCAACTGGGGGATAGCTCCACATATGGCGTTACTGGTGGGGTTATTGTCGAGCAAAATATCTTTGACAATTATCATATCTCTGTCTCCAGAGGGTCTGAGGCAAGCGGTGAAGGGCACTTTGCTATCGGGTACGGTACAGGTTGGGCGAAATATCGCAATAATGATTGTGGTCATTTTTATAATGGCACAACCGAAGCAGTAGGATATGATCGCGAGGCTCTTTATAGTAAGATTCCAGACACTGAGGTTTATGAAAATTACATTAATGGTGGATGCGGTGACTTGAGCAATGGTGCAATAACTGTAAAAGCCCCAAGAGCAAATATACATGACAATACTATATCTTTGACGACAGGGTGTGGAATTTATACAGTTGGTGTAAGCTATGTGTATGATAACAATATTATAGCTAATAACTCAACTAGTGGAATATACTGCGAAGATGGTATCTCCGAAGTATCGAGAAATCATATCACCATCAATAGTACCCTAATGATTAATGGGGTTGCGGCTGATTGCTATGGTGTTATCTTTACTGGTGTAGAAAATTATATGGATGATAACGAGATTGTTATGCATGTCGGTACAGCAGCAGTTTATGGTCCAGGTAAGTTAAAGATATCAGGAGGACATATGATTGCTGATGGAAGTTGCAATCTATTAGTCAAGACATTAAGTTTAACTGACTTAATCATTGATAATTGTTCTTTAATAATCTCTGGAAATCCAGCTACAGAAACGTATCTTGTACTCTTGAATGGAGATACGGCTGCAACAGAAGTTAATGTTTCAATTGGTAACAGTAAGATGAATATGTTAAAGGTTCAGACAGCGAGTACGGAACAAGGAGTGATAAAAGCCAGCAATATTACTAATTTAACTGTAAAAGATTGTCCCCTATCTATTTGTAACGGAGATTACTTTTTAAAAGGTACTCCAAAGGCAGGTGGTATATTCTTAATTAGAAATAATCGCATTCGGCTTGTAGATAGCACATTATATTATAGTAATATATCAACAGCTGTCGCCGGAACTGTATTTAACGGCAACGATATTGAATATCAGAGAGGTGCAGCAGTTTCTGCGAATACAAGGCTAATATTCTCATATGCGATGACTTCAAATATGATTGAAGTCATAAAAAATCGCTTTTATATTAATGGTGATGGACTTGCTTCCATTGCTATGCTTCAGAACAAGCAGTTTAGTTTCAATGACAATGAGTTTTACCTTGAAGGAGTAACTACTCCAATCACACAACTTCTATATTTGTACGCAGTCACTTATGGAGGCCCATGCTATTGCTGTGGTAATAAAATACTTACCGCTGGAAAAGCAGCAAGTATGATGTATTATGCAGGTTCATCTGGTTTAAATGTTGGAACTACTTTTGTTAAAGATAATGTCGCTTTACTGACTAGCGGAAATCTTATTAACGCTCAGTCTGCATTAGCTGCTACTTTACTATTTGTAGATGGCAACGAAGTTCAATCAACATCTTCGGGAGGAAAAACTATTAAGACTACCATACAGCCTTCATCTGGTTATACTGCTGGAGTAAACTATGAATTTTAAGTAATTTGACAACTGTATGGGTTGAATGACGGCTCACTCACATGAGGTGATTGAATCAGTTAATATGAATGAGCCGTCAGAAAGAACATATAGTTTTACTGTATGTTTGTTAACCTATAAGCTACGGTATCACGACAGATTAACGCTATATTAATTTCCTAATGTGTGGGCTGATGATCGAAGTGCAATTTAACAATGTTCTCATACGAGACATCATAGAAATAACCAAATTGAGCTACATAGTCGGTGAGGGTTTACCAATAGTGATTACCTCACCATATGAGAGCGGAGATATATATGTGTCAAACGATTCAAATTGCTCAAGAGCACCATTAGGACTACGCCCATTGTCATCCTCGGTGATGGAAATAAGGCCAATACATTTCTTAACAGATTCAATATTATTCATGTTTATTATTACTCCTTTATATACAAGATAAACCATATAATTCAATTTTACAAGTAGTCTACCAATTTAACAATTGTCGCACTGGATTTACACCGGAAATCTTTGGTATGATACGGAAATTTTACTGAAGCGAGGCGGTTGAAAGTCAGAAGTAATAATTGTTGCTTAAATCGTTTTCGTGCTGTCCCTAATGGGAACCATTGTGGGGGCAAGGTCGGGAATCAGGGAGGAGAACAAACTTACCAATTACAGAATCGAGTGTCTTGAGAAGACATCATAGATGCAAATCATTGAATATCTGATTTGGAAAACGCCGGATAAGAAAGGAGAAAATTATGACAATTATCAGCTTTATTCTTATCGCAATGTTTATTGAAGCGGTCGTCAGCATTTTTAAACCGATATGGGACAAGACGGCAACGGCAATAACCATACCTGAGTACATCAGCATGTCCATCGGCACGATTATCGCAGTTATCAGCAGGCTCAATTTACTTAACGGGCTTGTGGAAACAGACAGCATTATTTTACTGTATATCTTTTACGTAATGTCCGGCATCGCCCTCGGGCGCGGGCCATCATTCATATACGATCTGTGGAATAAATTCAAGTCTGCGTCCGCTATGTAGGAGGCGACGATATGCGCGAATTTTTTGCAACGCTGGCGGTATTCGCAGGCATTGCGGTTGCCGCTAAAATATTTGACAAGACGATACGCCACGCGGCGAAAAGTCTTGTCAACTCACGGTTTGCCAGCAAAATTGTTGTCAAGCATTACATAAAAAAAGCGGACAAGCTTTATCCCGGGCAAAAACGCGGCGCGGAAAAGAAAGCCTGGGTGAAACAGCAGTCAGAACGCTGGCAGATTGAAACGTGCAAAGACGCCGACGACATAATTGACAGCATCGTTCGATTTATGAACAGCAAAAGCGGCAGCGTGAAAGGTCAGCTTAATGATAAAGCGAGCGCCGCCGTTGACGAACTGATGGATAAAATTACGGAGGATAATGATGTTAAATAGCAGAGATATCGGCCTTTTGCGCTCCGACGTCGCCGCGAACTGCCGCGCTATGACAGCTCTGGCCAAGCAGGCAGGATACGACGTGCTGGTAACAGGCACCGTCAGGGACGACGAATATCAGCTCGATTGCTATAACAAGGGTTATTCGAACGCGAAAACCCCCTCCTTCCACAGCGTTAAAGCAGGGCTGGCTTTTGATATCTGTAAAAACGTGAAAGGCCATGAGTACGACGACAACGCTTTTTGGAAAGCAGTCAGTGCGATAGGTAAGGGCCTTGGCTTCACCTGGGGCGGGGACTGGACGAGCATCACAGACAAGCCTCATTTTCAGTGGGATGCGCACGGGAAGTATACAAGCACGATGATAAGGGCCGGACAATACCCGGCAGAGATGCCGATCTATGAGGAGGACGACGATATGTCAAAGCTGACAGACGAAGAGTTTGCCGAGTACATGAAGCGCTATCTGAGCGTCACCGGAACAGGCGACGTGCCGAGCGATTGGGCGAAGGATGCGACAGCAGCCATGAAGAGCGCCGGGGCATTCCACGGCGACGGAAACGGCAATTACGGCTGGCAGAAGCCGATCACCCGCGAGGCTGTGGCGGTGGCGCTGCACAATGGCGTCCTGACCGGAGGGGCCAATGCTGATGGATGAATGGGCTGTTGTCGGCGTTATTGTCGTGCTTTTCGGGCTGATTGCCGCCATTGTGACGCCGCTTTTAAAACTCAATACCAGCATCACACAGCTGACCTGCGCCGTCAGTGTCCTGCAAAAGAACATCGAGGGCTTGACCACCAAAAACAGCGAGAGCCATACAAAGCTCTGGGAACACAATAGCAAGCAGGACAGCGCAATTACCGACCACGAAACGCGCATCCAGATTATTGAAAAAGAGAAGAATGATAGAGGAGGCTGTCTAAATGGCTACAAAGAAACAATATTTTGATCCATATGGCAACATTCAAGACGGATATGTCATTGACCAAAAAACATATACAGACGAGGCTGGAAAAAACCGAATCGCAAACGGTTCTGTCGTTCCGACTGACGACGGCTTATATGAAATGACGGATAACGGCGGTGTGAAAATAACGCTTGGAGATATGAATGATCTTTTTGGAAAGAAGTCAACATCCGAGAGTACGCAGAACCAGTACATAAACGACATGTATGCCCAGCAGACGGAGGCGGCGAAGCAAGCGCTAAAAGCGGCTTATGACGCCAATGTTTCAACAATCAATTATCAAAAAACGGCCATACCGGAGACATATCAGGTTGCAAAAAATTCGACAGCAGCTCAGTCTGAAGCTCAGAAAGGGAATTTTAACGAATATGCCGCCGCCTCGGGCTTAAACAGCGGAGCGGGCGGACAGGCTCAGCTGGCCTTTTCCAATACGCTGCAGGGGAATCTCAGCAGCTTGGATAAGCAGCAGGCAAAAGCAACCTCTGACCTTGATTACCAGCTCACGCAGCTGACGACACAGTATCAAAACGATATCGCAAAAGCGATTGCCGACGGCAATTTCCAGGAAGCGCAAGCGCTTTATGATGATTACAAAACGCAAAGCGCGCAGAACCTCGAACAGCAGAGATACAACCAGTCACGATCCGATCAACAGGACGAGACGAAATACAACCGCGCACTTACAGCGGCCGAAGCTTCCGGAAATTATTCCGGTATGGCTGCTTTTGGGTGGACATCTGAGCAAATAGCATCGGCAAATAAAGCACAACAGTCACGTTATAATTTGTCATAAACTCCATTCGTATCAGCCACGACATAAAGAGGCTCAATGAATCTTACATGGCTCAGCCATCAATATGGTCGAATTCTGAACGGCAAGTACAAAATATTCAGTCACAGATTGACAGTCTGAATGACGAGATATATAGTAAATCCTTCATCGGAGACGAAGATGAAGTTGCCGGATTAGAGCAGAAAAGAAACGGATTGCAAAAGCAATTAAACAACCTGACGAACTCCAACCAATATATACAGGGCAATTTATCCCAATGGCTGCATCTAGCTCTCATTTCCGACCGACTGTCGACGGATGAGAAGAAACAGGCAAAGGAAGCCGCCCGGGTTCTGCGGAAAGCAGCGGGTACGTTATATCCCTGGGGCTCGGTATTAGATGAAGATAAATCCTATAAAGCAAACGGATATAACGCGCTGGCGGGGATACTCGAGAACAGGTCCAGCGGGCTCAAGGCTTATGGTATCAAAGCGCTTTTAGCTTTCTTCCCAGAGCTGCAAAAAGGTTATGAAAACACCCGCAACAGTCAGCTGCTGCAGGATGTCAACAGCAGTTACATATCAAATCCGAAAATCAGCAGCCTCGTCAACAAGAATAATCCAATTGCAGATATACAGCTCAACAACTCAGCCGCAGCAAACCTGGGCACCGTGAGCGGTATCGCAGCTCAAGCGTGGCTCAACTGGAAGCTTTTCGAAACGTTGGGTGCCGCCGAAGAAATCGGCGGAGCCCTTGATAATGCCGCAAGCCGTGGAGAAGCGACAGCTGCAAAGTTCGCAAACCAATGGTCTGAAGACGCAAGCGCAGACACCGCAGACGAACTTGCCAAAGCCATGGATCAGGGATATAATGGGAACTGGAATAATATCTATACCCAAAATGTCGGAGGCACGGGAGAGAACGCCGCAGCCGATACCTCTGATGCACTTGGCAGGGCTATCAAAGATTCATGGTATGATGGTGACGCGGCGGGGCGGCTCAATGCCGAGGGCGCGGGGGAGGCTATTAATCCAAATGAAATTCGTTTCAGTCAAAGCTCAGTTAACGGTGCTGACGAAATCACCACAAGTATGAAAGCAAACGGTTGGCAGGGCGAGCCTATTGATGTTGTGAAAATGCCCGACGGTAAATTGACATCGGTGGATAACACGCGCGTTGTTTCGGCAAGACAAGCCGGCATTGATGTCCGCGCAAATGTTCACGGATATGGTGATCCGCTTACACCCGATCAAATGAGCAGATTTGCCACGAAAAAGGGCATCCCAAAGACGTGGGGTGAAGCAATTGGCTTGCGAATTGGCAAACAAAGTTCCGCTTTCCGGAACAGCTTCCCATCCGGCTCGTTTGAATTGCCGAAATTTAAGTAAGAAGAACAGGAGTTGAAAACATGTTAGACGAATTGCTGGCGCTTGAGCAGTCATTTCGGGGTTTCTCATATCCCAAGGCTTTTTTGAAAACGGTTGAGCTAAATTTAACCGACTTCGATATATGGTACATCATGGATGAGAAACAGGTCGCGTTGCGTATTGATGGGCTGAGAAAGCGGTATCCCAAACGTATGCTCATCCCGTTTGCACGTCGAGAAGACAATGATGATGTTGCCTGCTTTGAAATAGGTGAAGGGAGCAAAGTATTTGTTATTCATGATTATGCCAGTGAGGGATGGGAGCATCGAAAAGAGTTTTCGGACTTTTGGAGTTGGCTTGAAGGCACTGTAAAAGATATGATCGCTTATGAGCGAGAGGAAGAGCAAAATGTTTTCTGAATATTCTGAGCTCAGTAAGGAAATATCATACGCACTCCGTCATGCACCTCAGGAATACGGCTTGACTCTCGATGAACAAGGCTGGGTTTTGGTGAAAAACCTTATTGACGCCCTGAAAAAGCAGGAGAAATATTCAGATTTGACGCTTAAAGATATCGCCGATATGATACAGGTTTCCGAGAAAAAGCGGCATGAGATTGTCGGAGACCAGATACGGGCTTTATATGGCCATTCCACAGATGAAAAGATCAAAAAGGACGCCGTACAACCGCCCGATGTTCTTTATCACGGTACAGCCCATAAGTTCTTGCAAAAAATACTTGAGCAAGGTTTGATTTCTAAGGACAGGCAGTATGTGCATCTGTCGCAGGACCAGAAAACGGCAATTACCGTTGGAAAACGAAGAGACGCCATCCCGGCTGTTTTGCGTATTGATGCTGTGACTGCATGGAAAGATGGAATTAAATTCTATCACGGTAACGATACAATTTGGTTGGCAGATGAGATACCGGCCAAATATATCACTGTTACCTGAATTATCGGTTATAGTCATATGCGACCATCCATAAGGTGACCGTCAAAAAGCTTCAATTTATCGTACATTTTCGGGCTTCTGACCACCCGACTGACGTCAAAGCTTTAATCCGACCACCTGCGCCAAAATCCCGGAAACGCCCAGCACTGCTGGGCGAGGTGACCGGCGGGAGGTCGCGCACGACCACCCGCCTTTCTCCTGCTCTGTTTTCACACATGGGTTCGCTCCCGCTTTGTACATCGCTTATCCGTGGTGATTCTGCAAAACTGGCTCACAGCCGCGACACACGTCTTGCCGCATGTTGGTGGGGCACGAATGCCACCCCGTCCTGCAAAAGCGGACACAGGCGCACACGGCGGGCCACGCTGGCAAACACTTCTGACGGACCTGAGTGGCAGTAAAAATCTGTAACACAGATGTAACACTGCACTAATTGACAAGCTTTAACAGACGGTGTAAAATTTGCGGCAGGAGGGGGTTTAAGGGGGTAACGCCTTAGCTCTC
>DBTM01000006.1 GCA_002307055.1 Clostridiales bacterium UBA1316
ATGATGGCAAACATCATCTGGAAGATGGCGAACAGGAGATGCGGAATCGTCGGCGCGTATGTACTCGGCAGCGCGTCGACCCCGGCAAGTCCGAATGACTTTAGCGTGCCGATCACTCCGCCTATATCGCCGCAGAAAGACAGTGTATAGCCGATCAGCACCCACATGAGGGACGCTATGCCCATAATCGCAACGGATGACATCAGCGTGTTAATCGTGTTTTTTCGCCGGACAAGACCGCCGTAAAAGAACGCGAGTCCCGGTGTCATCAACAGGACAAGCGCCGAGGATACGAGCATCCAGGAAATATCGCCGGAATTGAGTGCTGCCATACTTTCCCCTTCCAAGTCTCATATAGCGAGACTTTTCTCACAATGTAAGAACCCAACTTACAAAATGAGCCTTTCTGCATTTTATATCTTTAAACGCATCATTTTTGGGTAAACGGCAGCACCATAAATTCCCAGCGTCCATACCCGGTTAAGGTACTACTCTGCACCGGCGGCCGGTACAGTTAACGTCTGAAAAAAGAAAATGGAGACACAAAGACCGTCATGATCTATACGTTATTGCGACGTATTTCATAACAGCCCTTGGCTCCATTGCCATTGGCCTCATTGCCATTTACGATATTCAAATGATTTTTTACAATGTACCATATGTCCCGCAAAAAAGCAAGATTATTGTTATAGATATGCAAAACAGAGGCAAAACGTGTTTACCGTTCTGTCTCTGTCTTGAAATACCGTTATCAATCATCACGCCGAACAAAGCGTACGATTTATTTTACCGCGTCGATGCCTCTCTCGCGCGTCCGGATTCGGATGGCGTCGAGAACCTCAGAAATGAATATTTTGCCGTCTCCGACATCACCTGTATAAGCGATATCGCAGATCTTATTCACGACATTTTCAACCTGATCGTCCATAACGACGATCTCCAGCTTAATTTTCGGCAGGAAGTTATAGTCGACCTCTGTGCCCCGCACATATTCTTTCCAGCCCTTTTGCTTGCCGCAGCCCATAACCTGATTGATGCTGAGGCCGTTTAAGTGTAACGAATCCAGTTGCGCTTTCATCTCTTCAAGCTTTTCCGGTCTGATATAAGCATCTATTTTTTTCATATTCTGACCTCCAAATATATTCCTTGGCGAAAATAACGTCAGTTATTTTTGACCCAAAGCAAAAATTCTGCAAATTTTTGCGTTAATCCATGCCGTTAAACGCTGGGTAGGCTGTCTCGCCGTGCTCTGAGCTGTCAAGCCCCAAATCTTCGTCCTTCGAGGTCACCTTCATGCCTTTTGTGATAAAGGATGCGATCCCGCTTGCAATCAGGGTCCCGGCAACAGCGATGACAATCGTGATGCCGATGGCAGCCAGCTGCCGGATAAAAAGATGAGCGTCTCCGAATACAAGACCGTCCCAGGCCGCTGCCGGATTAATTGTTTTCTGCGCGAACAGGCCGGTCGCGATACCGCCCCAGATACCGCCGATGCCGTGGCAGCCAAACACGTCGAGCGCGTCGTCATAACCGAATTTCGGTTTGATCACGCTGATGCAGAAATAGCAGATTGGGCTGACACACCCGCCGATAATGATCGCCGCCCAGATCGGAACAAAGCCCGCGCCCGGCGTGATGGCGACAAGGCCGATGACAAGGCCAGTGGACGCGCCGACGAGTGTCGGTTTGCCGTTTCTGATGACCTCAATAAGGAGCCAGGACAGCATCGCGGCGGCAGCCGATGTGTTTGTCGTCATAAAGGCATGAATGGCAAGTCCGTTGGCAGCCAGCGCGCTGCCGGCGTTAAAGCCGAACCAGCCGAACCATAAAAGCGCCGCACCCAGAAGCACAAAGGGCACATTATGCGGATGATAGGTCGCCTTTCCGAAATGCTTTCTCTTTCCGAGCAGAATCGCTAAAACGAGCGCGCTCACACCGGAGCTGATGTGGACGACATTGCCTCCGGCAAAGTCAACCGCGCCGAGCTTAAACAGGAAACCGCCGCCCCAAACCATGTGAGCCAGAGGATAATAAACGATAATCGACCAGATTGTTGTGAAAATAACAAGCGTGCTGAACTTCATCCGTTCCGCTATGGCACCGGTAATCAGCGCCGGCGTTATAATGGCGAACATCATCTGAAAGATTGCTAAACAGAGCGTATTGGGATACGGTAAGGAAACGTCTGTCATCGTGTTGAAATTCAATCCGAACCATTTCAAATCGCCGATGATACCGCCGGTATCTCCATGAAACGAAAGTGTAAAGCCAATCAAAACCCATAACAGAGAGGCGATGCCCATGAGTATAATGGATGACATAATGGTGTTGATAATGTTCTTTCTTTTAACAAGTCCGCCGTAAAAAAATGCAAGTCCCGGTGTCATGATCAGTACAAGCGCTGACGAGGTCAGCATCCAGGAAACATCGCCTGAGTTCAGTGCCGTCATAATATCCACTCCCCAATATAATAATGATGCTGCGGCATTTGCGCGAAAAAAAAGCTGCTGTTTGAATTTTGTTTCAGGCAACAGTTCATAAACAGCAACATTATGTATAACACCGTTGTCATTTATTGTCTCTATTTTTATAGCCATAGACTATAAAAATAGAGCCGCAAACAGTTATAGAACAACATAACAGTCAGCGTCAGTCTCATAAAAAGACAGCCTTTACTTTTTCATATCAAAAAAAAGTAAAGACCGCTGACTGTATATTTGTATCAATAACAGTCGTCGGCCCCTTTGCCTAATATTATTCAATTAGATTTGACATTACTATAACATACACTTTTATAAAAAGCAATATGCATTTTTTATAAATTATACTTGCAAATATTGTATATCAAATTGCAGAATGTTACATATCACCGGCTCTTCTTTTCTTCTTTCTTAAAATAACTTTGATGAGCTCATACCACAAAACAGACAATGCTGCCAAGGAAACAGTAATAAAAAGCTGTATCCCGTTGAGCGATGCGAGCTTTAAAAACATGTTGAGCGGTGAATACAGAATGATGCCGATCATCGCAAGAATACCGAGGTTTGCCGCCCACACAATCTTGTCTTTATATAATCTTTTTAACGACTCGAGCGCAGAGTTCGTATCTGAGCTGTTGACAAAAACGAGAAACAGGTTGGCGATCATAATAATTACGAGGCCCATAGAGCGGGCAAGCGCTGCATTCCCCGGCGCTGTCCGAAGCGTATAATAGTAAGAACCGAAGGAAGCCGCCATTATGACGATTCCCTGAACGACGCTCTTTATCAGTATCCGCTTTGTCAAAAGCTTCTCCGTATGGCTGCGCGGCGGTCGATTCATGATGTTTTTCTCGGCAGGTATGCGTTCAAGGACGATCGAGCAAGTCGGATCGATGATGAGCTCAAGAAGAACGACATGCAGCGGCAGGAGCAGCAGATTGAGAGGGCTGATACCCAGTATGGGCGCTAAGAGCGAGGCAAACGCGATAGGAATATGGATGGTAAAAACATATCCGACTGCTTTGCGGATATTGTCAAAAATACGCCGTCCATCTCTGACTGTATTGACAATCGTCGAAAAATTATCGTCCAGCAGGATAATATCAGCAGCCTCGCGCGAGACCTCGCTCCCCCGCTTCCCCATTGCGATACCGATATCCGCGTTTTTCAGGGCAGGCGCATCATTGACGCCGTCACCTGTCATAGCGACAATCTCGCCGTTTGCCTTGAATGCCTTGACGATTCTCATTTTATGCTCCGGAACAACACGAGAAAAAATACTGACTGCTTTAACCTCTTGGCACAGCTCGGCGTCGCTCATCGCATTGAGCATATCTCCGGTAATAATGTTATCACAGTTTTGGATGCCCACCTGACGTGCGATAGCCGCAGCCGTGATACCATTGTCTCCGGTTATCATAACAACACGGATACCCGCCTTGCTGCAGACGGCAATATCGTTTTTAACGCTTTCTCTCGGAGGATCGGAAAGCCCGACCAGCCCGCAGAAAGTCAGTCTTGAATCCGTCAGCGTTTCCGGAATTTCCGCCAAGCTGTCCGGCTTCATGATACCCACGGCAATAACGCGCAGACCCTGTCCGGACATCTCGTTAATTTTTTGTTCTGTATTTTCCCTGTCCTTCTCAGACAGGCCGCAAAGCTCAATAATTCTCTCCGGCGAGCCTTTCGCGGCTAAAATAATCTTTTTTTCGTGATTCCATACATGACCCATCATTTTGAGTTCATTTGTAAAAGAATATTCGGTAATGAGCTTGTCGCCGAACAGATGCTCCTTTGTGATGCCGAGCTTTTGGCAGTATGCGAGCATGGCTTTTTCCATCGGGTCATAAGCGTCCGTCTCGCAGCCAAGTCCCATCGTTTCGCAGAGTGTCATTTCATCGCCGTCTGGGGCCCATGTCTGAGTCACTGCCATTTGATTCATCGTGATTGTTCCGGTTTTGTCAACGCAAAGCACCGATACCTCACCGAGGGTTTCTACGCAGGGCAGCCGCCGAACAAGGGCGTTGTTTTTAGCCAGCCGCCACGCGCCCATTGATAAAAATACTGTTAAAATGACAGGGAACTCTTCGGGAATCATAGCCATCGACAGTGTGATACCCGAGAGGATGCTTTCGATAATCCGCGCTCCAAGCATGTGATCCGGTATATTTATATACGTTATAATTCCGACAAGCGCAAATAAAACGGCGGCGATTCCCGCTGAAGTTTTTACAATGGCGCCTGTCTGCTTTTGGAGCGGTGTTTTTTCCTCGACAGCTGAAGCTACATCTATACCAATCTTGCCATATTCCGTAGACGCTCCGATTTTGTCAACGCTGATAAAAGCGTTCCCCTGCGTCACAAGCGTTCCGGCGTAGCAGTAATCGCGGCGCCAATACTCAGGAGATGGGGCACCGCAGTCAGCCGACAGTGTATCACTGTCGGCGGCAACTTTCCATACGCCCTCTGACTCCCCCGTCAGAGATGATTCATCGACACACAAATCGCTGCATTTAATAACAGCGCCGTCTGCGGGTATTTTAACACCCTCCTGGATAAGCATCATGTCGCCCGGGACGAGGTCGGTGCTTTCGATTACTGCTTCAGCGCTGTCCCGAATAACGGTAATATGCGGTGAAGACAGGCTCTTAAGAGCTTGGAGTGTTTTATCTGTCTTCCATTCCTGAATAATGTCGATGCTGATGATGCCAACGACAAAGATGAGCATAATCGCTCCGTCGCGCGCTTCACCGAGCACAAAATAGATGACCGATGCCGCAAGCAAAAGCAAAAACATCGGTTCTTTGATGGTCTCAAAAACTTTTTTAAGAAAGCTGTCCTTTTTACTGGGATTAAGCTCATTTTTACCGTATTTTTGCTGAAGCTGCGCGGCTTCGGCGTTTGTTAGCCCACTCAGTGTCCGTTCTTCACCTGTCATTAAAGTTACCTCCATTTTTGTATGTGAAAGCTTGCTTTCGCACGAGATAGCTCCATGGCACTCCATTTAGTTAGTACATCGTAAAATGTGTATAAAAACACATCTGTGAGACATACACTGTCCCACAGATGTGTTAAAAGTCATCTGCTGCCGTCAACGGCCCAGCCCCACGAACCGCACTGCGGTTCATCGCCTGCTCAGTTTGTACTGTTGATCATACATTCTCATAAAGAATGTAATGCAGTGCAAAGAGATATTACTATTTAATTATACGCGTATGCATACAGGATTGTCAATGATGGGCCCATCGGCACATAAGAACTATCTGAAGAGGACGATAAATAGCAGGGTCAGTGTGCTGGTCAGCTTGATAAGTACGTGGAGCGAGGGTCCTGCTGTGTCTTTGAAAGGATCTCCGACCGTGTCGCCGACAACAGCTGCCTTGTGCGTATCGGAGCCTTTTCCGCCGCCGAAGCCAAGCTCAACATACTTCTTCGCGTTATCCCACGCGCCGCCCGCGTTGTTCAGGAAGAGGGCAACAACAACGCCGGCAATGGTGCAGATCAGCAGATACGCGGCAGCCGCTTCTTTGCCGAGCAGTATGCCGACAAGCAGCGGAGCGACAACAACGATGACGCCGGGTAAAATCATCTCGTGCAGCGCGCCTTTTGTGACGATATCCACGCATTTTTTATAGTCCGGCTTTGCGGTTCTTTCCATAATACCCGGAATTTCTTTAAACTGGCGTCTGACTTCCAAAATAACGTACTGCGCCGCCTTGCTGACCGCACGCATCGCGGTGGAAGAAAACAGGAAAACGATCATGACGGCGATAAACCCTGCGATAAACACGTTCGGTTTACCGATATCAACGGCATAATTAGCGGACGGGTCTATGTGGAGGATCGCTTTAACCTCGTCAATATAAGCTGCGAAGAGGAGGAAGGTCGCCAGGGCGGCCGATCCGACAGCGTAGCCCTTTGTCAGCGCCTTTGTCGTATTGCCGCAGGCGTCAAGCCTGTCCGTTGTTTTTCGGACCTCTTCAGGCGCGCCGGACATTTCAATGATACCGCCGGCATTGTCTGTAATCGGGCCGAATGCGTCCATCGCCAGAACGTAGGTGCAGGTCGAGAGCATGCCCATCGTCGCTATAGCCGTACCATAAAGTCCGCCGGCAGCGCCGAGCGCGGCAACACCGAGGTTATACGCGGCATAGATGGCAAGGCAGATAAATATGACAGGCAGCGCGGTAGACTCCATACCGACAGCGATACCGGAAATTATATTCGTCGCCGCGCCCGTCTTGCTCGCGTCCGCGATAAGCCTGACCGGCCTCTTATCATAGGATGTGTAATATGTTGTCAGCCACACAAAAACGTAACTCAGTACAATACCGACGAGTCCGCACAAATAAAGGTATATCGTATTGACCTGAGCGCCGCTGTCCAATGTGCCCTTGAGCATATTTGTAACAATGAAATACAGAAGAACAGCCATGATGACGGAGGTAATACCGTAACCGAGGTTCAGAGACTTCATCGGGTCCTTTTTATCGTCCTTTACTCTGACACACAAAATGCCTATAATAGAGGCGATAATACCCAACGATCTGGCAACAAGCGGGAAGAGAATTCCCTGAATACCGAAGATGTGATACAGGCCGACGCCGAGAATCATCGCACCGATATTTTCAGCCGCAGTAGACTCAAACAGGTCCGCGCCGCGCCCCGCGCAGTCACCGACATTGTCACCGACGAGGTCGGCGATAACGGCTGGATTTCTCGCGTCGTCTTCGGGGATACCGGCTTCTACTTTACCGACAAGGTCAGCACCGACATCCGCTGCCTTTGTATAGATTCCGCCGCCCAGCTGAGCAAACAGCGCGACAAGAGAGGCGCCGAATCCAAATCCAATAATAAGTGAAGGTGCTGCCTTTGCCGCTTCTCCGCCGCTGGCACCGCCGAAAAGGAGAAACAGTGTCGCAACACCAAATAAGGACAGAGTCGTCACAGATAAGCCGGTTACAGAGCCGCCTTTAAATGCGATTTGAAGCGCTTTATCAAGACTGGTTCTGGCACCTTCCGCTGAACGGATATTGCTGTTTATAGACATGAACATGCCGATAAATCCGGACAGAGCTGAACAAAAAGCACCAACGACAAAAGCGATACCCGCATGTATGGCAATTTGCAGCGCGTCCGTGTTCCCTTTTGCAACATTACCGTAATAAACGGCTGCTACAATAATAACGAGCGCAATAACAGCTATTAACGCAATCGACTTATATTGCCTCTTTAAGAATGCCATAGCGCCATCCTTGATGGCGTCCGATATCTCCTGCATCTCCTTTGTGCCCTTGTTCTGCTTGAAGACATACCGGAACAGCAAAGTTGTGACGATGATGGAAATAATGATAACGCCATAAATGATCCCAAAGTATACACTACTCATCTTTTCATCTCCCATTTTTTTCTGATATAATGCCGTAGGGTAGTACTGTGTATAAGCCCTCTCAATAATCCCCATTCTCGTTTCAGGTTAATACACCATACAAAGCCAAGGAGTATACTAACAAATTGTACTGCATTTAACAAGATAAATGTCTGCTTAAAGTGTCATAGTCAAAAAAGTTTGATTTATTATACAAACATTTTCTTTAAAAAGACATTCTTATTAGTCAGATAAGAATGTCTTTCGCACCTATTCCCGCAGTTGCCGAATGAGTATTGCTCGCTTTAATGCTTTGGGTTCTTCATTACTTTAATAACAGCTTTCGTTGCCTCTACTGTTATATCGGCTTGATTGGTTACTTTGGTCGTCGTTATCTCCGTCAGCATCTCGCCTTTTCGCGTCGTGACGTATTTTGGACGCAGTTGATTGAGCGCAAGTGCGCAGGCGTTGGCAAAGCAGGTTTCGCAATCGCACGCGCCAAGATCCTTCATCGTTTTGGCAACACACTGTTTTACAAATTCTTCATTAACGTTGATCGGCTCAAGCTTCTCTTTTGAGACGGATTCTTTACTGTCCATTGATATGCCCCCTGTTCGTTTATTAAAGCAGCAATTCTGTATCATTATATATAAAGATTCGCATCGCGTAAAGCGGTATGTAAATTTTGTTTATATTATTATCGCATTTTTTAAAGGCTTGCACAACAAAATAGTAAAATTACTGAAAGATAAGGTATAAACAGCGGATCAAGCTGCAGGTTACCGCCAATTTATTACCTGTTGACGCCTAAAGCAAACCGCTTGGAGTAAAGTTGTTGCACATGATATGAGAATCGCTATAATGCAGACATGAGGAGGTGATTCGGTGAAAATACGTATTGAGGTCGTCAATGACCTGGCTGAGGACGAAGTGACAATCCGCTGCGGCCGCGTGGATGACACCATCCAAAAAATCCATCAGTATATCGTTGAGCAGACCCAATCCGGCAAAAAAATCACCTTTTACAAAGAGAATCAGGAGTTCTATTTCCCGCTGGAGGATGTTCTGTTTTTTGAGACGGAGGGTGAGCACATCTTTGCGCACACAGCAAATGACGCTTACCGTATTACATACCGCCTCTATGAGCTTGAGGAGCTGCTCCCGAAAGACTTTGCGCGCGCGTCCAAATCGGCAATCGTCAACATTCGCCGTATCTATTCGATCACCCGCAACCTCACAGCCTCGAGTCCCGTTAAATTTGTCGGCAGCCATAAGCAGGTCTATGTATCGCGCTATTATTACAATGACCTAAGGCTGCGGCTCAATCCCGGCAGCCGATAGCTTCCGGGAGAAAAGAAATACTCCTGTCTGAATTTTTAAAATATGAAGGGAAGCATTATGAAACACAACAATTGGTTTTGGGGCATATTCTTTGTGCTGGCCGCTGTTTTTGTCATCGCCAGTCAGGTAACCTCATTTACGCATTTCGGATTTGTATCCATTTTAATAACCGTCGCACTGGCGGCGATGTTCGTTCAAAGCCTCGTCAAGCTGAACTATTTCGGCGTATTCCTATCGGTCGCACTGGCCTACTGGATTTTCCAAATACCCCTGCATCTTTATATTATCTCGCCCTGGCTCTTAATCCTCGCTGCCGTCCTTTTGAGCAGCGGCTTTCAAATGATTTTTCACAAAAATTCCGAGTACAAATACGCCAAACGCCACGGCAAAGAAGAATATCGCACGATTGAGGATATCGACGACAACAACCCGTATGCCAAGGTTTCCTTCGGCTCGTCCAGTAAATACCTGCATGCGGACAGCCTGAAATCCGGTCAGTTTTACTGCAGCTTCGGTGCGCTTGAACTCTATTTTGACCAGGTGGTGCTTGACCCGAACGGTACGGAGGTTTACCTGGACTGCAGCTTCGGTTCCATCGAGCTGTTCATCCCAAAAACCTGGCGCGTTGTCGACAAGCTGCACTCCAGCGTCGGCTCCGTAAAGGACGAATCGCGGCGCGGAACCCCCGGCGCGGACGCGCCTGTGCTCACCCTCATCGGCAACATATCGTTCGGCAGCGTCGAAATCGTCTACGTGTAAAACCCGAATGATGAATAAAGAAACATTTTGGACACCAAGCTTTCTCATTTTATGGCAGAGTCAGCTTATATCAACCATCGGCGATGCTGTTTACAGCATTGCGCTGGGTTTTTGGGTGCTTTCCGCTACCGGGTCGACAGCGCTGATGGGCGCGCTGATGGCGGCTTCAACACTGCCGGGTGTTTTTGTATCGCCGTTCGCCGGTGTGATTATTGACCGTTCAAATAAAAAATTACTGATGATATGTATGGATTTCATCCGAGGGCTCTTTGTCGTTTTACTGGCTGTTACGGCATATAAAGGACTCATACAGGTATGGATGGTCTTTGCCGCCGGTGTGCTGCTCAGCGTATGCGGTGCCTTTTTCAGCCCCGGTGTTTCGTCAGCGATACCGGATCTTGTTCCGAAATCGAAGGTATCGAACGCAAACTCGGCTTTTTCAATTGTGACGACTGCCTCAAACCTGATCGGCAGCGCGGCAGGCGGGTTTTTGTATCAAACCTTGGGCGCACCGCTTTTGTTTTTAGTCAACGGCTTGTCCTTCCTGTTCTCTGGGTCATCGCTGCCCTTTGTTAAAATTCCGAGTGCCAAGCGTATCGAGAAAACGCACTTTTTCCAAGACATGGCCGACGGCTTCCGGTTCATGTGGCGCCAAACGGGGCTGCGGTTCATCCTCCTTGTCGCCGCGTTGATCAACTTCTTCTCGTTTATCGCTATTACACTGTTTATTCCCTTTTGTCAATATAACCCGGCTCTGGGTTCTGGCAAGTACGGCGTATTAATGGCCAGCTTTATGGGTGGCTCCGTCCTCGGTTACATGGCGCTGTCGATCATCAATGTGCAGCCGAAAAGCAAGATGAAGCTTTTCATTATTGCCAGCCTCTTCAGCAACGTGCTTTTGATTACAGTTGTCAATCAGCCGTATTTCAGCCTGATGGTCATTATGCTGGCTTTGGCAGGAATGACGAATGCTGCCGTCAACGTTCTGCTGGTTTCAACCGTCCAATCGACAACACCGCAGGAAATGCGGGGCAAGGTAATGTCCTTTATGAACGCGACAACAAGCGGTCTGACGCCTTTCGCTATGGCTCTGGGCGGCGTGCTCGGCGGCATCCTGCCAATCCCGTTTGTCATCACCGCAGCATTTTTTGTCAGCTTCCTGGTTACAATCCCGGCTTATTTGTCAAAATCCTTCAAAGTGTTCATCACGGCGGACAGCGTCGAAATGATTGTTTAATTATGGCATCCGGTGTATAATGCAAAATACAGTCAGGCACAATTTTGATAAATATTAAGGGATGACACCATGGCTAAACATCAGTACACCAAAGAAGAAATCGCCGAGTGGCGTAAAGTACACGGCAGTTTCGCATATTTCAATACGGATGATTCGAGCTTTCTCGTTCCGAAGCCCTACGGGTTCGGGCGAACCTTCAACTGGGCGCATCCGCTGGCTTGGGTGCTGGGCGCCGCGATTGTCGCGCTGCTCATCTACTCGCTGTTTTTCAATTAGGACTGAGTGCCGGTAAGGTGCATTTATATGCGCAAAAAACATTCAAATATCGTCAATTTTCTATTGTAAATTGCTGTATTTAATGATTTTTTGCGCTTATTTGCGCTCTTTTTTTAGTATTATTTGTTACAAACTTATTAATATTATTAATATTTTGTTAATTTTTTGCCGTTTTAAAAGCGCTGTCCGTTGCAATTACAAGGTTTTCGGTTTTTTACCGTTGAGAAAATACACCTATATATATTTATTTTTTCGGTTTATTTTGGATATTTATTCGTTTCTTTAATATTTACCCATTTTTATTCTTATTGTCTATCCCAATTATATCATGAATTCGGATGAAAGTTAATAGTCTGTCCACCCTGCTGACTATACTATACGGACAAATGGACGCACGAATAAACAGGACAATTCATGTTTGGCACGTTATGATATCATTACCATCAGTGACTATATCCGCAACAGGCGATTGTCGCTGGCCGGGCAGGAGCTGGCAGAGTCAAGGGCATAGGCAAAGGGCATCCGGTGCTCATGTTTGGCATTATCGGTGCGCCGACGTGTTCGATCATATGCGGCTATGACGAAAACGGTGATATACGCATCGGCCGCTGGCGCTTATATTTATCGGGAAGAAGCAGAATAGACCATCAAATGCCGAGAGTATACGGCGCTCAATTTTGACTACGCACCGCGCCTGTCTGCGCACGCTCATCGAGCGTATGCATATAATTCTTTACTTCATGGCCAGAGCCGCTGAAGTATGCCCGGACATGAAGGAGCTGACGGCTGCGCTGCGGAAAACCTATAGGAAAGTATTTTCGGCATCGAGAAGCCTTGAGGGCTATATGCGCGGTGTTTTCTGGGACTCAGGGTATAAGACGCTACAAGACGGCAGCTTTAGAATAAAATTAGCCGAGCAGTTCGGCGAAATAAAGAAGCAGTTCGGCGAGGCGGCCCGCCTGGTCGAGGAAAGCAAAGCGCAGGCTTCAGCCCATGAGGATACAATATTGCGCGAGTAAAAGCCGCATTTACTGAAGAAAATAAAGCAGGAGAACCGTCCCCTTGCTTTTTATATGCCGGTATGGTAAACTACTGGGCGAGGTGTTGATTTATGCCAAGAACTGCGAGGAGAAAAAGCGCGACAGGGATTTATCATATCATTTTAAGGGGAATCAACAGGCAGACAATATTCTCGGACGATGAGGATAACGAGAAATTTTTGCAGAAGCTGACAGCCTGCAAAAAAACAAGCGGTTTTAAATTGCTGGGTTATTGCCTGATGGGGAATCATGTCCACTTATTGATTCAGGAAGAAAAAGAAGGGCTGGAACTGATTTTCAGACGCATCGGGGCTTCTTATGTCTATTGGTACAATTGGAAATACAGGAGAAGCGGGCATCTGTTTCAGGATCGGTTTAAAAGTGAACCGGTAGAAAATGATGAATACCTGCTGACAGTTCTGCGTTATATCCACAGGAACCCCTTGCAAGCGGGCTTATGCCAGAAACCGGAAGATTACAAATGGAGCAGCTATAACGACTATATGAAGCAGCACGGCATAACGGATGTTGACTTCATATTGAATATACTGGGCAAAGATGAACTAATCAGATACACGAATCAGGCAAATGAAGATGCTTTGCTTGATGTTGAAGAGCATACAAAAAGATTATCTGATTCGGAGCTTTCAGAGATAATCAGCGATAAATTCAAAATTCAGCCAATGCTGATTCAAAACGAAGCGCGAGATAAAAAGGCGCAATTGTTAAAGGAAATATTGAATCTGGAAGGCATATCAACCAGACAACTTGCCCGAATTACAGGCATTTCAGTTAATACGATTTGGAGCTTATAAAGCAGGAGAACCGTCCCCTTGCTTTCTTCTTGACGGAGGCGCGTGCTGTATGCTACAATGGCACAAAATGAATAGCTTGTGTTTATGCGCGTAATGTGCTGGCTAATTTTAAAATTTGCCAAGGGAACACGGATGAGAATTCCGGACTATCCCAGTAACCGTGAAGCTGACGAACGGGCAAGATGTCACTGCCAAACGGAACAGTAAGATGTTCTGCGGCGGGAAGACGCTCTAGTAGGATGAAGCTAAGTCGGGAGACCTGTTTACACAATAACACCCTGGGTTTGGGATGATTTTTTTGATTTGCATAGTATTATTACTATGTTTTTTGAGTTGCTCCTCAGACTATGGGGAGCAGCTTTTTTGTGCTCCTTAGCTATTCATTTTTAAGTACATATCGTAAGGAGATTCAAAAATGAAAAAATTCACCGCGTTCATTCTCGCACTGGTTCTCATTGTTTCCGTCACAGCCTGCGCCGCGAAAACACCCGCTCCAGCCGCCTCCGCGTCAGCATCCCCTTCCCCGTCAGATACCTCAATCACAGTAACAGACATGACCGGCAGAGTCGTAAAGCTCGATAAGCCGGCATCAAAAATCGTGGCAATCACAGCCTCAGACTGCGAGATTGTCTACGCGTTAGGGGCTGGAAGCACAATCGTCGGACGGGGCGAATACTGCGATTATCCCGCCGAGGTTTCGTCCGTGCCGTCTGTACAGTCGGGCGCCGACACAAATATCGAGCAGATCATTGCGCTCAAACCGGATGTCGTCCTGATGAGTACGATGGACCAGACTAAAGAACAGGTCGCCTCACTGGAGAGCTCGGGTATCAAGGTTATTGAGAGCGACGCCCAGAATATCGCGGGCGTCTATACGGCTATTGAAATGATCGGCTCCGTCACGGGTAAAAGCAGCGAGGCTAAAACCATTATCGACGGTATGAAGAAAACCTTTGACGAAATCAAAGCACAAGTCAAGGCGGACGGCACCAAGACAATTTATTTTGAAGTTTCTCCGCTGGCGTACGGCCTTTACGCCGCGGGCAGCGGTACCTTCATGGACGAAATCGCAACGATGCTTGGATTAAAAAACATTTTTGCAGACATGCCCGGCTGGCCCCAGGTCAGTGAAGAGCAGGTTATTCAGCGCAATCCCGACTATATCGTCACTACCTCCATGTCCAACCCGGGCGCGCAAAGCCCTGTGGATGAGGTCATGAGCCGGAAGGGTTGGGGCGACATCACCGCCATTAAGAATAAAATGGTGAATAACGCCGATTCCAACGCTCTGACACGTCCCGGCCCGCGCCTTGCCGAGGCGGCGAAGCAATTATACAGCTTCATTTACGGCGGCTGATCCCCACCGTTTGACCGATTTTTGACATGTGTTTAAGGGGACGCTGCGACCGTCCCCTTAAAGCCTTTATTCTTTCTGTAAATCTAGTAAAGTGTTGGCCAATAAATATATGAAAATTAAAACACAGGCGGAGGGCTTTCGCCCTATTGAATATCTGGTATTTGCGGCGGTGATGCTGGCGACAATGGTCTTATGCGTCACGGTCGGCAGCGCGAGCATACCCGTCAAGGATACAGTGACGGCGATTTGGAATACGATTTTCGGGCTGCCGATACCGGAGGGTATTTCGCAGTCTGTCATCGTTTTCGTGCGGCTGCCCCGCGTTTTAAGTGTCGCCATTGTCGGCGCCGCCTTATCAATCTGCGGCGGAGCCATACAGGGACTGCTCCGAAATCCGCTGGCGGATGCCTCCAATATGGGTGTTTCTTCTGGCGCCGCGGTGGGTGCGGCATTGTCTATGGCCTTCGGATTGACGATTCCCGGGCTTGCCACTCTCGGGACGATGGTAACGGCTATGCTTTTCGCTTTCATATCGCTCGTTCTCATCCTGACGCTTTCGTATAAAATCGACTTTTCCTTATCAACGAACACGATTATACTCATCGGTATGATTTTTACCATGTTCGCCAGCTCAATCCTCACTCTTATCATCACGTTTGCGGGTGAAAAAACGCATAACATCATCTTCTGGCTCATGGGCTCACTGGCTTCGGCGAAATTCAAAGAAGTTTTGATATTGCTCGGAGCTCTTGTTATTTTCGGCAGCGTCATTTTACACTATTCACGTGAACTCAACGCTTTTGCCATCGGCGAGGACAACGCGCGCCATATCGGCGTCAATGTCAAAAGATCAAAATATATCATCCTCATCGCAATATCGGCGCTCATCGGAATTTGTGTTTCAATCGGCGGACAAATCGGATTTGTCGGGCTTGTTATCCCGCATATGACGCGCATGATCGTCGGTCCGAACCACAAGCGCCTTCTCCCGGCATCCATTTTTTCGGGTGCTACCTTTTTGATGCTGGCTGATCTTCTGGCTCGGACACTGCTGAACCCTCGGGAGCTCCCCATCGGTGTCGTGACATCGTTTGTCGGCGCTTTTACGTTCGTGTTTATCTTCTACAGAACGAGAAAGGCAAAAGAATGAAAGATAAATCTTTCATTCTGGGTTTTGTTCCTTTCCGGTCTGCCGGCCGGAAGCCCGGCTTTGCCGGACACGGAACAATTCCCCGAGACCCGTGAAAGGACATAAGAATGCTTGAAGTTAAAAATCTCACCGTGCAATACGGGAGTCTAAAAATTATCGACGATTTGACTTTCGCCGTCAAGCCGCAGGAATGGCTGATGGTTGTCGGCCCCAACGGCGCGGGCAAAAGCACGGTTGTATCCGCTATCGCACAGGGTATCCCCTACCGCGGCAAGGTTTCGCTCGGAGATCATGACGTTGCGAAAATGAAACCCAAGGACGCGGCAAAACACTTCGGCGTTTTAACGCAGAACCACTCCGTCGGATATTCGTTTACCGTTGAGGAGGTCGTCCGGCTTGGGCGCTACGCCTTTTCAAAGGGGATGTTCTCCGCCGAAAACGATGAGGACGTGCAAAAAATAGAAAAAGCCATCGAGATAACGGGACTCGAAGCGTACCGGAAGCAGTCTGTGCTGACGCTGTCCGGCGGTGAGCTGCAGCGCACGTTTTTGGCGCAGCTGCTGGCGCAGGACCCGATGCTGCTCATTCTGGATGAACCGACGAACCACCTTGACCTTGTCTACCAAAAGCAAATATTCGAGCTGATAAAAAATTGGATTAAAGACACCGGACGCGCCGTTATGTCCGTCGTCCACGACCTCAGCCTTGCCAAAGCCTACGGGACGCACGCTTTGCTGCTTGATAAAGGTCGGATTGTCTCCGACGGTACGATCGATGCCGTTTTGACGGCGGAGCACTTAAACCAAGTCTACGCGATGGATGTTTACGCGTGGATGCACCAAATGCTCTCGCAATGGGACGGAAAATAACAGTGCTATGTGCATTTAGAGAAGCGATAACGCCGTAGAGGCGAACTGCGTTCGCCCGTCTGCACGATGTTTGTGCGGCGTTACGCGGGGGAGGCAATCCTCAGCCGCTTCGGCGGCAGCTCCTTTGCCAAAGGAGCCTTAGATGGAGCTTTCTCGCTTTAAGCTGAATGCTTATTATGCCAGGCTTTTCATGACACTTTTACTGAGGCGGAATGGAGTTTATATGATTTTGCATCGATTTGGGAATGGGGATGTGCTCTGCCGGCGGGATCGGGCGCTGATTGTGACCTTCGGCGGCAGGCGCGAGGTACTGAGCACCTCAGCGTTCAACGGCGGGTTCAGAGATGATTTAAGGTATGTCTTCAACCAGGATTGCAAGGAAGACGGGCAAAAGGACGCGCCGCTCAAAGTGCCGACTTACGCCGGGCATATGCAGATTATCGCAGCGGAGCTTGGCCTGGAGCCGCGGTATTCCTGCGGGTTGTCTACTGCCGCGGATATGGAAAACGTTTCAATACAGGAAGAAACTTATGACGATTTGACGGTTACGGCTGTCGTTACAGGCGGAATTGACGTCAACGGCGGACGTGTCGGTGATCCGGCAGATTGGCACGAAGCGGGCGGTGTGTCGATCCCGGTATCGGGTACGATCAATATCATGCTGTTTATTGACGCGCGCCTGCCGGAGGGCACGCTGACAAGGGCGCTTGTCACGTGCACCGAGGCAAAAACGGCGGCGCTGCAGGAGCTGCTGGCCCCGAGCGTCCGCTCGTCCGGTATCGCGACCGGTTCGGGGACGGACGGCACTTTCATTGTCGCGAACACTGATTCCCCTGTTTATCTCACCTTTGCCGGTAAGCACTCCAAGCTCGGCGAGCTCATCGGCCGAACGGTCATGAAAGCCGTCAAGGAGGCGCTGTTTAAGCAGACCGGCTTATGCGCCGCACGGCAGCTGAATATTTTTGCCCGAATCGGCAGGTACGGCATCACCCGGCAAAGTATGCTCGACGCGCCGCCATATCCTGATGGGGCAAAGCTTGACGCGCTGGCAAAGCAAAGCGAGCTTGTCGTTATGACGTCGCTCTTTGTCCATCTGCTCGACCAGCTGCAATGGGGACTGATATCGGAAGCCGACGCGTTTGCGGCGGCGCAGAAGCTGCTGAGGGACATGGGGATGGAGGGGGCGCTGGCAGAGCCTTCAGAAGCTTTATCTGCTGAAGAACAGCTGCTTCTGCAGTACAGAACAGGGCTTATGTCTGCATTATAAGAATTGTAGAATTTTTATTTGGATTTTCATTATCGCTTCATGCACGAGCAATGCACGAATATGGAACGACGGGCGATCGCAGATCACCCCAACGGCGCGTGTTTCGGTATGAGGAGGCTTTATATCGAGATTTATTTAACTTCAACCTGATAGACGATTGTGTTCTCCGGCGCTGCGGAAGACGCGCCTTCCCAGTCGCGGTAATATTTAAAGGTGATGGATGCGTTCCCTGCTGCCAGGGCTTTAAAATTCCAGGTGTAGGTGCTGCCCGCTCCGACAATGCCTTTTTGAGCGGCTGATGAAGAATCGTTTGACGTTAACGCCGCGATACCGTTATCGGAGATCGTATAATGCCAGGCGTAGCCTGTTGTGGCATTGCCTTTGAGGACAACCCGGCCGATATCGCCGATGGAAAGCGTGTTTACCGCGCTTGAATCAAGCTGTATCGGTGCGCTGTACAGGAACTTGAATTGGTTATTGAGCAGACTGCCAAGGTCGGTAAACTTGACACTGAACTCCTGAATACCGGCTGCGTACGGGAAATAGGCATATTGCTGAAAATAGAAGACAATTGCATCGTTTGACAGATAAAATTCCGGATTTGAGCCGATATCCGTGAAGGGGCTGAAATCAAATTCCGAGAGGTCCCCCGCCGCTATTCTCCTGTCAATCTCTTTTCGGACTGCCGCGTCGATGAATTTTATATAGGCGCTGCCGCTGTTCATCAGGTCGCTGAGCTGGAGGGTCTTCCCTGTTGCCAGATCGACTGTATAGGCGCTTTGGACTGTTGTGCCATGCGCACCGCCCGCGTATTGATAATCGGTCAGGACAATACTGATAAGGCCGTTCTGATTATACGCGACGGTGTAATCATAATAGGTTTCGCACATACCGACGGCACCTGTATAGCCGTCCTGAATCGCCTGCGCCATATCACCGGCGTTTTTTTGTCCCTCACGCAGCGCGTTTTGCGCTGCGTTTTTTAGTAGGGTGTTGATGCCGCTCATGACATTCTCATCCGCGAGCCCGGACAGCTGAGGGTATTGGATGGTTGTATTCAGGTATTTTATCTCCGAGGTGATTTTTTCGGTTGTTATCGAGACGGTGTTTTCGAGGCGCCTGAGAAGCGTCACCTGGCTATTTTCTGTACTATACGAGGTATTCAAAGCAAATATGGAGGAAAACAGCCCGGAATCCATATAAGCGCGGTTTGAAATCAGTTCAAGTCCCGTGCCGGAACGGACATCGGCTGCATAGTGATGACCGTTGTCCGTTATCGTCTGATTCGTGAAATCGAGTGTGACGGTATCGCCGTCTTTGGATATAACCACTGTTTTGACGCCGCCTGCATCCGACCACGCGACGTCATAGCCGAGCGCCTCACAAACGGTGCGCACAGGCAGGATGATGCTTTGCCCGTCCACTACTGCCGGTGCGCCGAGGCATCTGCCGTCAAATAAAACGCTTGTATCGCTTCCGGCTGCGGACGCCGCTGCCGGTATAGCTCCGGTTAACAGCAGAGTCGAGATAAGAACAGTTATAAAAAATGTCATCGTTTTTTTATTCATAATATCACTTCCCAATAATAACGGTGTAGACGATGGTGTCCTCAGGCGCGGAATCGGAGCTGTCATCCCAGGCTCTGTAGTATTTAAAGGTAATGCTTGCCGTGCCTGCTTTCAGGGCTCTGAAATCCCAGGTAAAGGTGCCCCCGGCACCCACTTCACCAGCCTGCGCGTCAGACTGGTATTGGTCGCGGCTGTATTCCACAATGCTGCTGTCATCAATCGTGTATTGCCACATGTAGCCTGTCGAGGGGTTCCCTGTTAAAGCAGCCTGACCGATATCGCCGATGGCGAGCTTATTAGCCGCATATGGGTCAAGGATGATGGTTTTAATCGTTAAAGATGCGTATTCGGGCTTGAGGAGGTCCGACACGTCGGAATACGGGATGGGGTATTCCTGAATACCGTCGGCATAGGTAAAATATTCGTATTCCTGAAAATAGAAGACGAGGCTGTCGGGCGTCAGATAGAACGACGGATGATCGCCGATGTCCGAAAATGGGGCGATTTCAGAGAGCGTGTTGTTTTTTATCTGACCGTCAATTTTTGTCTGTATGGCGGCGTTGATCCGGTCTCTGCAGCCGCTGCCGTCGGTCATCAGGTCGCCGAGACTGAGCTGCCTGCCGGTTGTGAGGTCAAAGGTGTAGGAGCTCCGCGTGTCCCCGCCGTGCGCTGCGCCGCGGTAACGGTAATCGGAGAGGTTTATGCTCAGGATACCATTAAGATTATACGGGACGGTGTAGCTCAGGTAGATTTGGTACGGATTTATATTGTCCTGATCGTCAGAGGCGTACTCCCTGCTCTCGGCTTCCCAGGGCTTGATATCCTGTTGAGCCGCCGCCATGACATCGCTGAAAACGGCGTTGATGCTGTCCTGTACCGCGCTGTCTTTAAGTCCGGTCAGCTTCGGAATTTCAATCGCAGTGTCGATATAATCTGACTTATACTCGGATTTGACGGATTCGATGGTTACAATACCGGTCAGCTTATCCGCCGTCTCTGCTCCGGCTGCCGACGGAGAAGGCGTTTCAGAGGTCACGGGTTGTCCGGAGTCCGCGGGAGGACTGACGGATGTGCTCTTTTTTATGAAAGCGCAGCCTGAAAAAAGAGAGAGGACTAACAGTAACGCCGCGCAGATAATAACCGACTTTTTCATAAATTGTCTTCTTTCTTATTTCATATAGATGAACCAATGCCATTATTTTAACAACTCTTGTCTGTTTAATCAATAAATATAACGATCAGGATATATATTGACATTTACATTCTACTGATGTAGAATGTGTTTGCAGTTGATTCTTCAATTGTAGAAGGGGCGAAAATCCATGGCTGAGTCATTTAGAACTGAACCGATCAGGCGACTGCCGGATTCGGAGCTGGAGATTATGAAAATTGTCTGGGATGCCGGAGGCTGCGCGACTTCCGCCCAGGTACTCGAGCAGCTTAAAGACAAGCGCTCCTGGAAAACAACGTCTGTACTGACCTTTTTATCGCGGCTGGCTGAAAAAGGCTTCCTCACCGTTGAGCGGGAGGGAAAGATAAACCGCTATACCGCACTTGTGCATGAACAGGATTATCTCGAAAAAGAGAGCAAATCGATACTGGAGAAGCTTTACGGAAATTCGCTGACGACGCTCGTTGCCTCATTATACGACAGCAAGTCCGTCAACGCGGAGGATTTACAGGCACTCTGCCTCTATATTGAAGAAAAAACGAAGGAGGGGTGAGACGTGGCACACTTTCTGAACTCTGTTTTTGAAATCTCTCTCGTTTCTTCGGTTGTGATTGCCGCGCTGCTTCTTGTTTCACCGCTGCTGGCCAGAAAATATTCTGCGAAAAGCCTGTGCATCGTCTGGCTCGCGCTTTCGCTGCGTTTGATTGTGCCGCTGACGTATCACCTGCCGGTGACATTGATCAGCATCAGCTTACCAGCGGCTGTTCAGAGCGTTTTTGAGGTGCCTGCATACGAAGCGCCGACTGTTACGGACATTGAGCTGCCGTTGGATACATCCGCAGTGATGCTGCCGACAGCAGCACCTTCGATTAAGACGACGGTACCCTCGAATAGTTCCGGCATAAAGCAAAAAATTCCGGCAGGGCGCTTGACTGATACGGATATTATCGCCGGTGTTTGGGCATTGGGTGTTTTGTCCTTTTTAACAATACGCTTAGGCGGCTATTATCTGCTGAAAAGGAATATCCGCCGCTTTTCCAAACCGCATGCAAGCCCACTTATTCTCGAGGTATTTCAGAAGGTTATCGGCCAGATGGGGCTAACGGGCAGGTCGGTATCCGTGCGCGTGTTTTCAAAGATAAGCAGCCCGATGCTGACAGGGTTTGCGCGTCCGGTCATCCTGCTGCCGGTGCGGGAATATCAGGACGGCGGTGAGCTGGAGCTCATATTCCGGCACGAGCTGGTGCATTACAAAAGAAAAGACATCTGGTTCAAGCTTTTATTGGAGTGCGCAAACGCCGTGCATTGGTTTAATCCGTTTGTGTATCTGTTGACGCGCGAGGCCAACAGGCAGATTGAAACCGCGTGCGACCAGGAAATTGTCCAGGGCGGCGACCTGCAGCTGCGTAAAAAATACGGCGAGGCAATCCTGGCGTCCATGTCGCAGGATCATAGTCGGCAGCGCGGCGTTCCGGTTGTGATCGCCGCTGTGACGGTGATGCTGGCGGCTAGCGTTCTCGTGGCGTGCCGGGCGACGGGCAGCACGGCAGCATCGGCGTCGGTATCGGCATCAGCCACAGCGTCAGGAACTGTTTATGTTTCCGCCTCAGCTTCCCCGTCCGCGTCTGACGCGGCAGAACCCACGCTGACAGCAGCTGAGCTTGTCAAGCGCCATGCGCTGGCAGTAAGCTGGGCTGAAGCCGTCAAGCAGAATGACGGCAAGGCGCAGTATGCGCTGATGACCAAAGCGCTGCAGGATAAATATTATGACGAGTTAGCAGGTCTCAACTGGGTCACCGGCGAGGCGAGCCTCACAGTCAAGGACTATACCATTCAGGAACTCGTCGGCGGAATCCGCATTATCTACAACTATAGCATCGGCTCGCACGCGGGTATCAGTATAAGCCAGGATCTGACCGTTAAGGAAGAGGACGGCGCATTGAAAATTGACACCTTATCGAGACTTCAGCCGACGGACCATTATCGCCAGATGACACTTACGCTGAATTGGGCGGAAGCTGTCAAGCAGCGTTTGGGCAAGACACAGTATGCGATGATGACAAAAGCACTGCAGAATAAATCCTATGATGAGCTGGCGGGGCTCAACTGGGTCACGGGCGTGTCGAGCCCATGGGTCGAGAGTTATGGCATTGACGAACGAGACAGCGGAATCCGAATCTACTATTTCTACGCATCATCCGCCTTTCCCGGCAGCAGCTGTACGCAGGACCTCACTTTTAAAGAAGAAGACAGTACGCTAAAAATCGACTCTCTGTCCGTTCTGCAACCTCTGACAAGTCTAGATACATCGTCTCAGTCCGGCATACCAACGATTCATGATTTGTCCAGCTTGCTCGGTGTGACGAAAGAAAAGCTGCTCAAAATTATACCCGAAAAGCCCGTCACGGTGGATGAAGGCGGCCTTGGTTTTGAAAAAACTGGTATTCGCGTCTGGTTTGATACGGCGACGTATACGAAGGTCGCGCAAATTGAAATTATGTCCGATCAGATCGATATTGCGGGCTTTAAGCTCGGTGACAGCTATAAGGATTTCAAAGTCAGATTCGGCATGCCGATCAGCGATACGAATGGCGACGCGCACTTTGCCAATAGCAACTATTATCTTTCGGTTGTGCGGGACACGTCGACTGATAAAATAATAGCGTTCTATATTCTGGCGGACAATTTTTAAGTGATTATGCTCATATATACGTCATTCCCGCCTGCGTGGGAATGACAAGCGCGCGGGCATTGGGGGAGGAAGAATTTTTGAAGGTCAGTAAATTCTTGTATAATATTGTGTTCAACATTTGTGTTGCCATTATCATGTCGGTCATGATGTCGTTTGTTCTGGCGCTGGTGAACACCTGGATTCCGGGGGTCGGCGCGCCAAAGGGGTTTCCCCTGATTTGGCTTAAGTCTTTTATCGTCGCGGTCATCGTTGCGATCCCTGTGACCTTTATTACAATACCGTTTGTCAGGAAAATACTCGGTTTTTTAGAGATAAATAACTAATCACGGCGGCGACATCCGCCGTTGCGCTGAAACAAAGGAAAAGAACTGCCGGTCAGTGACGCCGACAGTTCTTTTGTTATTCAAAGCGCTGTCAATGGGTGACGCGCTGCGAGGGTATAATGATCCGGGTTAAATCAAGCCTGATTTCTGGAGCAGCCGCTCGATAATAACGGTAACCTCAGCTCTTGTAATATAGTCTTTTGCCGCAATCGTATTATTCGGCTTCCCGAGTACCACCCCGGTATCAACGCAGGCGGTGACACTAGCCTTGGCATAATCCGAAATATCAGAGCTATCCGTGTACCCGCTCAGCGCGGATATGAGCTGGCTGTCTGAGAGCTTCGGCGTGAGGCCGGTAATTTTCATCGCGCGCGCGAGCATCGTCATGGCCTGTTCGCGGGTGATGAGGTCATTCGGGCCGAACGTCCCGTCGCCGTAACCATTGACGATTCCATAGCCGACCGCTGTCTGGATGTAGCCGTAATACCAGGCTGAGGCGCTCACATCCGTGAAGCTGCTGCTGCCCATGCCCGTATCCAGACCAAGCGCCCTGACGACTATTGCCGCGAATTCGGCTCTGGTAATGCTGCGGTCCGGCTCAAACCTGTTATTGCCCACGCCGAAGACGACCATTCTCGAGCCCATATCGTTAACAGCATCCTTTGCCCAGTGGCTTGAAACGTCAGTAAACTCAACGGGGTTATATATCACTGTGTAGGTGCTGTTTGTCAGGCTGTTGATGACGGCGTAATACTTGCCGTCCATGACGGCGACCTTCGTCCGCGTTTACAACCACCGCCGTGGTGATTTGTTTTGCCTGATCAGCTGTAATTGCTATGGTGCGGTTAATAAAACAGCTGAAGATATCTATGCTAACGGTTTTGCCGTTATATACGGCGGTAATCGTGAACTCAACAGGTTCAACAATAACCGTCGCCCCGTTTACCGCGGCGCTGCTGTTTGCAATGCTCACATTAAACGGGATACTGCCGGTGTCTGTCGTGCCGAGAGCGGCTGTGATCTTTGATGTATCTATGGCTGTTGTATCCAGATTATATGATACATTGCCTGTCTGAACGGTCAGGGTCATCGCCTTCTGCGCCATATCCTCAATGTTTTTCACCACCAGCTGGGCTGTGACACTGGTGTTTGCGGAAACGGGGAAAATCGTGCTGGAGTTGTCGGCAGCCGTTGCGATGTCATCTGTAAGCTTATCCTGATCAACCGTTGCCGTCGTGGAGGAACCGTTCTTGTTCTCTGTACCGATGGCGTAATCCTTACCGTCTACGATAACAATTGTATTGCTGTTTCCTGATGCAGTGCTGCCAATGCCTCCTGTGTAGTTCTGCATCCAGCTTGCCGTGATCGTCGTTTCGTTTCCCGGCATGGTAAACGTCGTCGATGTGCTGGACGCGTCGGCAAAGGTGCCTCCGTCTGAGCTTGTCCAGCCGCCGAAGGTGCAGCCGCTCCTTGTGCCCGCGTCGATAGAAACAGACGCGCCCGAAGCGTAGGAGCCGCTGACCGTTGAACCGTTCCCGCCGTTAAGAGTTACGGACAGGGCATAGGTGGCTGCCGTTGCGTTTGCCGTATAGCTAACTGCAGATGTTATATTTGATATCGTGTAATTCTGTGTGGTGGACACATCTGCGCCGCTCGACGTCCACTTGCTCCAGGTATAACCGCTCGTCACCGTCGCGCTGATACTTACGTCGCTGCCTTTGGGGTAAGCGCCGTCACCGGAAACGGTTTTTATGCCTGTACCTTTTGTAAGTGCCACTGTATAGTACTCCACTACGGTGCTGGTACTTGAATTTGTAACGCTTTGATCTGTATATTTAGTAATGTCCGCATCCCAGACGTAGTATGTTTTGGAAATGTCAAGGCCGGTAAAGCTATACACACCGTTTAAAGCTGTCCCCGTTACAGGGTTTGATAATACAGCGTCTGATGTGGACAGCTCGATAGTCGGTGTGCCGGTTGTCCATCCTGTGCCGTCTTTATACAGTTTTACCGTGGCAGAGTAAGGAGCGGCAACCGTCAAAGGCATTGATACAGCCGCGGTGATTGTCTTGGTTGTGCCGCGCCACGCCGGCGACGTTGAGGCCATATTGAGGTTGTTTTGTATGATGGTGATTGTACCGGTGATATTTGAGTTACCCAATGCGATACCGCTGACAGTTTTACCGGAAACTGTGGCAGCAGAGGTGTTTGAAGATGAATAGCTGCCAAAGCTTACGGCAAAATCAGCACCGAGATTTGAAGCCCCGTTTAATAAGTCGGCGTCATTTTCGGCGACAGTGGTAGTGCCGTTTGTCATAATGATATTTGACGCTAATTTTACAAATGGTGTGGTTTGCCCTACTGTGTCAGATGCGGTATTATCAAGAGCTCTTCCAATGCCGCCGTTATATCCGCAGTAGTAGTTATCTTGAATAGCGGCGCCTGTATCCGCAAGGCCCGCAACGCCGCCGAGACAGTAATTGTAATTTCCCGTGTCGGTCACGCTGCCGATGCTGTAGCAGTTTTGAACAGAACTATTGGTAGAGCCGACAATGCCGCCAAGGCAATAGTTCCTGGTGCCCGTGTCGGTCACACTGCCGGTGTTGTAGCAGTATTGAACGGAACCGTCGGTAGAGCCGACAACGCCGCCGAGATAGTAACTGCAGGCTCCCGTGTCCGTCACGCTGCCGGTATTGTAACAGTTTTGAACGTATGCCCCGGAACTGGCTTCGCCCGCAACACCACCTACGCAATAATCCGAGCCTATTACACAACCTGTGTTGTAGCAGTTATTAATGGAAGCATTCGTAAGTCCCACAACGCCGCCGACATAACCACTGCCGGAGATAAATCCGTTTACAATGCCGAGATTTTCGATGTTTCCATTGTAAACACGGCCAAACAAACCCTGAAAGTCCGCAGTTGTATTTATATAAATTACGTTCACAACATTGTTCTGTCCGTCAAATGTGCCTTGAAATAGTTTTGAAGATGATCCGATTGGCGTCCACGGATAAGCGGAAACATCAACAGACGCAGCAAGATTAACGGTTTCTCCGGTAAAGTTGGTTCCGTTGACGACAAGATACGCAAGCCCCGCGAGCTGTGCCGCGGTGGAAATTTTGTACGGTGAGTTTCCCGCTGCGTACCAGGAGGTGTCGTAATTGCCGTCGCTTGTCCAGCTTGTGCCGGCAGCCTGCGTCAGCGCTTCGTATTTTGTTGCGACGACAGTGTCGTTTGTTACATAGTAAAAGTAATATGTTGCTGCGGGGCTGATGACCACCGGCGTTGATGCGGAGACCTTATCCATATCACCGCTTGCAAAGTATGCGTAAGGCTGGTATGTGCTGCCGCTGAACAAACAGGGCACGCCGGTAAAATCGGTTAACCCGTCGGTGGGGCTCATATAAACCTTATAACTCGTGGCGTCCGGAATGGGTATCATATTTATCCGCACGCCGTTGGGTAAGCGTTGACCGTAAAGCCGGCCGAACCGGTGAAATCTCCGTTGGCTGCATTCACCGGAGGGGTTACAACCACCAGTGTAGTAAATATCAATGCGAAGGCCAGCGCAAGACTTAACAGTTTTTCCATTTTCATAAATTTATCCTCCTATCATTTTCCCCTGTAATCTTTTAACAATCCGACTTTTATATTTTTTCTTTCCGATACTTGATTGAGCAATTGCCCGATTTTCTTTTTGTCAAATGGCACCAACAGAAATCCGTCCGCCTCATACTCAAAGGCTTCCACTGCGCTTTCTTTTTGGCTTCCAACAAAAATAACTCTTGAGAACGGGTTTAGCTCCTTGACTTTTCCTGCGAGCCTGAAAGCGTTCAGCTCCGCCTTTTCCAGCCGGATGAAGGCCATGTCGGGCGGATGTTCAAGGCAGTAATTCTCCGTCGCGCTAAGCGTCGTAAAGCTTCCTTGAAAATCCGGTATTTCATAGCCATCCAGTATTTTCTTCAGATCGATACCGTTTTGTATATCCGGATCGGCGATTATATATTTCATGCATAATGTCACCTCTGTTGACAGCTTTTTTTTCATGGTAATCTATTGACCATGAATGAACCGTAAATGAGAAGTCCCCTGCAAAAGCGGTCGCTTCTGCAGGGGACTTCCAACAAAGCCTCAAATATCAACAATTTTCAACTATTAATGTTTATTTTTTACAGTTTATAAAAAAATTATTTTTTCTGCCCGGTTAATATTTTTCTGCACATGTCTTCAAGCTCGGCAGCCTTCGGATAAGCCCAGGCATATCCGCTGCCCTCCATATACCCTTTTTCAAGCAGCTGTTCAAGTAAACGTATATCTTCTTTTCGGTTCATTTGATTTTTATAAATCATCTCTTCGAGCTTATAGGCATCGCAGTCAAATTTATTCGTCACGACTCTGTAATTGCCGCGGACGCTTTCAAGAATATGAGACAGCCCGGCTTCCGCCAGTCTTTTTCGGAGCAGATAGGTGGTCGCGTGAAAGTTGGTCTGCGCTTTTTCGGAATTAAAGTCGGGCCAAACGGCATCCGCAATTTTTTCCCAGCTGACAGGCACGCCTTTTTTATGAATCAAGAATGCCAATACTTCCTTTGCTTTGGAGTTCTTCCATGTTAATGCTTCTCCGCCGACAAATACCTCGAAGCCGCCGAAGCACTGTACAAAGAGCTTTCCCGGCGCATTGGCAGTCTTACTGCTTTTAAGCAGACGGCTGACTGTTTTCCCGAGTCTTTCATCCGTTAATGGTTTTAAAATATAGTCAATCGCCTGAACTTCAAAGGCCTCTATCGCGTATTGATTGAAGGCTGTGACAAAAACAATGTCGATGTTTTCATTCAGGTTTTGAATCTGCTCTGACAGTTGAAGCCCGTTAGCTCCCGGCATTTCTATATCCAGGAAGACAGCGTCAAGCGCATTCCCCTTTAAATACTCGAGCAGCTCCTCACCGGTTTCAAACAAACCGCACAGCTCAAGCTCTGGTATCTCTGAGACCATTCTTTCAAATCGTTCCAGCGCGTGTTTTTCGTCGT
Source organism: Clostridiales bacterium UBA1316 (assembly GCA_002307055.1). Lineage (GTDB taxonomy): Bacteria > Bacillota > Clostridia > Oscillospirales > Oscillospiraceae > Sporobacter. The sequence continues at coordinate 28,743 of DBTM01000006.1, forward strand.
CTACCGCCGCGATTTTCATTATTAAATCATCTCCGGTATTGATATTTTCACGCAGGTATGTCCTGCTTTGCTGCTGATTTCCAGACCTCTGCCATATAATTTGATGAGGCGGCTGTGAATATTGAACAGACCGACACCTTGTTCCGTATCAGATTCATTTAAAAGCTTCGCCAGCTTTTCACTGCTGATACCGACGCCGTCGTCTTCAATCTCAATGCAAATATTCTCCTCTTTGTGCGTCATCCGCACGGTTACCGTACCGCCGGTCGTTTTTTTTGAAATGCTGTGCTTGACGGCATTTTCGACCAGAGGCTGGAGAATCAGCACCGGTATCTGGATGTCAAGCGGTATCTCCACCTCTTTTCGCAGCTGTATTTTCTGCCCGAAACGCGTTTGTTCGATTTGGAATTTTCATTTTTATAGCCGCTGCGATCGCGCTTTCTGAATCGAAATCTATAAACCCGTTACATATAAATATACCAGGTACGCTCATGGTGATGGCCTCGCTTATATTACTGTTGTATCCTTTGATACAGGGGAACAGTCTTGACTGGCCCGTATGGACATATATTTCAATGGCAGCTGCGATCATCGTTGGGTTCCTTTTTATTGTCTATGAGAAGCACCGCACAAAACTGAATAAATCTCCATTAATCGCACTGAACCTTTTTCAATTTAAGAGCTTCACTGGAGGGGTATCGGTATTGCTATTCTCGGTACGATTTTTTTCAGTTCCGTTGGAAATTCATCGGGAATTGCCGGATTTGCTATGGGCATAAGATATGCCATTTGGTCTGCTGTCAGTATTTTGATCTTGACGATACCATTTGTTTTCTTACTTCCCAAAAAGATACATCATCATACTGGCAGCCTGTAATTGTGTACTAATCTGTTCCTTTCTGAAAGCAGTTAAAAACTGCTCTTCCATGAATTAGGGGGAAAATAAAAACTCCATGGGCAGGTTCAAATCCTGCCACATGGAGTTTTTTGGTGCGCCTGAAGGGACTCGAACCCACACGTCTTGCAACACAGGAACCTAAATCCTGCATGTCTACCAATTCCATCACAGGCGCACATAATATACCTGCCGAAATGGCGATATCGGGATTGATTTTAGCATAATACCCTGTGATTTGCAAGTACCCCGAACCTGAAAACAAAATCCCGCACCGCCGCGCAATTCGGCGCTTAGGCACGGGATTCGTCGTTTATGTTGCGGGAGGCATCAATTCGTTAATATTATACCTTTATCGAAAACAGTCAGCTTACCGTCTTTAAGAATGATATAGGATTGGTCATTCTTAAAGACGTCGGCGTTAAAGTTGGTTTGACCTAAAATGGACGCCGGTTCGCTTGTTGCCGCGGTTATTCCGTAAGCAGTGACATTGTCGTTGGCACTGATTTTTACGTCATTCATGCCGAGCATATCCATTGCCGCCTGAGAATTCACCATATCATCACTGAGAAACGTCAAAGTGATTGGAGATATTAACGGGGCAGGTTTCCTTTTTTGCTGAACTTGTCAGCGAGGTTGCCGATAACCGGGATTTTGTATTCGAAATAGCCCTGTGCTTTGACCATGGCGATAATGGCGAATATGGTGATAATGATACTGATGATGATAAGCAGTGCGGAGAAGAAAACGAAAGCACCGCCGGATCTCGTTGTACCATAAAAAGAATACACATATGATCTTGCCGACGCGGTGATAATAATACCTAATACAACGGCAAAAGCCCAGTTGACCGCTTCGAGAATGAACGCCTGCATGGCGTGGAATTTAACGAAGGGGCTCTCTTTTTCCATATAGAAAATAACGAGCGGCGCAGCCCACGCAATATACTTAATAACCGGTATCCATGAGAGTATAAAAGCTGCAAGATAACATAAAAGTGCCATTGTATTTGCGTCCATACCAAGAGATGATCTGTGCGGGTTTACTTTCATAATGCTACCTCCCCAAATTTTACATGAATTGCTCCATGATTTACCTATGAAAACGATTTTTGTCTATATCGGCAGAATTTTATCATACGGTACTGCTGTATGCAAGTGCAATAAAACAAAATGCACCAATTTTATCTATTTATAACATCATGTTTTCAAAATCCGCTTCGGTGATAATCGACACGCCGAGGCTCACGGCTTTCGTCAGTTTTGATCCGGCATCCTCACCCGCGAGAACCCACGCGGTCTTCTTGGAAACAGATGACGAGACGCTGCCGCCGTGCCTGATGATGATGTCCCCGGCTTCCTCGCGGGTGTAATTTTTGAGCGCGCCGGTCAGGACAAAGGTCTGTCCGGCAAAGCGATTATCTGTTTTTACAGCGCGGCTTGTCATGTTGACGCCGGCGTCTGCCAGGCGTTTGAGCAAATGCCGCGACTGTGGGCTTTGGAACCAATCGGTAATGTTACCGGCCGTAACAGCCCCGACATCGCCGACGGCAATCAGTTCCTCCGTACTGGCCGCCTGAAGCGCCGCAAGCGTACCGAAATGCTCGGCGAGCGATTTTGAGGCGCTCTGGCCGACCTGCAGGATACCCAGCGCGTTTAAGAGCTTTGACAGGTCGTTATCCTTGGATTTCTCTATGGCGTTCATCAGGTTTTCAGCCGACTTTTTACCGAACCGGGGCAGTGACGCAAGCAATTGCGCGTCAAGATAATAAAGATCAGCTGATGTTTGTATAAGGCCCGCGTCCAATAATTGCTGGACGACAGCGATACCGAGCCCTTCAATATCCATCGCGTTTCTGGAAGCGAAATGGACGATATTGCGCAGCCGCTGAGCCGGGCATTCGGCTCCCGTGCACCGCAGAGCCGCACCGCCCTCATCTCTGACGACGGCACTTGAGCATTCCGGACAAAATTCAGGAAAGCTGAAGGATTTGGCATCCTCCGGCCGTTTATCCAGAACGACTTCCAGAACCTCTGGAATAATCTCTCCGGCTTTTTGAAGGATGACGGTATCCCCGATTCTGATGTCCTTATCGCGGATAAAGTCCTCGTTATGGAGCGTCGCGTTTGTCACCGTCGTACCCGCGAGGCGGACAGGCTCGACAACAGCCTTCGGGGTCAGGACACCCGTCCGGCCAACCTGGATGGTGATGCCGAGCAGCTTTGTCTCTTTCCTTTCAGGCGGGTATTTGTAGGCCAGTGCCCAGCGCGGGGCTTTTGAGGTGCTCCCAAGATTCGCCCGCGCCTGAAGTGAGTTGAGCTTGATGACAGCGCCGTCAATATCGTATTCAAGCGTCTCACGGTTGTCACCCAGCCACTCGATTTGACGGAGGCAGTCTTCAACGCTCGCAAATTTATCGCCTTTTATAACGTGGAAGCCAAGCTCTCTGAGATATTCGAGCGATTTTTCGTGTGTTTTGAATTCTCGGCCTTTGATGGCCTGAATATTGAATATGAGCAGGTCAAGCCGCCGCTGCGCGGCAATTTTCGGGTCAAGCTGCCGCAGCGATCCGGCTGCCGCGTTGCGGGGATTGGCTAAAAGCTGCTCGCCGTTGATTTCCCGCTCCTCATTGAGTTCGCGGAAGACGGCGCGCGGCATATAGACCTCGCCTCTGACAGCCAGATGCTCCGGCGCGTTAGCGAGTGTCTGAGGGAGCGACTTTATGGTCCTCAGGTTATCCGTCACATCCTCACCGGTGACACCGTCTCCCCTGGTCGCGCCACAAACAAGGACACCGTTATCGTAATACAGAGCGACGGAGAGGCCGTCAATTTTCGGTTCGATGAGATACCCCTCGTTCAGGGCCGCGCCGCCGACGCGCTCACCGAAGGCGAGAATTTCTTCAAAGGAAAAAACATCGTTCAGGCTTTCGAGCGGTACCTCATGCGCCACGGGCGTAAAGGCGGCGGAGGGCTTCCCTCCGACCTTCTGGGTCGGTGAATCGGGTGTTATCAGCTCCGGATGCTCCCTTTCGAGCACCTTGAGCCGTACCGTGAGCTGATCGTATTCATAATCCTCAATGACCGGTTTGTCAAGGACATGGTAAGCATAGTTATACTCTTCGATTTTTTTGCGCAGGGCCAGTATTTCTTCTTTGGCGTTCATGAAGCTCCTCCAGAATTTATATCGGCGTACATATTGGGAACCTTGCCGACGATGACGGTTTCACAGACTTCAACCTCTGTTTGGACGGTTGTCGGCGCTGCTTTGGTACCGGGGACGTAAACATCGAGTTCTACCGAGATTTGCAGCATGATTTTATGCCGCGTCTGATTGATTCCCGCCGAGGAAAAGTCATTGGTGAATTTCGTGTGAACGTTTGCCACAGACAATATCTTGACGATAAAGGTCGGGCCGCGGCCCGAAAACAGGACACCGCCGATGGCGTTCCCGATCGGTATTTTCAAGTCGGTAACGCTTTCGTTCTGGACGCTTGCGAGAACATTTTTCGAGAGTCTCGCCTGCAGCAGATTGATCAGCGCCATATTTGTCGTCAGCGCGGTGATATTGCCGGATTGATCCTTCTCGAGCGTCACAAGCTTAGTGTAGTCAAACGTTCCCTTGGAAATTTCTTCGTCGATGACGCTGTTGATGTTGTAGAGAACGGCTTCACTCACCTTTGCCGTGGCCAGCTTCAGCATGATCGGCCGGAGCTGGACGAGGATAACGGATAATACCGCGGCAGCCACTAAAATATCGATTGTCAGAAAAATCACAATTCTATGTGCGCGCGGCAGCGGTTTATAATTGTGATAGGTGCTGAAATGGATTTTTCTTCGTCTCATCCGGCGGTACAGCATAAGCCTCACACCCCTTATGCTTACCATATGCGCCGGATATTTGTTTTAGTTATCGAAGACGCCCGCGAGCATGTCCGCAGCCGTCATAATTCCAAGCCGTCCGGCTTCAAGGGTCAGGCCGCCCTGCAGGTACGCGCAGAAGGGTGCGCGCATCGGCCCGTCGGCAGACAACTCAATGGACGCGCCCTGGATAAAGGTGCCGGCAGCCATGATGACGGGGCAGTCGTAGCCGGGCATGTCCCAGGGCTCCGGGCTGACATAGGAATCGACGGGCGAGCCCGCCTGGATGCCCTTGCAGAAGCGCCTGAGCAATTCGGGGCTCCCCAGCTCCACCAGCTGGATGATATCAGACCGGGGCGCGTCCCAGGCAGGTACGGTTTTATAACCCATCAGCTCAAGGAGTCTGGCGCAGAACACGGCTGTCTTTAACGCTTCGCCGACCGTATGCGGCGCGAGAAAGAAGCCCTGATAGAGCAGCCTGTTGTTAAAAAGCGAGGCGCCGCATTCGCCGCCGATACCCGGCGTCGTGAGCCTGTAGGCCGCCGCTTCGACAAGGTCCCGCTTCCCGGCGATATAGCCGCCTGTCGGCGCGATGCCGCCGCCGGGGTTTTTGATGAGCGAGCCTGCCATCAGGTCGGCTCCGGCTTCTGTCGGCTCGATTGTCTCGGTAAATTCACCGTAGCAGTTGTCGACAAGGACGGCGGCTTTCGGGTTGACGGCGTGTACGATTTCGCTGATTTTGCCGATGTCGCCGACCGATAAAGCGGGACGGCTGGAGTAGCCGCGGGAGCGCTGAATAAAGACGGCGGCAACGTGCGGCGCTGTGGCTTCCCGGGTTATCGCTGCATAATCCGGCTTCCCGTCCGGCAGGAGGTCCGTCTGCGCGTAGCCGATGCCGTAATCGCGCAGAGAGCCGTGATAGCTGCCCTCGATGCCGATGACGCCGCGCAGGGTATCGTAAGGCGTGCCTGTCACCGAGAGCAGAACATCGCCTGTTTTCAGCGCGGAGAAGATGGCCGCCGTGATGGCGTGCGTCCCGTTGACAAAGCCGATACGAACAAGCGCCGCTTCCGCGCCGAAAACATCGGCGTAGATGAGGTCAAGCGTGTCGCGTCCCTTGTCGCCGTAACCGTAGCCGGTTGAACCCGTCAGGCACCCGTCCGAAACTCGGAACTTCCGGAAAGCGGACAGGACCTTCTCCGTGTTTTCCGCCGACAAGACATGAAGCTTACTCAGTACGGGTGCGATATCCGCCATTGCCTGTTCGGAAAGCCGCCTGATTTCCGGGCTGAGATTCATATACCCCATCAGTTTTCTTCTCCGATATGGTTAATTTCTCCGAGAAACAGCTCGGCCAGCTTGTAAACAGCCTCAAAATCCGAAACGCTGCCGACGCAGGACGGCGAATGCAGATTCCGGATCGGCGCGGCAATCCCCGCCGTCATGACACCGGCGCGCGAACGCTGGACGGCACCGGCATCGGTTCCGCCGGAGATATAGGACTTGGTCTGCCAGGGGATGCCGTTTTTATCGGCGAGTGCGGTCAGGCGGCCGTACAGCTCCCGGTTGTAAATTGTCCCACCGTCCATGAAGGGGATAACGACGCCCTTGCCGACGGCACAGACCTTTTTCGGCCCGGAGACGGAGGGGAAATCCGCCGCCGTCGTAGCTTCGACAATCAGCGCGATGTCGGGGCGGACGCTGAAGGCCGCACCGAAGGCGCCGCGCGTGCCCGCCTCCTCCTGCACCGTGAAGACAAACGTACAGTCGGCGGGCAGCTCCGACTCCAGGAGCTTGATTAAAACCGCGCAGCCGATGCGGTCGTCGAGGGCCTTGGCTTTTATAAGGCAGCTGCCCAGTGCGATGACAGCGCCGTCAAACGCGCCCACGTCGCCGGGCGATACGCGCTTTAACGCTTCTTCTTTATTTTTTACGCCGATATCGATATACATTTCATCCAGAGACGTAATTTTGTCCCGCTCTTCCTTTTTGACAAGATGGTAGGCTTTATTGCCGATGACACCGGCGGTTTTTTGATCGCCGAGATAAACGGTTTTGCCGATGATGACGCGGCGGTCAATCCCGCCGACGGTGTCAAACTTCAGGTACCCGTCGTCGGTGACGGCGGTGACGATGACGCCGACCTCGTCCATATGCGCGCAGAGCATCAGCGTTTTCCGGGGTGTTACCGCACCTTTTTTGAAGACGATGAGGTTGCCGACGGCGTCTGTGCGGATATCGCTTGCGTACGGGGCGACGCGGGACCGGATATAATCACGGACGCTGTCCTCCGTACCGGAGACGCCATTCATAGCGCAGAGCGTTTTAATCGTATCAAGCATGGAGGTCATCCCCTTTCATCGCCATGGCAACCTCGGCGAGCAGCAGGGCCGCCGCCTCGGCGTCCGCGAGGCTGATGACCTCGACGGGGGTATGCATGTATTTGAGCGGCAGACCGAAGAGCGCCGTTGCCACACCCTCGCGCGAGATCTGAATATAGTTGGCATTCGTGCCGGTATCGCCCGCTTCGATGCCGATCTGATACTTAATATCCTTGACCTCGGCCAGTTTGACGGCTGTTTCGGTCAGCGGCTTGTTGAGGATGGTACCTTTGGAGATGATGACGCCGCCGCCAAGCTCCTTCATGCCGGGTTCCTTGCTGTCGGGTGTTTTGGCGTGATCGACGTCAATAGCGACGCACCAGTCGGGGGCGATACCAAATGCGCCCGCACGGGCGCCGCGCTCGCCGACCTCCTCCTGCACACTGGCGAGGACATAGATATCCACCTCGAGTTTTTGGTCTTTGAGCAGCTCAAGCGCGCGCAGGACGCCGGCAAAACACGCGCGGTCATCAAGGGCTTTGCCGCAGATCAAGCCGTCTCCGAAGAGGCGGGCACCGGTATTGTACACGGCTGCCGTACCCAGGGGGACTGCTTTTTTAGCCTCGTCCTGCGTCAGGCCGACATCGATATAGAGGTCTTCGATTTTTATGGTTTTATCGGACTCGTCGGCTTTTAGGATGTGCGGCGGCAGGACGCCGACAATGCCGACAATCGGCGGCTCGGTGAGGATTTTTATCTCGGACGCCGGCAGCATCCTGCTGTCGACACCGCCGAGGGCGGAAAAGCGCAGAAAGCCCTCATCCCATCCCGTGATGATAAAGCCGATCTCGTCAATATGAGCGTCAAACAGGAGTTTTTTCGCGTTTTCTCTCCCACACCGCTTAATGCCGATGATGTTCCCGAGTACGTCTGTACGGACCTCGTCCATGCAGGCCGACAGCATTTCACGCACCCGCGCCGCCACCGCCTGCTCGTATCCCGCCGGGCCCGCCATGGAGCACAACTCAATAATTGTGTCTGCAATTGCCATTGATACAGCCATTCCTTTCGGTTTCTACGCGTCATCTCTGCGTTTCTAAGATGACGGTTTTATTCTAATCCGTTGATGATTGCTTTATAAGTATTCCCGCGAACCTCAAAATTCTTGAATTTATCGTAAGCGGTGCTTGCCGGTGACAGGATGACAATGTCGCCGTCCTCGGCTGCTTTATGCGCTGTTAAAACGGCTTCCTTAAAATCATCTTTTATAATGATAACAGGGGTGCCGCGATAGTCCGGCGCCTGAAGCACGGCCGCGCGGATTTTATCCGCCGTCATGCCGGTGAGAACAAGCGTTTTAACGTGCGCGACGATTTCCGGCCCCAGCGCGTCATAGGCGATGCCCTTATCCTTACCGCCTGCGATTAAAATGACCTTTTTATCGAATGACCGCAGCCCGGCGGTTGTCCTGGTCGGGCCCGAGGCAATCGAATCGTTGTAGTATTTAACGCCTCTGAACGTACGCACAAGCTCAATTCGGTGCTCAACCCCCGTCAGTTCCCGCGCGACACGGCGGTACGTCTCGTAGCTGACGAGGCCGCGCACCGCGCCGAACGCCGCCATATAGTTTTCGATATTGTGCACGCCGCTCAGGAATATCTCCGAGGCCTCCATAACAGGGACGATTTTACCGTCCATCGATTCAAAGATCGTGCCGCTTTCTAAAAACAACCCGTTCTCCACACGGCTCTTTCTGCTGAAAAGCCGGACTTCGCCCTGCGCGGTTTCGGCGAATGCGCGGGTAATATCCGAGTCGAGATTAAGCACGGCGATATCCGACGCGCTTTGAAACCGCAGGATATTCCGCTTTGCTTCAACATACTCTTCCATATCGCGGTGCATATCAAGATGGTTGGGCGTCAGATTGGTGACCACGGCAATCCAGGGGCTCTTTTTCATCGTCAGGAGCTGAAACGACGACAGCTCCAGCACGGCGATATCGTCCGCCTTCATCGTTTCAGCTTGGCATAAAAGCGGCGTACCGATATTGCCGCCTATATGGACAGTATAGCCATCCTCCCTAAGGAGTCTGGATATGATGGTCGTCGTTGTCGTCTTTCCGTCGCTGCCGGTGACGGCGATGATGCGGCAGGGACAGACCTCGAAGAATACTTCCATCTCCGAGGTCAGCTCAGCGCCGCGGGCGATGGCTTCCGTCAGCTCCGGCAGGTCGGGGCGCATACCCGGTGTCCGGAAGATCACATCGGCGTCCAGCGCTTGCAGGTAATCGGCGCCCAGACGCAGCTTGGCACCTTTTTTTTCAAGCCTATCTGCCGCTTCACCAAGCGCACCAAGCTCGGTTTTATCGCAGGCTGTCACATCGCAGCCGGCGGTGAGCAGGAGCTCAATGAGCGGTGTATTGCTGATGCCGATGCCGATCACGGCGATTTTTTTGTTTTTAATACCGGCAATATATTCAGACAGTGTCAATATTGCACCTCATTTCTGAATTGGCTTTAACCTAACATCCGTTAGATTTTTGCCTGATTCCCTGACTTTAATAAATGTATCTACCTATTTCCTGTTATTATATAATGGACGCGGCAGTTTTTCAAATAGAAATCGCACGCTTCGGCGTGCCCGGAGGTTAACCGGCAGTTGAGCAGGCATCACGTATTTTGTATAGCTATATTCGTGCGTTTGATTTATGCTTCATGTATCAGCGCTGAAGACAAAACAGGAAAGGGTCGGTTTTATGCTCGATACACGAAAGGTCGGCATTAAAATTGCGTTATTACGGAAGAAAACAGGATACTCACAGGATAAACTGGCTGAAATGCTCCGCATATCGCCGCAGGCTATCAGCAAATGGGAAAACGGACATTCGCTGCCTGATACATCGCTGCTCCCCGTGCTCGCACAGATTTTCGGCTGCACGATTGACGATATGATTATGCCCGCTTATTCCTTTGATGAGAAGATCGAAGAGGCAAAGCCGAAGCAATTAGAGGAGCAGGCGGAATATATCGCCAGAAGCGTTATGAATAAGCTCGAGGGCAAATTAACCGATACGGCGCTTGGGGGCCTTGACGACGGTACTATTATTAACGCCGTCTATAAGGCCAACGGCACTATCGGTCATTGCACCGTCTCCAGAGGAAAGCCTTTTAAAGAAAGCGGAAATATCGTGACCGCCGTGACGGTGCGCACAGCGCAAAAAGAGTATAAGCTAATACAGAAGATCTATATGAAAAGCGACAGTGAGCTGCGCGGATATGCCCTGCTGAGCAATTATACTCTAAAAATACCGCAGGTGTTTTATATTGATTTCGACAGGCAGATTGTGCTTTCTGAAGACTTGAGCGCGCGCTTTATCCGCTGTAATAATTATGATGAGGACAATGAACCGGGCGTTATAATCAGAGATAATTATCAGTCTATATTGAAATCCGCTGCGCTGCTGCATGCCGCCTGCTGGGAAAACGACGAGGCTTTTGACCGGCTCGGACTTGAATGGCGGCTGCAGTCAAAAGAGCATCTGCTGATGCATATCAGCGCAATGGCGCAGGATTTCAAAAAGTACAAAAGAAATGAAGAAGCCGGAAAAATCCCAAAGGTATGGGAAAGCTTTGAAAACCGGCTGGATATGAAAAAGCTGGACTATTACGAGCTTGCGATCGAATATATGAAAGCTGAATATGTCAGGCTGATTGAAACAAGATTCAATACCCGTAAAAATATAACGGTGATTCACGGTGATATGCACCCCGGCACAGCTTTTATGGCAAGGACCGCAGACAGAGAGGTTAAGTTCGACGGCTTCCAGGCTGTCAGGCTGGGTCTTGCGACGGAAGACCTGGCGATGCTTTTAGCGCTTCATATTGAGCCAGAAAAAAATAAAGTGCTGCCGCTGCTGGACTATTATTATCAGTGCCTGAGTGAAAGCGTACGGGATTATCCGTATGAAACCTTTATCAGCGATTACAAGCTGTCGATTGCGGAAAACATGTTTTTTAATATCCGGCTCATCAACAGCAAGATTTTTGATTTTAAAATGCGGGATAAGGCAATCAAGGCTTTCGAGTCTTTTGTAACGGAGCGCAAATAAAACCGATGACCGCATGACGCAGCCTTTTAAAATTTTGTTTCATAAGGCTGCGTTTGTGTTTTTGTGTTAAATTTATATTATTTTTTTGAAATAATTCTGGAATATAACGGTATTGTGTGTTACACTTATTGGCCCGGCTAAAATGAACAGATGAATGGAGTGATCCTCTTGGACGTGAATACGGGCATGGATACGGCGCTTTGTGTCGGAAAAACGCTGTACACCAGGAACGGTGATAAGGCTGTTATCACCTCGATATCGGGCCAGGCGCTGACGATTGAAAACAATAACAGGCAATATTCGAGAAATGTTGCCGCCGTCGGCAAGTCTCTTTTCACCTCAAATCCGCTGGAACAGGCCGCGGCTGAGGAATATGAGGGTGACACATCGTTTCAGCAGGAAGCACAGCATCTAAAGGAAACGCAGGAGCGTCTGGAAACCTTCAGCGGTTTTGTACTGGCAATCAACATCGGGCTTTACGGCGCTGTGCTCGGCACGGTAATCGGCTTTGATGAGGTGACGAAGGAGGAGCTCATTGCCCATCCTTATTTCGCCCGAATGGACATTGTAATAGACGACCAGCAGAGCAGCGGACTGGAAATCGCCTATATCGGCAAAAAAGGCGTCTATCATGAGAACCGTTTGCTCATCAGCGACTGGCGGTCGGAAATCGGCCAGAAATATTACATGAAGAACATCACTAAATACAAATACAACGGCTTCGATTATGAGCTGCAGTTAAGGCGCGCGCTTCGGATACGGAACAGCGTACTGACCGGCTATGAAAACGAATTTGCCAAAGCCGCCTATCTCAAGACGCTGACCAACGAGGACTCGGAGGCGGACACACACAAGGAAACGATTACTGATCCTTTTTTACAGGATATCATACGGCAAAAGCATTTCCAGAACAAGCTGACGGATATCATCGAAAGCATACAGGAGAATCAAAATACCATCATCACCTATGATGAGAACGCCAGCCTTGTTGTACAGGGGTGCGCGGGGTCCGGTAAAACGATGATTCTGCTGCACAGGCTTTCCTTCATCAAATATTTTAACAGGGAGCTTGATTTGACGAAGATTAAAATTCTGACACCAAACAGGCTCTTTTCCGCTTATATCAATGATCTGTCGAAAAGCCTCGAGCTCGAGAAGGTGGACAGGCTGACGGTCAATGAGTATTATGCCACGCTGCTGACACGGTATTATAATATGGAACGCACACAGCTTGGGCAAAAATGCACGCCGAACGAGCTGATTGATTTTAAAAACGCGCTGCTGTATAAGGAGTCAGCCGCGGCGGGCTGGCCGACGCTCTATTCAGATACCTTGCGGGAGTATATTAAAAAAGAAACCATCCAATTATTGCGGTACATTTACGATAACAAAATCAGATATGACGAAGTAAGCGCCGTATTGCGGGCTAAACTGAAATACACTTTGGACGACAACATTTTCGACATGAAAAACATCACGATTCTGCGGAGCGTACTGCTGAGCGTCAAGGCGACCTTTGAGCCGTATAACAAACAGCTGGCTGTATACAGGCAATCGGAAAAAGAGCTTGCGTCGATTGAGCAGAAATTTCTGGAGATGAAGGCCGCTGTGCCGAACGCCGACGCGCTGCTTGACGAGATCATCCAAGAAAAAATAAAGAAAACACCAAACCTGAGAGAGCAGTATGAACAGCGCAAAAAAGCACTGCTTAAGCAAAGAGGCAGCACGAACCCCAACGCCGACACAGAAATCCGGGAATGCAATTTCAGCCTGTGCGCCCTGCTATATGACAGAGCGCAGCATGTATTCGAGATTGATAAGAAGCGGCTGCAAAAGGAAAAGGATGAAATTCCGCTCTCCGAGCAGGAGATGGAGCTCATTGAAAACGCGTACAAGCACTCGGATAACTTATCGATCGGCAGCATTGAAAACTCCGTTGCCGATATGCTTGAACGCGAGTACGCCGTTTCTCTCAGCTTCAAAAACAGGCTGTATACGAAGCTGCTGATCTATTACATCATACTCGGGAAGCTCACAAACGGCGAAAGGCTGTTATGCGTGGATGAAGGGCATGATTTGTATGCCAGTGAATACAGGCTGTTCTTTTTAGTCAACGGCAGCAATCTGCGCTACAATATTTACGGAGACATCAACCAAATTCTACAGGAGGGCGAAGGCGTTGCCGACTGGGACAATCTGTACAGCATTTTCGATTTCACGCTGTTTACGCTGAATGAAAACTATAGAAACAGCTCGGAAATCATTGACTACGCCAACCACACGCTGGGCTTTTCCACGACGAATCTGGGCATCAGCGGCGAGAGTGTGCAGGCGCTGGATTTTGACCGTTTTATTGCCCATGTCAACAATAACATGATCGGCAGCCGGAAACTGGCAATACTCGTCAAAAAGAAAAAGCCGGCATTTCTGGCGATGCTTCAGAAAAAGCTCGAGGCCAAGATTAACCTCACCGAAATCAACGCCGGTGAAATCGCCGTTTTAACCCCCGCTGAAGCAAAGGGTCTCGAATTCGACACCTGCTACGTTATGACCGAGGGCATGAATAAAAACGAGAAGTATATATCCTTTACCAGAGCACTCAACGAGCTGTATATCATCACGAAATAGGTTATGTGCGCGCGGGCAGCCGCAAAACCTGCCTGCTGTATCTCGATACGATACGGCAGGCAGGTTTCTGGCAATCGGGAGGTTTTCATAATCAGATTTCCGAAAGATCAATAGACATCAATATTTTCCGAACTCTCCGTCACCCAATATAATCTTTGATTTAGGGCCGGCGTTGATTGCTGTTTTATGTGACTTTATGCTTTTGTCAGCTTTTTCTTCTTTTGTATGCGTGTAACCCGTGCCGTTCTTTGCCTCAATCATTTTCATCACATCGTTAACCATCTCGGGGTTTAATTGATTGATATGATTATAAGTGATGTCTTTCAGCTTGAATTCGCCTACTTTTTGTTTGAGCATTTCAGCCTGGCTTGAAAGCTCCTCACTTGCTGCAGCGCTTTCCTCCGCAGTCGCAGAATTTGTTTGAACAACACTTGAAACCTGCAGGATTGCCTGATTGATTTGTTCAACAGACGCCGACTGTTCAGTTGAGGCTGATGCAATATTGTTTATGATTTCCGATGTTGTGACGATACTGTCTACGATATCCTTAAATGCAAGCGCCGTATCACCGGCAATTTTCGCTCCAAGCTCAATTTTTTGGATCGAACTCTCAATCAAAGCAGTTGTTTCATTTGCTGCTGCCGCGCTTTTTTGCGCAAGTGTTTTAACTTCTCCGGCTACCACGGCGAAGCCTTTACCTGCCACGCCTGCTCTTGCGGCTTCAACCGCTGCATTGAGTGCAAGTATATTTGTCTGCGAGGCAATGTTTTCAATTACTTTAATTATCTTAGATATATTTGAAGAGGATTCATTGATATCGTGCATGGCTTGAACCATGCCTTTCATTTGTTCGTTCCCCTTTATAGCGTTGTCCTTTGCTTTCAAACTGGTTTTATTGGCTTCATCGGCATTTTCGGCATTCTGATTGATCTGACCGGCTAGTTCTTCGATTGATGCAGTAATCTCCTGAACTGAACTCGCCTGCTCTTCGGCGCCTTGTGACAGAACTTGGCTTGAATCGGAAATCTGATTAGCCCCGATTGCAACCTGATCCGCTGCGACATGGATTTCGTTCAGAGTATAGTTGAGCGATTGGATAATCGTTTTCAGCGAGCTTGAAATAGAAGCGTAGTCACCGTTAAATTCCCGCACGCTGTCAATTTTCAGATCGCTGCCGGCAATTTTTTCAAGGATGGTGCTTACCTCATTGATGACCATGCCCAATTTTGTCAGAAGCAGATTTACTGCGTCCGCCAAAACCTTGTACCGGCCCTTATATTGTCCTTCCACAGATAAGGATAATGATCCTTCCGACATCTGTGTCATGACATCGGTCACCTCGTTGAGAGGAGCAACGACTGCGTCCAGCGTTCCGTTGATACCGTCAATGATCTTTACATAGTCCCCTTTGAAAATATCTCTATTTCCCCGGACATCAAGTATGCCATTAACCGCGGAGCTTGATATTTTTGTTGTTTCTTCAATGAGCGCGCGTATAACCACCATCATTTCTGTAAACGACGGGACAAGATGGTCGTTTTCAGATCTTTTTCCGATTTTTTGGAATTGTTCAAGCTCACTTGTATCACCCTGTGAGATTTTAACGGCAACAGTCTGAGCACTAAGCAGTCTTTTCTGCACATCGTTTATCGACTGTGCTAAAATCGCGAATTCACCCTTATACTCGCTGCTCATTTTTTCGGTATAATCATTCAAAGCCATTTTTGAGAGGATTCCCAGAACTTCATCCAGGGGATTTGAAACAGCATCGAGAATGCTGTTGATGCCCTCAACGATTTCCTTAAATCCGCCCTTAAATTTATCTTTATTTCCTCTTGCATTTTTGATATTACCGTTTAGGGTTTCGTTGGTCAGATGTTCAGCTTCTTTGACGATATCCCGGATGATATCCATCATTGCAACGACAGCCGGCATGATTTTATCATTTTCGCTTCTCTTCCCAATTTTGCGGTAATCCTCAACCTTGCTTGTATCACCGCTGGATACATTGATAAGCACGTTCTGAAGGGCGGTAAGTCTGCCCATCAGAGTATTAACGGCGTTTGAAAGAATTTGATACTGGCCTTTATAATCCTTTGGCATTTCTACCGTGAAGTCATTGAGGCACATTCTTCCGATCGCTTCTTCAGCCGCGTTGAGCGGCGCTGAAATGGCGTTTATTGTCTCATTGATACCGTTTATAATTCCGCCATAACCGCCGCTGAGTTTTGAAGTGTCACCACGTACATTCAGATTTCCTTCAACAGCTGCGGCGGAAACCTTGCCCGTTTCGTTGATAAGTTCCTGAATAGCATCCATCATTTTTGTAAAAGCAGGTGCAATCAGATCGTTTTCCGACCGTTTACCAATTTTCCTGAAGGCTTCAAGATCGCTGATATCGCCCTGCGAGATCTTAAGCGCCAAATTTTGAACTGATATCAGCCTTTGCAATACGATATTTATACCGTTTGAGAAAGCGGCAATATCACCGTTATAATGACCGACCATATTTACCGTAAAATCATTTACCGCTATTTTATTACATATTGTAAGTGCTTCTCCTATCGGCTTTGAAATCTCATCAAGCAGATTGTTGATGCCGTAGATGATTCCACTGTATTTTCCTTCCAATTTGTCTGCGCTGCACCGTACGTTTAAGATATTGCCTTTGGTGACCTCAGAAGTTATATTTGAAATTTCATCGGCTACGGTTGTTATGGACTGCATCATATCTATTGCGGCCGGCATCATTTTATCGTTTTCACAACGCTTACCCACTTTACGCAGATCTTCAAGATGGCTTATATCACCTTTTGATACCTCACTGAATACCTCCTGAATGTCCAATTGACGCAAATTGAGAGAATTAATAGTGTTGGCAAGCTTTAAATATTGTCCCTTGTATACAGTATTCATTTTTACGGTAAAGTCACCTGCTTCGATCATTTCCAATATCGGGCAGGCCTCGTTTAAAGGCGCGGAAATGGCTTCCATCGATTTATTGAGACTACTGCATATTTTTGAATAAATACCGTTGTGTTTTGAAATGTCAATGCGGTAGTCAAGGTTACCGGATTTCATATTTTCTGCCATACACGCCATGTCAGCAGCAAGGGAGCCAATGGAATTAACAATTAATTCCAAATTTTTATCAATTCTGTAAAATTGACTGTTTTCGGAGTCGGCCTTTTCATAGGAGCCTCCTGACGGCAGATCGATATCAGTTATACCCTCTGAAAGCTTTTTAAGGTTCTTTTCCAATTTATTAAGTTCATTCATTTGAATATTAATAGTCTTTTTCGACTTAAAGATTAACATAGAATCACTCCTCCCTTTTCGCAGCTTTTGCGACTATATCAATATTTTCGTATTTCATAAGCTTTTCACAATCAAGAATCAGCCAGATTTTCTCCTCTATCAGTCCGATTGCCTTTACAAAGCTGACGTCGGTCTTGTCCATGAATGTGGGGGGAGATTTTATGTTTTCTTCTTCAATCAATGCAACCTCTGATACACTGTCCACGATAAGTCCAATTGCTTGATCATTAACTTCAATGATGATAATGCATGTCTTGAAATCATAATCAATCGGTGCTTTCTTGAATCGGATACGCACATCCACAACCGGAATAACCCTGCCTCGGAGATTGATGATGCCCTTTATGTAGTCGGGGAGCTCGGGCATAAATGTTATGGGTAATAATGAAATAATTTCTCTTACCAGACCGATTTCTAACGCGTATACCTCCCCGCCAACATAAAATGTTAAAAATTTTCCCCTTTGTGTGTCCTGCTCTGGTTCCTGTTCAAACACATTTGTCATACTTTTTACTCCTTTCTTGTAATAATTGATAAAATTTAGGCGGTATATTTATAAACTTGATTGTTTGCTTTCAAATAAATTACTTTGTTATATAATTACTAAACGTGCCGTTTTTGAGAGATTTCGTGCACTTGCAAATTGCTATGTATCAATATAGTTATTTTGTTACATTACCGGTTTATGTAATATCATATGTCGATGATTGTAAACGCCAAAAACCTCCCTAAATTTGCTTAAGGAGGCATGAGTAAATAATATGACTGTTGAACCGATAAGAGATAAAGCTTATATCAATAAAATGTATGATTTGCTAAATGAAAAAGATGAAAAGTATGCATTGCTTTTCAAGTTCGGGTTAAATACAGGCTTAAGGATCAGTGATATTATTCCCACAAAGGTTGGAAATATTTATCACAATGACAGTTTTAGGGAATATTTTGTCTTGAAAGAAAAAAAGACAGGAAAAGAAAAAAAAATTAAAATCAACGATACGCTAAAGGATGCTGTTTATTCGTATATTAAGAATAATAACCTTACTGAAGAAAGCTACCTTTTCCATAGCAGAAAAGGTCAGAATATCGGCAGAGTACAGGCCTACAGGGTATTGAAGGAATGTGCGGACTCAATCGGCTTGGAAAATTTCGGCACTCACAGTCTTCGCAAAACCTGGGGTTATTGGACTTATAAAGCATCAAAATATAATGTTGGACTGATCATGGACACATTCAACCATAGTTCGCCCAAAATAACGCTTCTTTATATAGGAATCAACCAGGACGAAAAGGACGAGCTATATTCATTGGTACAGCTATAACAGCGCAATCTCAGCATAAAATACGCAAAACTGATTCGCAACTTAATCATATCAACGTGACATAACGTCATAATGAATGAAAAAGAATCAGTCTTGCGCACTTTTTATGGAACTTATTCTAATAGTATATATTTAATGTAAAGAAAGTATAATACATGACGATAAGTAACTTATATAATGTAACAAAATAACTATATTGTTACATTTGAGTGCGTGGATAATATATATATTATACCTGAATTTCTGGATTTTATTATGCGCTATTTGTGCAAAATATGCAATACAAATATTTCATTCCAGCAGCGCTTTCTCCGAAATTTATAAAGCTATTTAAATGCGGCGAAGGAGCCGCTCATTTTCTATTACCGCGACAAGGATGATTTCTCGGATCTTGTCTATGTGAGCGTAATAAATCAGGAGACTGTCATAACCCCATATGCACCAACAACAGTCTTTCTCATTTGACATTGGGCGGGGTTTATCGTACAATGAGTTATTGCGAGTAAGCCGGGCAGCCGCGGGAGAGAGTTGAAAAGCTTTCTCCTGAGGAAAGTCCGGGCTCCATAGGGCAAGGATAACGGGTAACGCCCGCCGAAGGC
>DBTM01000026.1 GCA_002307055.1 Clostridiales bacterium UBA1316
CGCTGGGCATGCGCCAGTCGCCGCGGGGAGATAGGCATACGGAGCCGACTTTTACGCCGTCAGGGAGACAGGAGCGTTTGAACTGCTGGGAAAAGAAGCGCTTATAGAAGGTCTCCAGCCATTTGCAGATGATCACCGGCTCGTATACGCCGTTAAACGCGAGCATTGCGAGCTTTAATATCTTCGCCGGAGAAAAACCGTTGCGCAGAAAATGGAACAGGAAAAAGTCGTGCAGCTCATACGGCCCGACGACATCCTCCGTCTTCTGTGCTATTTTACCCGCTTCGTCTGCCGGCAGCAGCTCCGGGCTTATCGGAGTGTCAAGGATATCGGCAAGCACCGCAGCAGCCTGCTTATTGTCCGTCGTGTCGGCGTAATAGGAGACGAGATGCTTCACGAGCGATTTCGGTACGCCGGAATTGACGCCGTAGTTGCTCATATGGTCGCCGTTGTAGGTGCACCAGCCAAGCGCCAGCTCCGATAAATCACCGGTGCCGATGACGAGGCCGCCCTCCTGGTTTGCCACATCAAACAGGATTTGCGTCCGTTCTCTGGCTTGAACGTTTTCGTAAGTGACGTCAAAAACGTCCGTCTCGTGGCCGATATCCTTATAATGCAGCAGGCAGGCGTCTTTAATTGAAATTTCTTTAAGTGTCACACCGAGCTCTTTCATCAGCGTGAGGGCATTTTGATAGGTGCGGTCTGTCGTCCCGAGTCCGGGCATCGTGATGGCGATGATGCTCGTCGGCTCAAGCTGAAGAGCCCGGACGGCTTCGGCTGTTACAAGCAGCGCGAGCGTTGAATCAAGGCCGCCGGATATGGCGATCACGGCCTTTTGAATGCCTGTTTTCCGCATCCGCTCCGCGAGGCCGACGGACTGCAGCTTGAAAATTTCTTTGCATCTGCCGAACTTTTCACTCTTGTCACGCGGGATAAAGGGGTGCGCGTCAACAGTAAAGCTCTCTTGAACATCACGGTCATCCCGCACGCTGAATTCGATAATACGATAATCGCCCGGCTCTGTTTTTCCCATAAAGCTGTTGAATTTTCTTCTGTCGTTCATCAGCTTCTCAATATCAATATCGGCATAAATATAAGATGATGTCTCCGTGTAGGACGATTCCTTGGAAATAGTGTCATTTGCCGCTATCATCGCATGCCCGCTGAAGACAACATCGGTCGTCGACTCTCCTTGTCCCGCCGACGCAAAAGCGTAGCCGGTATAGCACCGCCCGGATTGCTGCCGGACAAGCTCGCGCCTGTAGTCGGATTTCGTCACCGTCTCGTTGCTCGCAGAAAGATTCAGAATGAGATTCGCGCCGAACAGCACATGGCGGGAACTCGGCGGAATCGGCATCCAAAGATCCTCGCATATTTCAATGCCGACAGCAAGAGCAGAATTCGAATTTTTAAACAGTATATTTTCACCGAACGGTACATCTGTACCGCATAATCTGACGGTGTCGCTGAGCCTGTTGACGGAGGAAGCAAACCATCTCTTTTCGTAAAACTCGTTATAATTCGGAATAAAGGTCTTCGGTATCACAGCGAGAATCCTGCCGTAATGGATGACGACCGCACAGTTAAAAAGCTGATTATCCGCTTCCACAGGCATACCGACCGCGGCGAGGACATCACAGCCGCGCGTTTTCTCCAATATCGTATTCAGTGCTTCCAGCGCTCCATTCAAGAGGCTGCTCTGGTGAAAAAGGTCGGAGCAGGTATAGCCGGTAACGGACAGCTCCGGGAATACCATGACTTTGACCGCGTGGTCTTCCGCTCCTTTTAGAATCAGTTTTGATATCTCGTGCGCGTTAAACGACGTGTCACCGACAGCGACGCGGGGAACAGCCGCCGCCGCGCGGATATATCCATATTTCCCTAATTTCATGTGTTACCTCCGCCTTAATCCAAAGGCAATGCTGTTTTGGATTACATTAATGCTCGTGCGTTTACTCATCCATTGTCATAAGCGTAAGTGTCAGGTCAGCGATTCGGATAATTTCCTCTACGGTTGTAAATTCATCGCACGCATGGATGCGGTTCATCGCATTGGCCACAACAATACCGGCGATACCGTTTTGAGCGATGATATTGTTGTCGCTGCCGCCAAAAGTTTTAACAATCGCCACCGGCAGCCTGAGCATATTGCAGGCATTTTCGAAGCGCGATAAAACCGGATGCTCCAGCGGCGTTTCATAGGCAATTGACGCTGTGAAGAGGTCAAAATCAAAAGTCGCGTGCGCGGCGCTTGAGGAGCGTTCAAACTGTTTGCGAATCAGCTCCGCCTGCTTTTTGGCTTTTTCATGGTTGAGGCTGCGAACTTCACCTTTAACGACGCACATATCCGGCACGATATTTGTGCCCAGGCCGCCGGAGATCATCCCGATATTCATGGAAGTCTCCTCATCAATTCGGCCCATCGGCATCATACTGATGGCATCGGCGGCTACCGCTATGGCGTGAATGCCTTTCTGCGGCGCGAACCCCGCGTGGGATGCTTTGCCGTGGACGGTGACGGTGAACGACAGGATACTCGGCGCACTATAAGCCGCCGTACCGACAAGGCCCATCAAGTCGAGGACATAGGCCTCTTCCGACATGACTTTGGCGAAATCAAATACCTGGCTGCCTTTGCAATATACTTCCTCCGCGACTGTAAAAAGTACCTCGATCGGCCCATGCGGCAGGTTTTGTTCCTTAATGACCGTCAGGGCTTCTATTATCGCCGCGACACCGGTCAGGTCGTCAGCGCCGAGCACGGTATCGCCGCAGCTTCTGATGGAACCGTCGTCACTGATGACAGCGGCTTTACCTCTTGACGGTTCAACGGTATCAAGGTGGGCGCAAAACAGCAGCGCCTTCTTATTTGAATCCCCGTTAAGGTACCCATAAATATTGCCGCAATTGCCGCCGATCTGCTCACCGGCATCATCTTCAATGACCATCACGCCAAGCGAATGCAGCTTATTTTTTACGTAATCACCCATCTGTCTCTCAGCGTAGGAAGGGCTGTCGATAGAAACAAGCTTTGTGAATTCATCTATAATCCGCACCTGGTTTATACCCATTTCGCACCTCCGTCACCGTTATACATAATTGATGTTATGAAATTT
This sequence comes from Clostridiales bacterium UBA1316, assembly GCA_002307055.1. Taxonomy (GTDB): domain Bacteria; phylum Bacillota; class Clostridia; order Oscillospirales; family Oscillospiraceae; genus Sporobacter. Next base: position 3,117 of record DBTM01000026.1, read on the forward strand.
CATTTTATCTCTATTGACATAAAATGATATCATATGTATGGTAAAATTAACAGTGATTTTTTTACAATACGAAAGGACAGTTATTATGGAAATGAATGAAATTAAAACAGCGCAGGCTCCGGCGGCTATTGGGCCTTATTCTCAGGCAATCAAGGCAGGCGGCTTTCTTTATACATCGGGGCAAATCCCGCTTGACCCGGTAAGCGGCGCTGTCACGCCGGGTGATATCACGGTACAGGCTCGGCAGGTCCTCAATAATTTGCAGGCTGTGCTCCGCGCGGGCGGCTCCTCGCTGTCTGATGTCGTTAAAACAACGGTTTTTATCACAGACATGAATAACTTCGCCAGATTCAATGAAATTTACGCCGGATTTTTCACCGCGCCTTATCCCGCCAGGTCTTGCGTTGAGGTCTCGCGGCTCCCGAAGGATGTCCTCCTTGAGATTGAAGCTGTCGCTGTTGTAAAGTAATTGTTTCATAAAGAAAATTTTCATCACCTCTTGACATTTTGCTCCGAAGCGTTTATATTCAATTCATATTAATTATATATGATTAATATGCAATTAAAACGAAAAGAGTGAAAGATATGGCTGAGAATAAAAAAAGGCGTTTTGAAACACTGCAGCTCCACGCGGGGCAGGAAACTCCGGATCCGGCCACCGGCTCCAGAGCCGTTCCGGTTTACCAGACTTCCTCGTATGTGTTTGAAAACACGGCACAGGCTGCCGGGCGTTTTGGCCTCACCGAGGGCGGAAATATTTATACGCGCATCATGAATCCGACAAATGACGTTTTTGAAAAACGTATCGCTGCGCTGGAAGGCGGCATCGGCGCTCTGGCACTCGCGAGCGGGGCTGCCGCCGTGACGTATTCTATCCAGAATATCGCCCGGAGCGGTGACCACATCGTCTCCGCCAACACACTGTACGGCGGTACATACAATTTATTTGCGCATACTTTCAAGGATTTTGGTATTGAGGTCACTTTCGTTAATCCCGATATCCCCGGCATCTTTGAAAAAGCAATTAAGCCGAATACAAAGGCGTTCTTTATCGAGTCACTCGGTAATCCCAACTCCAGTATTATCGACATAGAAGCCTTAGCAAAAATCGCGCATAAACACGGCATTCCGCTGATTGTCGACAACACCTTCTCGACACCTTACCTGCTCCGTCCGTTCGAATACGGCGCGGATATCGTCGTCCATTCCGCAACAAAGTTCATCGGTGGGCATGGTACCTCCATCGGCGGCGTCCTCGTGGACAGCGGCAAATTCGACTGGACGGCTTCGGGCCGTTTCCCGATTCTAACAGAGCCGAACCCGAGTTACCACGGCGCACGCTTTACCGAAGTCGCCGGTGCCGCCGCTTATATCACCAAAGCAAGGGTTACGCTTCTTCGCGACACCGGCGCTGCTTTGAGTCCTTTCAATTCATTTCTTTTCCTGCAGGGACTTGAAACACTGTCGCTCCGTGTTGAGCGCCATGTTGAGAACACTCTCAAGGTAATTGAGTTCTTGAAAAAGCATCCGCAGGTTGAAACAATCAATCACCCTGCTGTCGCAAGCAGCCCCTATAACAATTTGTATAAAAAGTATTATCCGAACGGCGGCGGCTCCATCTTCACGTTTGAAATAAAGGGCGGCGCAGCCGAGGCCAGAGCTTTTATTGACAAGCTGCAGCTCTTCTCGCAGCTGGCCAATGTCGCCGACTCAAAATCACTCGTCATCCATCCCGGCAGCACAACGCATTCACAAATGAGTGCGCAGGAGCTTTTGGATTCTGGGATAAAGCCCAACTCCATCCGCCTTTCCATCGGCACCGAGCATATCGACGATCTGATTGAGGATCTCGAGCAAGCTTTCAAATAATTACGGTTCTTCATAATTAACAAAATATATTTGATTTTACGCGGCGTGTAGCGTACACTGAGGCAATAAATGCTGCGGCATTAAATCTAGAATTGGAGTGTACGACATGCCCAGGCAAAAGAGAGTGGCGGCGATTCACGATATATCCTGTTTTGGGAAATGCTCACTGACCGTCGCACTGCCCATCATATCCAGTGCGGGTATTGAAACAAGCGTCATACCGACAGCCGTCCTATCAACGCACACCGGCGGGTTTACAGGCTATACGTATTGCGACCTGACAAGTGATATCCTGCCGATTGTTTCGCATTGGCAGACGCTTAATTTAAAGTTTGACGCCGTTTATACCGGCTTTCTCGGTTCATTTGAGCAAATTGACATTGTATCGGAAATATTCGACCGGCTTAAAACGGACGATAACCTGATCGTTGTCGACCCCGTAATGGCCGATAACGGAAAGCTCTACGCGCTCTTCGGCGACGATTTCCCGCAGGGGATGAAAAAGCTCTGCGCCAAAGCCGACATCATCGTGCCAAACGTCACAGAAGCCTGCCTGCTCCTCGAAAAGCCCTACAAGCCCGGCCCCTACGAGGTGCCCTACATCGAGGATATATTGCGTGCCCTTGCCGCCCTCGGCCCGAAGCAGGTGATTTTAACCGGTATCTCATTCGACGATACCCAGCTCGGTGCCGCCAGTCTCGATACAACCTCCGGAAAAATCGATTATGCGCTTTCCCAGCGCATTGAGGGTTTATACCACGGGACGGGCGATGTGTTCGCCTCAACCCTCGTCGCCGGTCTCCTCACCGGCCACGACCTGAGCCGATCAGTACAAATTGCCGTTGACTTTACTGTAAAAAGCATTATTCGAACCAAAGAAGCCGGCACCGATATCCGATATGGCGTCAATTTCGAAGCAGGGCTTGGGGAACTGGCGGGACAATTGAACCGTTGATTTTTTTGACTATAATAACATAAGGGGCTGTATCTACTGTTTTAGATACAGCCCCTTGCAGTATTATGTATCATTATTGGTAATAATCCATTTATCAGGCGATATAAGTCTAATATATTGCTTAAGATTTCTGTCCAATGAATATGTGTTATAGTTAGCCTCTTTATAATTTCTGGATATTGTCATGAATTCTGTTTGTGCTATTCCCACCATAGAGCTGATATCTATTATTATCGGTGTATACTGTTGATCAATAATGGCATGTTTAATAACGGGCAGTACTTCTGTTAGTGTGAAATTATATTCCTCACAGCGATAATTCTCCAATTGCCGCGCAAGCTCAGCTTCACCTTGTTTCTTATATATTGAAACAAGATCCGGATAATCAATTTCATTCATTTCCAAGTGAATAGCTGACGAGCATTGATAGAACGCTGCATTTTCTTTGATTCTATCAATAACGTCTTTGCGATAATCAGTCTCTGTTTTAAGTATTGTTCTCGCATCTGACATTAATTTCTTCACTTGCGTATAACTTAAGTTATAATCTGCTAAAGTTAAATTAACATATTCTCCCGGCACGGACGCTTTATCATTTGCGTTTGCATATGAAATCGCTGATGAGATTTTAATTGCTAATAAAGACAGCGCTAATAATAATACTACAAATACACGAAATACGTTTGTGTTCCATACCAGCTTCATAACAACTTTTGCTCTGTCTCTTAACGGTAATGATTCAGGTTGCTTAAAATAGAAATAATCCGGCACTGGTTTGCGCTGTGCGTCAACGAGTTTTGACACAATCTTACGCAATAATGAATCTCTTAACCTGAGTTTTTGCTGGTTTGTTTGTCCCCACGCAGGATTGAAATCAATTGGTTCCGGAATTTCATGATAAAGATAAGAATAGTTCTCTTGTTGAAGGGTGGGTATATCAATCTGTACTGTTGGCACAGGAGACAGTTCTTCGAAATGCTGTGAGGTTTCCTCATTCACCAGTGTCGACAAGATTATAGGCTGTTGCTTTGTTTCTTTCGTCGGCTCTTTCGTCGGCTCTTCATGCGACGGGGCTGAATCAATTTCACTTAGGCTGGCGGTCAAATGTATAGCAAAACGATATGCTTCTCTCAGCTGCATAAAACCTTCTGGATCGATTTCAGGATGGTGCTTTTTTGATAGAGCCGAGAATGCTTTCTTTATTATATCAGGATCACGAGTAGGGGTTATGCCCAAAATATCCCAGCAGTTCACCTTTCGTAACCTCCAGAAAGTCCATAATTGTCATCTTCCTGCTGCTCCAGAAACTGTGTAAACCGTTGTCGGGCTTTTCCGATCTCTCCAATATGATTCTGCGCAAGAACAGAAACGAAAAGATTCATTTCCGCTTGTACGATTTCACGGGTAATGCCTGTACATTCCTCATATAAACGAGCACCCCATTCTAGTAAAAAGCGATTTTCGTCCTGATCTCTTGGTGATATTTTTAATTTTTGCAATTCTTTGCGGCGTATTGCAAGTTCTTCTTGTGATATATTTTTATTGGTAAGGATCAACTTGGTTTGAGTTTCACAGGTCTGCTTGCAAGTGGCATCAACCTCTAGAATACCATTAATATCATATGTGAACCGAAGCTCAACCACGATGTTACCGGCTGGAGCACGTGGTACATTCATCATAATCTGACCAAGCCAAATATTTTAAAACTGACGAGGATTCCCCTTGGTATATATCTAGTGTTAAAAATGCTTGATTATCTCTCAGTGTTGTATATCTGCGTGCCCTGCTTGCAGGAAGCGATGTATTTCGTTCAATGACGGGAGAAAATTCATTCAAGTCTCCGGTTATCGTATTGACCACCTTCGTCCCGAGAGTGAAGGGACAGATATCTGTCATAATCATATCTTTTATGCTGTTTTCCCTTGCTTTAATTCCCGTGATAATTGCTACGCCAAAAGCTATGGCTTTATCAGGATCTACTGCACAGAGCGGGTTTTTGCCCGTTAAATGCTGCAAGAAGCTTTGCACTAGGGGCATTTTACCTGAACCACCCACCAGAACAATTTCATCTATGGCGTTTATATGCTTATTGCTGTCTTTTAAAGCGTGTTTGAGAACTGTCTTTATTTTAGAAAACAGCGGCGTACAAATCTCCAGCAGTACTTGATTGGCTAGGTACATTTCATAAGTAACTTCTTTATAAACATACATCATCATCGCCTGATCGGATGTTGATAGGTTAATTTTGCACTGTTCTGCCATTTTGCAGATTGATGCTTGCTCTGTCAGGCTTAATTGCTGTTTGAGCATCGGATACTTCGCATAAAACGCATCTGTTATTGCTTTATTAATATCGTCGCCGCCCAGGTGATTATCCCCTGCTACAGCTATGATGTCGACGATATTTTCGAAAATCTCGACGACTGAAATATCGAGCGTACCACCTCCGAAATCCACCACAAGATATGTTCCGCTGTCTCCGGTCGCGTGCCGATATGCGATAGCCGCCGCAGAAGGCTCATTGATGATGCGGTCTACACGAAAACCCGCTAATTCACCGGCGAGCTTCGTCTGAGCGCGCTGGTTATTATTGAAATATGCCGGAACACTGATAATTGCCTCCGTCACCGGCTCATTCAAAAAGGCCTCCGCATCTTCTTTGAGACGGCGCAGGATTATCGCCGATAATTCCTCCGGCCGAAACGCTTTATTTCGCAATTTATAAACTTTGTCTGTACCCATATATTGCTTGAAGCTCGATGCCGTCTGTGTTGGGCGGGTTATAATACGTTCTTTGGCGGTTTTACCCGTTAATATTTCACCGTTTTCATCGATGCTTACGACAGATGGTGTTAAAAAATCGCCCAGCGAATTGGGAATCAAAACACAATTCCCTTCCTGCCAAATGCAGCACAGACTGTTGGTCGTTCCTAAATCAATGCCGATGATTGCCATATATATGACCCTTCCTTTCCATGGAATTGTGCGGTGTCCGGCTTTACCGGACTTCGGGTTGCAAGACCCGAAAGGCACAAAACCCAGTTTAAAAGATTAATCTTTCAAACCTGTATCTCCTTCGGTACGGGACGGCAGGCTGCTCCGATGATGTTGAATCCGTTTTATGTATTCTATCTCAATTATTTACATTAATCAACCGTTTCAGCGTCAATTTCGAAGCGGGATCGCAAGCATTTGCATATCTCATTTATTCGCAGCATGTTAATAATAAACAATGCTGCCTGTGCGGTTTCACCTGTTTATGTTGTTTTAACTAAATTCTCGAATTAAAGTATCGATATATAGTGTTAGAGATTTACTTCTCTCCTGCGAATTTGAGAAATAGGATTTCAACAACATCTGGAATATCTGGGGGAAATTTTATGGATTGCAGCAAGCTGAAATCATGTCCGTTCTTCAATGATAAAATGCCGATGGAAGGTGGCATCGGCTCTATTTACAAAAAAAAATACTGCACAGGCGGCAATGACTTTTGCGCGCGGCATATCGTCATGCAGAAATTAGGCCCGGAGTTTGTGCCGAACAACCTTTATCCCAATATGCTTGATTTAGCCAATCAAATAATTGAAACCGGACAAAGTACCCACGGAAACGATCCATGCACCTGACATTTTTTATTTTGGTGTTGAGGTACTGATATGAGTTTATTTATCGCAAGGCAGCCGATTTTTAACCGCAAAAACGAAATATACGGGTATGAGCTTCTGTTTCGGCAAAATAATAATAACTATTTTGTAGAGATGGATGACGATGTTGCAACAACAGAACTTCTTTACAATACTTTCTTTATTTTTGGGCTTGATGACCTCACTGACGGCACAAAAGCTTTCATCAATGTCTCCAAGGGCCTTATCGAAAGTGATTTTCTGAATCTTCTGCCTAAAGATAAAATTGTTATTGAGGTTCTGGAACGAGAAAAAGCCACGCAGTCCACAATGGACGCCTGCGCGAGGTTTCAGTCGCTCGGCTATACGCTCGCGCTTGACGATTTTATACTCGATGAAGACAACCTGCCTTTATTAAGCACGGCGAATATACTCAAGGTTGAATTTTCAGCCCTGAGCTTAGTAAAGCAAGCGGCTTTGATTAAGCAGTATAAAAATAAGGTGACATTTTTAGCGGAGAAAATTGAGACGAGAGACGATTATAAAAAAGCTGTTGACCTGGGTTATGATTTGTTCCAGGGTTACTTTTTCAGTAAGCCAGTGATGACAAAGTCGAAAGATATTAAAACCATCAATGCGAATTTATTCAGCATTATTGAGGAGCTCAACACCGCTGAGCCAAGCTATTTCAAAATTTCAGGCATGATTGAGTCTGATCTTGGGCTGTCATACAAATTGCTGCGGCTTGCCAACTCCGTCTATATCGGAGCGAAATATAAAGTCAAATCGATTAAGCAAGCGCTGAATTATCTGGGCACACATGAATTATATCAGTGGATTTCGCTGATGATCCTGAAAGATATGCAGGACGATGATAACTCAGAGCTGGTCAAGCAGTCATTAATACGCGGGAAGCTGATGCATATGCTGGCTCTTGAATTACATGGGCAGAAACTAATTACCGAGTTCTTTTTTACCGGCATCTTTTCTCTTATTGATGTTATTCTCAACCGGAGCTTTAAAGAGATACTCACCGGTTTGCCGTTATCAGACAATGTCAAGAAAACACTTCTCGGCGAGAAAAATGAAATGCGCGCATTACTGGATTGTATCAGCAGTATCGAAAGGGCTGAATGGGACAAGCTTGAAAAATATCCGGTTATGCGCTCGATCAATACGGAGCGGTTCATGGCACATTATATTGACGCTATGAAATGGGCAAACAGCTTAAAAATTTGAAAACGGCAATAGAATCAGGCGGCAAGATTATAGCCTTTCCGGTTGATTATTTGCATTTTTTACACTTATATTACTAATTTTTCTATATTATGTATCGATATTAGTAGTGTATCAGAAAATGAGACTGTGCAGAATTATTGCCTGATATAGTGAGGTTGGTACTGAGATGGATATCTTTATCGCAAGGCAGCCGATTTTTGACAGAAAAAACAAAATTTTCGGCTATGAGCTTCTATTCAGGCAAACCAGTAACAATTATTTTATTGAAATGGATGATGACGCCGCCACAAGCGAACTCATTTATAATTCCTTCACTGTTTTCGGAATCGATGACCTTATCGACGGCACAAAAGCCTTTATTAATTGCTCAAAGAGTATAATTGAAAGCGACTTCCTCAAACTGCTGCCGAAAGACAAAATTATTCTGGAGATTCTTGAACGGGAAAAGGCGACGCAGGCGACGATGGATGCGTGCGAGAAATTTAAAGCGCTCGGGTATAAGCTCGCACTCGATGATTTTGTACCGGCTGCAGATAACCTGCCCCTGTTGAATTATGCGGATATCCTGAAGATTGAATTCACGTCCGTCAGCCTTGATACCCAGATGAGTTTAATTAAAAAGTATAAAAACAAGGTAAAGTTTTTAGCGGAAAAACTCGAGACAAGAGAAGACTACGAAAAAGCCTTCCAGCTCGGGTATGACTTGTTCCAGGGGTATTATTTCAGCAAACCGTCCATGCTGACATCGAAGGATATCCGATTCATCAACACAAATATCCTCGGAATTATTGAGGAACTAAATACGCCGGAGCCGAGCTATTATAAAATCACAGAAATCATAGAAGCTGATCTGGGCCTGTCTTATAAGCTTTTGAAGCTTGTCAATTCCGCTTACATCGCTCCGCGTTATAAGGTGAAGTCCATCCAGCAGGCGCTGACTTTCTTAGGTACATACGAGATGTACCAATGGATATCACTGATGATGCTCAAAGATATGCAGGATACCGAGAACGCGGAGCTGATCAAGCAGTCACTCATTCGAGGTAAGCTCATGTCTGCCTTGGGACGGGAGAGCAACTCCTCGGAATACTTTTTCACCGGGATATTCTCATTGATTGACATTATACTCAATAGAGATATCAATGATATTTTAGCCGGTTTACCGCTGAGTGAAAAAGTGAAGCATGCGCTTTTAGGTAGTAAAAACGAATTGAGACTTCTGCTCGATTACATCATTAATTTTGAAAAAGCAGAATGGTTTAAAATGGACAGTCAACCTGAAATCAATTCCATCGGACCGGAACGCTTCATGGAACTTTATGTTGATTCGGTCAAGTGGGCGCAGAGCGTCAAGTCATTATAGCATTATAATATGACCGCGGCACCAAAAACCGGAGAGGAGCGATGCTCCTCTCCGGCCCTGTTATACCGTATGAAAATTAAATACTGTTGAAAAATGTTATTTTACCGCTGTTGATGCCGTATTTAGCCCCGGCTATTTCAACTTGCCCTGCTTTTAACAAGCTGCCGATGACTTTGTTGCGCTTAATTTCATCGACCGTATTGCGGATATTTTCATCTTCGCAGGCTTCGCAGATGTCTTTTGCGCCGCGGACTTTTTTAAGTGACTTTTCGATTTTATCGGTTATGGATTTAATGCACCCATGAATACTTTCATGACGGATATCCGCGTCAACTGTTGCCTTAACGGCACCGCATTTTTCGTGTCCAAGCACGACAATAAGTGGAATATGGAGGTGTTGCGCGCCGTATTCAACGCTGCCCATACCAACATCGTCAAGAACATTGCCTGCCGTCCGCACGATGAAAAGATCACCAAGCCCTTGATCAAAGACGATTTCCGGAGGAACGCGCGAATCAGCGCAGCAGATGATAACAGCAAAGGGGTGCTGTCCGTTGTCCGACAGATCATGGATTCTGCTTTGGCTCAGATCCTTAACCGCAGGCAGCCCAGCGGCAAAGCGATCATTTCCGATAACGAGTTTACTCTTTGATTCAAAAGCCGTCATATTCATTTCTCCTGTTATAAATGGTCAATATGTACTATAACAGCATAGAATTATTTATTCAATCCCGGATTTGTATGAATGGCTATTTTTGTCTGGTTATGTTACAATTAATCTACTTTTAAACGGAGTATTGATCATGACTGCTAAATATTGTGTCTTCCTGCGCGGTGTCAATGTCAACGGCGTCAAAATGAAAATGGATGACCTGAAAAAAGCCTTTGCCGGAATGTCCTACGCCGGAGCTAAAACGGTTCTGGCGACAGGCAACGTTGTTATTTCAGCAAACTGCGGCGAATCGTCGGTCATGAAATCAGATATTGAAAATAATCTCAGCGGCTTTTTTAAATATGATGCACATGTGTTTCTTCGCACATCCGAGGAGTTGGAAGCTGTCGGCGCCGCGTCCAGAACGATGTGCGTCCCGCCTGGCTGCCATCTCTATTATCTGATATGTGATGACAGTTCTGTTATTTCTGAGATCAGCAGCGTTTTCGCTTCGCTGCCGCATCAAGCAGGCGAAGCGTATATCCCAAACAATTACGGCGCTTTCTGGGTCGTCCCTGTCGGCGAAACGCTTGACAGCGCTTTCGGCTCAAAGATCCTCGGGAGCAGGAAATATAAAGACACGCTGACCTCCCGCAACATGAACACGATAATAAAAATATCTCAAACAATGCGTGAATGAAACGGAGGAATCTGCTTGAAACCGTTTAGAAAAGTAAAGTCCAGTTTACTCGCTGCCGTATTCTTAGTCAGCCTCTTACTCACCGAAATCCTGCCCGCTGCAGGCCAGCCGGCGGCCATCGCTGCCGGTAACGATGATGTACTGACCTCACTCGGCCACAGCAGCACAGACACGGTGACAGGTATAGCCACTGACCACGTCATCACACTGACTGTCCCCGCCAGCTATTCCGCCACGGAGGTTGACCTTTTCAACGGTCTTTCCTTTACGTACAACACAGCGCTTTATAAATCGGTTGTGGCTTCCCCGTCCGGTACGGCACAGATAGACGGGCCTGCCGTACTGCTGACCGTCACATATAACTATATAACCGATACGGACAGCACGCAGAAGGAACAGACCTTCTATCAGATTCTGGTTGTTCACGCTGCCAAAATCAGTGAAACCTTTACCGGTACCGTCAGTGCGGAAGTACAGGCCCCCTCGCCGGGAACGGTGACGATTCCCTATGCAGATTTCGTCTCGAAATACACAAAAAATGACGGGGAAAGCTTCGGATTCATAACCATCACCGGCAGTAACCCCGCGTTTGGGGCTATTAAGGTTGACAGTCACGATTATACCTTCGGCACCCGTATTAACCCAACCTCCGTCATCACATTTACCGCGACGCTTCCGGGCACCGTTTCTTATGATGTTACAGCATACACCGTCACGGATACATCCAAGTCAAATCCCATCGGCAATGTCATTCTGACAGTCCTGGCATATACAACTCCGCTTATCGTCACGCCGATATCGGACACCGTCAGCAAAGGGACGATTATGACATTCACAAAATCCTACTTTACAAGCCATTGCAATCTTTATGGCGTCCCGCTTATATCCATCGAGATTACACCGACGAATACAACTTTTGGAACATGGTATCTCGGTACCGCCGCATTCTCCGCAAAAAAAGCCGTGTCGGCTGATCAGCTGGAGAACTTAACTTTTAAAGCAAATTCAGCAGGCACTGCCACCTTCAACTGGAGCGTAACGACCAAAGCCATCCTTCCCGCAACGGGGACTGGTTCGATTATCGTTACATCACCTGTCCTTGTGCTCACACCGTTTACCTCCAGTGTATCGATTCTGCGAGGTAATACATGGACTGTTTCGCCGACGGATTTTGATTACACAACCGCATCCGCCGCCCTGTCATACGTTAAAATAACAGCAATACCCGCTGCCATTGACGGGTATCTTTACCTTGACACAGCCCTGCCGAAAAATGACACAGCCGGTTATCCGGCGATTGCCGCGAATACAGCACTGACGACAAATACCATCATCCCGGCTTCCAGCTTGTATGATCTCTGTCTGGCGACAAAAACCACCAGTCTAAAAGATTCCGTGACCTTCAAATGGACGGCGACAGCCGACGCGAAAATTTCAACAGCCGCCTGGGGTACAGAAACAACATATACGGTCCCCTTCATATCAGGGGGTTCTCTGCCTCTCTACTCGCCTTATTACTATCTGACCGATATGAACACGCCGCTCCCGCTGGCATCAAGCGATATCATTTCGAACTATCTGCGTCTTGCGGGAACTGCGAACCCCCTGACTTATGTGACTTTTACGATTCCCGATAAAAGTATCGGCACGCTCTACTTAAACTATAACGCTTCGTCAAAAACCGGGACAGCTGTTACTGCGGCAACTAAGTATTATCCTGCAAAAAACCCGAACCTGTTAAATATCACATTTGTTCCGGCGAAGGATTACATAGGGACTTTTGATCTTTCGTATACCGCATATGCGGAGAGCGGCGCTTTTATAACGGGAAAAATCAAAATTTCTGTACAAAACAGCCCCGGCGGCACAGTCAGCTGTACGACCGACAAGAATTCAGCCATTCAGCTGGACGCCAAGGATTTTCAGGCTGCTTTTTTAAGCGCCACAGGGAAGGTTCTCTCTTCCATATCATTTCCGGCACTCCCATCGGCAAGTTACGGAACACTCTATTATAACTACACACTCTCGGGAGAATATGATTCGCTGGTATTTTCATCTTATTATGCCACACAGCAATATAATGTTTACGAGTCGCCGTATTTATCACTTATCTCCTTTGTCCCGTATACCGACTATACCGGCACCGTCAGCATCAGCTTCAGAGGTTATACCGAAAGCAATGTTGAATACGACGGCAAGCTGATTATTTCTGTCGTTGACAGCCCCGCCGGAATCGTTAAATATTCGGCTAAGGAAAATGCCGTCGCAGCGCTCTCGGCAGCTGATTTTTCGCAGGAGTTTATCAATGTCACGGGCTCCGTATTATCATACGTGACCTTTACGCCTCCAGTCGCAACAGCCGGAGTATTGTATTATCAGTATTCAGCTGATACTCAAAAAGGCACGAAGGTGGCCGCCTCGACGAAGTATTATAACGGGCAAAACCCGGATATATCGGATATTACATTTGTCCCTGCCAAAGATTTCGTCGGCACATGCGTCATCTCCTACACCGCCTTCACGGTGAACGGCGCGTCATACACCGGAAAACTCGTATTTACCGTATATGAAGGCTCCGGCGTCATCACATACAGTGTTCAGGCCGGGAGCTCGGTATCCCTGGATTCAAATGACTTTGTCAGTGCTTTTAATCTGGACAGCGGAGGAAAAACCCTCTCGTATATCACTTTTGAAATACCGGCCGCTTCCTATGGGAAGCTCTATTATAACTACACATCACCCACAAAATTTGATTCAGTGGTCTCCGGCGACAAAAAGTACTATGTTACCGAAACACCATTCATATCCAACATATCCTTCATTCCGCAGGAGAGTTATTCGGGTTCGTTTTCAGTCAACTATTCAGGATATACCTCAAGCGGTACAATCTTCACGGGGAAAATAAAGTTTATCGTGAGCGGGGTCAGCAGCAATACCGTTTCTTATGAAACCACCTCATCGACACCGGTGACATTCAGAGCCGCGGATTTTATCAGCGCCTTTACGGGTAAGTCCAGCTACGCGCTGTCTTACGTTAAGTTTACTCTGCCTTACGATTCTTACGGGACGCTTTACGATAACTATGCATATTCATCAGTCAGCAATGTATTGCCGACATCGCTTTATTATGTAAACAGTATCTCCAATGTGACATTCGTCCCTAATACGAATTTTTCCGGCACGATTGCGATTTATTACACGGCTATTGACACCAGCGGCTGCGCATATGGCGGAACAGTCGTCATCACGGTTCAGAGCAGCGATATCGGTACGGTAACGTATAACGCGAATCTGAACAAACCGGTATTATTTAACGCAGATGATTTTAGTACCGCTTTTCTGAGTAAAACCGGCTCCGCATTATACTCGGTAACATTCACGCTTCCGTCACCGACCGCGGGGAAGCTCTATCTCGGATATAACCCAGCGGTCACCTATTCTACGGCTGTAACCGCCTCAAGTAAATATTACAGGTCATTTTCTCCGCTGCTATCCGATATTTCTTTCGTTCCGGCTTCAGGCTATTACGGTACGGTAACGATATTATATTCGGCGTATACAGCCGCCGGTGCGGTGTATTACGGTAAAATTATCATTAACATCGGGACGAATCTGCCGTTTACGGATATTACCTCCAATTACGCGTGGGCGAAGGATGCGATATCCTATCTGTACCGCAGCGGAATCATCACAGACACAGACAGCGGTAAATATAATCCCGGCGACAACATGACACGGGGCGATTTCATCGTGATGATTGCCAGAGCCTTTAATCTGACGAACCTGGGTTCGGATAATTTTTCGGATGTCCCCATTGGAAGCACTTATTACGATGCGGTTTCCGCCGCAAAATCCGTTGGCATCGTCTTAGGCTCCGGCGGTATGTTTTACCCCGATTCAGGTATTACGCGGCAGGATGCGATGGTTATTTTAGTCCGTGCTTTAAACTACGCCGGTGCGCCGGTGAATGCCGGTACATTGAGCGACATATCCGGTTTTTCAGATGCTTCGCAGGTTTCGGATTATGCCGTGATACCTGTTGCGACACTCGTCAAGACGGGTATCGTCGGCGGCAGCGCCGGTGCGCTCCACCCGAAAGCCATGGTCAGCCGGGCTGAAATAGCGGTTATGTTATACCGTATATTATTGATGTGACTTATCAATACAAGCCGGAAAATTCAGGGCGTGCTGTCAGCGGATTAACCGTTTTCAGCACGCCCGTTTTTATTAGTCCAGTTCCCGGTAAATTGGATTTTTGTTGCTGATCAGGCTGCTGACACAGCCTGCCACGGCGGTTATCAGCATGATGACCGCCATTCCAGAGCCCTTGCCTGTTCCGACAAGCATTGAGAGCGCCTGCTGCAGCGGCGATTGGGTTAACATAAATGGCTCAAAGACGTGATCCGCGAGAAAACCGCCGAGAAAAAGTCCGATGGGTATCGGCAGAAACTGAACGGTGTCACGCGCCGCAAAAACGCGGCCCTGCAGCTCAACCGGCACGTTTGACCGCATGATAGCGGCGTTATTCGCCGAAATAAAGGGAACCAGAATATTTCCCAGCAAGGCGGCTGTTATCCAAACGGCTGAGCTTCTGCCGAGGCCGTAGGACAGATCACAAATCAGGAAAGACGCGGCACAGGTCAGAAACATCACGCGCGTCCGGCTTCTGGCCTTTTTTGCGATTGTCACCGCCGCGCTCCCGATCAGCGCGCCGACGCCTGCTGCCGACAGCACCATACTGAGCGTCAGCTCATTCCCGCCCGTCCGGGTTAAAACCATGGTCGGCAGCATGCTGTCATCTCCGCCCATTTTTGCGAGCAGGTTGATAAGCCCGAAATAGAGAATACATTTCCAAACCGCTTTGTGCTGCTTTAAATATGTGATTCCGGTCAGACAGCTTTTCAAAAACGGTTCTTTTACCGTTTGCTCCTGAGGCGGCATGGCAGGAATGCTGATACGCCGCAGCAGCACAATGAACGCCACGGTAAAAGACACAATGTCTAAAATGAAAACGCCCTGAATACCGCTCAAGGCCATAACCCCGGCTGCAAGCACGGGGCCAATGATCCTGGCCAGTGACGCGGAGAATAGCAGCATACCGCTGACTGCCACATAATGCTCTCTCTTTGACAGCAATGTGACGGACACATTAATGGCAGGATTCACAAAAGCGTTGACAAAGCTGACGGCAAAATTAATCGCGTATAAGTGCCAAACCTGCAGCTCCCCTGTGCTGTACAGAAAAAGCATGGCCAGTGTCGCCAATGCTCCGGCTGAGAACCCAGTGAGCAGAACCTTCTTTTTATCCCATTTGTCAGCCAGTGTTCCGGCGGCAAAACAAAGCAGAATAGAAGGCAAATAATAAAACACATTCAGCAAAGCAACGCTTGAAGCTGTTCCCTGTCGGCTGTAAACATGGACCTGAAGCGCGAATTTCGTCATTTCGCTGCCAAGCAGCGAGATTGCCAGGCTGCTCCAAAGCAATAAAAAGCTCCGCATCCCGGCTAGTTCTTTAAATTTATTCATGACTTTGCTCCTTAATTTTTTATAAATCAAGTGATGCAAAGCCCGATACAGGACGGTATTTTACACCGAAATAACGGTGCAGATTGTTACCGCTCCATGCAAATCCGTCCTATCAGACTTTGCACGGAGCCAAGACAATGCAGAGCGGGAGAATCATGATAAATATGACCTACTTTCTCACTTCAGATGAATACTTGTTTTTCTAAGAAACATTACATTATCCTGTGATATTATCTATTTTATCGATTTTTCGCTTACGTTGCCATATCATTGACGAAAAAGTCATACAAAAGTAATATACCTTCATATAGCCAATATCCTATATACTGTATTTCTTAGCAGCAAAAGCAACTTAATTAAGGCTGTTTTCTATCTCATTCTCTTCCCCTCAAACGCCGCTCTTTTCAGGATATCGGCGCAGAGCTCGCGGAACTGGTCGAGGTCAAGTGACTGTGCGCCGTCGCAGAGAGCTGCTGCGGGGTCGTTGTGTGTCTCGATCATGAGGCCGTCCGCGCCGACGGCGACGGCGGCTCTTGACAGCGCGGGCACGAGACTGCGGATACCGGCGGCGTGGCTGGGGTCGACGATGACGGGCAGGTGCGATTTTTGCTTCAAAAGCGGGATCGCGGACAGATCGAGTGTGTTGCGCGTCATCGTTTCAAAGGTGCGGATGCCGCGTTCACAGAGAATGACGTTCGGGTTGCCCTCGGCGACGATATATTCAGCGCTCATGAGGAATTCTTCGATTGTACTCGAAAAGCCCCTTTTTAAAAGAATCGGTTTTTTGCACCGTCCTGCTTCCTTCAGCAAATCATAATTCTGCATATTGCGCGTACCGATTTGTATAATGTCGACATTTTCAAAAAGCGGGAACTGCGTCTGATTCATAATCTCGGTGACAATCGGCAAGCCTGTGGCCTTTTTGGCCGCCAGGAGAAAATCAAGTCCCTTCTCCTGCAAGCCCTGGAAGGAATACGGCGATGAACGCGGCTTGAACGCGCCGCCCCGCAGCAGCGTTGCCCCGCTCTCCTTGACGGACTTGGCTACCTTAATGATTTGCTCCTCGCTCTCGACGGAGCACGGACCGGAAATAACCTGAAAAAAGCCCGCACCGATTGTCACATCCCCAACTCTAATCAGCGTATCGCCCGGATGGACTGCCCTGTTGACCGCCTTATACGGCTCCGTTACACGCCGCCCGTACTCGACAATATCATTTGTCTGGACAACAAGATCGATATCCAGCTTCGCCGTATTACCGATCAGGCACACGACGGTGTGCTCCGTCCCGGTACTCAGAAAGGTTGAAAACCCCGCTGATTCTATCTTCTTAACAAACGCACCGATCTTTTCCTCCGTCGCGTTTTTCTTCAATACAAAAACCATTTAACCACCTATTCGTTATCCGTAGGGGGCGATGCCCACATCACCCCGTTAGCCTTTACATAATTCCCTAAGGAACGGCGGGGCGATGTGGGCATCGCCCCCTACGGCTTGGTTGTTAGCCTGATATTGCGTGCTTCATCTGATGTACATAGTCGCGGACAGGCTCGACAGCATCTTCTCCATATTGCTCTACAAGCTTGACAATCGCACTGCCAACAATGACGCCGTCGGCTGACCGGGCGATTTGCTTGGCTTGCTCCGGGGTTGAGATGCCGAAGCCGACGGCGCAGGGTATATCTTTAACCGCTTTAACAAGCGCAATCATGTCACTGATATCCGTGACGATTTCACTGCGTACACCGGTGACACCAAGGGACGAAACACAATACACAAATCCATCGGCTTCTTTTGCGATCATACCGATGCGTTCGTTCGATGTCGGTGCGATAAGCGATATCAGAGCGATACCGTATTGAGCGCAAAAAGGCTTCAGCTCGGCCTTTTCCTCAAAAGGCAGGTCCGGGACGATAACGGCGTCGATACCGGCATCCCGGCAGCTCTTTATAAATTTGTCCGGTCCGTAGACATAAATCGGGTTAATGTAGGTCATAAAAGCCAGAGGAACGTTTGTCTTCTTGCGTATGCTTCTGACCGTCTCAAAAATTCTGTCTGTCGTCGTCCCGGCTGCAAGCGCACGCTCGTCCGCCCGCTGGATGACAACCCCCTCGGCGACAGGGTCGGAAAACGGAATGCCGAGCTCGATGAGATCGGCGCCTGCATCAGCCATCGCCAGTACCAGCCGCTCCGTCGTCTCAAGATTCGGGTCGCCTGCTGTGACAAAGGGGATAAATGCCTTGCCGTTTTTAAACGCTTCGCTGATTCTACTCATGCAGGTTCACCCCTTTATACCGCGCGATAGCCGCAACGTCCTTATCGCCGCGCCCGGAGAGATTGACGACAATACTCTGATCCCGCCTCATGGTCGGCGCGAGTTTCCTGGCGTATGCGACGGCGTGCGCGCTCTCTATGGCGGGAATGATGCCTTCGAGCCCCGACAGGTATTCAAACGCTTCTACCGCCTCGTCATCCGTCACCGGCACATACCGGGCGCGCCCAATGTCATAGAGGTCCGCATGCTCTGGCCCGATTCCGGGGTAATCAAGACCCGCCGATATGGAATAGACCGGCGCAATCTGTCCAAATTCGTCCTGGCAGAAGTAGCTTTTCATGCCGTGGAAAATGCCGCTTGTTCCCGTAGCTATTGTCGCTGCCGTCTTTGGGGTGTCAACACCAAGCCCGGCTGCTTCGCAGCCGATGAGCTGCACGGCGGTTTCGCCGATAAAATCATAAAACAGCCCGATGGCGTTGCTGCCGCCGCCGACGCAGGCGAGCAAAGTATCCGGCAACCTGCCTTCCTTTTCCATCAGCTGCGCCCGGACCTCCCTGCCGATGATACTCTGGAAATCCCGAACGATTGTCGGAAAGGGGTGAGGTCCCATGACAGAGCCGAAAACATAATGCGTATCGTCAATTCTAGATGTCCACGCACGCATGGCTTCATTGACGGCGTCCTTGAGTGTCATCGTTCCGCTTATTACCGGGTGAACTTTTGCGCCCAGAAGCTCCATACGGTAGACATTGAGCGCCTGACGCTCCGTGTCTTCCTTCCCCATAAATATATCGCATTCCATATCCATGAGCGCCGCCGCTGTCGCCGTGGCAACACCGTGCTGCCCCGCGCCCGTCTCGGCAATGACGCGCGTTTTCCCCATCTTTTTGGCAAGCAGCACCTGCCCGAGCACGTTGTTGATCTTGTGCGAGCCTGTATGGTTCAAATCCTCGCGCTTTAAATAGATCTTTGCCCCGCCGAGGTCACGCGTCATTCTTTCAGCACAATACAAGAGCGACGGTCTCCCTGCATAATTTTTTAACAGGTCGTTCAGCTCATTATTAAACACCGTGTCGTTTTTATAAAACTCATAAGCCTTTTCAAGCTCTATGAGCGCATTCATCAGGGTTTCCGGCACATATTGCCCGCCGTGTACACCAAATCGTCCTTTCATCTGTTATTCCTCCCTTATTAGTCGAATAATCTCATTCACTTTTTCCACATCTTTAACGCCGTCTGTTTCAACCCCGCTGCTAATATCAAGGCAATAAGGCTGAACAGCGGCGGCTTTTTTGATATTCTGTGCGCTGAGTCCGCCCGCTAAAAAATAGGGCTTTTCGAGCTTAGGGATTAATGAATAATCGAAGCTCTGTCCCGTTCCGCCGTACGCGTCCTTATGATACGTATCGAGCAGCAGATAGTCGCACGGCATCGCCTGCGCCGCTGATATCTGCTGCGAATTTTGAACGCGGACAGCCTTGATAACCGGGCATCGGATGCTGCGCTTCAGGGCCGAAATATAGCTTGAATCCTCGTCGCCGTGCAGCTGAATGAGGTCAACTGCACCGCTGCCGACGATGCGCTTGATTTCATCGATTCCGGCATTCACAAAGACACCGACGGTTTTTATATTGCTATTCAACGACTTTTTTATATTGAATGCTTGTTCAATATATATTTTTCGTTTACTTTCGGCAAAAATGAAGCCGATATAATCCGGCAAGGCTTCATTGACAATGTCGGCATCCTGCATCCGCGTCAAGCCGCAAATTTTTATCTTCATATATATTAACCCCATTATCGTTCTCCGCCAGCGCCTTCAAGAGGGCGCCTAGCCACTAGACAGGCTTTCAAGCTTTCAGCTTGTCAAGCATTGCTTTCTTGTCATGGCTCCGCATCAATGTCTCACCGATCAGGACAGCATCTACGCCTGCTTTTGTGAGCACAGCGATATCATCGGCTGTTTTAATCCCGCTCTCAGCGACAAACAGGATATGCGGCGGTACAAGGGGGCGAAGCTTGATACTGTTTTCAAGCTTGACCTCGAAGGTTTTTAGGTCGCGGTTATTGACACCGATGATGCGCGCTCCGGCTGATACCGCCGAATTAATCTCTGCTTCATCGTGCGCTTCGACAAGTGCCGAAAGCCCCAAACCATCGCAGATGCTTATATAATTTCTTATTGTTTGGGTGTCATGCAGGGCGCAGATGAGGAGCACCGCGTCAGCACCGATTGCTTTTGATTCATAGAGCTGGTATTCGTCGATGATAAAATCCTTGCGCAACAGCGGCAGACTGACATGCTGACATATATCGGTCAAATACGCGGTACTGCCAAGAAAATAATCCGGTTCCGTGAGGATGGATATAGCAGCCGCTCCCGCGCCTTCATATTCCCGAGCGATATCGAGATAGGGGAAATCCTGCGCGATGATCCCTTTTGAAGGAGAAGCGCGCTTGACCTCGCAGATAAAAGAAATACCGGGTTTCTTGAGCGCGGCTTCAAACGAGAAAGCGCCCGCCGGATACGCGCTCACGGCACCCGGTCTCGATTCTGCCAGCGCCAGGCACCGCATTTCATCCGGCGATATACTGTTTTTCAAGGTCTCCACACGCTTTTTTGCTGCGACTGCAATTGTATCAAGTATCATGCGGAAACCTCGTTTGTCGTTTTGACAAATTCCTGCATCTTTTTGAGCGCGAGGCCTCGGTCGATCATCATGGAGGCCTGCTCAACGCCGTCGAAGAGACTGGCGGCCTTTCCGGCAAGATACAGGCATGCGGCTGAATTCAGCAACACAATGTCACACTTTTGGCTCTTTTCGCCGCTAAGGATAGAAAGGGCAATCCTGACATTTTCCTGCGCTTCCCCGCCGACAAGTTCTTCCGATTTACAATACATAAAACCCAACTGCCGGGGATCAATCTTGTACTGCCGCAATTCTCCGTTATAGACCTCGCAGACCGAGGTGGTTGTTGTCAGCGTTATCTCATCGAGCCCGTCGTCGCCGCGGACGACCATCGCACGGCGGACGCCCAGATTGGCCAGAACACGCGCGAGCGGCAGAATCAGGCTTTCATCATAAACACCCATGAGCTGCATTGATGCGCAAGCCGGGTTTGCTAAGGGCCCTAATATATTAAAAATTGTCCGCGCGCCGATTTCCTTTCGAACAGGAGCCGCATATTTCATTGACGCATGGTGGTTCGGCGCAAACATGAAGCACATGTTCGTCACTTGCAATACCTTCGCGCTCTGCTCCGCAGTGAGATTTATATTTGCCCCCAGCGCTTCCAGGAAATCGGCGGCCCCGCATTTGCTTGAAACGCTGCGGTTTCCATGCTTGGCAACTGGGATGCCCGCCGCTGCAATGACAAAGGCTGATACCGACGATATATTAAATGTGAAGGCTTCATCACCGCCCGTACCGACGATATCGAGCACCTCCGTATCATGCGGCAGCTTTGTGCAGTGTGCACGCATGACAGCTGCGCAAGCCGTGATTTCGTCAATGGATTCGCCTTTCATACGCAGCGCCGTTAAAAACGCGGCTATTTGGGCATTTGTCGCCTCACCGCGCATAATCTCATCCATAGCCTCTCTGGCTGTTTCATAGGTGAGGTTATTGCCGCCAACAGCTGCATTAATGGCTTCTCTGATCATTTTACGCTACCTCCGATTTTTAGAAAATTCCTGATTATCGTCTCCCCCAGCGGTGTCAGGACAGATTCGGGATGAAACTGAAGCCCATAGACAGCATGCTTTTTATGCGCAACCGCCATAATTTCTCCCATTTCATCCTGTGCGATGATTTCAAGGTCAGCTGGAATCGTCTCTCTTCGGGCAATCAGCGAATGGTACCGCGCTGCTTCAATTTTTTCGGGAAGCCCATAGAAAATCGGATTTCCATTGTCGATGAGAATGGTGCTTTTCTTGCCGTGCATCAGCTTAACCGCGTGGGTAATTTGAGCGCCGAATACCTCACATATCGCCTGATGTCCGAGGCAGACGCCTAAAATCGGGAACTTGCCGCCGAGCTGACCGATGACCTCTTCACAGATACCGGCATCCTTCGGATATCCGGGACCCGGCGAAAGAATAATATGCGTCGGATTCAAGCTTTCTATTTCACCGAGCGTCATCGCGTCGTTGCGGATAACCTCGATATCCGGATTGATCCCGCCTGTCAGCTGAACGAGATTGTAAGTAAAGCTGTCGTAATTATCAATAATTAAAATCATCCGTCATTCACCTCACCGGCATTCACAATGGCATTCATAACCGCTTTTGCTTTATTTCCGGCTTCCTCATACTCTAAAGCCGGAACGCTGTCGGCGACAACGCCGCCGCCTGCCTGTACGGATACGACTCCGTCCTTCTTGACCGCCATGCGTATGGCGATGCATGTGTCGAGGTTGCCTGTAAAGTCGATGTAACCGAGAGCCCCACCGTAGATGCCGCGCGGCGTCCCCTCAATCTCCTCGATGATCTCGCAGGCTCGGATTTTCGGTGCACCGGAGAGCGTACCGGCCGGGAGTATAGCCTCAATAGCGTCAAGCGCGTCGCAATCTGCGCGGATATCACTCTCGACGCGCGAGGCAATGTGCATAATTTTTGAATACCGGTGGATCATCATATAATCCATGACCTTGACAGAGGTGAATTTTGATATTCTGCCGAGGTCATTTCGCGCGAGGTCGACGAGCATATTATGCTCGGAGAGCTCTTTCTCGTCTTTCAAGAGCTCCTCTTCGAGTGCTTTATCTTCTTCATCCGTTGCGCCTCTCGGGCGGGAACCGGCAACAGGAAATGTGGCGAGCCGTCCGTTCTGGAGCCTGACAAGTGTTTCCGGTGATGTACTCATAATTTCAAGGCCGTCGATATGCATAAACACCATATACGGTGAAGGATTCGTCGTCCGGAGGACGCGGTAGGCGCTCAGCAGGCTCCCGGTAAACGGGCTGTCGAAACGCCTTGATATAACAGCTTGGAAGATATCGCCGTCAACAATGTATTCCTTCGTTTTTTCAACCATGGCGCAATAGGTCTCTTTTGAAACATTGCACATAAACTCGGCATGCTCGCTGCTGCGCACGGCGGCGGGGCGGGTTTCGCCGATTGAGTTGATCAAGCGGATAATGTCTTCTATTTCAGAAACTGCTTTCCCGTAATTCTCCATCAGATGATCCGTTTTCATATTCACAATGACGCATATCTTCTGTTTCAGGTGGTCATACGCGATAACCTTATCAAACAGCATCAGGTCATAATCCTGATCGCGGCTTTGCTTGAGCTTTAATACCGGCTCGGCGTACCCGATCATCGAATAGGCAAAATAACCGACAAAGCCGCCTGTAAAAGGCGGTAAATCCTTGAGCTTCGGCGAACGGTATTGCGATAATAGATCGCGGAGGACGGCAGCGGGTTTATCCGTCGTGACAGTCTTCAGTTTTTCGCCTTCGATGGTGACGGTATGGTTTTTGCATGTCACACGTGTTACGGGGTCATATCCGAGGAAGGAATAACGTCCCCATTTCTCGCCGCCCTCGACACTTTCCAGAAGATAATACCGACTGCTGATTGAGGCGATTCTCCGCAGCAGCAGGATTGGCGTCGTGATATCGGCATAAATCTCTTTTGAAACCGGTATGATATTGTAATCTTTTGCGAGTTCCTCAATTTTTTCACACGATGGGCTGATCATGGAGGGGCACACATTTTCATTGATGGGATGAAAACTCCTTTCTTAATTTTTCCGGCAGTTGTTCGTTTTGGGCAACAAAAAAAGCCCCTGTCACAGCAGTGCATAAATGTTTCCATTTACACGCTGGGACAAAAGCCATAATTGCTTCTGCGGTACCACCCAAATTGATGAATTAAATCATCCGCTTATTTTGCATACCATCATATGCACCCTACTGATAACGGACAGGGTTCCCGTCGGCATCTACTCATGGATTGAATAATGATATCATCATTATCCAATTTTTCAAGCCGCCCTCGCAAGCCCATTCGAAAAAATCTGTGATGCCGCATTCACACCAACTGGCGGCTCTCTGAATACACCCGACCTTTTGTACTCTTCTTGCTCAAAGGTTAATTATTCAATTATTTTATTTTATCATATGGCAATATCACGAAAATGTCAATAGCATTTTAGTTATTTGTTTACAGGTGTGCTGCTGGCCGCCTGGAAACGGGCGGCTGTGGAAGCCCGCCGCTACGTAAAAAATCCAGGAAATGTCGTAGCGGGCGGCTTCCTCACCGCCCTGAATTGCATTGCGATACGCTGCTACATTATTTTGCTTGATCTTTGTATCAGTCTATTTCCCCGGGGTCTTGAGCGTCAATACCTTTGGAGCCGGTATCATGTTATTCTTCATATCCGTCAGACGGAAGAGATAGAGTGTGACATCGCTCTCCGGGCGTTTATCAAAGCTGATTGTGACGGACTTTGCATCCTTGGCCCATACTGTGGTCCACTTGGTAACCTTCGAAAACCCGATGCCGAACTCTCTTGTATTGACAGGCTCCGAAAAGTTCAGTGTCACGCTTTGACCGTCATACGCCCCTAAAGTAATGTTGGTTTTAAACGCGGAAACAGTCGGGACGGCGTCAGGGCGCGCGCCGGTATCCCTGACGTTTTCGGGGTAGATCGGCCATTGCGGCATGGGGCCGATTTTCAGGTTGGTGGAGTTCCAGGTAGGCTTTTCACCCTGCTTGGACTGCGCGGTCATGTTCCCGCCGCTCCTGACACCGACAAGATCAACCGTCAGCTCAAAGGTGCACCCTGGGAGCGCCTCGAGCGTGAGGTTTTTAAGCATCAGCGTGAACGGCCCAGCCGGGATGTATTTTTGTTTTAAAGATACGCCGTATGTTTCCAGATATATCGGCGTCTTACCGTCAACAGAGCCTGTTTCGAGCTGTCTTCCCATTCCGTTCGCTGTCATGCTGACGACAAGCGCTTTTGAATTCACCAGCTTACTCGAGAAACCGATATTCATGCCGTCAGGGGAGCCGCTCGTGAGGCCGAGGCCGTGGCGAAGCGCATTTGCCAGATCATAGCATTGGAAATAAACGGTTTTGTTGTCCATGTCCTTGCCGACTGTATCGAGCTTGTAGCGGCCAACCTGAGCCTGCTGGGCTGTCAGAGCCAGCACGGCTGTCCCGTCCGTGACGTCCTGCTTCAATATTGTGCCGTCCGGCAGTGTCAGGCTCACCTGCGGGGCATTGGAGTGCACGGTGATATTGTTTGCAAAGCCCTCGGTTATGAGCTCGGTTTCACTCCAGAGCTTGTATTTCCCAGGCCGGGACCAGTGCTGATAGAAGCTGTCAATCTCATATGGGACGGCATTCATCGCGGAAATCGTCGGGTAGGTTTTTGTCGGGTAGATGGCGCCGCTACCGTCAAGGGCGGCGATGCTGTTCGCGCTGGACAGGCTCTTGAACCCCTGGACTGTCAGCTTATCCGAACGGCCGAACGTTTTATCCATCGCCGCGATGATAAACGGCAGGTCCCTGTCCTGGCTGGCGTGAGCCGCGTCACGGACGATGAGCGTGACATTGTCGCCGGCACCAAGGAAATCGTAGACATCCTGCACGGCTGCCATCGTCACTGCCGTTGATACAGAACCGAGCCACTCATAGTTTTCGCCCGTAAAGGCGATTAATGGTCTTGGCGCGATCAGTGCAGCAACCTCATTCATGTCAAACGGCAAATTATCGACTTTGTCAGGGACAAAATCCTGTGCTTTCGAGCTCAGCCAATGACCGCTGCCGCCGATGGTATTAATCGGCTTCTCGTTCCGTGTATAAACGCGGTTTACCGTGTTGTTTGCACCGTATGTATTATATTGAAGAAGCTGCCCCTCATCGGTATAACGGAAATTAGACAGACCCGTTGCGCCGGATTCACAAGGCACAGCAATCGATATACGTTCGTCAAAAGCCGCCGCTATGAGTGCTGCCTTCCCGTTGCGTGAGACACCCGTAACCACGGTACGCGTCCCGTCGATGTCTGAGGCAGTGTCGTTTTGCAGCGCGTCGATAATGCGGCTCACGCCCCACGCCCAGCCCATCAGCGCACCGGAGTCATATTCGTAAACACCTTTGGTCTTGGGGTAAAGCGCCGTATACGCGCCGGTTGCTTTACTATCGTCCGAGTACACGGAACCGGTGTTCAT
Source organism: Clostridiales bacterium UBA1316 (assembly GCA_002307055.1). GTDB lineage: Bacteria > Bacillota > Clostridia > Oscillospirales > Oscillospiraceae > Sporobacter. Next base: position 29,503 of record DBTM01000026.1, read on the forward strand.
TGCGATATACGCATAACCGTTTTGCATAAGTGTTTTTACTTGTTCGGAAGAGAGCATACCGATGACAATCACGACGGGATACGGGCCTTTTATCTGCGTGTCGGTGCCGTACACAGGCACGTCCAGCTCATCTATTTTGAACTCTGTATTCTTGCCGCCCGCAGCCACTGTGACAACATAGTCGGTGCGCTGATGCGCGGGCGTCGTGACAAGAAGGTCCTTGTGGTCATCCCAGCTGCCCCATTGACTGTTTTTAAAGCTTAATACGGGGTGCAGCGTAAAATCGGTATAATCCCAATAATACGACCCCTGCGGGAGGTTGACGGTAAACGTTCCCGGCTGTATGACGCTTGATTTGATGGTCGTTGACGCCGGTACCTGAGTAATACGCTTGACGAGTTTAGACGCCGATTGCGCGGTGGGCTGTTTATAGCCAAAGTAATAATATTGCGCCAGATCCTTGATTTCCTGCCGACGCGCCTGCCAATCCTCTTTGCTGACAACCCGTCCGTTTGTCCCAAGGCCGGAATTGAAGAACTCAAATGGGTCGGGCAGCGACGCGTTTGACTTAATCTGTGTAACGTCCTTAGGGAAATAGCTGCGCGGCGCACTCGCGTTCGTCTGCGCCGGTGTGAGAGAACCTTTCGTACTTTCTGAGCTGCCGGATGCCGCGTTGACATTTTGAGGCCACACTGATAATAGCAAAACCAAAACAAGGATCACGACAAGAACGTTTCTTTTCACGAAATCACCCTTCTTTTCAACCACAATATAGCAATTATATATACATAAGGATGAGATGTAAATGATATACTCAAAAGAATCTTAGACGATAACTCCCAAAAACCGCATCCATTGTAAACAAATAAAATTTTGTATCAAAGCCATTGGATAAATGCTGTTTTGTCGTTTTTATTATATCCGGCCCGCTCATAAAATTTTAATGTGCTATCCAGTTTTGAGCCCGTCATCAGCATCAGCTTATAGCAGCCCTCACGCAGAGCCAGCTCTTTTGCGGCGTTCAAAACAGCCGTCGCGTACCCCTTGCAGCGATATCGTTCCTCGGTGACGACGTTTTCAATGAGCGTATAAGGTCTGCCGCCATGAGTCAGGTTGGGGACGATGACAGCGACACACGATGAAATAAGCGCCATATTGTCCTCCGCCACAAGTATGTGATGGTTTGGGTCATCCATGATTTGCCGCCATATCTCCGATGCCTTAACCGTATCGCCGACAGCCTCTTTATTAAAGTTTGTATAAAGCTGCAGCAGCCCAGTTAAATCACTAGCACACGCTTCCCTGGTTTCCATAATGTCCTCCTCAGCACAGATGTTTCTTTTATCATACAACAGGATTCGATATTTGCAAATATGGATATATATGATAAGCTATTCAATAGGAGAGGTGATGATGTTTTGAAAATTGCAATGATTGTACTCGCTGCCGGTTTTTCTTCGCGCATGGGCGTTATGAAGCCGCTTTTACCGGTCGGCGGGGTCAGCGCGCTGCTGCGTGCGGTCAGCTTGGGCAGACCCGAGCATATCCACAGTATTTCCGTCGTGACAGGCCATCGCTGCGAGGATGTTGAAGCGGAGCTCAGCAGCTATCATTCAAAGAACCTGCGGCGCGTCTATAACGCCAAATATGCCGACGGCATGTTTACTTCCGTTAAAGCCGGTATCCATTCGCTGCCGGGCGATGTTGACGGCTTTTTTCTCCTGCCTGTCGACCACTGCGGCGTAACGCCCGAAACACTCGACAAAATTATTTCCGCTTTTGTCCTCTCAGACGGACAGGCTGTGGTATACCCGACATATAACGGGGAGCAGGGGCATCCGCCGCTGATTCCGTTCAGCTTCATGAGCGGCATCAAGGATTACGACGGCTTTGACGGGATGCGCGGCTATCTGTCCGGGTTCCCGTTTGAAGAGGTTGACGTCAGCGACCGCGGCGTCCTTCTGGATATGGATACACCTCAGGATTACACCGTGCTTCTCAGGCATCTCGGTTTGCCGACATATCCCGATGATGCCGTGTGTCAGCAATTGCTGGAAAAGTACGAGATGCCGGACAACATTGTCTTTCATAGCCTGCAGGTTCATGAGCTGGCGCTAAGAATGGCGGATTTGCTTGGCGAAAAAGGTATCCCAATCAACAAGGATTTACTCTCCTCGGCTTGTCTGCTCCACGATATACTGCGATCAGAAGCCAAACACGAGGAGGCGGGCAGTCAGCTGCTGCTGACGATGGGGTATCCTGAAGCTGCCGTGCTTATTGCCTCTCACATGGACTTACCAGAGGCGTATCATCCGGCACCCGACGAAACCGCTCTTCTTTATTTGGCCGACAAGCTCGCCCGTTATGGCAAAATCGTACCGATTGAAGAGACGAGAGCCGGACTGCAAACGCGCTTTGCTGATGATCCGGCCGCTTTAGCCCACGCAGAAACAAGAATGCGTCATGCGCAGATGATACTTGATATGCTGCACGCGCAGTATAAAATCGAATATGCGGATATCGCTCCGCTTCAGCCGGATCATAATCAATATAAATAATTATTTTTACAGCAATAATTTTTTTCGATTATGACAAAATAAGTCAAGCTCCAATCTCCATTCTGCACAGTGATAAAGCTTTTTTTTGGTATTTTTCTGTCTACATCTACCTATAATACAACAATTGGAGTAGTTTTCTACGCGGAAATATGCATAATGCGCACGCTTTATGTAAGTATTGTTTGTCATTTACTTTTAGGTACTCTTTTGATACAATTATGTGAAATTATCTGGCACGTACATGCAATTATGTACGCAATCGGTTAGGGTCCCCCATGATTAAAGTCGAACCCCATCAACTGGCACGCCTTTTCGGCTTTCGTCGCCCTGACTTATAAGAGAGGATTTATTATGTTAACGAGACTGAGCTTTACGATTAACGGTGTTGAAAGATTCGTTCTCTGCGACCCAGAAAAGGACAACCTTGCCATTGTGCTCCGCAGATTGGGGCTCACCGGCACAAAGATTGGCTGCGGCACGGGCATATGCGGCGCATGTTCCCTTCTTCTTAACGGAGAAGTCGTCCGTTCCTGCACGAAGAAAATGAAAAATGTCCCTGAATTCAGCGAAATTATAACCATTGAGGGCATCGGGACACCGCAGCACCTCCATCCGCTGCAGCAGGCTTGGATTACTTACGGCGGCGCTCAGTGCGGTTTCTGCTCTCCCGGCTTTATCGTTTCCGCTTATGGTCTTCTCCTGAAAAATGCCGCACCCACCCGTAATGAAGTACGCGAGTGGTTCAGGCAGCACCGCAACATCTGCCGCTGTACCGGCTATAAGCCGCTGGTCGATTCCGTCATGGCCGCCGCGAAGGTTATGCGCGGCGAAGCCACGATGGCAGACATCACCTTCGATTACGCAGGCACAACAGAATTTTACGGATCCAGAATGCCCAGGCCGACGGCACTGGGCAAGGTCACCGGACTCACCGATTACGGCGACGACATCAAGCTGAAGATGCCCGAAGGCACTGCATATCTGGCCGTCGTTATTTCCGAGGTTCACCATGCTAAAATCATCGACATCGACATCTCCGAAGCTGAAAAGATGCCCGGTGTTTTCAAGGTTCTCACCGCAAAGGATGTCAAGGGTACAAACAACATGGCGGCGCCCGCGCACACACCGCGCCAAAAGGGCCACGGCATTACGGATTTCCCCGTCCTTGCGGACAAAAAGATCTGCAAGCGCGGCGATGTTCTGGCTTGCGTCGCAGCCGATACTGAAGAGCACGCCCGCGAGGCAGCTAAGAAGGTAAAGCAGAATCTTGAAATTCTGCCCGCCTACATGACCTTCCCCGAAGCTGTCATGCCCAACGCCATCCAGCTGCATGAATCTCTGCCTAACTTCTACATGGAGCAGCCCGTATTCAAGGGCCGTGACACGGCGGAAGTCTTCGAAGAGGCGCCGATTGTCGCCGAAGGCAGCTTCCACTCCCAGCACGAGCCGCATCTGCCGATCGAGCCTGATGTCGTACAAGCCTATTGGGGCGCCGACGGCAAGATGACCATCCAGTGCAAATCACAGTCTCTGACAGAAAACATTGACGTCATTTCATCAGCCTGCGGTATTCCGAAAGAAAATATCCGCATGATGCTGAATCCCGTGGGCGGTTCATTCGGCTACACAACAACACCAAACGTCTTCGCGCTCGTCACGACAGCGGTGCAAAATCTCAATATGCCCTGCACGCTGACACTCAGCTATGAGGAATTTAACCATATATCCGGCAAGCGCTCGGCTACCTTCACAAACGGCCGCATCGCATGCGACAAGGACGGCAAGATTCTCGGCGCCGAATACGATATCGCTCTTGACCACGGCGCATATGCCGTCGTCGCCAGCCTCATCTTCAACAATCTCGTGTCCGTCGGTTTCCACGGCTATAATATTCCGAACTTCAAGGCCCTCGCCCGCGGCGGCGCGACAAACCACGCCTTCAACACCGCTTACCGCGGCTTCGGCGCCCCTCAGATCTATACCGCGACGGAAGCGCTCATCGACATGGCTGCCGAAAAGGTTGGCATGGACCCTTGGGAATTCCGTTATAAGAACGCTGCCAGGCCGGGTGATCTCACCATCAATAGCAGACCGTATTTTGATTATGTCTATCCCGATCTGCTTGAGAAAGCCAAACCGTTTTATGACCAGTATAAAACGGAAGCGGAAGCGGCAAAGAAACAGGGTAAGCATATCGGCGTCGGCATGAGTATGGGCGGCTTTATCATCACCATCGGTATGTTCGACTCGGCCGAGGTTGCGCTCGAAATGAACCCGGACGGTACCTTTACTCACTTTAACACCTGGGAGGATATGGGCCAGGGCGGTGATATCGGCGCGCTGACGCACGCTCTGAAGGCACTGGCGCCGCTCAAGCTCAGACCCAATCAGATCAAGCTGATCATGAATGATACGGACCGCTGCCCGGATACCGGACTCGCCGCCGCCAGCCGCTCCCACTATATGGCCGGCAAAGCCACCATCGACGCCGCCGACAAGCTCCTGGATGCGATGCGCAAGCCGGATGGCACCTACCGGACCTACGACGAGATGACAAAAGCGGGTATCCCCACAAAATACGTCGGTCATTATGACCAATTCAATATCGGCCTGCCGCCCGGACTTGACCCCAACACCGGTGAAGGCGAAAAGAATCCGACTTATATGTACGCCGTCAATGTCGCACAGGTCGAGGTGGATGTCGCAACGGGTAAAACTCAGGTTCTTAAATATACCTGCGTAGCCGACGTCGGTGTCATCGGCAACAAACTGTCGGTTGAAGGTCAGGCATACGGCGGACTTTCCCACAGCATCGGCTTTGCGCTGAGCGAGGATTATGACGCCCAGAAGAAGCACGGTAATATCGCCGGATGCGGCATCCCGACCATCGATATGGTCCCGGATGATTTCAATGTAATCTTTGTGGAAAACCCGCGCGCAACGGGACCGCACGGCTCCTGCGGCTGCTCGGAATGCTTCCAGTCCTCCGGTCATATGGCCGTCATCAACGCCATCAATAACGCCTGCGGCGCGCGCGTTTATGCTCTGCCGGCAACGCCCGACAAGGTCAAAGCCGCGTATGACGCCAAACAGCGCGGCGAGGATCTCACACCGCCTAAATACTTCCTCGGCACCGACTTTGAGGATGAGATGGATTACATCAAGGCAAATCCGTTCTAGAAATCGGCTTTACCAAAAGCAGGAATGACCTCAAACCCCTGAAATACTCAAAAGCAACAATGACGGTAGGGCGGGGTGATACCCCGCCCTACCTCAAGGCATGATTCGTTTAAAACACCCAGTTAAACTTGAACAAAGGAGAGGCTAGACAGAATGAAGCTTGAGAAATCGACCGCTTATGTCAATAAATGCTTTAACGGGGAGCCGGCTTCCTGCTCTTATGCCTGTCCTTTCAACCTCGATATCCGTTCTTTTATGGAGAAAGCGGAAAAAGGCCGTTGGCTCCCGGCATACAGAGCGCTGAGGAATTCTGTTGTTTTCCCTGTCATCGTCAGCGCGTTATGCCCTCAGCCCTGCAGGGATCACTGCCAGCGGTCAACAATCGGCGATGAAGCCATCGCGGTACGCGACCTTGAATGCGCAGTCATCAAGTACACAAAAAGCCGCAAGGCTGAAGTCTATACCATACCGCCGAAGACCCAGCGCATTGCCGTCGTCGGAGCCGGTGCCGCCGGATTATCCTGCGCTTTGATTCTGGCGCAGAAAATGTTCCCTGTCACTGTCTTTGAAAAGGACGCCGGTTGGGGGGGCGCGCTGCGCGGCCATCCTCGTTTTGAAGAGTTTAATGCGGATATCGCACTGCAGTTTTCGGCTGTACAAACGCAATTCCGCTTTAATGCAGAAATTAAGTCGCTTGATGAGCTAGCTTATTATGACGCCGTCTATATCGCAACCGGCAGCAGTGGCCGGGACTTCGGGCTTATAAACAGCTGGGATGCCGACCTGCAAACGACGGAAAAGCCGGGCATTTTCCTGGGCGGCGGCGTCTGCGGACTCCCCCTTATGGAGTCCATCGCCCAGGGGCCGGAGGTTTCCAAGACCATTGAGGTCTATTTGCAGACAGGAAAAGCCGCTAAAACGCACGGTGATTACGACCGCTCCAAGTGTAACCGCTATCTGCGGCACGACGGTGCACCGAAAGCCGAGCGTGTCATCGCGTCCTCACCAGAAGGTTATACTGAGGAGGAGGCCAGGCAGGAGGCGGCGCGCTGCTTTAAGTGTGACTGTGGCTACTGCGAAAAGTCGTGCGAAATGCTGAAGTGGTACCGAAAAAAGCCGCACACGATCGGCGTCGAGGTTTACAGCGACTCCAACGCCAACCCGCCTTTTTCCAGCCGGACGATCACACGGGAAACTTATTCCTGCAACATCTGCGGCAAATGTCAGTCCGTTTGCCCGGAGAGCGTCGATATCGGCGCGCTTCTCCAGTTATCGCGCGCAGACCGGCTGCGGATTGGGGATCACATACCTGCTTATCACGATTTCTGGCTGCGCATGTTTGATTTTAACACGTCGGAAGCCTATTTGGCCGCACTGCCAAAGGGGAAAACAGCCTGCGAATATGCCTTCTTCCCCGGCTGTCAGCTCGGGGCGGCAACCCCGGACCATGTTATAAAATCCTATGCATATCTGAGCAGCAAATACGACACCGGTATCATCCTTGGCTGCTGCGGAGCACCGGCATATTGGGCCGGTGATGAAAAGCGCTTGGCGGAAAATACAGAAAAAATAAAAAAGCACTGGATTGACTTCGGTAAGCCCACCTTCGTTTTTGCCTGCAGCTATTGTGAGCAGGTATTCCGTCTCTATCTGCCGGAGATTCAGCGCGTCTCGCTTTATGAGCTGCTCGCGCAGGATTCAGCGCTCACACCGGCACGTCCCTTTATAACCGCCGCCGTGTTTGACCCCTGCACGGCAGGAAGCGACAGTGGAATGCAAGCCGGTGTCAGGAAGCTTGCCGCCGCGGCAGGCACAACACTTGAGGAACTAAAGGAGCCGAACCGCTGCTGCGGGTACGGCGGGCATATGCGCTTGGCGAATCCCGAGCTTTACGAGGAAATCACAAATCACCGTGCCGAGGCGAGCGATCAGCCGTATATCGTCTATTGCGCCAACTGCAAGGAAATTTTTAAATTAAAGGGCAAGGAATGCGCCCATATCCTTGATATGGTCTTTTCTCAGGATGCAACGAAACAAGTTCCCAGTCTGCAATCGAAAAAAGAAAACAGTCTGGAGGTCAAAAAGGAAATAATGAAGAAACTTTCAGTTGATGATGCGATCGATTTCAAGCCGGAAGCTCATGAATGGGACAGCTTGAAGCTTGTTATCAGCGGCGCGTTGCTCGAGGACATGGACCGGCGGCTGATTATTACCGACGACCTGAAAGAAGCTATCTGGCTCGCCGAAGAAACCGGAGACAAGTTCATAAATGAAACAGACGGTATCTGCCAGTGCAGCATGGTCAAATCGGTCCTCACCTATTGGGTGCAGTATAAGAAACTCACCCCGAACACCTATGAAATCTACAGCGCCTTCACCCACCGTATGCATTTTTCGAAGGAGGATTAGTACATTGGATTCAAACGAAAAAGCTTGGAAATGCGGCAAGTGCGGCGAGGGACTCGTGACGAAAAAAACGCTGTTTAATTATCTTGGCCATACATTCTCCCACGAGGTGCTTCGCTGCCCAAAGTGCGGCAATGTCTTCATCCCCAAGGAGCTTGCCGAGGGCCGCATGGCCGAGGTAGAGCAGCAGATGGAGGACAAATGACAACAAGCCGGACAATTAAAACGACATTGAGCGTCTGCCCTGTCTGTTTAAGACGGCTGCCCGCGGAAATCGTGAAAGCCGGGCGGGAATATTTTCTTGAAAAAACATGCCCGGAACACGGGTTCTTTTCCGCCGTCATCTGGCGCGGTGAAAATCCCTCATTTGAAACCTGGGGCGATTATACGCCCCCCGCCGAAAGCAGCGCCCCCGACTGCCCCAACAGCTGCGGTCTGTGCGCCGGTCATCTTCAGAAAACATGCTGCGCGCTCGTGGAAGTCACCTCCCGCTGCAACTTGAACTGCCCCGTCTGTTTTGCTTCCAGCGGTAACAATAACAGCATAAATGAGCCGACCGTCGGCGAGCTCTTCGCACTTTTTAAAAGGCTCGTTCATAACGGCAATACGTTTGTCCAGCTCTCCGGCGGCGAGCCGACCATCAGGGACGATTTGCCTGAGATCATCGCAGCCGCGAAGAAAGCGGGCTGCGAAAACATCCAGCTGAACACAAACGGCATCCGGCTCGGCGAGGATAGCGTATTTACAAAAGCGCTTAAGGACGCAGGGCTCTCATTTGTTTTCATGCAGTTTGACGGCACGGAGGAGGCTATTTATGAAAAGCTGCGCGGCCAGCCGCTTTTAGAAAAGAAAAAAGCGGCGATTAAAGCGTGTGCCGATCATTTAATCGGCGTGACACTCGTACCCACGATTGTTCCCCAGGTTAACGACCATAACATCGGCGAAATTGTCAATTTCGGGCTCTCCGGCTCTCCGGCTGTCAGAGGTATCCATTTCCAGCCTGTCAGTTATTTTGGGCGTTATCCGAAAGCGCCTGAAAATAAGGACAGAATCACACTGCCTGAAATCCTCCGTGCCGTTGAGGAGCAAACCGGCGGAAAAGTTAAGATCACGGATTTTGCTCCCTCCGCCTGCGACCATCCGAGATGCGGCTTCCACGGCGATTTTGTCGTTCTGCCGAACACGATTCTCCGGCTGACGTCTAAAAAGAAAACTGATTCATGCTGTCATGACACCAATGCACATCTGAAAAACAGAAATTTTGTTTCTCGCCGCTGGAAACGCACAGATGACGGTCATGCCGAGAGCGCCGGGAGTGACTACAGCGATATGGATACATTCCTGAAAAGAGTACGGTCCCACGGCTTTACAATCACGGCGATGGCTTTTCAGGACGCTTACACGCTCGACATAGAACGCCTTCGGCGCTGCAGTCTGCATGTCTGCAATGTGCATGAGGATGGTCGGATGATACCTTTCTGCGCCAATTACATCACATCGTTTGACCAGCCCGAATAAAACTTTGAAAATAGAATTTCATACCGCTGTTTTACGGCGGGATGCGGGTTAATATGATAAACATATATGAGTCGAGTATCTTCACGCAGCTGCCGGACGGGTCGATGCACCCCGGTGGTTTGCGCCTTACAAACCGCGCAGTGCGCCTCGCCGCACTGAAGGCAGATATGCACGTGGCTGATATCGGCTGCGGGACGGGTGTGACGGCGGCGTTTTTAACCGATAAATACAAACTGACCGTAGTCGGGCTGGAAATTTCAGGCGCACTGATCGATATCGGGCTGAAAAACAACCCGGGTCTGCATCTTATCCGGTGGAACTGCGAAACCTTCCCCTTTGAGGATGAAAGCTTGGATGCGATTTTTTTTGAATGCACCCTGTCCGTTATAGGCAATATACAAAGTGTGCTCTCTCAATGCGCAAAGGCGCTGAAGGCAGCAGGTGCAATCATCATCTCCGATGTCTGCAGCAGACAATCTGACAGCGAAAAAATCAAGACAGCAAAAAACACCCCCCCAACATCGGTGATGATGCAGGAGATGCTGAGCCGTTCGGGTTTTGATGTCGTCCTCGCTGAGGATCACACCCCGGCGCTCCGGACGTTTCTCGCCCAGCTGCGGGAACAAAACGGCAGTAATCTCGATACCTGCGCGTTTTTCGGCGCATGCGGCGCTCAGCCGGGTGCGCGCCTGTCTGACTTCGGTTATTCACTGATTATTGCCAGAAAAATATGAAAGCTTGTGAATAAATGAATGACATTTCAAAAGATATTATGCAGCTTGGTTCACAGGGTTATTGCTGCAGCCAGATTATGGTCGAGCTCGCCCTGGAAGCGACAGAGGACGAAAATCCCCAGCTTGTTGATGCCGTACGCGGACTCTGCAAGGGCCTGTACACCGGCATGCTGTGCGGCACGCTCACAGGTGCGGCCTGTCTTTTATCTATGCTCGACGTCAAAGCGGCGGAGGAGCACTTAATCCCAAGGCTCACAGAGTGGTTTGAAATGACATTTACAGAGTGTTACGGCGGAACGAGCTGCAAGATTATTATGAATGACAACCCAATGAACAAGTTTGAGCGCTGCCCGAAAATAATGGCTCAGACTTATGAAAAATGCCGTGAGCTTTTATCCGAAGCCGGTCACCAAATTTGAGATGAAAATAACGCCTTTAGAGAACTGGATATCCGAAAAAGCAGGTATTTCAGGCCCTCTCGACCTGCCCAGGCTTCAGGAGTACCAGCTCCGTCAGCTGCGTGAAACACTGCGGTATGTAAAGGCGAACAGCCGTTTTTATAAAGAGCGCCTGCATGATATTTCTCCCGATTCAATTCAAACCATGTCCGATACCGCGCACCTGCCCTTTACGTATCCGGAAGACATAACGGTACGGGGCACCGATTTTCTCTGCGTATCCCCACGGGATATTGGCAGGATTGTTACGCTCTCCACCTCAGGGACGACAGATCGCCCAAAACGGATATATTTCACCGCTGAAGACCAGGAGCTCACCATTGATTTTTTTCATCACGGCATGACCACGCTCACCGATGATACCGACAGGGTTATGATTTTTATGCCTGGCAATACGGAGGGCAGCATCGGCGAGCTGCTGAAAAAAGGCCTCGCCCGCTTTAAGTGCGACGCCGTTATTTATGGGCCGATCAAAAATTATGAAGATGCCGTGACGGCACTCACAAATGAAAAGGCTACCTGCATCGTCGGTATACCGTCACAGGTGCTGGCGCTGTCAAGATATAATGAAAACAGATTGCCCCCGCAGAAATTGCAAATAAGAAGTGTCCTCTTGAGTGCCGACTATGTCCCGCATTCTGCCCTGGAGTCGCTCAGCCAAGCGTGGGGCGCCGCCGTTTACAGCCATTACGGCATGACGGAAACGGGGCTCGGCGGCGGTGTGGAATGTTCAGCGCGCAGCGGATATCACATGCGCGAGGCTGATCTGTTATTTGAGATCATCGATCCGGTAAGCGGGCTGCCCGCTGAAGCCGGGGAATACGGCGAGGTTGTTTTTTCCACCCTGACGCGGCGCGGCATGCCGCTCATCCGCTACAGAACCGGAGACCGGTCCCGTTTTTTAACACAGGCTTGCCCGTGCGGTTCAGTGCTCCGGCGGCTTGACCATGTTTCAGGACGGTTAAAAGAAGCTGTTTTTTTACGGGATGGGGCGTCTTTGTCCATAACGCCGCTCGACGAAATCGTTCTGGCGGATCAGAATGTCTTGAGGTATTCAGCCGAGCTGATTGATGAAAACGGCTGTGATTGCCTCCGCGTTACAGTTCAGCCGTCAAACAATGATTTCAATATGGAGCAGCTGTCTCGGGCGCTGAAAAGCTTTCTGAGCACCGATATGAAGCAGAGCCGATTGACGCTTCAAATGCACATCGGAAATGTCGGATATTTTACGACAGGGACATCGAAGCGGTTTATTGCAGACAATAGAATAAATAAAACCAGATAAGGTGTAAAAATAAAAATGAAAATGATTGCACAAGCGGCTATACAAATGCTCGAATCCGGTCTGAGCTTCGCACAGGCTACAATACTGACCAGCAGCGGTTCAACGCCGAGAAACGCCGGTGCCAGTATGCTCGTCAGAGCAGACAAAGCCATCGTCGGCACGGTCGGCGGGGGCGTTCTTGAAGCGCATATCCAGAAAACCGCCCAAAAGGTCCTGGAAACCGGCATATCGACTGTCGAAGAATATCTGCTCGAGCAAAGCGGCGCTGCCGCCATCGGTGCGATCTGCGGCGGACACGCGGAGGTACTTATCGAATATATCGACGCGAAAAGCACACATAACCTGACGTACTTCAAGCATCTACTGGATGCGGCGCGCTCCGAAAAGCAATCCTATATCGCAGCGTTGATTCCGGATTCACAGCCACTGCCGGCAAATAATCAATGCTTGATACTTCCTGACGGAACAATAATAAGTCCAATGCCTTTAGAACCTGATATCGCAGCCCGGCTTCAGACGATTCAAGACGAGGACGATGAAGTTAAAATCGGCCATTATACGGTTTATCATTTCCCGGTAGGCTCAGACGGCACGGTCTATATCTTTGGGGCAGGCCACTGCGGAGAAAAGCTCGCACATGTCCTGCACACCGTCAGTTTCGGCACGGTCATCATTGATGACCGGATAGAATTTGCCAACAGCGTCCGTTTTCCGGAAGCAGACGAAATTATTGTCCCTCAGTCGCTGGAAGAACCTTTCGGCACTGTCGAATTCGGGGCTGACAGCTCTATCGTCATCGTCACAAGAGGCCATGTACATGATGAAATTGTCTTAAGGCGCGCGCTCAAAACAAACGCCGGGTATATCGGCATGATCGGCAGCAGAAAAAAGCGCGAAACCATCTATCAGCATATGCTCGCTGACGGTTACACACAGGCTGACATCAGCAAGGTACATTCACCCATCGGCATCGCTATCGGCGCCGAATCCCCGGAAGAAATCGCCATCAGTATCGCCGCCGAGCTGATCAAAGTCCGCGCCGATAAAAAAAGATAAACGAGGAACACATCATGATGACGTATGTACTGTCCGGCGCGGCGCTGCCTTATGTTTTGGGTACGTTTCCGATGGGGCGCGAGGTCGTGACTTATGAAAAAGGGACGGTTTATTCAAAGAAAGTACACTATGTACTGATTGAAGCCAATGGGTGGGAAGCCGCCGGAGAAATGGCGGCGTTCGGTTTTAAAGCGTTTGAGGATTATTATGATAAATCCAACCCCTTCATGTGGGGGCTGCCGATTGACTGGAAGTATGCGGACACGCCGATCGGCAAGTGTACGTTTTACAATTCCGTGGAGTTTGAGTTTGCGGCAAGGCTGTTCTTTGAGCGTGTCGGGCGGTTTTCTTCGATCAACGAAACGGCGTATTTCCAGCACAATCATCCAATGAATATGATTGGGACCGGGCGCTTTCAGCAGCTTTTTTCTTTTGAAAAGCAAGGGCTTTATTTTCAAAAAGTCAAAGAAGACCCGCAGCTGGGCAATCCCGGTGAAAAAATAATTATCGGCAATGATGTGTGGATCGGCGCAAACACGTTTATCAATACCTCAAAATGCCGCGAAATCGGTGACGGCGCGATTATCGCCGCGGGCAGCGTTGTCAACGGCAATGTACCGCCTTATGCCATTGCCGCCGGTGTTCCCGCAAAGGTGAAAAAATTCCGCTATACACCGGAACAGATTGACGTTCTCATGCGCGTTAAATGGTGGGATTGGGACGATAAAACCATTAACTCAAACGCCGAGCTGCTGCTGGAACCCGATAAGTTCTTCGAAGCGTTTAAATGAGGCCTGCGTTGCGGCCAATCGCTTTAATCTCGATAATAGATATGATACAATAAAAACAATCCGTTTTTTATGAGGTATATAATGTGAATAAGCATGTCGATAACGAAACAGTCTGGGATGTCGCCATCATCGGATGCGGGATTGCCGGGATTTACGCGGGCTATGAGCTCGTCAAGCTCAATCCGAACCTGAAAGTCTTATTAATAGAACAGGGCGAGGATATCCACAACAGAAGCTGCCCGATTGTTGCGCACAAAACAAAGGAGTGCATTTCCTGCGCTTCCTGCGCGATCATGCGCGGCTTCGGCGGTGCCGGAGCCTATTCGGACGGCAAATATAACTTCACAACTGAATTCGGCGGCTGGCTGATCGATTACCTTCCTGAGCAGGAGATTATGGATCTCATCAACTACGTCGATTCGGTCAACGTCTCTTTCGGCGCGACGGAGGTTATCTATTCGACGCAGAGCGAAGCGGCGCTGAAGCTTGAAAAGAGGGCTCTTGAAAATGACCTTCACCTGCTTCAGGCAAAGGTTAAGCATCTCGGAACGGAGAACAACCTCCAAATACTCAAAAACATTTTTGAATATATGAAAAATAAGGTGACGCTTCAGTTCAGCACTTCCGTCGATAATATCAAGGTGCTGACTGAAGGCTACCTGCTTGAAACATCCGCCGGTGACGTCCGGTGTCATTACCTCATCGCCGCGCCGGGCCGGTCAGGCGCCGAGTGGTTCAGCGAGCAGTGCGGCAAGCTTGGTCTGGAGATTATCAACAATCAGGTGGATATCGGCGTCCGTGTCGAACTGCCCGCGAAAGTCTTTGAGCACATCACAGACGTCGTTTATGAGTCCAAGCTTATATACCGGACGAAGCAATACGGCGATCAGGTCCGCACGTTCTGCATGAACCCGTACGGGCATGTTGTCACCGAAAACGTCGATGGGCTGATGACCGTCAACGGGCACAGCTACAGTGACCCAAAGCTCCAAAGTGAAAACACGAATTTTGCACTCCTGGTCTCCAATCGTTTTACCGAGCCCTTTAAGGAGACTTATAAATACGGCAAGCACATTGCGTCCCTTTCAAATATGCTCGGCGGCGGCATACTGATTCAGCGCTTCGGTGACCTGCTCAAAGGCTCCCGTACAAATGAGCACCGCCTGTCAAAGAGCTTCGTCAAACCGACACTGAAGGCCACACCGGGCGATTTGAGTCTCGTATTGCCCAAGCGGCACATGGACAACATCATTGAGATGATTTACGCGCTTGATAAAATCGCTCCGGGAACGGCGAATTACGATACGCTCCTCTACGGCGTCGAAGTCAAGTTCTATTCCTCCAGGCCCCAGCTCACCGCCTCACTCGAAACCAAGCTGAAAAACTTTTACGCCATCGGCGACGGCGCCGGCATTACCCGCGGGCTCGCCCAAGCCGCCGCAAGCGGCGTCTTGGTGGCAAGAGCAATCGCGGAGAAGATATCTGAAAACATAAAATAATAAGCTTTAACTGCCTTGCTCAAGTCTTTAACGACTAACTGAACGAGGCAGTTATTTTTTATTTAGATTAAGTATACCATCAACCTTATGCGATTTATGTACAAGCCATCGTCGCTCCCGTAGGGTGCAGACCTTGTGTCTGCCCTCGTTCTTGTTTAAGTCATCTTTGCAATTACCAAGATTGGGCAGACACGAGGTCTGCCCCTACGGGGTGCGTTGAAATTAACTGTTTACGGTATAACTTTCTTGTCAATTAATCAGTGCGGCAAAAGCGGTGCCGAGCAGCGTCGCATTCTCCACCGCCTTAACCTGGCAGTACCGTCCCTGCTTAGCCGTAATTTCGCTGAGGATATAGGTATTGAATTTATCTTCAAAAGAAAAGAGCTTATGAAAGGTCGAACCCTCCGCAACGACGCATACGGGTTTTTCAGGACGTCGGCCTGTGTCAGTTTTCTCCATGACTGCGGCAATCGCCACAACGGCCAGCTTCGCCCCGCGCTCAATGATTCTTTCTGCCACCGCAGCGAACACAGTCCGGTCCTCTCGCGTTTTACACAAATCCGAAAGCAGATTTCGGGCAGAAATATCCGATAAAAAACTGCTGATTTCAGATAATGAAAGCGCGTTCAAAGAAAGGATTGACGCACCTGTTTCTTCCGAGAACAGCCCGTCAGATACCGCTTTTTGCAGCGTTAGTAATATAAGCTGCCCTAAATATCTGCCGCTCATCATTTTCTCAAATTGGTGCTCCAGCGGATTGACCGTTGTTTTGTTCAATGCCGTATCGATCGCGCCGGGTGGTATGCGGTCAAAATAACCGGACTCTGTGTTTACAATCATCGCCGCTTTTTGATAACCGCCCTGCAATTTTTTTATCTGATCCGTTTTTTCTATATAACTGAGATTTTGGCCTGTACCAAGCACAAATCCGATATAACTGTCATATGGCTGCACAGCGCCGCAGATCGGCGCTGCGCCAATCAGCAGAACAGCCGCCGTGTCGTTTAAAAGAGCATATGCTTTTTGCTCATGATATCCGCGGCCCTTCAGCGTTGCGGAGAGCTCGTGTGCGATTTCCATCCCCTCGGAGTCCAAAACGGTGATCTCTTTACTGAAGGAGATAAGCCGGCCGTCTTTATTTGGCAGAATCTCAGCCGCGTGCGAAAAACAAATACCAATTCGGCTGCTCTTATGAATGACAGGCTGAAGCTTATCAACAATCTCGCTAAAAAACGCCGCTTTCGATATTGCATGCGATAACCCCGGCACCGGCGCTTCACTCGACTCCACGACCTGAAGCCGGCCGCCGATCACTTGAAGCAGCGCGACTCTGAGATTCGTCCCTCCGATATCGATGGCAATCGCCGTTTCGCCCTCACGGACCAAGCCGTCTGCCGACAGATATGTCGGGATCATTTTCAGGGAAGACGGTGCTCCGTCAAGACCTGCTTTCATCTGGCTGATAAACGCATCTTTGCATTCATTAAAATTTATGCACACCGGGTGCATGCCGTAATGCATTAAAAATTTATCTGTTCTTAAAATATCGTCCAACGATTGGCTCTCCTTCTCTTATGTAAGCATCCAGAGGTGCTTATTATCTGCTTACTTTATATTACAAATTTGTCCCGCTGAGTAGTTGTTTTGGCAATTATGTTCATTTATCATAGGTATGCACAATTTATCACATAAAAAGTTGCCTATTTTACTCATACTTGAGTGGAATTATAATTGACGCGGCATGCTTTCGGAGTATAAAATCATTATTATTTCAATATGATAACTCTGTTATGTAAAGGAGGCTTTCTATGATGGACGTCTGTTTGCCCGGCACGGGCGGGATGATTCCTCTGCCCGAGCGCTGGCTGAGCTGCTGTTGGCTTGAATATCAGGGGAAAGGACTCCTGATTGATTGCGGTGAGGGCACTCAGATTGCTCTGAAAAAAGCCGCCTGCAAAATAAGCCGCCTCGATACGCTCCTTATTACACACTATCACGCCGACCATATTGCGGGGCTCCCGGGCTTGCTCCTGACGCTTGGCAATCACGGCAAAAGAACACCCCTGACAATCATAGGCCCAAGGGGCCTGCAAACCGTCGTCTCCTCTCTTTTAATCATCGCTCCGGCGCTGCCGTATGAGGTCAGCCTTATTGAAATCAAAGCCGATAGTGAGGGTTATTTTGAAGATGATGATCGTGTGATTTCTTATCTGCCGCTCGAACACGGCATACACTGCCTCGGGTACCGCGTTGCCCTTAAGCGAAAACCGGTTTTTAACCCCGATAAAGCCGAGCGCCTCGGAATACCAAAAACACTTTTTCGTTCTTTGCATTCAGGGCAGTCCGTTCAGCTCGATGACGGGCGCCATATTGAGCCCGAAATGGTTTTAGACGGAGTACGCGTACCGATATCCGTCTGCTACATGACAGATACGGTACCAACGGATAAAATGGCCGATTTTGCGTGCGGCGCCGACCTCCTGATCTGCGAGGGCATGTACGGCGATGAAGACATGTATCAGAAAATGGAGGAGAAGGGGCATATGGTCTTTTCCTCAAGTGCCCGTATCGCACTCAAGGCCAATGTCGGGGTACTGTGGCTGACGCATTTCAGCCCCGCTATGAAGGACCCGGAAGCCTATATTGAAAATGCGAAGTCTATATTTCCCGATTCACTGGCCGGTTATGACGGGATTAAAACGACGCTGTCATAAACCCAGATCAATATCCAATGTCCTAATTGTGAGGTAAATCATGAACAACAAAATTAAGAAAATCACATATTCCGCGATAGCCGCCGCCATTATTTTCATCGTGACCTGGACAATTAAGCTCCCCGTTCCGGCTACGTCGGGTGCCTATATCAATTTGGGTGACTCTATGATATATCTCTCGGCATATTTGCTCGGCGGACCGATTGGTGCGATAGCCGCAGCCGTCGGCAGCGCTTTGGCGGATACGGCGGCAGGCGCCGGCGTCTATATCCCGGCAACCTTCGTCATAAAAGGCCTAATAGGACTCATATTCGGTTATATGCTCAAAAAAAAGAGCTTTCCGATGTATGCGATTGCCTGTGTTCTCGGCGGTGCTGTTATGACAGCCGGTTACGCACTTTATGAAACCGCAGTTTTCGGGTTCGCTTACGCGGTGGTGTCTTTACCTTTCAATTTGATTCAATGGGCCGGCAGTATTATCGTGGCGATCGTCTTGTATCCCATGGCGGCTAGAATTTATAAAGCCGCACATTTTAACGCGTTATAGTGCTCTATAGCCCCCATTGAGAACGACCGATGCGTATCGCATCGGTCGTTTTACGTTCGCAGTTGCCTGACAAATCGTTATAAATCAAAGCCTCGCTTCATCAAAACGCTTTTTTAGATGAAAAAGATGATAATAAAATAGATAAGCATGATGACAAGCCCAAGCGGGACGCCGAGGCGGGCCCAGTCCCGGCTTTGGATTTTCAGCTTACCGGCAGAAATAATATTCGGGATGTTTCCCGGAATCAGCATACCGCCGCTGATGAGGAGGCCCATCAGTACGGCGCTGATTTGTGATGCGGTCATTTTATTGCTGATTTCCGCAGCGGCAAGAGTGGCATTGTCCAAAATTGCTGAGATCATATTGAGCCAGTACAGCACATAATTGCTCATACTGATAACATAGGTGTCAATGAGCGGTTTAAAGCCTGTTCCGAGAAGCTCAAGGGCAAAGACAAAGAAAAAGATTTTTATCGCTCTGATAACAGCGCCTTTAATGGTATCCGGTTCCGTGAACTCTTCTGTTAATTCCAAGTCAACGCCGCCCGCCGGCCCATAACCGGGTCCGTTTTCCGCCATAGTGATATTTTTTTCTTTTCTATTCATATAGATGAATCCAAGGACGCCTAAGGCGATGACACCCGGTATTATGTAAATTCCGAGTGAATCCAGCAGATAAAGGAAGCCCGCGTCAAGTTTTGATATTACCACCGTCGCCAGCGGTTCTCCAACAGGCGTGAGCACCGCGCCGAGGCCGATTGAGAAGCATGCAATGATGTTGAGATTAATCTTCTGCTGCCGCTTAATAGGCATTATATTCAGTATTTCCACCAGAAGAAGCGCGGCAATAATCGCTGTAATAACACTTGACAAAAAGCCCAGAATGATGATGAGGATCATGACAAATACGCTTATTGGAACATGCTTTAAAATTTTGTTGATCAGTGCTGAAACCTTATCTTTAAATACGATAAAGAGTATACCGAACACAAGGACCGCCAGGGTAATGAAATAAAGAAAATAGTTCTCTAATATTCCTATAAACAAATTCAGTGAAATCGCCTTTGATATAATCACTGAAGCAAGCCCCATGACAAACAGAAATATTTCAAGATTGTGTTCAACAATTTCTACCACGAACGGCAGGATCAGCACTAAAATCAGAATAATCAGTAAACCAATTATCATCGAAAACTCACTTCCTTATAAAAATAAGGCGATTATATCATAGGCGTCAGCAAATGCAAAATATTTTTTAACATTTTGTGATATTTTTTGTATATCAACCACAAATCAAATCAGCATATGGTCAATTTGCAACACAATATACACCCCACTTCAAAACATCCTAGCTTTATTTTGTATAACTGTACAAAATGCAAATATTATGAATTTTTCTCTTGACCTCCTTTCATTTTGGTGTTACATTATATTCAAATAAAGCAAGTGAGCTTTTCACTCACGTTTTAATGGCAAAGGCGCCGGATCAATTCGATTGATTCGCGCTTTTTTATATTCAGAGGCACCGTTTGAGGTGCCGAAAAAAATAACCAAATGCTGGCAAAGGCGCCGAATCAAAAACTGATTCTGCGCTTTGATTTTTTAGTAAGCTGTTATGAGGTATGCGAATATCTCTTATATACAACCCGGACACATATTTTAAGCAGAGACGGACATTCTCATAACAGGAATATTGAGATTGAGCAGAGATTTTAAGGGGGAGCAAACATGAAACAGATAAGAAAACCGCTTGGAAGGGACAAAAAAGGGAAAATGGCGACTGTTGCCGCTCTTTTCACCGGAGCATTATTGATCACAGGATCCGGCGTCTGGTACGCAGTGTACAGTGTGGTCAATAACATCAACTTCAAAATTCTGAATAGTACGGTACCCGGCATTGTATTAGCACTTCTTGTTATGTATTTTGGTATTCGGTTTTTCTTGTCCGCAAATAAGCTGAGCAAGGTTATCCTGAAAGATTCGTCCTATTTCTCGTGGAGCAACTTTAAAAAAGCAAAACCTGCTAAAAGCAGATAAGTATAAGGGAGGGTAAAAAAATGAAAAAGTCTATCAAATTTATCAGCATTTTTGTGCTGCTGGTGATATTAGCCGGAGTCCTTCTGCTGCCGGCACTGGCGGCGGGACCGGATCCAACAGGCGCATCCTACGCGACGTCAACAGGTACTGAAACGCTTTCTGATGTCGCTGTCGCAGCCAATAAAGCACAGTACAGCGCGAACTTCGTTTGGGTTATGATTACCGGCTTCATGGTCTTCTTCTTCCAGTGCGGATTCGCAATGGTTGAAACCGGTTTCGTCCGCGGAAAGAACGCAGCGCACACAATCACAATGAACTTCATGGTGTTTCTCGTCGGCGCAGTCGGTTATTTCCTCGTTGGGTTTGCCATACAGTTCGGCGGCTCGGGCGGCGCAGCAGGGCTCGGTACCGGCGGCTCAGCCTTAAATGGTATGCTGGCAATACCGGGGTTCGGCGGTATCCTCGGCTATAAAGGATTTTTACTCCAAAGCGGCGGCACATACGATGCCGGTATCTATGCACTCTTCTTCTTCCAGATGGTGTTTA
>DBTM01000086.1 GCA_002307055.1 Clostridiales bacterium UBA1316
TACGGCATGATGAAAAACAAGACGGCGTACGTCGCGCCGTCAATGAGCGAAGACTGATTTTTTGAAACCGAAAAACGGACCGCACGATAACTGCAAGCGCAGGACTTCTCACCTGAGGGCGCGGGGGAGACATTTAACTCAGATGAAATTACGTCTATATACCGGGCTGTTGGACCAAACGAATACTATGATGTCGTTGGTTCGGGAAAGTTTAATACCGTTCCAACTGGCATGGAGGTAAAGCAATTTGGGCTCGACAAGCAGGACACCATCAATTTTGCTGAACGCTATCCCAACATTGCCGCTGTCCTTGAGGTCAAAATCCCTAAGGGTATTCTCAACAATATTGGTGACTTTACGAAAGTTGATACAACAATTTTTAAAAACGGCACTGTAACAATTCAGCCCGGAAATCTGGATACATTTAATAAATACATAAAAGAAATACTCCACATTTATTAATTGGAGGGATAATTGATGCTAATAATGGAGGCCGATATACACTTCTACACACCGGAAGAAACCGAACACAGCCTATCTTCGGACCTTAATCCGAGACTCATACTCAGACCATCAATCAACCTTGGAGGCTACCTAACTTCGGGAACGATTATAGCAGATAAAAGCCTTGATAAGTTGACAAGAGGTCAGAATTACCGTGTGCTAATCGAAATGCCATTAATATTTGGCGAGGCTTACGATGATGTCAAAGATTCATTAGTTACCGGAGAAACTTTCTTTATTCAGAATGCGTCAAGAAAAATTGGCACTTGTCGTGCTATAAGCTTTGTTTATGAGGAAGATGAGGTGTGAAAAGAAATGACTGGCGATACCTTAAGCAATGAAGAAAAAATAAAATTTAATACCTTGTACGATAAAGCAAACGAACTGATGAAAGGTAAGATTAACAGTAAGGGTCAGGTAAAACCGCTTACTGCGATGGAACAAATTGAACTGGCTGAAGCTGTTGCGTTTTTTAAAGAATGTGTCAAAATTTATCCCGCTTCCTGGCAAAGTATGTGGGCCATTGGCTTGGCAAGTCAGATGCTTGGAGAGACTGAGGATGCTTTGGAATGGTTTAACCGGGCGTATAAAATTAATCCAGCTATAAAGACAATGTTTGATAATTCGGCTGCGAAATAGTCGTTTGAATTGATCGACTCTATGCTCAGAAAACTGGGCATTAAGGAATGGGTGGCGTGGGAAGGAGCCAACATTAGAAAAGGTTACTGGCGTGTCGCCAGTAACCCAATCATTGAAAAGGCCATCTCCGCCGAAAGGCTTAAGAAGGCAGGATATCTCAATTTCCTCGAGTATTACGAGTCTGTTTGTGCGTAAACAAGGGAGGAGCCGTGTACCGAACGGTAAGCACGGTTCTGTGGGAGGTCGGTTGACCCGCTAAGGAGTCAGCCTCCTACCCGATTTAATTATAGCCTACCATTAGGCAGATAGCCTTTTCTGCTGGGTATATGTATGGTTATTTGCTTATTGAGAGGATAGCGGACTCGACTGAGTCCGCCTGTAATTTTGTTATTGTTCCGGCTGTAACCAAGGCGGCCATGACGGCGTCAAGATTATAGGTATGTGTGCCGCTTTCCGCTGCTGTAACAGCGGCAAAAATGGTATCGACCTGCGCCTGAGTCACAATTCCTGCTTTGACGAGGCCCGACATGACTGTTTTAAATTTATAACTATCGGTGCAGTTTTTGGCTGTTTGGATGGCGGAAGTGATGGCATCTGCTTGTACCTGAGAAATTGTCCCGGCTGTCACAAGGCTGTTCAGTAAGTCTTTAAAGGCGATATCCTTCTTGCAGGGTTTGCCTGCTTCGGCAGAAGCATTAATCGCGTCTGCCTGCATTTGCGTTATTATTCCGGTGGTGACAAGGCTGCTCAGAAGGGTTTTTAAATCCGTATTGCCCTTGACGACTTTAACAGCTTTATCTGATGTGAGAGCGGCTTTGACAGCGTCTGCCTGCGTTTGCGTTATTGTTCCGGCTGAGACGAGGCCGGCCAGGATGGTGTTAAACTTATAGCATTCCTTAGAAGCTTTTATTGCTGTAAAAGCGGCTTTAATGGCATTTGCCTGCGCTTGTGTAATCGTTCCGGCTGTCACACGGCTGGCTATAGCGGTGTCAAGCTCCGGCATATCTTTTAGATTCTTGTTTTCCCAGCCGATGTGCTTGCCGTTGTTTTGATG
Source organism: Clostridiales bacterium UBA1316 (assembly GCA_002307055.1). Lineage (GTDB taxonomy): Bacteria > Bacillota > Clostridia > Oscillospirales > Oscillospiraceae > Sporobacter. The sequence goes on from DBTM01000086.1 coordinate 2,198, forward strand.
CATGGCTTTATTAATGGGCTTGTCTAGGGTTTCCTGCTCGTTTTGAGCGACATAACTGTGGTTCGTTTCGTTTTTGTTTTGCTCTCCATTGCCTTTAGCGAGTGCTAATGTTGGCGTTAGACCCAATAAGAGGGCAACAGTCATGATTCCATATATGAGCTTTTTCATGTTCTTTCTCCTTTTCGCTGTGCGCGCTGATTTTGATGGGCCGAAGGAATCTGCAAATTACCAAACACATCATCCTTCACTCCTAATACGACTGAGGGTACTGAATCCTTGCAAAAATAAAAAACAAAACGCTATAGGGACGGCAATATCCGCTTTTGAAAGGCAGATATACCGTCCCTATAGTGAGGATTTTGTGTTATCCGCGGACCCAGCGGAGGGCGGTGCGGCGGCGTTTGCCGTCTTTACCGATGCGGACGGGGTCGGCGGTGAGGAGAAGGGCGGCATCGTCAGGCTCAAAATGGATGTAGCGTTTTTGGCGGCTGCCGATCCAGTTGGGGATGAGGCTGAATTCCAGGTCGTGATAGACAATCTGATTGTCCTCGTCAATGGTGAAGCGTCCGGCGTAGGCGAACATGCCTCGCGCGGCGGCGAGCGTCTGCTCGTCGGTGCCGAGTTCAGTGTCCGGGACGGCATAGCGCGGCCTGCCAGCGCGCAGAATTTCAACGGATACCCAGCCGTCCTGCGCATAACATATAAATCCGGTCGCGTCCTCTCCCATGATATCGACGGTCACGCCATCCTCGTCCGTACCGGTGAACGAGGCGAGCTTCCACGTGCCGAGCAGCTTTTCTTTTAACATATGCTTATCCTCCTGAATTTGATGGTTACTAATATTATCCCGTTATTTGACACTTCTGCAACCCCTATGACACTTTTTTATTATTATCTTCACTTTGGGAGCAGACTGATATTACTAAAACAAACATTCATTGCATTATATTGGAAACAGTGTATACTACATGAACAGGCACAATATGTTTTTGTTGGGAGTGATTACCGAATTGAAGGTAATAAAGATATGGGCCGTTTGGGTGCTTACAGCCGGTATCCTGGTCATGCTTGCCGGGTGCGCACATAAGGCAGCGCCGGGAAGCGGGGAGCCGACGCAGGAGGCCGTTGTTTCTGCGGCGCCTGCACTGACGACGCAATCACCGCAACCCTCGGGTACTGCGATTCCGGCTGATGTCACAGCGCTTTTTTCGGCGCATAGCGGCTGGCGGGCAATTGAAAGCTTGGGTAAGACGGAGGCTGAGCTGCCAACGACGCTCATGACTAATGCTGAGGCTTCGCCGATGCAGTTTTACTGGTTGAGAGCGGTCGTACTGGCGGAGGACAGCGGCTTTGATCTGAAAAAATGCTTAGGTGCTGATGTGACGATCGAGATATATAAAATCACTGGCGGTAAGATACCGGCAAATTTCAGTGACTCATCTTTTGATAATCCGCGTGGTATTGTGATCAGAGATAAAGAGAAGACGATTGTCGGCGCATATATAGATACAGGACGTCATGCGGGGAGTTCTTTTACGCTTTCTTTAAAGACGGTTGAGGATATAACGGGCCAAAGCCTCGCGGAATATTGGTATCAAAATTATTACGACAAGACAGACCCCGTAAATATTGCTGCAGAAAAACGGACGGCAAATGAGGTCATAACGCGGTATTTTAAGAGCATTGCTTCCGGAAACAGTGCGATGATGAACTCTTCTCTGAGTATAGAAAGAAAGCTTGAGTCACTGTTTTCAAATATGGATGATCATATGCCGTATAATACAGTTCCAGAGGTTTACGCCTATTTATCAGCAGTCGAGGTCATATCAATAAAGAGAAATCAGGTAGAAGGAGACAACGAAAAATTAAAAGAATATGAAGTGACAATAGATGGCGTACGCAGCGAAGCAGCGAAGTCCGTGCTGGACTGGGACGGCTTGATGACACGCTTTATAATTACGGGTTCTGAAAATGGACGGATCTGCGTTTACTCGGACGGAACAGGGCCGTAACATGCAGATCATATTGCATTATTAATTTTATCAATATTAAAAAGCACTGTGCTGTTGGACGCACGGTGCTTTTTAATTGTGCGCCCGACAAGGGCGATAACTCGGTGGTGAGAGTCCACTACGCGCTTGGTAGTAGGAAGCGTTAGCCAAAGGCAAGGGTGACCGCCGCGAGACGGAATCTGAAGGAAGCTGGAGGCAAAGTCCGGAACCGACGAACAGAAAACGCATAGAAGGCTGACTTAGGGCGGACGAGTCTGCAACACAAGACGAAGTCCAATACTACCCGAACCCTATACAGTAAATGCGGCGGTTACATGGGATGAAGGTTA
>DBTM01000076.1:0-8076 GCA_002307055.1 Clostridiales bacterium UBA1316
GTGTGCGGATACCGGCGACAACATCCTCGCCCTGGGCGTTCATTAAAAATTCACCGAACAGCTTTTTCTCGCCGGTAGCCGGATTGCGGGTAAACGCAACGCCGGTGCCCGAGGTGTTGCCGAGATTGCCGAAAACCATTTCCTGGACGCTGACGGCTGTGCCCCACGAGCCGGGGATGTCATTCATACGGCGGTACACGATGGCGCGCGCGTTGTTCCAGGAACGGAAAACGGCTTTGATGGCGCCCATCATCTGAACGACAGGGTCGGACGGGAACTCGGCGCCGATTTTAGCTTTATATTCATCTTTAAACTGCTGCGCCAGTGTTTTTAAATCGTCGGCAGTCAGCTCCGTGTCCTGATGGACACCACGCGCCTGCTTCATTTCGTCAATGAGGACTTCGAAATATTTCTTGCCAACCTCCATGACAACGTCGGAATACATCTGGATAAAACGCCTGTAGCAGTCGTACGCCCAGCGCGGGTTGCCGGATTTCTTCGCGATGACCTTAACGACCTCTTCATTCAGGCCGAGATTTAAAATTGTATCCATCATGCCGGGCATGGAGGCGCGCGCACCGGAACGGACGGATACTAAAAGGGGATTATCTTTGTCGCCGAATTTTTTGCCGGTCTGTTTTTCAAGCGTCGTGACATAGGCCATGATCTCTTCCTGGATCTCTCCGGAAATCGTTTCATTGTCGTCATAATACTTCGTGCATGCTTCCGTCGTTACGGTGAAGCCCTTTGGAACCGGCATGCCGAGATTTGACATTTCAGCGAGGTTGGCGCCTTTTCCTCCGAGAAGCTCTTTCATTTTGCCATTGCCCTCGGAAAACAGGTATACGTATTTTTTACTCACAAAGAAATCCTCCTAATTGAATGATATTCATGATCTGCTGTTGTACGGAATATCCGTAATGTGCGATGACTTATTCAATTGCACATTATAGCACTAGTGGCCGATAAAGACAACATTTTGGTAAAATTTTTAGATAATTTTACCGTACTTCACGCCGTATTTACAAAACTCACTTCCCGACGCAGAAGCGTTCAAAGATTTGAGACACGATATCTTCGCGGGCGGTCCTGCCCGTTATCTCACCCAGAGACGATAAAGCTGTCTCGATCTCCGTCAAAACGGCGTCCGGCGTGACACCGGATGACAGCGCTTCCTGCGCCAGGCGGAGACTTTCAAGTGAACGCCGGACGGCGTCTGCCTGCCGCATATTCGTCAGTATTTCTCCGGAGGGTATATGTTTGCCGTCTTCGAACAGCTGCTCAATTCTTGAGATTAAGGCATCAAGGCCGGTACCTGTCAGGGAGGACAGGCAGCTGGCTGTGCCGAGTTCCTTTTCAACAGCGCTGACATCGGCTTTCGTCTCCAGGTCGGATTTGTTGATGACGGCGATTTTGTTTATGCCCGCTTGCGCGATTTTCAAAACCGCTTCATCTTCACTTGTGAGCGTTTCGCTGCCGGCAAACACGGCCAGGACGAGCTCCGCGCTCTCCGCCGCGTCTCTTGCGCGCGCGACACCGAGCTTCTCGGCGGTGTCCTCAGCCTCCCGGATACCGGCGGTATCGACGAGGCGCAGCACGAGGCTCCCGAGTCGGATCTTTTCTTCAATGGTGTCCCGCGTCGTTCCGGCATGCTCGGTGACGATGGCCCGCTCATAGCCGAGCAAGGCGTTTAAAAGAGAGGATTTGCCGACGTTCGGGCGGCCGATGATGGCGGTTTTTACGCCGTCCTTCATGATTCTGCCCCTGTTATAGGTCGACAGGAGCGTACACAGCGCCGTCTCCGCCTGAGCCAGTGTGTTTTTGTAATCCTTGAGCTCAAACGCCTCGATATCCTCATCCGGATAATCGATGACAGCAAAAAAGTGCGCCGATAAATGCAGGAGCGCGCCGTAAATCTCTTCAATTTTCTTTCCGAGCACACCGCCAAGCTGCCCGGCGGCGTTGCGCGAGGCGGACTCCGTCTCGGCTTCGATGAGGTCGATGACAGCCTCCGCCTGGCTCAAGTCCAGAAGCCCGTTCAGAAAAGCGCGTTTCGTAAATTCCCCCGCCTGCGCCTGCCGGACACCGGAGCTCATAAGCGCGCGCAAAGCCTCCGCCAGAACAACAGGCGAACCGTGGCAGTGAAATTCCGCCGTGTCCTCGCCGGTATAGCTGTTCGGCTTACGGCTGACGGTGCACAGGCAGATATCGATGACGCAGCCGTCGCGGCCGAGCAGCTCGCCGTAGATAAGCTTTCGGTCCACGACTTCACTCATTTTTATGCCGCTTTTTGAGCGAAATATACTGTCGGCGGCATCTATGGCTGCCGCTCCGCTGATTCTGATAATGCCGATGGCGGTAACACCGCTCCCGGTGGCTATCGCCGCTATGGTATCTGCCATGTGAACCTCCTGTATTGACTCCCGCATAAATACAAACTGCCATTCCGAGCGGCAGCGGATGATCTCTGCCCGCATTGGTCATGCCGCAGGAAAGATCCTTCGTCGTTATGCTCCTCAGAATGACAGTTATTTGTAAATACCGGTTAATTATAACGAAAACAGACCGTGCTTTTTTCTGGATACGGCGCGTTTGGCCGCTTCGACAATTTCTTTGGCTGTGAGGCCGTATTCCTCTCTCAGGTAATCCTCCGTACCGACCTGCCCGAACCGGTCCTTGACGCCCACCATCTCAACGGGCACAGGGTGTGTCTTGACGACAGCTTCCGAAACGGCTGAACCGAGTCCGCCGAATATGTTGTGATTCTCGGCTGTGACGATGGCCTTCGTCTCTTTGGCGCATTTTTCAACAAGCTCGGTGTCAATGGGCTTCCATGTGAACATATCGACAACTCTGGCGGATATCCTGTCATTTTTCAATACTTCCGCCGCTTTGAGGGCCTCAGCCACCAGAATGCCGCTGGCGATGATCGTCACGTCCTTGCCCTCGCGCAGCACATTGCCCTTGCCGATTTCAAACGACGAGCCGTCTTCATAAACGGCGGTGACGTTTTTCCTGGGCATGCGTATATAATGCACGCCGTAGCTGTCGGCAACCTGCCGTATAATATCCATCACCATGACGGGGTCGGTCAGTTCGATGAGCGTAATTTCGGGTATCGAGCGCATGACGCCCATATCCTCAAACGGCATATGGGTGCCGCCGTTATAAGCCGCCGTCACGCCGGGGTCTGAGCCGAGGATTTTGACGTTCAGCTTGGCGTAAGCCGCCGAAATCATGACCTGGTCACAGGTTTTGCGCGTGGCGAAGCAGCCGAAGCTGTGTGCGAACGGAATTTTACCGACAACGGACAAGCCGGCAGCGATGCCGATCATATTGGCTTCGGCGATACCGACATTGATGGCGCTGTCCGGGAATTGCCTGAAAAAGGGCTTCATGCCCGAAGAGCTGACAAGGTCGGCGTCAAGCACCACAATGTTTTCGTTTTCCGTGGCCATATCGATTAATGTATTGCAATAAGCTTCCCGCATCATGATGGGGCTTTTCGCTAATGTTTCACGTACCTTAAACATTGTCTTCCCCCTGTTCCTGAGCCTTTCCCGGCTCCACCGCAACTGTGGCTGCCGCCTCAGCGGTTGCCGCCTCAGCGGCTGCTGTCGCCGCGCCTGCCGTCGGCTTTTCATCCATATGGTAATCGGCTGCAACCGCGCTTCTGGCTTCTTCAAGCCTTTCCGAGACCTTTTTGATGGCCTCGTCCATCTGTTCTTTGGAGAAAGCCATGTGGTGGTTGCTTTCAACACCGGCGGCAAAGGTGCCGTAGCCCTTGATTGTATCCAGAATAATAACGGACGGCATGCCCTTATGCGCCTTGGCGGCAATGACCGCATCGAGTATTAAGTCGGTGTCATGTCCGCCGACATTCTGGACAAACCAGCCGAAGCTGCGGAATTTATCACCGATATCGCCCATATCCAGAATGTCTTTTGTAAAGCCGTCAAGCTGCTGCTTGTTATTGTCAACAAACGCGATGAGGTTATCAAGCTTATGGTAGGCGGCGAACATCGCGCCCTCCCATATCTGGCCTTCATTGCACTCACCGTCGCCGAGGATGAGGTAGGTGATGCTGTCGGACTTATTCAGACGGCACCCGAGCGCGATGCCGATGGCGGCGGAAATGCCCTGGCCGAGCGAACCCGTCGTCATGTCTATGCCTGGCGTCTTGTTTCTGTCGCAGTGGCTGGGCAGCCTGCCCCCGCCCTGATTGAGCTCGCTGAGCATCTCTTTTGGGAAAAAGCCCTTGAGCGACAGTGTGGCGTAAAGCGCCGGACCGGCATGTCCTTTGGACATGACAAGCCTGTCCCGTCCCTCCCAGTTGGGATTGTTCGGGTCGCAGCGCAGCTCGCTGCCGTATAAAACCGCAAGCGTCTCGACGATCGACATCGAACCGCCGATATGACCCGATCCGAAGCCCTCAAGCTCCTGCAGGGTCACAAGCCGAATGCCTTCGGCAATAACACGCAGTCCCTTTGCGTTCTTTCGATTTTCCATCTTGCACCTCGATATTCGTACTTATTGCTAATTTGATTACACATATATAAATGTATCGCTTTACGTGTTAAAAATCAATCTTTTTGGTAATATATCCGGCGAGTTCCTCTATCTTGACGCGCTCCTGCGCCATTGTATCCCTGTCGCGGACGGTTACGCAGCCGTCATCAAGGGAATCGAAGTCAAATGTCAGGCAAAACGGCGTGCCGACCTCATCCTGCCGCCTGTACCGCTTCCCGATTGAACCCGCGTCGTCGAAATCCACCATAAAGCTCTTCTGAAGCTGATGATAAACGGCTTCAGCCGGTTCAGTCAGCTTTTTAGAGAGCGGTAAGATGGCGCATTTGAACGGCGCAAGCGCCGGATGCAGATGCAGGACAACACGGGAGTCGTTCTTCTCGGCGTCTACAATCTCTTCATCATACGCGTCGCATAAAGCGGTCAGTGCGATGCGGTCAACGCCCACCGCGGGTTCAACGCAGTACGGGATAAAGTGTTCGCCGGAATCCTGGTCGAAATAGCTCAAATCCTGACCGGAGGTTGTCTGGTGGGCCTTGAGGTCGAAATCGGTGCGCGAGGCCACGCCCCAGAGCTCACCCCAGCCGAATGGGAATAAATATTCGATATCCGTCGTGGCGTTGGAGTAATGGGAGAGCTTTTCTTTTTCGTGATCCCGCAGGCGCAGGTTTTCCGCCTGAATACCCAGGGAGAGCAGCCAGTTCTTGCAGAAGGAACGCCAATAGTCGAACCATTCAAGCTCCGTGCCCGGCTTGCAGAAGAACTCCAGCTCCATCTGCTCAAACTCACGTGTTCTGAAGGTGAAGTTGCCGGGTGTGATTTCGTTGCGGAAGCTCTTGCCCGACTGCGCGATGCCCAGGGGCAGCTTGCGGCGCGTGGTGCGCTGCACGTTTTTAAAGTTGACGAACATCCCCTGCGCCGTCTCGGGGCGGAGATAAATCTCGGTGCTGCTGTCATCCGTGACGCCCTGATGGGTCTTGAACATCATATTAAACTTGCGTATTTCCGTGAAATTGCTTTTGCCGCAGCCCGGGCATGGGATATTATGTTCCCGGATGTAGGCTGTCAGCACGTCGTTCGGGAGGCCGTCGGCGATCATGTCGATATTATTTTCTTTATTATACTGCTCGACCAGATGATCGGCCCGGTGACGCATTTTGCATTCCTTGCAGTCGATGAGCGGATCGTTGAAGTTGACGATGTGACCGGAGGCCACCCACACCTGCGGGTTCATTAAAATAGCGGCGTCCAGCCCGACGTTATACGGACTCTCCTGGACGAATTTGCGCCACCAGGCACGCTTGATATTGTTTTTCAGCTCCACACCCAGGGGGCCGTAATCCCATGAATTGGCAAGTCCGCCGTAGATCTCGCTCCCGGCGTAAACGAAGCCGCGCCCTTTACAGAGGGCGACAATTTTGTCCATTGTTTTATCCGAATTTTTTAGCATGTTGTCCTCCCGACCGATAAACCCTTCAGTCTCACTGAAGCGCATCAATATATATTTCCTAATTATATCCCAGATGGTACTATTGTCAACTGGTGCTATCCCTGAAAACATGCGTTAACAGCCATTACTCTTGCAATTATTGAGCAGATGGCTTAAAATTATCATCTGCAAGGGGACGCCGAGGGCGGTGTCCCAAAAGCAAAGGAGGTGCGGAGTATGGATTTTAACGCCGGGCAATTTGATGTCGCGGTGATTGGGGCGGGTCATGCCGGGATTGAAGCGGCGCTCGCTTCGGCGCGCCTCGGCTTGGCAACGGTTTGCTTTACGATCAATCTTGACGCCGTCGGTAATATGCCGTGCAATCCCGCTATCGGCGGGACCGGCAAGGGGCATCTTGTGCGCGAGCTCGACGCGCTCGGCGGCGAGATGGCGAAAGCCGCCGACAAAACATGCATTCAATACCGGCTTTTAAACCGCGGGAAAGGACCTGCCGTCCATTCCCTGCGCGCCCAGGCCGACAGGCGCGAATACCAGAAGCTCATGAAGCACACCCTGGAATTGCAGGAAAATTTGTGCCTCAAGCAGGCTGAAATTATAGAAATCGGCGTTGAAAACGGCGCTGTCTCGAACTCCGCAGAGGCGAGAGCCTCTGTGGAGAACTTCACAGAGGCTCTCGCCTCTGTGAAGTATGTGAAAACGCAGACCGGCGCAATATATAAGGTAAAGGCGGCTGTTATCTGCTCGGGGACGTATCTGGCCGGGCGGACAATCGTCGGCGAAGCCATCCGCGAGGGCGGGCCGGACGGTATGTTTGCCGCCATGCAGCTCGGCGGGTGCCTGACGGCGCTTGGCCTCGATATGCGCCGCTTCAAAACAGGCACACCGCCCAGAATAAACGCCCGCAGCGTCGATTTTTCAAAGATGGAGCTGCAGCCGGGGGACGAGCAGCCGATCCCCTTTTCTTTTGAGACCGAGCTGCCCGTTGAAAACCGCGCCGTCTGTTATCTGACCTATACAAATGAAGCAACGCACGCGGTCATCCGCGAAAATCTCCACCGCAGCCCGCTCTATTCGGGCATCATTGAGGGTGTCGGACCGCGATATTGCCCGTCGATTGAAAGCAAGGTCGTGCTTTTTGCGGACAAAAAGCGGCATCAGCTGTTTATCGAGCCGATGGGCCTCGGAACGGAGGAGCTCTATGTGCAGGGCTTTTCGTCCTCGCTGCCGGAGGAGGTGCAGCTCAAAATGCTGCATACAATTCCGGGGCTTGAGCACGCCGAAATGATGCGCTGCGCTTACGCGATTGAATATGACTGCATCAATCCGACGGAGCTCCTGCCGACTTTAGAAACCAAAAAAATCAAGGGCTTATACGGCGCCGGTCAGTTCAACGGCTCCTCGGGCTACGAGGAAGCAGCCGTTCAGGGGTTTGTTGCCGGCGTCAACGCCGCGCTTAAGCTCAAGGGTGAAGAGCCCATGATCATCCGGCGCGACCAGGGGTATATCGGCACGCTCATAGACGACCTTGTGACCAAGGGCACCAACGAGCCGTACCGCGTGATGACCTCGCGTTCGGAATACCGGCTGTATCACCGTCAGGACAACGCCGACATCCGGCTGAGTGCTGTCGGCCATCGGATCGGCCTTGTTTCCGACGCGCGTCACCAGAAGGTCCTTGAAAAATACGAGGCTGTGGACCGCGAGATCAAGCGGCTGGAGAACACTTTTATCGCGCCGTCGCCTGAGCTCATTGCTATGCTGGAGTCCAGCGGCACAACGGCCCCGCCGTCCGGCGTGAGTCTGGCTTCCCTGCTCCGCCGCCCGCAGCTGGACTATCAGAGCCTCACGCCCTTCGACCCGAAGCGGCCCGAATTGCCCGCCGCCGTCACCGAGCAGGCGGAGATCTCCATTAAATATGACGGTTATATCAAACGCCAGACGCGCCAGGTTGAGGACGCCAAGCGCATGGAGGCCGTCAGGCTGCCCGACGATATCAAATATGACGACCTGCAGGGTCTTCGCCTGGAAGCCCGCCAGAAGCTCGGAAAGATCAGGCCCTTAAATCTCGGCCAAGCCTCCCGCATCTCCGGCGTCTCCCC
>DBTM01000076.1:8320-11283 GCA_002307055.1 Clostridiales bacterium UBA1316
GGCAACCCGCATCTCCGGCGTCTCCCCCGCCGATATCGCGGCGCTGATGATTCATCTGGGGAAAGGGTAAAGAACAATGGGTGAACACAGTTCACCTCTACACAATTTATGTCAACGGTAGGGGCGTTCTGTGATCGCCCGTTTATTCCCTGACTGTATCCATCGTCCCGTTGCAAAGCACCTTATTCAACGCTTCGTAATTACCAAACCTCATAACCTTCTCTATTTTTCTTGATGAGGTTCCGTTCGAAGGAATTTCAGATTTTGGTGTTCCTCCGGTATATCATTCCATCAATAAATTTCAAACACAGTGTCGAATATATTCCATACACCGTGTTTGACGATGTTGATATTTGCTGTTTTAGGGAATATACTCCATAATATGAGCACCAATAGTAATAGAATAAGAAAGGATTTGAATTCATGTCTTTTTTATCAGACGACGAAATTATATGTTTGATTATTGAATACATAAATGAAGATATATACAATTATGCCATACTATTGGATGGTGAATGGGGTAGCGGGAAAACCAACTTTGTCAAAACGAAACTTATACCTAGTATTGAGAAGCTCCCGCATGAGATTGAAAACCAAAAAAGAAAAAGTTTATTATACAAGAATGTTTGTAATAAACGTAACTCAAAAGAAAAAAGGAAACTAACAAAAAGTGTAATTTATATATCTTTATATGGTCTAAAAGATACAGAGGCCATTTCTAGTATGCTTTTTTTTAAGATTCTAGAGTTTTCTCTTCGTATAAACGCGAAAATTTTACCCATTATCGGTGCAGGAACAAAGGCAATAATTGATAAATACGGTCTTTCTGCACTTTCTGATATTAAACCAGCAAATATCTTTGCTGAATTTGCTAATTATAAAAGATATATATTTATCTTCGATGATTTAGAACGTTGTTCTATTCCTATTAACGAAGTTTTAGGATTTATAAATAATCTAGTTGAGCAAAATAATATAAAGGTTATCATAATAACTAATCAATCAGAAATTGGAATAATCAATACACAAAACAATCTTGAACTTAAGTATTTACTTTCTCTTCACGAGAGAATTGACTTCAGATCATTAGAACAAAAATCAAAAGATTCATTAAATCAAAACATAACAACAAATAACATTTATAATTTAGATCAGATTAAACAAAGAGTCTCATATCTTTTTGAAGAGAATGAACTCTATAATCAAATAAAAGAAAAATTGATAGGTAGAACTATATATTATAAGCCTCAGCTAAAAGAGATAGTACCATTGATTATTGATAAATGTATAAAAAGTGAAAGAACAAATCGGATAATTAAGAGCATTCAAAATCAGATAGAATCGATTATGTTAAGTAAAAATCATTATAATATTCGAACACTACAATTCTCATTGATATATCTAGCAAAAATTTGTAAGTCATTAGATGAACAAAAACAATCATTCCAAGAATACGAGCAAATCATTTGTGAGATATTTATAGCCATACTTAAAGTTTCTATAGCATTTAAAAAAGGTATTAAGAATTATGAGTGGTCCGAAAATAGCGAATATGGTGAAATATGCTTCAATGATGAAATTTGGGGTATGCAATCTTTCAAATTTATTCATGACTATATATATTCATCATTATATGATGAAACGAGAGTTATAAAAGTGCTCTCATCGTACAATACGGATGTTATTGCCAAAAATTTTGCTCATGATGATCCGATTAATTTACTAAGCAATTACTGGGAACTAGATGATGACTTTATTGTTGAGCAGTTGCTAAAAATGAAATCGAAATTAATCGAAGATAAATATGCAACAGTAAAATACAAAAAAATACTATCATTATTATTTTGTCTTAAGGGGTTAGACATAAATCCTGTTGATATTAATGAAATATTTGAAATAATGAAAACGAATCTAATGCAGAGTGGTGGAGAAGTAGAAACATATGAAGAACCATTAATTAATGCGAATAATTTGTGCTTAACAGAATTTAAGGCTTTCATGGATAATCTACGAAAAATCCAAAAAGAATCATCACAAAAGAAAAATGAAATTGATATAAATGCGATTTTGAATAAAGAAAAATGGGGTAATGATATATATAACTATTACGAAGATCATAAAAGTTACTTTTTATCAAAAAAGAGTTTTTTATCATATATCAATATTGACGCATTAAGTAATAATCTTGAAATTTCAACGACTCTTAACTTTAGTGATTTTCGTAGAGGTCTTGGTTCTATTTATTGTTATGCGAATATTTCAGAAGTTTTTTCAAATGATTACGATACTTTAATTAAATTAAATAATTACCTAAATAGAGCTGTTTACCCAAAAAAAATAAAAGAATATAACAGAAAAATGTTTATTGATTTTTTATCAAAAACAATCCAACAATGGAAACCTGAAATTAAAGAGTAATTATGTGGATGTTTCATATAACAATATATAATTTTATTTGACCAGCCTTGATGGTATACAATACATTACACGTTCTTCAGCAGTTATGCCTAGCACATCTACTTCGCACCAGCATAACACTTGTCATATGTAATATAACGAATTTGTATTGCCAATTAATTCCCGCCACACAAAAAATAAACAAAATTCGCCAAAATAACACTATAAAAATAAGCTTTACATTATTTTTCAGGTATGTTAGAATACTTTAGCCTTGCATAAAGGCATATTTTACTGCCCGTCTCTTAGTTTCAGGACAATGCCGGATAAAATACCGGTGCCTTTTCGCCTGATACTCAGATTCTGGGGGAAAATGCGTTCTCATGAACGCGGCGCGCTTAATAACGCGCAAAAAGAAAGGACTTGATTAAATGATCACGAAAGAGCAAAAAACTATCGTTATCGACTCAAACCGCACGCATGAAAAAGATACGGGCTCGCCGGAAGTTCAGATTGCCATCCTCACAGAGCGTATCGCCCAGCTGACCGAGCATCTGAAGATTCAC
>DBTM01000045.1:0-5069 GCA_002307055.1 Clostridiales bacterium UBA1316
CAATTTTTTTGCTCGTCAGAGCTGTGCTGATTTATAATGCGTTGACTTTTATATGCGAGCATGCTATACTGTGAAAAATTGAATATAAATGCTATGATGAGAAATAGTATGTCTTGTTCATTGTCGCAGAGAAAAGATGGTTGGTGCAAATCTTTACAATAGCAAGTCAGAAGCGATCTCGGAGCTGTGAACCGAACGGTTTTTTTAGTAGGCTTCAACGGAAAATCCTGTCCCGCCGTATAAAGGGGATACAACATAGGTTATATACCTGCGTTGGCAAAGAGCGGAGGGTTTCCTCCGAATTTAGGTGGTAACACGGACAGCAATGTTCGCCCTAAGTCAAGTTTTTTGACTTAGGGCGTTTTTTATTATGAAAGGAGTTTGTCATGAAAGCTCAGGAAATGCGCGAAATTTTTATAAATTTTTTCTTAGAAAGAGAGCACAAAGAAATCCCGTCGGCATCATTACTTCCTGATAATGACCCCAGTGTCCTATTCACAACCGCAGGCATGCATCCGCTTGTACCATATTTACTTGGAGAACGCCATCCGCAAGGTAAGTGTCTTGTTAATATTCAAAAATGCCTCCGAACAGATGATATTGACGAAGTAGGTGATGATTTTCATCATACCTATTTTGAAATGCTCGGCAATTGGTCGCTCGGCAATTATTTTAAACAAGAAGCAATAATGATGAGCTATGAGTTCTTGACATCTAAATTGGGGATACCCACAAGCAAACTCGCGGTCACTGTCTTCGGTGGATATAAAGAGATTCCTAAGGACATCGAAGCTTATGAACGTTGGAAAAATATCGGTCTTAACGACAGCCAGATATTTTATGGTGGGATGGAGGAAAACTGGTGGGGGCCAGCGGGTAAAACGGGGCCATGCGGGCCGGATACTGAGATATTTTATGATACCGGAAAAGTGCCATGTGGTAATAATTGCAGTCCCCTTTGTAATTGCGGGCGCTTCGTTGAAATATGGAACAATGTATTCATGCAGTACAATAAAGACAGTGAAGGTAATTTTACTGTTCTTAACCAGAAAAATGTGGACACAGGTATGAGCCTTGAACGCATTCTGGCTGTATACAATAATGTTTCAAACAATTATGAAACTGACCTTTTCGAACCGATTATATCAAAGATCGAAGAATTAGCTGGCGTTTTACGCACAAAAGATAATATAAGAGATTTCCGAATAGTTGTAGACCATATGAGAGCTGCAACATTCGTTATTGGCGACCCTAAGAAAGTTGTGCCGTCAAACACAGAACAAGGATATATTGCAAGACGGCTTATCAGAAGGAGTATCAGATATATTAGAAAAATAGGTGTAACGGAAAATATACTGTCTGAGATTGTTGAAGTAATTATCTCAATTAACGCACCCGCATACCCTGAGCTTTATATAAATAAGGAATTTATCCTCGAACAGGTTGCAAAAGAGTATTTATCCTTTATCACGACACTGGACAGAGGAATTAAAAAAGCTGAACAATTTTTCAATGATGTTCCTGCTGGTGAAAGCTTATCCGGGGAGTTAGCTTTCAAATTATATGATACCTTTGGCTTCCCGATTGAGTTTACAGAGGAACTTGCCACAGAAAAAGGAATCATAGTAGATATTGACGGTTTTAAAACGAAATATCACGAACACCAGGAAGAATCCAGAGGCGGTGCGGATGGTAAATTCAAAGGTGGCCTCGCAGATCATAGTGACCAAACGACGAGATTGCATACGGCAACACATTTGTTGAATGCGGCTCTTAGGAAAATTCTGGGTAATGAGGTTTACCAAAGGGGTAGCAATATCACTTCGGAACGGCTACGTTTTGATTTTTCATTTGACAGAAAACTTACTGATGAAGAGCTTTATAAGGTTTCTCAAATAGTCAACGAAGCAATTTTAAAAGACATTCCCGTACAATGCCAAGAAATGACCGTTGATGAAGCAAGATTATCTGGAGCAATAGGAATATTCAATCAAAAGTATGGTGAGATTGTCAAGGTTTATTCCATTGAAGGTTATTCGAAAGAAATCTGCGGTGGCCCACACGTTTTAAATACGCACGAACTGGGCTCTTTTAAAATCCTGAAAGAAGAAAGTTCATCGTCAGGCGTTCGTAGAATTAAAGCTGTAATAGAAGCTCCTACAGCGTAGAAAACGATTTGAGTTGTTGTTTTTATAGTAAACACTGCTTTTCGACTGCCCTCAAGCCATTAATTTTACTGGGTTTTTTGTAATTTGCTGTAATTTTACTCGCAAGTGAATCAACCTTATAATATTGCCAGGAGAATCGTCTAGGTCAAGCTTGCGCCGAAGATACTGTTCAGGTGCAAAGCGATGTTAAAGCGCATCTTGCCCGAGATCGGTCGCATGGGTTTCAGGCGGCGTAAAAGAGCACTGAGGCCATGCTGAACAGTGCGATGACTGCGCAGCCTGCGAGGAAGACCCCATTTGCCGCTGATTTGTACTTTCTTTTGATATGATCCAGTGCGATGCCAATATACACCGCACCTACAATCGCGGTCGGCAGGATATAGCGAAAATCCATCGTACAACCAAATGGATACGCCAGATTGAATACGAAGAAAGACCCCATCTGCACAAACCATACCCAGAATAGACAGAACCGGCTGAACCTGTTTGTTTCCCTGCAGCGCGCTAAGACATAGATCATCGCCGCTACGGAGATCAGTATCATCAACAGGTTAATCATAATCAGCGCGGTAGCAATCACACTGTTTCTGTCGAAGGAGTATTCCCCAAACAAAGAGCTTCTTAGTATGTAAAGCCAGATATTATAATCATCGCCCGAGCTGCAATACAGCGGACTTATGATCTGATCCAGCGGGAACGACAGAAAGCGGCTGACCAGAGAGCTGCCCCCGCAATACAGCCATGAACTGTCTGAGAACCTGAGTACATAACCCAGAGGCTGGCCGAACAGGATCAGATTGCGTATAGAATACCAAAGCCCGAGCGGCACGCATATACCGCCGAACGCCGCAAACTGACCGATGATACTTTTCACATGTTTTTCACGCCACTTTTTGATGAGCACCGCGATAAAAACCGGGGCAGTGAATAACGCGGCCAAGCAACCCGAAAACTTTGTCATCATCGAAAGGCCGATGCACAGTGCGATCAGCAGTATGTTTTTCATAGTCGGCCGGTAGTACCAGCGTATCGTGTACAGTATGGATGCCATAAAAAAAAGCAGCATCATCGCATCGTTGTTGACCCTTGACGAGAGAATGTAAAACGCCGGGTGAAATGCGATTATCGAAAGCGCGATTGCGCTGGCACATTTGGAGAGCCGCACTTCCTCGCAGAGGCGACGGCAAACCAAAAGCATCGCGCAGGAGGCAAAGCAGGGCACAATCTTGGCGGCCTGGAACAGCGACGTTAACTCGGCGTCTGGCTGAAACAGCGAGAAAATTTTTACGACAAGCGCCTGTACGATATGCTGAAAGGGCGGCTGATAAAATTGGTATACGTTGCTCGACGGCAGTAAGCCTTCAGAAAAGAGCCGGTACATATATGCGAAATGACCGGTGCTGTCGTAGGTCGAGATATCGTAGTCCCTCACGATAAACGGCGTATAAACCATGTAGCCGATGCGCATTATCATGCCCGCAATGATAACTGCAAGAACGAAAGTTTCCACTTTTATGGTGTCCTTTTTTGACAAGCACTTCACAAACAGAAAACCGCCGCACAGCGCCACACCAGCGAGCATCAGCACACGCACAGCGTCTTCATCCACACCCAAAACCAGAGTGAACAGCACATAGCAAAAAACAATGGCGGCTGTTAAAAAAAAATACGGACTCATTCCCGTAAAAAAGCCTTTACCTTGTTTTATATTTATATTATTTTTTCTCTGTATTAACGTTCCGCACCGCCGATTTGTTGTTTGAACCTGTCTTTTATAACTTCACCGTTTATTCGAGCAACAATGATTATATGCAATCGCCGGGTTGATTACAAGGTATTTATTTGTAGCCGAGCATTAACTGGCGGCTGTCCAGGATGATGCTGTCTTGCGCTTTTAGGGTTTCAGATAAACAGAGCTGATACTCAGGCTTGCCTGCCGGTCACCTGATTCACGCAGAAGGTCGCATTGCATACGCCTTTTGTCCCCTATTCCCTTTTCATGGGACACTCTTTAGATACGGTCTGTTACTCGGTTTTTATTCATGTTTTGCGGTTATACAATCTGCAAATACATAAATACAGCCAGCATATACATTATTTTTGCCTTTGTGCAAATAATTTTAATGAAGGCAAATGATAACTTATGAGGAGTATAATAATGAGAGTAAAATCATTAACAGCGGCAGCCGTTTTGTGCTTGGCGCTGCTGGCTGGCTGTACCGCACCGGTAGCGCAGACCAGCGCGTCGCCGACTGTATCTCACGCCGTATCACCCGGGGCGTCGCAGTCATCAGCCGATACCGCGACCTCGGCTTCGCTGGTCAATACAGCCGCCGCGTTTAAGAAAGCCATCAGCAAGGACGGCACATGGATTATTGCATTACTCAATGATCTGACCATCGACGAAGCGCTTACTGTTGACGGCGATTTTAAAAACACAAAAACACCGCCCGCTTCACAACGCAAGCTCTCTTTTTATGCACAGGATGAAAATCGCAAAATCACTGAAAGTTACACACTTACAGCACCCAAAATGACGATCAGCAGCGTTGACTGCGCCATATGGAACGGCACCTTCCGCGGCGACCTGTATATAACCGCCAAAAACTTCCAGCTCATCGGCGCGACAGTCGACGGCAACATCTATTTTATGAACGCCGATGCCCAATCCACCTTTAAAATGGACGACGCCAGCAAGGTCACCGGTGTTCAACAGCTCAAAACCTTGTGAAGCGTCTTCATGGACATCACCGGCCCTCCTGCATATCATATAAGGAGGGAGATGTTAAAATGTCAAACTGTATGTCAAACTTCAGCCCGTCATGGCTCTTGCTCCTGGCAATTCCGCTTTTCTGTTCCAACCAGAACAGACGCTGCGAGCCGGTATGTCTCCCCCCCCCC
>DBTM01000045.1:5312-10920 GCA_002307055.1 Clostridiales bacterium UBA1316
GGGAGCCGGTATGTCTCGCCGACACGGAGTGTCGGCTGACTCCATGTCCCCCGCCACCTCCCTGCCGGTCAAGATGCGACCGCTGCTGCGATGTCAGGCGAAACTTCAATTTTAGATAAAATCATAATCGCACATAAAATAATACGCCTGATGCTTTTTATAAAAGTGAAACGCCCTTCAAAGGGGCGTTTCACTGATTTTAAATTATATTCTCTATTTCAGAACCTCGCAGGTACTAACCGGTTCACTTTTATCCTGAAGAATGCACTGTGCGGTAACGGCACCGACAACGATAATGCCGCCGATAATGGAGAAGACACCGGGACGCTCGCCGTTAAATATCAATACCCACAAGGGATTCAAAAGTGGTTCAAACGCGCCGATCAGGCTGCACGCCAGCGGCGGGCAGTGATTGGTCGCCAGAGCCAACAGTATGTACGGAATACCGATCTGGACAACGCCGAGGACAATGATGGATATAACGGCGGCGGACGATATCGTCCCTTTGGTAAAGAGGACAAACGGAATACCGACGAGCGCCGTCAGCACCTGCCCGAAAAATATGCCGCTCATCTTTTCCGTTTTATCCGTCCTGCTGACAGACACGTACATGCCGGCCATAAAAACGCCTGCCAGCACCGCGACGAGATCTCCCGGCAGGTGCCCGTCATGCAGACTGCTGACAAAGAAAACGGCGATACCGCAAAACGTCAGTAATACCGTAACATAGTCCGTAAGCTTAAATTTTTGACGGAAAAGAACCGCTGAAAAAAGCATGATAAAAATCGGCGATGTAAACTGCAGCACAATGGCATTTGCCGCCGTCGTCAGCTTGTTTGCGCTCACAAAGCAGAAAAAGGTCGCCGCCAGAAAGAAAGCGCAAAGCATCACATTCTTCGTCAGGACAACCCGCTGCTTTGTAGCGAGCATGTAAACGCCTACCGTTACAGCGGCAAAAAGTCCCCGAAAGCCCGCTATAACAAAGGGGTTCCAATCGATGAGCTTAATCAGTATACCGGCAATGCTCCACAAGACCGCGCAGATAACCATTTGACCTATAGCCGCACGCTGTTGTTTCTTAAACGTCATGATAACCATCCATTATATATAATTTCAAAACAGAATTTATAATAACACACGAAAATGATAATTACCATGAAAACACGGATATAATTTGCTCTATAATTTGCTCTGTACCGAAAGAGCAATCGTCTTGCGTAAACAGAGGGTGTAAAATGTCAAATCCCATGATATAATATTCATAAACACATGATTATTGAAAGGTTGTTATTTATGGGTGTCATCAAGATAAGAGACGGAATATACTCCGTTGGTGTTTTAAACCCCTCCTTGCGGATATTTGATGTCATTATGAAGACGGAATTCGGCACGTCCTACAATGCCTATCTGCTGACCGGCGAAAAAAATGTGCTGATTGAAACGGTGCATGCCAAATATTTCGATGAATACATTGAAAACATCACAAGCCTTGTCGATCTGGCGAAAATAGACTATATCATCATGAATCACAACGAACCCGATCACTCCGGCTCGCTTTCCCGGCTGATGGCGCTCGCGCCTCAGGCTCAGATACTGACCACCCCCGCGGGTAAAATTTACCTCCCGCTGATTACAAACAAGCCGATGCCGATGCTCAGAGCCGTACAGGACGGCGAAACCCTCGACCTTGGCCGCGGCCGAATTTTAAAGTTTATCCACGCCCCGTTTTTACATTGGCCCGACTCCATGTTCACCTGGCTGGAAGGCGAAAAAACCGTATTTACCTGCGATTTCCTCGGCACGCATTTTTGCGAGCCGACAATGAAAGACAGCGGAATTCAGAACACGGTGTTTTTCGAAAAAGCCTTCGGCGAGTATTACGACGCCATTTTCAGCCCCTTTAAATCTCACGTACTCAACGGCCTGGCAAAGCTCCGGGGACTCGACGCGGAAATTGTCTGTACAAGCCATGGCCCTGTCCTCCATAAAGGCGTGTTTTATGAAACCGCGAAGGACCGCTACGAAAAATGGAGCGTCACCGAGGCTCGTAAAACCAAGCAAATTCCGATTTTTTACTGCAGCGCCTACGGCAACACGGAACAGCTCGCTAAAAAAATAAGCGAAGGTGTAAAAAGTGTCCTGAAAGACGCCTCTGTCGGCCTTTATGACCTGACAACAGCCGATCCCTGTGGCCTGACCGGTCGGATGAACGACGCCGACGCTTTTGTCCTCGGCACGCCGACCATTAACAAAGACGCCCTCCTCCCCGTATGGCAGCTGGTAAACAGCATCGACGCAATCAGCTCCAAAGGTAAACCTGTCGCGGTCTTCGGCTCTTACGGTTGGAGCGGAGAAGGCGTACCGGCGGTCATCGCTCGGCTCAGGGGGCTTAATATGAATGTCTTCGAAGAGGGCTGCAAATGCCGTTTTGTGCCGTCCGAAGCGGAGCTCCAGGCCGCGTACGACTTTGGCGCGCGCTTTGCCGTATCAATAACAGCGCTAAAAGCGTAAACACACGATACTGCGCTCAATGCACATAAACAAAAACACCCGATGGGTGTTTTTGTTTATGTGCAGGCAGGACTGCTGTTTTTCTTATTGATCGCCTTTATCATGCCCAGTAATGCTTTTGTTATGATGCCGATGGCAAAATACAGCGGAAAGCCGTAATAAGGCTTCCAGGTCAGCAACTGATACATCCCGAGCCCTATAAAAATCGGCTCAAACACAAAGCAGGAAAAAGCGGCCATAAGGACTGATGCGATCACATATCCTTTCCATTTGCTGAAAAACTGATACAGTATCGCATAAAAAGACGGCAGGCATGATAAATTGATTGCAGCAACAGGCGGGAACAGCGGGAACACATCTGTCGGATAGTCCCACAGAGTCAGCTCTTCGCCCAATTCATCAAGCGCTAAAATCATTATAGAAGTAATGGCGGCAAAAAGGATGATTTCATTCAGCCTGGATTTGTCGATGACCTTCCACCATACGCAGATATCAATAATAAACAGCAATGGCAGCGCCCACCATCTGATATGAAATACATCCTCCAGCAGCCATTCATCAAAACGCTGATCCGTCAACTGTATCTGTAATTCAGCTGCCTTTGTCAATACTGCCGTCATATACATCACTAACTTCGTTTCAGATTAAATATTTACTCGATGCGCTTCAAGTATTTTATAGATTTTAATCACTGCCGCTCTTACCGTGACCGCCGCAAGGAAATAGACCGGAATACTTTCATAATAATTCCAATTGATAAGCTCATAGAGCCTGATGAATGACAAAAGCGGGTCAATGACCATGCTCAAAACGCAGGCGGCGGCGGCAGATGCGATGATGAATGGTTTTCTGGCTGTGTAAAACTGATAGATAAGGGAAAATATCAGAGGGACAATAAACATATTGACCGAAGAGAGCGGCGGAAATATCGGGATAATATCTGTCGGGTAATCCCACAGGCATAATTCCTCGCCATATTCATTTATCCCCAAAAAAACAATAACTGCCAAAGCGGTATATAAGCATATCTCGAGCAGTCTTGATTTTTTAATGAGTATACACCACGCAGTGACTGATATCGCAACAAGTGCAATCAGCAGCCACCACTGCGGACGGAACACATCATCACTGAGCCATTCCTGTACATGCAGCTCGGTCAGCTGCCTTTGTATACCGACATCCTCCGGTATTGTCATGAGCCTATTCCCAGTTCATCATAATTCCCACGTGTTATATTATCATTAGCGCAGCAGTTTATAATATACAGGCACTTTCCTGACGCCTGCTCTATTATAAAAACAGCGGAGGGCTAAAATCCTTCGCTGTTTTTGACGTTTATTTACTCTTTTTAAGCTTTTCAATTTCCTCTTCAACTTCCTGGGCGCCTTTAAAATAGAAGGCTTCTTCATCGGGCGCCAGTGCTTTGAGCAGCCGCAAAAACTCTCCGGCGTGAACGCGTTCTTCGTCGGCGATGTCCTTGAGTACTTCAACAGCCAGCTTATTCGCCGTTGACTCCGCCAGCTGCATATACATCTGGATGGCCTCATATTCCGCTGAAACCATAAAACGTATAGCTCGAATGAGCTCTGAATCCGTAAGCTTGCGATCTTTAGCGAGTCCTGCGAATGGTGATCCAAAATCCGGCATCAAAATATTCCTCCTTTTGTGAAGCAGCTCCGCCGCACGCGTTGCATATCGGCAGAGCTGTTTTTCATTGATTACTTGACCGCGTCAAGGCCTCTTTCTCTTGTACGGATTCTGATGGCGTCGAGCACATCGGAAATGAATATTTTGCCGTCGCCGACATCTCCCGTAAATGCCTTCTCACAGATCTTATCAACAAGCTCATCCACCTGTTCATCCGTAACAACAATCTCCAGCTTCAGCTTCGGCAGAAAGTTATACTCAACCTCCGCGCCTCGTACGTATTCCTTCCAGCCCTTCTGATTGCCAGCACCCATAATCTGGCTGATACTCAGACCATTGATGTTCATCTGGTTGAGCATTTCCTTGATATCCGTCAGTTTTTCCGGACGGATGAATGCTTCTATTTTTTTCATCGCTTCAACCCCTTTGTCAAAGTGGGGTTATTATATCATACTTTGCATATTATTCAAATGTTTATTGCAAAACATGTGTTTTTTGCAGGATAAGACGTCAGTTATCCATACCGTTGAATGCGGGGTAGGCTGTTTCACCGTGCTCGGAAATATCGAGGCCGTAATCCTCATCCTTCGCCGCCACCCTGAGGGATTTTGTGCAAAGCTTGGCAATCATAACGGCGACGAATGTGCCGGCAGCTGAGAATATGACGATGAAGCCGATGGCTAAAAGCTGGCGGACGAAAAGCTGCGTCTCGCCATAGACGAGCCCGTTCCATCGAATAACCGGGTTCAGCGCCTTATCGGCGAAAATTCCGGTTGTCAGCGCGCCGAAAATACCGCCGATGCCATGGCACCCGAACACATCGAGCGCGTCGTCATAACCGAATTTCGGCTTAATGCGGTTGATAAAGAAAAAGCTGATGGGGCTGATAAGCGCGCCTATGATGATGGATGCCCAAATCGGGACATATCCCGCGCTGTTGGTGATGGCGGCAAGTCCGACGACAAAGCCGGTTGAACAGCCCACGAGTGTTGGTTTTTTATTGAACAGCGTTTCAAGCAGCATCCAGGACAACATTCCCGCGGCGGCTGATGTGTTAGTCGTCATGAACGCACGGACGGCAATTTCATTGGCGGCGCCGGCGCTGCCCGCGTTAAACCCAAACCAGCCGAACCACAGCAGGCTTGCGCCCAAGAGAACAAACGGGATATTATGCGGCCGGTACGCCAGCTTACCATGGTTCTTGCGTTTGCCGACCATGATAGCGATAATCAGCGCGGCGATACCTGAGCTGATATGGACAACCGTTCCGCCTGCAAAGTCGAGCACGCCGAGCTTTTGCAGCCAGCCGCCGCCCCAGACCATATGCGCCAGCGGATAATAGACGATGACGGACCAAACTCCGGCGAATATCAGGAGCGTCGAGAATTTCATTCTTTCAACGACCGCGCCTGTAATCAACGCCGGCGTAATGATGGCAAACATCATCTGG
>DBTM01000044.1:0-41302 GCA_002307055.1 Clostridiales bacterium UBA1316
GCGGCGATTTCGTCATCATCATCAATGCCGATCAGGCTGTCCTGACCGGTAACAAGCTCACACAGAAAATGTACCGCCGCCACAGCGGCTGGGTCGGCGGACTCAAAGAAGTACAATACAAGAAGATCATGGAAGATCGCCCTGAGTTCGCTATGCAGCTTGCCGTTAAAGGCATGATGGCTAAAAACAACCTTGACCGTCTTGCGCAGAACCGCCTTCGCATTTTCAGAGGCTCCGTCCATAAGCATGAAGCGCAGAAGCCGACAGCCTGGACACAGGAATAAGGGAGGAATAAATTAATGTATACAAGCAAAAAGCCTTATTTGTACGGCACAGGCAGAAGAAAATCCTCCGTTGCCAGAGTCCATCTTTTCCCCAACGGCTCAGGCGCAGTGACCATTAATGGCCGCGATATGGATGATTATTTCGGACTTGCCACACTCAAGCTCCTCGTCCGTCAGCCCTTCAACACAACGGGTACTGCCGGTAAGTTTGATATCGAAGCCAAAGTCGTCGGCGGCGGCGTCACCGGTCAAGCCGGCGCAATCCGTCACGGCATCTCCCGCGCCCTCCTTCTGGTCGACGAAACCTACCGCCCCGCCCTCAAAGCCGCCGGTTTCCTGACTCGTGACCCCAGAATGAAAGAGCGCAAGAAATACGGCCTCAAAGCCGCCCGCCGCGCGCCGCAGTTTTCAAAGAGATAGTTCGCAGGTTATTCGATTATACAAAGGAAATTCAATCATACACAAGAGGCTCGACGCTGTGCAACGGTGTCGAGCTTTTTTGGTGCTGTGCTTTTGCAATATGGCAAATGCTGGACTTAATGTCCGGTTCGTGTTATTATTAGTAATACCGTTCGTTCATCAGTACAATGAAATATCATTATTTCCACGTTGTACGTCATTCCCGCGCAGGCGGGAATCTATAATCTCGAAGACGTGGATTCCCGCCTGCGCGGGAATGACAAACTGATCGTCAATCTATTATCTTTATAAGATATTTGTATGAGCCTATAAAACGCAAAGGAGAAAAACTTATGTTTAGAATTAAATATGCTATTCTACTGTTTGTTTTAGCTCTTTTAGCCGGATGCTCGGGCACCACGGCAAAGACCGCCGAATCAGCTGCCGTTACAGTCTCAGCCGTGAGTGATACAGCTCCATCGCAAAGTATGGCCGCGGCAAGTAATTCAGCTCCCGGCAGTACGCAGGCAGCCGTGGACGCCAAACCCACGAATGATATTGATAAGGCTGTTTCTAATGCGCTCCTGTCGGGCAGCCATGGGCCTGCCTGGTTCAGCGAATGCTCGGGTGAAGGGCATTATATAATGGACAGCAAAACAGAAGGGACGACTGTAACCGTCTATCTCCTCGCTATGGATGGTCAATACGGTTTTGAGGACGGGAATTTTGTTAAGGTCAGCGGTTCCGGCGTGATTCCTACGGTTATTACGTTTTCTTTGGATACGGACGGCAACTATACATTTGTTGACAAAAAAATGCCGGACGACGGGGCGTTATATACGAGCTCTATTAAAAAGCTGTTCCCGAAAGCTCTGCAGGACCAATGCCTTCATACAAGCGCCGACACAGGCAGGATAAAAGATCTGGCGGCACAGGAGCAGAAATATGCAGCGGTATACCTCAAGTCCATCGGCCGCGAGGCTGTCATTGGGGAATACAGGGATTTCCCCCATCCGCTGCTGACGGACTTCGGCGTCTCTGTTGAAGTAGCCAATATGATGATAAGTAATAAATATCTATCAAATTTCCCGTTCTGGGTCGGCAATCGCGAATATATAGAAGACGGGGTTCGATATATTTATCAGGTGGAGTTTGATAAAGCTTCGCATAAAATTATATATTCCAAGCTGGCATATGACACGAAAACAGTTTCCGAAAAGCTTGTGTTTGATGCGTCTAACGGCGCGGAGCTCCCGCAGTAGCTATTTCCCGGGGCAAATCCGCCTCAGAAGCATAGTTATATTTGAAGCCACAGGAGATTGCAGGAGGGGCCTGACGCTCACGCAGCGTCAGGCCCCTTTTTACGTTGAAATAGCGTTACATTATTTGGCATGAAAATTTTGTCGAAATTTTATAAATTAACACTTTTCTCCGGTTGAAAATTCGGGTAGAATGGGAGAGCTAATACTCCAGACTGCGGTCTGTTTATATAAGGGAATTTATGATGATGAATACTGACATTCAGAAAAATAACTATATGCCAGGGCTGGACGGACTCCGCGCTTTGGCTGTATTTGCGGTTATCGCATATCATTTAAATTTACCGTTTGTGCCCGGCGGCTTTTTGGGCGTGACGCTGTTTTTTGTGCTTTCGGGCTACCTGATCACTGATTTGCTGCTTTCCGAGTGGCAGCGGTCGAATAAAATCAGCCTGAAAGGCTTTTTTATTCGCCGCGGAAAAAGGCTGCTGCCAAGCGTGCTTTTTTTGCTTTTGTGTATCGCGGCCTACATATCTGTTTTTCAGCCCGAATTCCTGACGAATTTCAAATCTGAGGTTCTGCCGGCGATGTTTTTTTTCAGCAACTGGTGGAATATCTTCCATGGCGTGCCGTATTTCAGCACGTTTGAAACCCCTTCCCTATTAACGCACTTCTGGTCGCTTGCCGTTGAGGTGCAATTTTATCTTGTTTGGCCGGTATTAATAATTTTCGGCCAGCGCTTTATTAAACGTAAATGGTTGAATTTTACGCTCATCGCGATCGGTGCGGCAGCATCGGCGATCTTAATGGCCGTGCTGTATCAGCCGGGTTTCGACCCAAGCAGAATCTATTACGGCACCGATACGCGGGTCTTCTCTCTGCTGCTCGGCGCTTGCCTGGCTTTTGCTTATCCAAGTATAAATATGGCAAAATTTGTGCAAAAAAAGAGTGTCCATATTATTTTGGATTTGGCGGGGCTATTTGCCCTATTATCGATTTTATTTATGACATATTATATAACGCAGTATGACGGTTTTCTTTACCTCGGCGGGATGTTCCTGTTTTCTGCCGCGTGTGTGGTCCTCGTCGCGGCGGCGGCTAGTCCTGCGACGAGGATTGGCAAAATCTTCAGTAATAAGCCGCTGCAATTTATCGGCAAAATTTCTTACGGCGTCTACCTATGGCAATTCCCCGTGATCGTGCTGTCGAATTCTTTGGTTCAGACAACAAGTGTAAATTTGCTGCTGAGCGTTTTTCAGGTCACTGCAACAATCCTGCTGGCAACTTTGTCCTATTACCTCATTGAGCGCCCGATTCGCAATAGCAGCATCATTGCCTCGCTGAGGAAAAAAACATTTCACGATTACTGTTTAAGCTGCCTGCACGCGCCCTGGCGTGTAAAAACAGCGGCGTTGCTGGTAACCGCTCTTATACTCATCACCGGTATTGGTCTCCTGAAGGTTCAGGCGGCACCGGATACCGGCACTGACGATCCCGTGGCGAGTCCTTCGCAGGCTGTTTCCGCCGAGCCTTCCCCATCGCCGCTATCCAGTCCGTCGCCGGAGGCGGCACCCGCTCCGGCTTCTCCAAGTATCAGTCCGTCCGATACGCCCGAAGCATCTCCGAGCATCGTACCCGAAAAAATCGTACCAAGCGACTTAAATATTACGATTATAGGCGACTCGGTGACACTTGATGTTGCGCCGTATTTGCAGAAGTATTATCCCAATATGACCGTGGATGCCATCGTCGGGCGCCAGTTTTATCAAGTCGATACTGTCATAAATGATCTGCTTGAGAAAAATCAGCTCGCTTCGATGGTTGTCATAGAACTCGGCACCAACGGTTCATTTTCTGAAGCTCAGATGCGCGCTGTCATTGAGCTGCTCGGAAGCGACCGAAAAATTGTATTTGTCAACAGCCAAGTACCCAAGCCCTGGTGCGCCGCCGTTAACAGCACACTGGCAAAAGTATCAGCGGAATACACCAATACAGTGGTAGCGGACTGGTATAGCAGCAGCGTCAGCAAAAGCGATTATTTTTATAAGGATGGTGTCCATCCGAACAAAACCGGCTCCCCTGTTCTCGCCAAGGTTATCGCCGATGCCATTGCCAAAATTCAATCATAAATTAAGAAGAGGGGCAAAACAAATATTGTGAACACATGCCGCAAAGCCCCTCATTCCTGTGAATCAGTAGTGAAAAACAGGCTCCAGGTATTTAGCGGCGGCGTGCTCATCATCGGAATTGAGGTTGAATCGCCCTACCTCGTAATGTAGATTCTGAGCCTGGGCAGAAAGCTCTTCGCTGATTGCTGCGCTTTCCTGCGCTGTGGCTGAATTCTGCTGAACAATATTTGCGATTTGTGACAGTCTTTCCTTGATATCGAGAATTTCGGTTGCCTGCGCATTCGACGCGCTGGAAATCGCTTTAATTGTTGTTTCAACCGTCAATGTCTTCTCTTTGACATCGGATAATGCACCCGCAGTCACTTCCGAGGTCTGTTTCCCCTGCTGTATGGCAGTTATCGTATTGGATATTAAGTCTGAGGTTTTTTTGGCGGCCTCGGCGCTTTTGCTTGCCAGATTTCTCACTTCTTCCGCGACAACGGAGAAGCCCTTACCCGCCGCCCCCGCTCTGGCCGCTTCAATAGAAGCGTTTAAGGCAAGAATATTGGTTTGAAATGATATATCATCAATTGTATCAATAATTGCCGATATTTTATTGGCGGAAGTGCTGATTTCATTCATCGCGGTGATTAATCTCCCCATTTGGGCATTGCTC
This sequence comes from Clostridiales bacterium UBA1316, assembly GCA_002307055.1. Classification (GTDB taxonomy): domain Bacteria; phylum Bacillota; class Clostridia; order Oscillospirales; family Oscillospiraceae; genus Sporobacter. The sequence goes on from DBTM01000044.1 coordinate 4,727, forward strand.
TCCTGAACGCCATTGGTGGATTGTTCAACAAGATTCATCGCAATTTTTACATTCTCCGAATTTTTTGTCGCGTCTCCGGAAATTTTTGTTATTGAATTCACCAATTCGTCCAGCGAAGCAGATTGCTCCGTTGAACCTTGGGCGAGTAATTGTGCGCCGTCTGCGATTTGTGAAGCCCCTGAATTAACTTGATTCGCCGTTTCTTTGATGGTTGTCATCGTTTTGTTGAGCTCCGTCGATATCCTGATAAGCGCATTTCTAATGGAGGAAAACTCCCCCTCGTAATCTTTTTTTAACGAAATGCACATATCCCCTTGTGCCATACTTTCTAAAACATCGGTTATTTCTTTAATATAATCCGCGTAACTGTTCAACCTCGTTGAAATCTGGCTGGTTGCTAAGCACAGCTGCCCTATTTCATCGGATGATATCTGCTTGTCGTCGACAGCCGCAGATAATTCCCCATCTGCGATTTTTCGATTTATACCGTATACATACTTAATATGTCTTACCATCGAGCGAGAAATGATAAAGCTGATAAGCAAGCTGGAGAATACCGCCGCAATGATAATAATGATTATATCATTACTGGTATTTTTCTCACTGCTTACAGCGCCTTTTGTCACAGTGTCCGCCCACGCCGACGACAATGTCACCGTTTTATCAATCGCTGACCGATGCTCTTTATAAACAGCTTCAAGATCCGACTGCGCAGCTTTTATCTTCGTCTGATCACCCGACTTGACAGCCGGCATTATTTCATTATGAAATATATCAAAAAATTTCTGGGCTGCATTATAAGCTTCAACCAAAAACACTTGCCTCAGATCATTCTGATTTTTTAACGTGCTGTTCCAATAATCGTATCTTTGATTATAGATCTCTTCCAGCTGATTAAAATATGTGACAAGATCCGCTCTTTTCGCTTCGTCAGAGGTTGTTATATACTCCAATGCCGTTACATATGGTTCAATGATATATTCCGGCGGCGGCAATATGTCCGCAATCAGGTTATTCGATAAAATAATCTCATCATACAAGGGACTCCCTATTTTTGTTTTATCCGTACATTTGACCATCAACATCCATACAACCAGCAAAATAATAACAGGGACAAGCGATGAGATGAGCATTTTCCAAGTAATTTTTAAGTCCTTTATACCTTTTAACCCTCTGTTTTTCTTTTGCATACCGACACACGTTCTTTCTTAATTAATTATTGCGGCGAAAAAAAAAGTGACAAAGACGTAACGTCTTTGTCACTTTTCTTATTGCATTTTTTCAATTTGCATAATTCTCGATTGTGTCTCTATATTTTTCGTACTTAATTCGTATATCTTTAACATTTATTTAACATAATTTTAAATTGTTGTATATTCGCGCTTCATACAAGATGTTTTAACTATAAGCAGAATCTGGCACTTTTAATACAAAGCCCGTACCATTTAAAGAGCGTAGCCATTTCCTTTTTACGGTCAGCGTGAGCGCTTTTATGAAAGTTGGTGCACTTTGTCGAAGAATAGCGCTCAAATCCCGATGCTGCTTTTGCCGCATTGGGATTCAGTGAGGATGAAAGGAATATTCTGTCATAATTATCAGAGATGATTATAGACTTTGTCGAAATGCAGTGGTATTATTTTACTAGCCGGGTTATTGTATTGTATGAGGTTAGTGCGTGGAAGATAATTCGAATGTCATCGAAATCGAAAATGAATATAACAGAATCAACACCAGGTGGTTAACGCTGCATTATCTCACAACTTGCGGCTTGGTTCTTTTCGCTTTTTTATTTGAATGTGTGCTAAGCATAAAATTATACAATACTACCGGCGCCGATATTTCGATATATGAATATATCATAAAATATATTCTTGCTCCCCTGGCTGTTAATTCAGTATTTATCGGTATTGGCTATTGGGTAACCCATTCTTTGCGTTTTGCAAAGAACACCAAGATGTATATGGTTTCATTATTCTTTGTAATAATCAGCTTTGTTTTTTATACTGTGCACAGTATTTTTCCCTCGCTGTATCTCATTTTTTCTATTCCCATCGTGTTAACCGTCGTATATGGAGATTACTTACTGACAACAGTCACCGCCCTCTTTTCCCTTACCGGGAAAATTATTTCGGATTTATTCATCAGATGGGCTCCCAACGCAGCAAGCCCAATTTCCGGTGATTTCGGATTAACTGACTTTTTTATTTCCATCAGTATTTTATCCGTATTTTTCGTTGTTTGCCTGATTGTCATCCGTTTCGAGAAGGAAAAGAAAAATGCCAGTATACAAAAAGAAATTGAACGATATCAGCTTCAGTATAAACTGCAGACCGACGAGCTGACGGCAATTAATAACCGCACCGCGCTGCGCAAAGCCATTCAAAACATGGAAAACGATCATGCCGGCAATACATACACCTTCGTTATGATCGATCTTGATAATTTTAAAATGGTCAATGACACGCTCGGGCACGATATCGGGGATCAGTGCTTAAAGGATTTCGGCAGTATTCTAAAGGCGAACTGCGGCGATGCTGCACCCTTTCGTTTTGGCGGAGACGAATTCTGCGTGTTATTTATAAATAAAACTGTGGACGGCATCATTAAAATATGCGAAAGAATTCAAACAGACTTCAAAAAAATCGCCCTTGAGCTCTCCATCGATTTTTCTCTCACAGCCAGTTTCGGCATCGCACGATACCTCGAAAATATGACAACGGCGCAATTACTGAAAAATACGGATTCAGCGTTATATCGTTCCAAGTCCGTGAAAAACGCGATCTATATTTATGACGATTACAGCGGAGCGTTTAAATCGGCGATATAACAAAATTCAGAATCCTTCTTTAAAATATCTGTCCATTTTGGCAGCAACAGCTTCGCAAAAAACGTTTGTGAAAATCGCAATAAAAATCACCGGAAGCGAATTGCTATCCGGCGATTTTTAACAAACATTATATTGAATCTTGGTTCAGTTTAACTCAATTGCTTTTTTCTCGGCTAGACTCCGCCTGACATCGAGGAGCCTTTGGTTCGTGCTGCCACGCCACTTGATATTCAGGCTGCGCTGTGGGAGTACAAACGGGCCGTCGACCAATACATCTGTCAGGCTTAAAAGCCGGAGTATGTTTGGGTCGGCTGATCTTATAAGCGCTTCAAAAGTGAAGCCTGTATAGGTCCAGACATTTAAGCCTGCATTTTTAGCAGCCTGGGCAATCTCCGCGCAGTCTCCAGCCTGATAAAAAGGCTCACCGCCCGACAGAGTTACACCGTCCGTCAATGGATTAGACAGCATTTGCCTGATAATTTCCTCGGCAGCAATCTCACTGCCGCCGGTTGGGTCATGTGTTTCCGGGTTGTGGCAGCCCTCGCAATGGTGCGGGCAGCCCTGTGTAAATACTGTAAACCGAAGCCCGACACCGTCAACAATCGAATCCTGTACCACACCTGCAATGCGCATTGTTTTTCTCCTTTAACCTGCTGTACAAGGCAAGAGCAGAGCCCTTGCCCTACAAATTTCTCATATCAGACAGAAGGGGCGGGGTTTCCCCCGCCCCTCTGGAAGCTATTGGTGCTTGACCCTGTCCGATTCTTCGGCACGTTTGCCGTTGTTAAAGCCCTCGAGTGTGCTAAGATATCCTGTAATGCGTCGGATGCGTTCAAAACCGATATCTGCGTCGTTTTCACTTCGGCCGCAATGCGGGCATTCGTCCTTGATAATACCTGTGTACCCGCAGATGGGGTCGCGGTCGACGGGATGATTGATGGAGCCGTACCCGATCCCGCACTTGGCCATATAACGGATAATCTTTTCAAACGCCTCCAGATTGTCAAGGGGGTCTCCGTCCATTTCGATGTAGCTGATATGCCCGGCGTTTGTCAGCGCATGGTAGGGCGCCTCCAGCTTTATCTTGTCAAACGCGTTGATTGGGAAATATACGGGGATATGAAAGCTGTTTGTATAATAATCCCTGTCGGTAACGCCCGGAATTTCGCCGTACTTTTTCTTGTCGATCTTCACAAAGCGTTCGGAAAGACTTTCGGCAGGCGTCGCAATGAGGGTAAAGTTCAAGCCTCTCTTTTTGGTTTCCGCGTCGCATCTGGCACGCATATGGCTGATAATCTCAAGGCCCAGATTCTGCGCCCGAGCACTTTCGCCGTGATGCTCACCGATGAGTGCTTTGAGTGTTTCGGCAAGCCCGATAAAGCCGATGGACAATGTCCCGTGCATTAATACCTCGCGTACCTCGTCATTCCAGTTGAGCTTGTCGCTGTCCATCCACACGCCCTGTCCCATTAAGAATGGATAGTTATAGACGTGCTTGCGGCACTGTATCTCAAAGCGCTCAAGCAGCTGGTCGACAACGAGGTCAAGCTTGTGGTCCAGGTCCTCAAAAAATCTCGGAATGTCTCCCTTGGCTTTAATCGCAATACGCGGCAGGTTGACTGATGTGAACGACAGGTTCCCGCGCCCGGCGCAAATCTCTCTGGTTGAGTCATATACGTTTGCAATCACACGCGTGCGGCAGCCCATATAAGCGATTTCCGTCTCGGGATGGCCTTCCTTGTAATATTTCAGATTATACGGCGCGTCCTGGAATGCAAAATTCGGGAACAGCCGTTTTGCCGAGCAATGGCAAGCCAGCTTGAATAAATCATAATTCGGTTCGCCGGGATTTAAATTAACGCCGTCTTTGACTCTGAATATCTGAATCGGGAATATGGGCGTCTCACCGTTGCCGAGACCGGCTTCGGTGGCAAGCATCACGTTTTTCATGACCATGCGACCCTCAGGCGACGTATCCATACCGTAGTTGATGGAACTGAACGGCGTCTGCGCGCCCGCGCGTGAATGCATGGTGTTGAGGTTATGGATAAACGCTTCCATGGCCTGATATGTCGCTCTGTCGGTTTCCTTGGTGGCAAAGTACATTGCCAGCCGCTGCGCGTTTTTAACGCCTTCCTCATCGCCGAATTTTGAGACGAGAATCGGCAGCTCTTCGAGAATATACGCATCATTATTTTCAAGTGTCGGTATTTTCCCGGTACGTACCTTGATGTCTGCAATCATCGCCTTGATATCTGCTTCAACGTCGTCCGTCAGCTCCTTCCAGAGCATGATCGCCTTGGCAAGATTCTGCCGATACAGGCGGACAAACGTCTTTTTTACGCCATCGGCCATGCCGTAGTCAAAATTGACGATGCTCTGCCCGCCATGCTGGTCGTTCTGGTTCGACTGGATGGCAATACACGCCAGCGCTGAATAGGAGGCAATATCGTTTGGCTCGCGCAGTGTACCGTGGCCGGTGGAAAAGCCGCCGTCAAAAAGCTTTAAAATATCGATCTGTGTGCAGGTCGTTGTCAGCGTTAAAAAATCAAGGTCGTGGATATGGATATCCCCGTCCGTATGCGCTTTCGAATGATCCGGGTTCAAAACAAACATGGTATAAAACTGCTTGGCTCCTTCTGAGCCGTATTTAAGCATCGCACCCATAGCCGTATCGCCGTCAATGTTCGCATTTTCGCGTTTGACGTCGCTGTCCCGCGCATCGGCATAGGTAATTTCCTCATACGTCTGCATGAGCCGCGTGTTCATTTGACGGCGGCGGCTGCGCTGGTCCCTGTATAAAATATACGCTTTCGCTGTCGTGATATAGCCGTTATCCATGAGAACCTTCTCAACGATATCCTGTATATGCTCTACATCCGGCACCTCGACACCCTCGACCTCGAGAATGGATAATACCTTTTCAGCGAGTGCGGTTGCCGTATCATTATTATCCGGTCTGTAGGTTGCATCAAATGCTTTTTTAATGGCTTCCGCAATTTTGTAGACATCAAACGGTACGGTTCTGCCGTCCCTTTTCTTTATGCCGGTTATAGGCATGCCTCTCACCCCTTCAAAACTAAAAACACACATGTCCACCAAACAGTATATCACGTGACCACTATATATAGTGCCGTGCTGATGGATTGTATAAACAATAATACAACTTCTAGATTCTCAAGTCAAGCCGTTATTTAAAATATACAGGTTCTTCCCTTATTTTTTCCATTCGGTATGAATCTGTTTGAAATATTTATGCAAAGTGTTACAATGGTAAAAACTTTAATAAAAGTACAAATATTTTTTTGAGGTACCGTACATGATCGACAGACAAGCCGTGAAAACTGAAGCAAAGCAAAACATGAGCGGTAAAAAGCCGAGCGTGTTCTTGGTCGCCGCCATCTATCTCGCCATATTCACTGTGTTATCAGCGCTCTTGTATTCCATTTCCGGTTATGAAAAATTCGTCAGTTTCATCCAGCAGATTATGCTTGTCAACCCGTACCCGACGTATGAAGAAGCTTCGGCGGCAATACCGTCTGTCACGTTAATCGCAGGTCTCCTGATGCTGGTAATTCTGATGACGCAATTCGTCCTTGAAGTCGGATTTATGGGGTATTGCCTCAGAATAACCAGGCACGAAGAGACCGATATCAAAGTCCTGTTGGATGGTTTCGCCTTGTTTGGTAAAATTATTGTACTCGAGCTATTGCAGATAATTTTTGTTTTTCTCTGGTCTTTATTATTTATTGTTCCGGGGATTATTGCCTATTACAGTTATAGGCAGGCGTTCTATATTCTTTTAGACAATCCGGCGGCAAGCCCCGTTGAATGTATCCGCCAATCAAAACGGATTATGGCCGGATATAAGCTCAGTCTGCTGTTTCTCGATTTTTCCTTCATCGGCTGGCTCATTCTCGATCAAGCGATAAGGATATTGGCTGTCCTCCCTGTTTTTTCGATCTGGCTGGCGCCCTACACCGGTACCGCGCGTGCCGGCTTCTATACTCACCTTCTCTCAGGCGGCATCTCCGCAAATGAAGCGGAATGAAATTGACGCGCACCAAGAATGAGCTGCCGGAGATTCTCCGTCAGCTCATTAAAGTAATATTGGGGCTATTCTTTCTCAGCTTTTTTCAGAGCGCTTCGAACCGCTCCCCCGTATTTCCCGTGAATAGCCTTTACATAAAGAAAAACGCCAAGCGGCAGGAGCGCCATATATTGAATGAGATGCAGCAGGATGCTCACTTTGAGCGCGTCTTGACTGGCGATGCCAAACCCGCTGAGGGCAAGGATCACACCGGATTCGAAGAGGCCAATACCTCCGGGAGAGGCGGGTATGAGGTTAAATATACTCGTCGTCACAAAAAGGGCAAAAGCCATTCGGATCGATTCGAATAACGTATAGCCGCATGCCATAAGGCCAAACCAGAATGCCGAGATCTGGATAATCCACGACAGGGCAACCCACGCTGTCATCTTCATGAGCGATATATTCAGGTATTCTTTGACGTAATCCTTGATTGCAGGTATGAAAAAGATGAGCGCCGCCATAGCCGCAAGCAGCCCTAAGCAGCAATACAGCAAAATCCACATCCAATGCAGCATCGTTTTATCTGTTATCCCCGCAAAAGGCACCGTCAAAGCCGCAATAATAATAACAACAACAGTGTCTGAAAGGATCGTGATGACAACCAGCTTCGACCGCCGGGCCACACTGTAGCTGCTCGGGAAGAAAGCCAGCCTTAAGCCTTCGCCCGCATGCATAGGCAGCACCATATTGAGCGCGTGCCCGATCCCGACCACCTCAAGCGCCGTCATATCATCCATTTCCGGATCGACGCCTCTAGAAAATGCATAGCCGCGTATGACATTGGAATAGATATAAATCATAACAGCAAAAGCAACAAATAACCAGTTGATATGCGGCGGTAAATCGACGCTCATCTTAAATTTATCAAGCACAATACATGAGAAAACGACAACCACCGCTGTAATGATTATGCCGAATATCAGCTGGAGCTTCATTTTTCTGCTCATCCGTATACTCCCCTGCAAGTTTCCGCCAAATATAAAAATAATCCGCCTCGCATGAGGCAAATCTGTATCCGTATTATTATCAGACGAAGTCTAAAAAAATAACTGTTTCGTCACGATGAAAATCCTTTCTAATTCTACCATGATTTATTATTTTGGCAATGGTTATTTGTCATTTGAGAACCTGCTGTCTCAAGTCCTGATTTGTCACCCGCGCGAATATATATTAGTTATAAGCCTGAAAAGGATATGATCAGATGGACAGCCGTTTTGAAGAGGACTTTCGTACCGTTCGGGGTTATCAGCTTATCAATCAGCAGGACGGACGGCTGACGCCTGCGCTTGAGGATTATCTCGAAATGGCTTACAGACTGTGCCGGCAAAACAGTTATGCCCGAGTCAATAAGCTGTCGGAACTCCTCCACGTCAGACCGTCCTCCGCCTCAAAGATGATTTCCAAACTCGCTCTTCTCGGTTATCTGGAGTACGACAGGTACGAAATTATTCTGCTGACAGAAAAGGGGCGGGAAAAAGGTGCTTATCTGCTCAAACGCCATGATGTCGTCGAAAGCTTTCTAAAGCTTATCGGCTGCCAAAATCCTCTTGAAGAGACAGAACTGATTGAGCATTCCTTGAGCGCTTCCACCGTTACAGCTTTGAGCAGCCTGCTCGATTACTTCCTGTCGGACACCTCTGCAAAGGACAGCTTTAATAACTATATGGTGAAAAGCAATCAAAACAGTTCAATATATTCAGCGGGCGGATAATGGGAATCCGACCGCCGTTTTCTATATTTTTCAGCAGGACAGAATGTATCCGCCGTCGATGATCTGGACGGTGCCCGTGACCTGCGCCGCGGCGGGTGACGCGAGATAGACAGCCATCGCACCTACTTCGACAGGTTCGCCGAACCGCCCGGCGGGCATCTGATTAATGATATAAGCGAGCTGATCTTTAGGGATGAACTCGGAAAGATCGGTGTTAGTAAATCCCGGCGCAATCGCATTGACGCGGATATTATATTTACCGAGTTCGACCGCCATGCAGTGTGTAAAGTGATTGGCTGCTGCCTTCGCGCTTGAATACGGACTCATAGGCTGTGTCTTGTTGACGATGAGACCGGCGTTCGAGGTAATATTGATGATGGCACCGCCCTTTGCGGCATCCCGCATCCGCTTGCCGACCTCATAGGTCATATTCACCGTACCATTCAGGTCGGTATTGAGGACCTTATACCAATCGCTGATATCCTCGTCCATATCTAAAAGCTCGCTGAAACAGGTGATACCGGCGTTGTTGACAAGGATATCGATACCATCAAAGTCTTCCCAGGCTTGTTTGACAGCCGCGCGTACGCTCTCCAGCTTGGTGACATCGCAGGAAAAGCTTTCATATTTCCCGCCGTATTGCCGCAGCTCGGCAAGCGCCTCCTGCGCCCTGACTGCATCGCGGCATAAAATTGCGATATCAGCGCCGCTCTCAGCCATCGCGCATGCGATTCCGAGGCCCAGGCCGCGGTTGCCGCCTGTGATAAGGGCTTTCTTGCCATTGAGGCTGAAAGCATTTTTTATGCTGGTAATTGGTTGGATCATGATAATGAATCCTTTCATGCTTTTATTTCAATTCCGGCGCGGTTTTCTCCCTGTATAATTTCTTCAATGCTATACTGACTTCCGCAACAGAAACATACCGTAAGCCTGTATCCTCTGCGAGCATTTTACTTAAAATCGCATTATAGTCATATTCACTACAGTACTTTTCATCGCAATAGGTATTTCCGCAGAGGAGAAAACGATCCATAGACGCGCTCTCTCCAGTTACCATTTCAAATAAAATGGCCCCGAGCGAATAAATATCCGATCGTTTGCCGACCATCTCCAGCATATTAAAAACAACTTCAGGCGCCGAATAGTTTTCGGTATAGTTGTTAACCCACTTGCCATCTTCGATCATAGAAGAACCGAAGTCAAAAAGATAAACAGACCCAAGCGCGTCTACAATAAAATTATGCGGCTTCAGGTCCAGATGGCAATATTCGTCGTCAATACTGTGGAGAAACCCGACAACCCGCAATATCTGCGTAAAAATGTCTTTAATCTCAAGTGTTGTCATTCTTCTCTTGCTGATATATTCGCTGAGCAGCTCTCCTTTAATATGGTTCATGGCAATATACGCGGTATTATTATAATCGCCGAAGGAATCCATATCCGGAATGCGGTTGTTTTCGATGTTTTTATCCTGAATTGCTGCCAGACAATCGATCTCATTTTCGAAGAGTTTTTTCATCGTCGTCACGTCTGCATCCGTAAAAATCAGTTCGCCCGAAGCATTCCTCGTAAACTTCACGCGCAGCGGCGCGAGCTCTTTGAGCAGCACTTTTTTATTAAAGCACCGTTTCGGATTATTTTCCTGATCGCAGTAAAGTCTCTGAGCTTCATAAATAAGGGATGTTCCGCCTCTGGCAAGCAGCCGATGGATCGTATAGGTATCATTGCTGAGGAAAACCGTATCGCCGCTTTTTAAGGGAACTCTTTTATCCATGGCAGCTTCCCTCCGCATTCCTCTTCCGGTCGTTATGGAGATATCCGATCAGCGCGCTGTCCTCCGAAAAGCCGAATTTATCCTTGAGTATTTGCGCAAAGCCGCTGGCCTGTGCGTCCCCGCCGGCGCGCAGCACCCCGCCGAAGTATTCGGAATAATTTAAAATATGCGATTTCACAAGATTCTCGGCCAGAGCCTTCAATATTGCCTGATCCTCCGTCTTGATATCAAGACCTGTATTTTTCGCGTAACTCAGTAAATTGCGCGAAATAATTTTTACAAGCTCCAGATAAAGCTCGCCGAGGTCTTCATAAAGATATTCCTGGTTATCCTCTGACGGAATAACGAATGATTCAACAAAATCATACAGGTCACCGAAAACTGAGACACCGCTCTTTTTGTTGATTAGCAGCTCCTTGGCAATGATATAGACGATGGAGTCTTCATTATTGTCAAAGATGCATTTACCGGCTTTTTTAAGCAGTGTGTTATATATCTGAATCGTCATTTTCCGAAACAGAAACGAGAATGCCGTCAGTGTCGTGAGCTCGGGCAGCGTGATGCCTAAAACATAATTGTAGTGTGATTTCGTTGAAAGCCCGTATTCATTGCAGAGCTCTGCAATGTTCCTGAACCCTTCATAAGCAACCAGCTGATTATAAAAAACCGCAAAGCTCCTGATGCTGCTGAATGTCTGGCTGATAAAGCCATCGAGCTGATGCCAGTGCAAATGATCCAGCTTATTCGTCATATACTGCGTAAAAACCGAATTATGGTCAACACGCAAAGCTTTGGCTGCCGGATAATCCCCCTCGTCGGTATATGTATCGACATTCACAGAATCCAGCAGAATTCTAATGCTGTCCTCATGGATGACATCCAGCTCAAGCAGAAATCTCAGATACTCCATTTTTTCGCTGACATCCAAATCCAGCGCCGTAAAAAGGCGCATCACCTGCGTGTGGTTGAGGACTATTTTCACGCTTTTCTGTCCGTTGAATGCATTATAATAATATTTATTATTTTCGGAGTCGAGCTGCGCCGAAACAAGTCCTGCCCGCTCCAATATTTTCTTTTTATCATAGTCTTTGGCAGCGCAAAGCTTAATAAAGTAATCACTGAATCGTTTAGCGATGTCCTTTTCGCTGCGGTAAGAAACTGTCATCAATGCGGCCTGTTCTCTGAAGCCATATTGAAAGAGCTTTTTACTCACATCATCAATGCTCTTAATATTATTCAAACCGCAAAAAATAATAAATTCCTTGAGATTCTTCAAGTAATTTCCGTACCCGGCGGCTCTGAGTAATGTGTGCGCCGTCTCGGTATCCAGTTCAAGGCAGACAGCCATGAGCAGCAGCATATCTTTCGATGGAATCTTAATGCATTTTCCGACAATCTTTTGAGTGGCTTCGTCCTTCTCTTTTCTGTAAAAGTCAAGGGATCCCATGCCGAGCTTGTCTGTAATTCTCTTCAGGTTTTCAATATGAATAACGCCGTCTTCATCAATGATCGGGCAATTGACATTTTGAGCGTTTTGTACAAGGACTTCATGAAATGTCTGATTAAACAGTGCCAGCCGCGCCTCATTTGTCATCACGCCGTTCATTTTCGGCAAGATATCATATAAATATTGTTTCATCCATTCACCACATCCTGTATATCAGCTTAAGAAAAAGCATCGAAAGATTCATTTTCGATGCTTTCTGTCACTCCCACCCAGCAGCAGGAATTTATTTCTGTTGTTTGAATTATATCACAAACACGTTTTTTTGTAAATAAAATCATGCCATCCTCTCAAACGCACAACTGGGGTTATTTTTGCAAAATTGACTGTTGACATTTACGCAGGCAGCGCTATAATAGTTGTACGCGCAACTGTTGCACGTACAACTATTAGGAGGCTTTATATTGCTGCACTGTGACTTATCGATTATCGTCCGAGGGAGCGAAATATTTCTGTCGAGATGCCTGTCGGATTTTGGCATTACGGCAACGGAACAAATGATGCTGATGTATCTGTACGCCCACACCAATCCGAACCAGGAGGATATCGCCAAATTCTTTATGTTGGATAAAGGGTCTGTCGCGAAGACGCTTCAAAAACTTGAAAAAAAGCGCATGATCGAGCGAAGTGTCAACCATAGTGACCAGCGTGAAAAGGTCATCACACTGACGGATAGAGCATACGCTGTCAAAGACGTCTGCACGAACCTGCTGAAGCTCTGGAACGATGCTCTGTATCAGGACCTTACACCTGAAGAAGTTGCAGCTTTTGAGCGCATCGCGGCAAAAATATCAGCCAATGCAGCCGCTGATCTTGAAAAATGGGAGAGTAAGCGTGAAAGATAAGTCTTTCAAACTGGGTTTTGTACTTTTCGGGCCATGCGGCCCGAAGTCCGGCAAAACCGGACACAGCACAATTCTCCGAGAAAGGAATAGTTATATAAAATGGAAAACAAAAAGGCTAAATCCGCATTCGTACTGATTCTGATTGTCTATCTCGCCGGCATTTTCATGGGCGCTATTGACACCGGTATCGTCACACCCGCCAGAGAGATCATTCAAAACAACTTTATGGTTGACGGGAAAACCGGCATCTGGATGATCACGATTTACACGCTCGCTTACGCCGCGAGTATCCCCGTCATGGGTAAGCTCGCCGATAGAGTGGGCCGGAAAACGATTTATATGGTCAGCATTTTTCTGTTCGGCTTCGGCTCGCTTTTATGCGGCTTATCGCATTATTTCGGGAGCTTCGAATTTCTCATCGGTGCCAGAGCCCTTCAAGCCATCGGCGGCGGCGGCATTATGCCGATTGCAACCGCGGAGTTCGGCACCTCGTTCCCGCAGGAGAAACGCGGTATGGCTCTCGGCCTCGTCGGTGCGGTGTACGGCATCGCCAATATCTTCGGTTCTCTCGCGGGGAGTGCCATTCTCGACCTTTTCGGCAGGCAGAACTGGCAGTATATATTCTTTGTCAATATCCCGATCTCCATTTTTATAATTATTGCCGGGCTTGTTACCCTCCCGAACAATAAGGATACAAACCCTAAAAAAATTGATGTCTTCGGTATAGCGATTATCGTCGCAATGGTGCTTTCGCTCCTGTACGGCTTACGCAATATTGACTTCTTTAATTTTTCCGCTACCTTTACAAGCACAGCGGTCTACCCCTTCCTGCTTGCTTTCGCCGTGCTGCTGCCCGTATTTGTGCTGGTGGAGAAAAAGGCGGCAGACCCTGTCATCAATCTCAAGTACTTTACAAAGCTGAGAATACTCATTACCCTGATCGTCGCCTTCGCTGCCGGATTTATTCTGATGGGTATCGTCTTTATCCCGCAGTTTTCAGAGAACGCGCTTAAGGTACCGTCCGGCACCGGCGGTTATTTCACGATGATCCTCGGGCTCTTAGCCGGCGTTTCCGCCATGCTGTCCGGTAAGATGATCGACAAGCTCGGCGCGAAGTTTGTTTTGTTTCTCGGCTTCATCATTTCAATTATCGGCGCACTGTTCCTCATGTTTTTTGCCGCCGCGTCACCGAATACCTTCAATGTCATTGTGAGTCTCATGCTTCTGGGCTTTGGCCTCGGCTTTACCATGGGTGCGCCGGTCAACTATATGATGCTCGACAACATCAGCGATAAGGAGGCCAGCTCCGGCCTCGCGACGCTGTCCCTCATCCGCTCCATCGGTACGACGATTGCCCCGGCTCTGATGGTCGGTTTTATCGTCCACGCCGGTATGTCATTCCAGCCGAATATAATGCCGATTCTGCCCAATGAGATAAAAATCCCAAATCTTCCCTATGTGCAGGAAATATCTGATGAAATCGCAAAGCTGCGCAGTGACCCCACGATGGCGGAAAAGCTGCAGGGTATCGATATCCCTGACATCGCTTCGATGCAGACAATTAAAATCGATTTCAGCAAAAACAACGATAATATAAAAATACCTGATGAACTGCTGAAAAAGCTGCAGGCTTCAGATGTGACGACAGCAACTCAGGTAACAAAGGAATTTGCTTCCTCCATGTTCGACCAGATGTCGCCGCTGCTGCTCACGAAAATTCAAGGGGGTATCCAGAGTGGCATTAACGGCATTACCGCCGGCCTCACTGAACTTGAAGCTGGCGCAGCGAAGCTCCAAAGCGGCATTGACGGAATAGATAAAGGCATAACGGGTATGCAGGAGGCAGTCGCTCAGCAAGAGGATGCACTCGCTCGGATGCAGACATATGCGCCAATGATTAAAGGCACCTTACCCAACGGCATGTCAGTTCTGGATATGATGCCCGCGAAGGTAAAGGACACCATTCCTGAGAATGTACTGGAAATCCTGGCTAAAGTAAAATCTGCCGATGATCTTCAAAAACAGATTACCTCGCTTGAGGGCGTTATTGCTTCTTTAAAAACCAAAATTGATGACAGTAAAGCCAGTCAGGCAGAAATGAAAACCGCCCTTGAACAGATGACAGCTACAAAAGAACAAATGACGACCTTGATCAGCCAAATGCAAACCTTGAACCAAGCGATACCCGGCGCTTTTAAATCGGCAGAGGCGACATATCTCTCCGAAATTGATGCCAAAGGTGCGGTTATTGAAACAACATACCAATCCACGCTTAACGGCGGTTACAAGTCCATCTATCTCATTGTCGCCGTCTCCTCAGCCTTTGCTATGGTATTCCTCGCCTTTTACAGGAAAAAGAAGACAGCTGCCGATTAACCGTATTTTTGAAAGGATAACTCAGGATCTGCAGCAAATGGAATGCGATTCCAACGCCGAAAGTTGTTAAAAAGGCGATATCCTCATAGTTGAATATGATCTGCCGTCGTGATAAAATCAGCATTATTGATGAATAGAATCAAGGAGTAAATGTGCTGGTCGAATCAGCAGGCGGTGGGAATTTATGCGGAAAATAAAAGCGTCGAGAGTTTTACTGCCGATCCTGGCAGCGCTGGCAATCGTCATCGTACTGTCCGTAAATTGTACCGTTTCATCTTCCGCCGCGCCTCACGCAGGAAGCGGTGTCCTTGACCTGTCGTCTTGGAGCGGCGGAGCAAACAGAGCGTTTCAACTAACCGGGCAATGGGAGTTTTATTGGGACAGACTGCTTAATGATACTCAAATTAAAAGCGGAAAAGAGAAATTTGACTTTGTAAATACCTTTGACGGATGGAATTATGATGCAGGCAGCGGCCTTCCGGCCGTAGGCAAGGCGACATACCGCCTTCATGTGACCGGTGCTGTTCCCGGTACGGAATACGGCGTATATATCCAAAACGAAGCCTCGGTTTACCGCCTGTATATTGATGACAAGCTGATTGCCGGAAACGGCAGCCTCGGGGACTCTGCTGAAGCGCCGATGTCGGAATACAGCCCTCAGCTTGCCAGTTTTGCACCTGACAGCGAAAGCTTTGACGTCATACTGCAGATATCGAACAACGCTTACGCGGTGGGTGGTATGTGGAAACCGGTGATGTTTGGCACATATCAAGAGGTATCCTTCATTTATAACATGATTTCGTTTACCGGAAACTTTTTTACAGGCGGTCTGATTGTCATAAGCCTATTCTTCCTCATCTTTTTCACGGCTGAAAAAAGGTCAAAGGAAGTTCTCGCCCTGGCGGGAATCGGAGCGATGCTCGTCATCTATCTGCTGGTGCGCGGCAATATGCCGGCAACCTACCTGTTCACCAGCGCGCCAATTTCGGACTTTATGTGGATCGAATACCTTTCGGCAATGTGGATGGTATTTTCCCTCCTGTATTTTGCCTATACCTCATATATAATGCTCGTACCAAAATGGCAGATTATCGCCTTACTGGTTTTTTCAGCAGGCGTTTCGCTTTTCGTCGCTTTATTCCCGTTTTCCACCGTGGTAAGCGCTTATATGGTGTTAAACTACATATGGCTATTCATAATCATTGTGGTTGCCGTACATTTTGCCCGGGCCGCCTATAAAGGACTGGACGGTGCTCCGGCGCTTTTCGGCGCTGTCATGATTATTTTTTCAATTTTGTGCTACGGCGAGTTTGTCAGCGACAGCTCCATTGCCTTTTTCTTTATATCCAATGGGGCGTTTGAATATATGCTGCTGTTTTTTGTACAGTGCTTCATCATAGCCCGGCGATACAGAAACACACAGAAAATGGAGTTTGCGCTGCTGAAAGATCAAATACACCCCCACTTTATCCATAATGCCCTTGCAACGATAATATCGGTCTCGCGCAAGGATACCGAGCGTTCCCGCGAGCTTCTTATGGATTTCAGCAGCTACCTTCGAGGCTTCTACGACTATGAGGGAAATGAGCTTATTCCGCTCGACAAGGAACTCGAATTCATAAAAGCCTATGTCGCGCTTGAACAGGCGCGCTTTGGAGACAAGCTCAGAGCGGAATATCAGATTGAAGCTGCTGACGTTGTGATTCCCCCGCTTATCCTGCAGCCGCTGGTAGAAAACGCCTTTGTCCACGGTCTTCGGGAAAAAGAGGCCGGCGGCACCGCTCTAGTATACGCTGTTAAACTAAAAAACGACAAAATACGTATTGGCGTACGGGATGACGGAGTTGGTATGGGCTCAGCGGAGAAGGCTTCGGAACGTCAGGGTATCGGCATCATAAACATCAACCGCCGTCTCGAAAGGCTGTACCGGACTCAGCTAGTTTTCACCATTCCGGAGGGCGGCGGCTGCGAAGTGTATTTGGAAATACCTCCGTCGAAAACGCGCCGGAAGGAGGCGGCGTATGCTCAAAGCGGTAATCATTGACGACGAGCTCCCATGCGTCGAGGAACTCTCCTATCTTCTCGGTAAATATCCCGATATTGAAGTCACCGGAGCCTATACGAACTCCAAGGATGCTCTTGATGCTCTTGAACGCATAAAACCAGGCGCTGTGTTTCTTGATATAGACATGCCGCATATGAACGGGCTGGAGCTCGCGCTTAAAATACAGGCTATGTATTCGGGGATTATCATCATTTTTGTTACCGCATATGCCAAATACGCGCTGGACGCTTTTAACGCATATCCGCTTGATTTTTTGCTCAAGCCGATCAGGGAGGCACGGCTTGACGCCGCCGTGACCCACATGCGGGGGCAATACGAACTCACGCATCCCGAGAGCAAAAAAGAGGCGCTGAAAATTAAATGCTTCGGTCGATTTGAAGTGCTGGCGGGCAGTGAAATCAAATGGGGCACCCACAGAGTCAGAGAGCTGTTTTTATACCTGATTGGCAGATGCGGTACAGCGCCGACGAAAGACGAGATTATTGACGCTCTGTTCGGCGGCGTCAATGATAAAAAAACAGCTAACAACCTGTATGTCACACTTTACAAGCTCCGGAGTCTGCTTGACACTCTGGACGGCGGGAGAAAGCTGATCCGGCTGACCGAGGACAATGCTCTTGAAATCGCACCCGGTATATGCGATTTTACCGACTTTATGGGCTTTGCGGGCCGGAACGCGGTAATAACGGGCAAGAACGCTATTGACGCTGCACGGGCACTCAATCTTTGCACCGGCATGTATCTGAAAAATGAAGACTTCGTCTGGGCAACTGATACAGCCGAATTTGTGGAAACGGAATATGAGCGCATCGCACTCGGTCTGGCAGAATACCATATTGAAAGCAGCAGTCTCCAGGAGGCGGAGGCCGTCCTGAATACCCTCTTGCTCAGGAACCCGCTTTGCGATGACGGGTATGCAATGCTGCTGGATATGCTTATGAAAAACGGCAATCATCAGGCTTTTTCAGAGCGATACGCCGAATACGCGCGTGTGCTTAAAAGAGAGCTCAAAGTTAAACCGCGGGAGATTTACAGGAAATACTTTAACGAAATAAAAAATTAGCTTATCGGCTTAAGACAGTAGCTGACACCTGCGTAATTATATGAGATGTCGTAGGGACGCCCATTGGGCGTCCGCGTCTCTACCTTTATACCAAAGTTCAAGGGCTCCTGACACCCAATGGGCGTTCCTACGGTTACATTCATTAACATGCGCTGTGTAAAGCCGATAAGCTAAATAAAAAATAAGAATATATTTTATAATCGCCGCCGCGGAGGACAGAGGATGCCTCTCCGGCGGCGTATTTTTGCGGTAAAATCGCCGTCAATGCCTTGCCATTGCAGAATTTAAGATTTTTTAAGATTGTTATGCTACAGTATGCCTAAACTTAGAAAATTTCTGTTCAGATAGCTTCTATTATGTATATTAACGAATTGGGAGGATTTCATAATGGCTATTTTATGGCAAAAAGCAGGCAGTGCCAAGGTGATGTCGTTCGTAACGGCACTTGCGATTCTTGTTTCACTGTTCCCGGCGTTGTCCGCGCCCGCGCAGGCGGCGGAAGCTTCGTGGACCGTGGCAGCCGGTTATACGGGCGGCTCAGGCACATCCGATGATCCGTACCTGATTTCCACAGCCGGTCAGCTGGCTTACCTTGCGCAGATGGTCAACGGCGGGGAGGAATATCAGGGAAAGCATTTTAAGATGACGGACAATATCGACCTGCAAACCCAGAGTTGGACGCCCATAGGCGTAAAATCGGAATATTTCGCGTTCAGCGGAGCATTTGACGGGTGCGGTCATCAGATTACCAACCTCGCTGTAAATATTACAGGCATCGCCGACGGAACAGCATATGCCGGACTTTTCGGATATGTCCGCTTATCGTGTGCTTCGATCGTAAACCTGGATGTTTCCGGAACAGTCAAGGCAAACGGAGGGACCGGCAATTACGCCGGAGGAATTGCAGCGTACTGCTTCATCGGCACCATTAAAAACTGTTCCTTTACCGGTACGGTCTCTTCAACCGGCGGTGCAAGTTACAACTATGCAGGAGGTATTGCAGGATTCAGTGAAGGCAGTACAATAGGAAGCTGCAAATCATCGTCAGCTGTGACGGCTGACGGCGGAGCCGGCTATGCCGGAGGTATTGCGGGAAACAGCACATATTACGATTCCGGAAGTGAGAAAACCTATGCTGTGCTGACAAATTGTACATCTGCGGGAACCGTCACCGTGTCCGGCGGGACATATGGCTACACCGGCGGAATTGCGGGCGTAAACGATACTGGCTGCACAGTGGAGAGCTGCCGCAGCAGCGGAATCATTCGCGCAGACGCAGGCAAAACAGAAAATTATGCGGGCGGACTGATCGGCAGCAGCAACGGGTCGCTGAACGCTTCCTCCTTTGAGGGGACCGTCACGGCAAACGGAGCTGCTCAGAAGAATTATGCGGGAGGTCTTGAAGGATTCTGCGATGGAAACGGATTGGTTCAGAGCTGTTATGCGGATGCCTCTGTTGCTTCTAGCAACGGAGTCAAAAGCAACATCTCCGGCGGCTTGTCAGGATTTTTAGCAGGCAAATTGATAAACTGCTATCAAACGGGTCAGATAAGCGCTGCAGGCGGCACAGGAACTGCATCCCAGAACGAAAGCGGCGGTCTGAGCGGCGAGCTCAACGTATACTACAATAATGACGGCGGAAATGTCGGTATATATAACTGCTACCATACCGGCGGCGCGGTTTCATCAAGCGGCGGCGCGTATAGCTTCTCAGGCGGCTTGTCTTCCCAGACCGTCGGCTATGCTTCAGCCGTTCCTGTGATTGACGGCAGCTATTGGCGGCTGGCAGACTGCGGAAAAGGGTTCACATACCTTAACCACACGTGCACCAGCATCGGAACCTTTCCTGACAGCGGCGGCAAGCTGACCGCCTCCAACGATACCAGACTTCTATATGGCAGCACCTTACTCACAGCCCTGAACACCTGGGTGTCCGCTTATAATGGCAGTAACTATTCAGGGAAGCTGTCAAAATGGATTATCAATGCTGCGCAAAACAACGGCTACCCCATTCTCGAAATATTTAATACCAATAAAACTGCGTTGCCGACAAGCTCAGCCGTCACGCTTAACGGCAGTGTAAAGCAATTTGAAGCCTACATAATCGACGGAAGTAATTATTTCAAGCTGCGCGATCTGGCTGCTGCTTTGAACGGAACAGCCAAGCAGTTTGCGGTAGGCTATGACGGAGCGGCAAACGCCATAACACTTACGACCGGTTCAGCCTATACGCCTGTCGGAGGAGAACTCGCTTCTTCCGGAAAAGCTTCGAGCGAAACGGCGGTGCTTTCAGCTGCGAAGATTTATGTTAACGGCAAAAATGTCAGTCTCACTGCATACACCATCGGCGGCAGCAACTACTTCAATCTGCGCGAAGTGGCGGCGGCAATAAATTTCAGTGTCACCTGGGACAGCACGACAAGCACGATAAAAATTGATACGTCGGCTGGATATACAGCAGGCTGACTGCCACTGAAAAAGTAAAATACATGAACCGCTGAATGTTTTTAAAGCCGATAAACGAGAAAGAATGATTTGTAATCGATGAGACCGACTCAAAAAAAAGAGTTTCTATGCGCTGTGCTCAATTCGTTAACCGGATACACCGATAAATTTATCCCCTGTAAATCAGCGCATCATGAGCTTGAATTCCTGACCTCTGAGGATGCGGACAGTTTGGCTGCGGCGTCCCCCGAAAGTCAGGGGATAAGTTCAAAGTATATCGAAGCTTTTTATAGGTCACTGGATTCAAAGCCTGATGTCAACCCGCACTGCCTGATTGTCATGCGGCATGGGAAAATTATTACGGAAGGCTATTGGAAACCGTATAGATCCGGCTATCCCCAGGCGGTTTATTCGCTGAGCAAAAGCATTGTTTCAATAGCCGTGGGAATGGCAATAAACGAAGGCTATTTTAAAACAAATGACAGGCTTATGGATATTTACACAGAAAAAATCAGGTCGAAAGGCCGTGATTACAACAGCGGCATCACGGTAAAGCATCTTTTAACCATGAGTGCGGGAAAGAAATTCAACGAGTTGGGAACGCTGACATCAAGCGACTGGATGAAGGCTTTTTTAGAGTCGGAGTTTGCCTTTGAGCCGGGGACCGGCTTCTTATACAACAGTCTGAACGCCTATGTCCTTACCGCCCTTATCAAAATGACGACGGGCGAAGGTTTGCTCGAATTTCTTTTACCCCGTCTGTTTAAGCCGTTGGGCATAACCGTCAAGTCGTGGGAAAAATGCCCTATGGGAATCGAAAAGGGCGGTTGGGGCCTGGGCCTGACGACAAAGGATATGGCAAAAATCGGGCAGCTCTATTTGCAAAAAGGTTTATGGAACGGCAATAGACTGGTTCCGGAAAAATGGATAGAAGAAGCAACGGCTGTGCAGACGAAAAAGTGCAGCGGCGGCTATGGCTATCTGACGTGGATTTGCCCTTCCGACGGTGCTTATCAGTTCTACGGTGCGTTTGGCCAGAGCATTATGGTCATACCAAAACAGGATGTGGTTGTGGCAATGACCGGCGGGAGCAACCGCCTGTTTCCGCAAAATACAATTATGAAGCTCGTCAACGACTATTTTGGAAGTCAGGACTTTTGTTCCGGGAAAGCGCTCAGCCCGAATATAACAGACCAGTCTTCCCTCGCGCGGCTGCTGAACAGTCTGCAGATCGGCGGGATAGAAAAATTTGCGGGCGCTGAATCCGCGGGGGCGCAGCCAACGGGTAAAATATCGGAATATGCCGGTACGTTCAATCTCAGAAAAACAACCGGCAGCTTATTGCCTCATGTGATACAAGCGGTGCATAATGACTATTCAAAAGGGATATCTTCCATCGGTTTGGATTTAAGTGACAGCGAAGGCGTAGTTGAGATCACCGAGTGCGAAGATAAAAACAAAGTAAGAATAGGACTTGACGGTACGCCGAGGTATTCTGATGTAGCTGTCAGGGGGGAAATTTACACGGTTGGCAGTACCGGTGTATGGGAGAAGGACTCAAAGGGCCTCGATGTCCTTAATTTGCGGATAACGTTTATTGAATCACCAAATACAAGACTGATAAAAGTGATATTCATGAGACAATTGATAAAGGTTGAATTTGACGAGCTTCCATCCCTGAAAGCCGCGATTAAGACGGTTGAGAATCTGCTTGGCGGTTACTGCGAGAATTTGGGAAGCTTTAAAAAATATATTATTATTGACATCTTTTTTTCACTTGCCGAAAAGCTTGTCCGCCCGACCGCGAGGGGAACCCCGCTGAAAAATTGTGTAAAACAGAGGGGATATCATGCGTGTGATGCTTGTTGACGACGAGCGGCCCTGTCTGGATGAGCTTGAATATTTACTGGCACAGCATGGAGATATAACGATAACCGGTACATACACAAACCCTCTGGAGGCTTTGGAGGCGGTAAAGCACTCCGCGTCCGACACGGCATTTTTGGATATCTCCATGCCGTATATGAGCGGGACTGAGCTTGCCGAGGCGCTGCTGAAGATCACCCCCGGAATGCATATCGTTTTCGTCACGGCATATTCAAAGCTGCTGGCGGGAGCAAAGGGTATGCCGTCGAACGGCTCCATCCTGAAGCCGGTGAGCGGCCAGATAGTTGACGAAGTGCTGAAACGGCTTCGGTCAGGCAATTCATAATTCAAACGTGATTAAAAGGAGCTGATTTGAATGAAAAAGAGATCTGAAATTATTAGAGCCTGTTTAGCTACAACTCTTCTATGCGCGGCATTGATTTTCAGCGGCTGCGCCGCCGCCGGGAGCGGCTCCGCTCAAAACGCTTCGGCATCCGGCGCGCCGGGCAGCTCGCTGCAAAGCACATCCGGGACCGCCGCGCCGGGCAGCGCCTCCGGCGGTGGAGAATCTAAAATTGCCGCGGCCGCCGTGGACGGCTTCTCCGTCACCGCGGGAGGCCTTACGCTGAAATGCGGCGATAAGATATCCGACCTGCTGAAAACTGGTTTTCGTCTTATGCACTCTGTGAACGAAGACCCCATTGCACCAAATGAAACAGCTGCGTTAAATCTCGAGAGCGGGGATACCGTTATCGGCGTCACGGTGATCAACAACACCAAGGATACGCTGAACCGGGAAGACGGAATCGTAACCGGCTTCGCCATTGTGCGTTCCGCTGTCGCCAAGACAGCGGCTGTCACGACCTCTGTCGCCGGCCTGACGCCGGACATGTCCCTCGCGGACTTCGAGGGCGTGTTTGGAAAACCGCAAAGCTCTGCCGATATCGTTAAGGACGGTGATACTGATTCCTATACATATCACGGAAGCACCGCAACGAACGCAAGCCTGACGGTACAGTTTTCCAAATCGCAGATCACAGAGATCGACTATTCCATAAAAACCGCTAACTGAAGGTGTGCGCGCACACTTCCCGCGATTTCAGCCATTTCATCTATTGACGGAATACCATCTTAAGGAGATTTATCAAATGAAAAAAATAAGTAAAAAAGCATATTTGATTGCAGCTTTTCTCTGCACGGCACTTATTTTCAGCGGCTGCGCCGCCCAAAATGCTTCGTCGGCTTCCACCGGGAGCGGCGATTCCGGCGGAGGAAAAATTGTGATTACCGCCGAGGATGTGGACGGCTTTTCCTTCTCCATAGACAGTCGCACGCTCAAGGGCGGGATGAAGGTCTCCGACCTTGCAGGTGCGGGGTATACGCTCGGGCAGCCTGCCAAGAGCGCTTCCGTCGAAGCCCACAAGACGCAGGACGCTCTCCTGATTTACAAGGACAGAGACGTGACCCTGCGGGCAACCATTCTCAACGATACCGACGCTCAGGCGCAGGCGGAAAATTGCATCATCGCCGGGTTTGTGGTAGACGATACGAATCTGTTTACTGTGTCCTACGGCCTTTCCATAAACCACTTAAAGCTTGGAAAATCGCTGTCTGATTTTGCCGATCTTTATGTCACGCCGCAGGATACAGCCGATGTGATAACAGACTCAGACACAACGACTTATGTCTATCACGGCAGCTCCGGTACAGGCGCCAGCCTGACTCTGCGGTTTGTAAGCTCGGCTATCGATGAAATGACATACGTTTATAAAGCTGTAAGCTGACGCGCAGGCTCCCCCGGTGTAAGGATGAATATTTTGAAGAGGCGGCACAGCCTCAGCTATACCGCCTCTGGCAGGGATGCTTTCATATGACCCATACTCTTTACGATCAGAAGGTTTTTTGATTTTCTTGTTCCATTTATCGGAATCGCTCTTCATAAGGCCATCGCCTTCAGCTCTCTGACGATGTCAACATACATCTCCCGGACATCAAAGCCGTCGATGTCCTCCCGATTCAAGTCGATCATATCGCCGTGAGAAACGCCCCTGTTTCCCTTCACGGTGACGAGTCTGCAGCGGTCTCCCCAGCGGGCTGATTCGATAGAGACAAGCCCGTCGTTTTCTCCGTCGAAAGGCTGGACGAGAATGTGCGAAAGGTTCAGGGGGAATTTGCCGCTTGTCCAGCTGTTCATTTTGGAGGCGACGCTCTGATATATAACGCCTTCCTTATCGGGTGCGTCGCCGTTGATCGCTTTGCAGCTTTTCGCCGTTAAATCCGTCACGGCGGCAACGAAATCAGGACTTTGATCGCCGAGCTTTTTAAGCGCGGCGTTATATCTTTTTGCGATCCCCTCCAGCACCTTTTTGGGCGTTTTTTCGAGCAGCTTGTCAGCAAACAGGCAGCCCCGATGCGGTGTGTTAATGGTAGTCAGGGACGCGACATAATGGTCCGCACCAAGGCGGCTGATGGCATACCGGGCATCGAGACCACCTTTTGAGTGGGCGATGATATTTACTTTTCCGCAGCCCGTTTGGGTGACGATACTCTCAATCTTCTGCGCCAGCTCCTGAGCGGTGTCTTTGACGGAAGCCGCCGACTGCTGCTCTCCGAGATAAACCGCCGCCCCGTTTTTCTTCAGCTCCTTCGGAATCCTGCCCCAATAATTAAAATACCTGAAATCCCTGAAAAACACGCCATGTACCATTAGAATGGGATATTTCGTTTTACAGATTTCGGTCTCTGTGCGCGTGTCATTCAGCTCATTTTTGGCTGTTTCATAATCGTACTCAAAGCGGATAAGCCTGCACACCCGGCGCAGCAATAAAATATTGACCACCGGCACCCACCAGAAAAAGAAAATCAATATCCGCCACTTGATGCCGAGCTGAAGCGACGTGAGGAACACACGCGACAGGCCGTTCAGAAGCAGCGCCAGCTCACCCAGCAGGCAAACGGCAATATTGACGGCAAGCAGCCACCACTGAATAAGTCCCGGTACAAGAAAAATCCCGCATAGGACATTGGCGGCAGTATTGATGATAAACGTGATTGAAAACAGGAGGATGAGCTCATACCCCATTTTGATTGAGCGCAGCCGGAACACGGCATTTTTGACACGCGCGGGAAAAACATTAACTAATATCAATAAAACAAGAGCTGAAAAAAATAACAAAGCCTCAGGAAAAGGCTTAACGCCAAAATATACGGCACACAGCACGCAGTTCATAGCGAGCGTCAGGAGCAGCACTAGGATTGTCCGTCTCACAGCCATCATCTTCTTATCACCTCATATCAAAACTCAGTTTTGAACTGAAAAAGTAACTATATTGATTTTTAATGTTATTTTAGCATATATTATCAATAGATGCCAATATAAGAAAAAGCCTGTATAAATTGTTCTTTCGGCACTGTTTTTTTCAGTACTATTTCTATTGCTTATTTGCATTAGCTGTATTACTATATGTAATGCAAAGGAGGCGGAGATATGCTGCTTCAGCTCAACTTCTCAAGCAATGTCCCCATCTACATGCAGATCAGAAACCAAATCATCATGGGTATTGCCGACGGCCAACTGCCGCCGGGGGAAAAACTGCCGACAATCCGTTCACTCGCCGACGAGTCCGGTATTAACATGATGACGGTGAATAAAGCCTACCAGCTTTTAAAGCAGGAGGGTTATATCACCGCGGACCGGAGGAGCGGCGCCATCGTCGTCGGCGGCGTCAGTATCAGCGGTCCGCACATCAATGATATGTCGGAGGAATCAATTTCCGAACTCAAACTGTTTGTCTCCGAGGCTAAGCTGAAGGGCATCTCAAAAGAGCTCTTCCTGCAGCTCACCGGCAGGCTTTACGACGAACTGGAGGTTTACTAAAGGCGTATGCTTATTAAAATTATTTTCCTTGTCTGCTTTTTACCGATTTCATTGATTCTCTATTTCGTTTTGCGCAATGAGTCCAAGCCGAAGAAGAACCTCATTTTGGGTGTCACACTCTCCTTTGACGCCCGTCAGGACGCGGCTGTACAGGCTATAATCAGCAAATTCCTGATGCAGCAGAATATTATCTTAGCCGTGCTTATACTGTTAATCCTGGCTTCTTTTATATTGAATCAAGATTCAGCCATAATGTTATGGGATTTTATCTGGATAATTCTTGCCGTCATACTGCCCAATATCCCTTTCATTACCGCAAATAAAAAGTTAAAGGTCCTGAAGCAGAAAAACAACTGGTTCGGTGAATCGACGGGCGTCGCGCTTGTTGATGTCGGGCTCGCTGCCGCTCCCAAAAAAACACTCAGCGTTTGGATTTTTATCCCGACCATCGTCATCACCCTCATTCCTGTTGTCCATACCGTCATCACCCGGCAGGGGCTGGATGAATTTTGGCCGCTCCTGATCGTCTATCTGACCTTTGCCGTTTTGTCTGTCGGCTTCTATTTTATGTACAGGATCATCTTCCACCAAAAAGCCGAGGTTATCGGCGAGAATGCTGCTGTAAACGCCTCGCTGACGCAGATGCGCCGTTATAACTGGGGCAAGAGCTGGATTATCATCGCCTGGCTGACCGCTGTTTTCGATTTTATCTTCTGGCTCACCGGCTTCAATACCGCCGCCATCCTCATCCTGACCGTCTCCTATTCGGTCGTTCTGCTGATTTTAGTCATGCGGGTCGAATTTAAAACAAGAAAAATGCAGCAAAAGCTGTCGGAGTCGAGCGGTAAAGCCGTGTACACCGATGATGACGACAAGTGGCTGCTGGGCATGTTTTATAATAATCCGAACGACAGTCACTATCTTATTAACAAGCGTACAGGCGTCGGCACAACGATGAACCTCGCCAAAGCGCCCGGCAAAATTCTGATTGTTTTTACGGTGCTCATCTTCCTGTCTATGCCTTGTATCGGCATATGGATGATGCGTGAGGAGTCCGCGTCCGTGAATCTTGAAGTGACGGACACACAGCTCATCGCCAGCCACACAGGGACCGTCTACAAGCTGAATTTAGCAGATGTCCGGTCAGTCGGCCTGCTCGAAAAGCTGCCCTCAGGCACACGGACAAACGGTACCGCTATGGATACAGTTCTGAAAGGCAGCTTCCGGTTTGACGGTATCGGCTCCTGCCGCGTATGCCTCGATCCGCAGGTGCCGCCCTTCCTCGTCATCGCCGCCGCAGATCATACATATATTTTCGGGTCTGCGGATAAAGGTAAAACACTCAGCGTTTATCAAACGCTCCTGAACCGCCATGTGGCTGTACTAGCACCGTAACACCGCAGCTAATTTAAGTGAGGAGGTAAATAGCGCGTTATGAGACTGTTCAGCTATCTATTCGCAATCTTCGCGGCGCTCGTTCTTCCGCTCGGCGCGGGCATATGGTTCTCCGTCCGCAAAAAAGGTTATCTGAAGTCTGTTTTACTCGGTGCCCTGACCTTTTTCGTCTTTCAGGTTCTCACGCGCATTCCAGTCCTGCAGCTCGTCCTGCCCAATATGCTATGGTACTCTATCTTCAGCGCGACGCAGCCGGTTCTATATGCTCTCTTTTTAGGCAGTACAGCCGCGTTGTTCGAAGAAGGCGGGCGATGGCTTGTGATGCACCTTTTCATGAAAAACAAGCACCGCCTCACTGACGGCATCGCCTTCGGTATCGGCCACGGCGGTACTGAAGCCGTTTTGCTGGTCGGTATCAACCTGCTGGTGCTCCTCATTATGAACGGCGCTTCTGCCGGTGCGCTGCCTACATTTTTAGCAGGTTTAGAGCGCATCTTCACTCTGGTAATCCACATTGCCTTTTCCATCATGGTACTCAAGAGCGTTGTCCTTAAAAAGCCGGTCTGGCTGCTCACCGCCTTTATCCTGCACACCGTTATTGATACCGCCGCCGTCTTGATGCACGGAATGTCCGCCTTTATAGTCGAAGGCACCGTCTTTGTTTTCGCGCTGCTGCTGCTGGGTTACACCATTTTAGAATACAAAAAATATACGGGAGCTGATATACAATGAAAAAATTCAGCAGGATCATGTGCATCATTCTGATTGCCGTCGTCACTTTATCCTTCGCCGCCTGCACCCCAAAGTCTGCGTTTGATTTTGACAAAGACGCAGCTGTCAAGCGCGCCAAAGAGGTTATTGATGTCGTCAATACACGCGATTACACAGCGCTCTTCAACACATTCAGTGCGGATGTTCAGAAGCTGACAACCGCCGAAGGCTTAAAAACCTCTTTTGAGCCAACCCTTGCGCCTTTAGGTGCTTTTTCCGAGTACCAAAGCGCGGAAGCCATTAGCCAGATTGATAAAAACGGCGCGAAATATATCAATGTCTTCCTGAAAACAAAATATGAAAAAGGTACGCATGTTTACGAGGTCACTTTAGATACCGACATGAAACTGCAGGGTATTCATATAACCGCATAATCACAGCATAACGCAAACACGCCCCGCTCAAATTCGGAAGAATTCGCGCGGGGCGTGTTTGCCTGATGAGGCTCGGCCCCATTTTTATTTTTCTTTCATTTCCTTCATAAAATAGCCCAGTGTCATGAGGCTGTCGCTCAGATGGATATTTTCAACAGCGACATCGTCCGGCACCGCCAATTTTACAGAGGTAAAGTTCCAGATGCCTTTTATCCCGAGGTCTGTCACGATGTCCGCGACCTCCTTGGCATACGTGCGCGGTACGGTGATGACGGCGATATCCACACTGTTTTGGGCGACGAATTCGGAGATTCTGTTAACATGCATGATTTCAATATCTCTGATTTTTTCGCCGATCAGATGCGGATTCACGTCAAAGACACCAATCACACTGTAGCCGTCCTTCTCAAAGGCGGAATGGCGCGCCAATGCCTGTCCCAAATGGCCCGCACCGATGATGATCATCGTCCGCTGCGTGTCAAGACCCAGAATACTGCCGATTTCCGATTGCAGCTGATCAACATCATAACCGTAGCCCTGCAGACCGAAGCTGCCGAAATTAAAGAAATCCTGCCGCACCTGGCTCGAAGTAATCCCCATTTTTTTGCCAAGATCCGTCGATGAGACTCTGCTGATGCCCATCTGATGTAAATTAGTGAGGAATCGGTAATATATCGGCAGTCGTTTTATAACGATGTCGGGTATCTTTTTTTCCTGTTCCATAACATACTCCCCAATAATTGTTTGCATATATAAAAACATATCACACAAACTGTCGACTTGTCAAATTTCACGTGATTTTTGACAAAAGTTTCAGTCTTTTTCCTCCAGATACCTTCTGACGCCAGCCCAGCTGATGCCTTTTATCTCCCGGGCATCGTATTGAGCCTGATCAGCGCCGCAGCCTGTGCCATCAGCAGCCGCTCTGACGATATCCGCCAGATTGTACCCCTCTTTGACCATAAAAAATTTCCCGAAACCTGGCTTCAGCGCTTTTTGAGGGCAGCCATACAGGCATTTCATACAAGTGATGCACTTCCCTCCATAAACAGGCCTTCCCCCGGCCATGCGTATATTGCCGACCGGGCAGTGCGCCGCGCAAATTCCGCAGCCGGTGCAATCGGCACTGCTGGCAATATGCCGTCCAAATTGCCTCGCACCTATTTTTTCTAACTCTCCGAATGCAGAAAGCGCTGTGTTTATCAGACCCGGCCTTGTCCGGCACACCACGCCGCCGAGGAGGTCGCCTGCGATTTGACTTGCTTTTACCGGCAGTACCTTCAGCAGCCGGACCGATGCGTTTAACGGTGTGGCCGTGAAAATGTTCGACGGCATAATCAGCATTTTTTCATACACAACCCGATAGCCTTTATTCTCTAACAGTTTGATAACACGCCGCCTGCACGCCTTATTCGGTGTCACCTCACCGCCGCCGGAGATCGATATAATGGCGGCAGGAATGTTTTCCGCCACATCATGATTATTTATATATTTGTATACCGGCTCCGGCGCGTTGAGCGCGTAGACGGGATAAAGAACAATCAGTAAGTCCTCTTTTGTTTGCCTATCCTGCTGTTCCTGAGCGTTCAGCTCCTGTTGAATTACGGTCACACCGAACCCGGTAAAGCTCTCAGCGAGCTTCTCGGCCGCAATTTTTGTACCGCCTGTACCTGAAAAATAGACAATCCTGATCGTTTTCGATGCCGCGTATTCTGCCATACAACCTGCCTCACCACATTGAATTCAGATACTCCATACCATGAAAAATGTATCACAAACGCTGCAGATTGTAAACAACTGGATGTTTTACATCCTAAATACCGTATGTCCCCGTGGGCGGGTCTTTAAAAATCGGCAGATGCGGCGGGGTAAAAGTGAAAAAGAGAAATGCCGCTGCCATTATCATAATGATCACGACTGCGATAAAAGCGGCAAACAACCCCGGTTTTGTACGCTTATATACGTGCTGTGCCAGAATAATGCTTAAAAACAACCCCAAGAAGAGCGAAATGATATCTACAATCAAAGACTCGACACCCAGAGCGCCCGTATATGTGTAGAAAAAAGCGGCGACGAACACCGTGCTGACGAATGCGCTGACGGCACATGAGACGGCATACCGCCCAAATACTCTTTCTTTCCGCCTGCTGAACAGCAAATACCCGAGAGTCCACCAGACAAGTATCGGCCAAAACGTCAGCTTCAGATGCTCCCAGGGGCTTTCATTAACCGGAGTAAACAGGCCTGCGATCATATTTTTTCCGGACCAGTCAAAGAGGAAATGCAGCGGAGAAGCGACAATAAATAAAACCGGTATTCCGAGGAGCATCCAGATGACGAACGGGTCTTTCTTTGAGATAGTTCCTGCTTTTTTCATACTCAGTCACCTTTCGGATAAATACTCCGGTTTGATTACTAAATTATAGTTGTCTTCCAATGCAAATACAACACAAATCGATAGAAAAACTTAAACCGGCAGGAGTGTGCCATCCTGCCGGCTTAAATATTTATGTTGATGTGTGTGCGCGTATAATGACGATAAAAATTTCAAAATGTTCCGAAATAATTGCGCCATCATAAATACTCAAGCTTTAGCCTTGTCGTCACCGGGATCATGCCTGTTTCCGGTCTGTTTTTTCGTATTATTGCTCTCCCCATCCAGAGCGCTTCCCGCCATTGTCGGGCCGCCGCCGGACTTTTTTTTGCGCACATCCTTGGGGTCAAGCTGGCTGTCTTTTGCCATGTTCAATCACCTCAAGGATAGTATTGGCTGCTATTACATAATTAATCGCTGAAATATATGAAATTTCCCGCTATTTTTTATCCCCGTACATCCTTTAAAAACGGTCTGCCGGTAAAGAAAACCCACGCGCCGCCGCAGAGGAGGCTGACGAGGATGTTGAGTACCCCGATGACGATGATGCCGTTGCCCAACGGCAATGACGCAAGCGTCATACCGATGCTGCCGGCGATGGAGCCGACGGCCATCATAAGCGCCGAGGCGGAGCCGGAATCGCCTGATTGCTGCGAAAGCATCAGGTATCTGCTCGGCGGGGCTATAAAGCTGCCCATAATTGTTGTCGGCAGGACTGTCAGCGCGAAAGCCCATGGGCTGAGCTGCCCGATGGTGCATATCAGAATGCCTGCAATAATGGTGATGATAAATGCCCAATTGATGAGCCAAAAACGCGAAAACTTCTCTGATAACTTAATATACACAAGCGGACCGACAAACATCATGAGCGCGTTGAATGAAAACATATAGCTGTAATTCTGCTTGGTCAGATTGAAAAAATTCTCATATATATAGGAAGACGCGGATATAAACGCCATAAACGTGATGCCCGATATTGAAAATATCATAAGCAGTGTCGTAAAGCGTTTATTCCGCAGCACGACAAAGAGCCGCCCCATTGTTTTTAAAACGCCTCCGCTGCTCTTTTCACGGATTGACTCGGTAAACAACAGCGTCATAACAACGACAAGCATCCCGACAAGCACCTGCGCAAAAAAGACGCCTCTCCAATTCGTCAGCGTCAGGAGCAGCGCGCCAAGCATAGGCGCCGCAACGGGGCAAATAACAGAAATCGTTTGAATCGCTGCAATTTTTCTCTCCAGATTTTTGCCGTCATAAACGTCCTTGGCTATAGCCGAAGCCGTCGCAGACGCTGCGCCCGCGCCAAGCGCCTGCAGCACGCGGCAGGCAATCAGCATATAAACGGTCGGCGATACGGCGCACAGGAGGCTGGCCACCGTGTAGATACAAAGCCCGATGAGCAGAATGGGTCTGCGCCCATGCTTATCGGACAAAGGCCCCCAGACAAGACTTGCAATACTGTAAAAAAGAAAAAACAGGATAATTGTCAGGCTCGTTAAAACCTTGGGGACATTAAAATATTCAGTCATGGTCGGCAGCGCCGGAAGGTAGAGGTCAGTCGATAACGGCACAAAGGCACTGAGCAGCACCAGGAACGCTACGAGACCGCTGCCGCCGAGAACCTTCTGTCCGGTTGCGTTTTCCGCTTGATCTTGCTTCATTAATATTTCTCCATTTAATTTTATATAATGTTATATTGTGCTGTTTAAATAAATAATCAACATCATTAATCTAACCAATTCAGAAAAACACCAGACGTTTTTAGACGTCTGGGTTTTTATTACTCACTCAGGGATTTTTCCAGCATCCGCGCTTCTTTAGCCGCTTCTTTCATGCGGGAATAGAGGTTGTTCCTCGCCGAAATTTCGTCGGGAACATCGTCGGCGCACTGGTCAAGCTCGCGGGCAATCCGGCAGAGCAGCTCGGTGATTTTTTCAATATCCATATTAACCCCCATTTCCCTCAAGCTCCGCGTTCTCAGATACAGCGTATGCCTCAGCGGACTCCAAAAGGTCAGCCGCCAGTATATTCAGCTTATGGCTGAATTCTTCCAGCGCGCGGCACAGCTCGCAGTCTTCTCCTGCGGTACAGCTGCTGAGCTGCGCGGCCTGAGCGGTGATAACGCTGGCACAGCGGCGGCCTTCCTGAACATCATCATCGATATAAGACATAGCTTCACCTGCTTTCTAAAGTCTGGAATTATTATATCATAGAATTTATTTATGAGCAACGGCACAAATTGCGGCTTATACCATAAAATCTTTATGCCCAACATCCTTTTGACATTCATTTTATATGCGATTATAATTCAATCAGTCTTTACTATATGAATACAAATACAGCCGCTGAGGCGCGCTTAAGAGGTACTTATGAGTCCAATCAAATATCCGCATCTGTTTGCTCCCATCACGCTTGGCAGCACCGTCTTCAGAAACCGCATTTTCGGTTCGCCGACAGGCCCTGCCAATTTAACCGCGCTTCATTACCCGTCGCCTGAAACATGCGCCTATTATGAACGGAAGGCTATTGGCGGCGCGGCTTCCGTGTGCGTCGGTGACTGCTCTGTCGATATTGTTCACGGCAGAACCTCCAGCAGCCGTGTACCGCTCGACAATCCGGATATACGCTCTCCCCTGTGTAAGCTGGCAGAGGCCATATCAAGTCACGGCGCTGTCGCGTCCATTGAGCTGCAGCATGGCGGCAGTCATTCCTTCGGCTCCGCGGAGGATGGCAACGCGGTATATGGCCCCGTTGAGTACACAGACGAAAACGGCCGTCATGTGCTGCCGATGACAGAAGAAATCATCGAAATGACCATTGATAAATTTGCCAAAGCAGCCGCTTTGGCAAAGCGGTGCGGCTTCGGCATGGTGACCATCCACGGCGGCCACGGCTGGCTCATCTCTCAATTCGTCTCACCGATAAGTAACACACGCACGGACCGCTGGGGCGGCAGCATCGAAAACAGATGCCGCCTGCCGATCGCCATCTGTGACGCCATCCGTAAAGAGGTCGGCCCCGGCTTCCCGATTGAAATCCGCATCAGCGGCTCAGAGTGCCATGCCGCGGGGTATGCTATTGACGAGGGCATCGAGATTGCCAAGCAGCTTGACGGGCATGCCGACCTCATTCACGTCTCTGCCGGCAGCCACGAGGTCTGGGATGTGTTCACGATTACGCACCCCAGCATGTTTCTGGAGGACGGCGTCAACGTCAAATACGCCGCCGAAATAAAAAAGCACATTAAAAAATCCGCCGTCGCCACAGTCGGCGCTCTGGCAGACCCCGCTCTCATGGACGAAATCATCGCTTCCGGCCGCGCCGATGTCGTCCAAGTCGCGCGCGCTTTAATCGCCGACCCCGACCTCCCCCTCAAAGCCCGCACAGGCCGCGAGGACGAAATCAACAAATGCATGCGCTGCCTGGCGTGTTTTTCCAATCTCATGGCTAAAAGTCAGTTCCTTTGCGCCATCAACCCCATCATCGGGCACGAGATGGAGAACAAATGGCAGCTTCAGCCCGCCAAAAGGAAAAGAATCCTCATCGCCGGCGGCGGTATCGGCGGCATGCAGGCCGCTCTGACGGCCGCCGAACGCGGGCATGACGTCATCCTCTGTGAAAAGTCCGGCGCGCTCGGCGGCGCGCTCAAATGCGAGGACAATGTGCCGTTTAAAAAGCACCTGGCTGAATATCTGGCGCTGCAAGAGAGAAAAATCAGCAGGGCGGCGATTGACGTCCGTCTTAATACGGCAGTCACACCCCTGCTTGCCGAGAGCCTGAAGCCCGATGTCATCATCGCGGCGCTCGGCGCGCGCCCCATTGTCCCCAAAATCATGGGCATTGACGGCGATAACGTCTTCAGCGCGGAAATAATTTATTATCACCCCGATAAAGCCGGGAAAAAAGCCATCATCCTTGGGGGCGGCCTCGTCGGTGCCGAGCTCGGCATCCACCTGGCGGCACTCGGCCGGGTTGTCACGATTATCGAAATGCTGCCGGAGCTGAATGACGGCGGCAACAATCTACAGGGTTTATCCATCAGTCAGGAAATAAAACGGCTCGGTATAAAAGTGCATCTCAACACAAAAGCGCTTGAGATTAACTCTAAAGGCGTCATCGGCGATGCCCCTGAAGGGCAGACACTCTTTGAAGCCGACACTGTCATATATGCCATCGGCCAAAAGCCGCTCCGCGAGGACGCCGACGCCCTCCGCTTCTGCGCCCCCGAATTCCACCAGCTCGGTGACTGCCTCACCCCGAAAAACATCACCGAAGCCACCAAAGCCGCCTATACCATCACGCGTGATATCGGCAGGATTTAGACATACATAAACTGAGGCTGCCCATTCCGCGTCGGGGACGGCACCCCCGACGCACGCAGCTGTTTATAGGTGCTGACATGAAAAAGCTCTCTGCTCTGCTGGCTTCATGCATACTGCTTGTCACATTGCCCACCGCGTCGTCGTGTACCGGTGCCGTTTTTTCACGCTCCGAACCGGCGCCCGCAACCGATTCGCCGGGACCCGCGGCATCGGAAAGCCTCGCGGTGTCAAGCACCGCTGATGCCGCGCCGGACGCATCTTCAAAAACCGGTATCGCTCTATCACGAGATTCATCCAACGAAGCAGCAGCGCCGCCTGATGTTCCGGCACTCATCGCACGTTTTAATTCTGATATCCCAAAACAGTGGGGCGAAGCGGTCACCGGAGTAAAGACGCGGCTGGACACAACAGACAAGGTCGTTGCGCTCACCTTTGACGCCTGCGGCGGCAAGGGCGGCAGCGGATACGACAAGGCGCTTATTGATTATCTGATTCAGGAAAAAGTCCCCGCGACGCTGTTCATCAACAGCCGTTGGATCGACGAAAACCGTGACGTGTTTTTGGCCCTGTCGAAAAACAGCCTGTTCGAGCTTGAAAACTACGGGTCCCAGCACCGCCCGCTCTCGGTGACCGGTAAATCCGCCCACAAAATCAAAGGTACCTTAAGCGTATCCGGCGTTATTGACGAGGTACTGCCGAACGCGGATAAGCTTTATAAGCTGACCGGCAGAAAGCCGCTGTTCTTCCGTTCCGGCGCCGATTACTACGACGAGGTCGCCGCAGCTGTTGTCCTCGCGCTCGGTCAGCAGCCCGTCAGCTACAGTGTGCTCGGCGACACTGCAGATGGCATCATAGCCGCCGTTCTGAATAACACGACACGCCATATATTGA
>DBTM01000044.1:41578-61728 GCA_002307055.1 Clostridiales bacterium UBA1316
TCAATATATGGCGTGTCGTGTTATTTATCAATGAATTACAGCCCCTTCGCCTTCATGGCGATAAATTCCTTCAGCCAGGGGCCGATCTCGTCGCTGGCCAGAGCGAAATCAATCGTCGCTTCTAAGAAGCCTTTCAGGTTGCCGGTGTCGTAGCGGCGGCCTTCAAAATCGACGGCGACCATCGGGGACTGTTTGCAGAGTACCTTCAAGCCGTCGGTAAGCTGTATTTCTCCGCCGTAGCCGGGCTGTGTATTCTCAAGGATATCGAAGATATCAGAGGTCAGAACATAGCGGCCTAAAATAGCGTAATTTGAAAATTTTTCTTTCAGTGTCGGTTTCTCGTTCATATCGGACACACGGAAGATGCGTTCCTCCAGAGCTGCAATCTTCAGTGACGAATATTTTGATATCGCTTCGTCGGCAACAGCCTGTGTACCGACGGCGCTGGCGCCGTATTTCTCCGCGGCATCAATAAGCTGCTTCGTGACCGGTGTTTTTGCCTTCATGATATCGTCGCCTAAGAGAACGGCGAACGGCTCATCCCCGACAAAGCGCTTGGCGCGCCAGATTGCGTGGCCTAGTCCCTTCGTCTCCTTCTGGCGGACATAAAAGATATTTGCCAGGTCAGCCGCATACCGCACAGCCTCGGCTTCTTTTACCTTACCGTCGCGCAGCAGCCGTTCCTCGAGCTCGGGGTGATAATCAAAATAGTCGTCC
Organism: Clostridiales bacterium UBA1316; assembly: GCA_002307055.1. Taxonomy (GTDB): domain Bacteria; phylum Bacillota; class Clostridia; order Oscillospirales; family Oscillospiraceae; genus Sporobacter. The sequence goes on from DBTM01000044.1 coordinate 42,296, forward strand.
ATCGCCGACTTGGCGCGGTTCGTAACGATTAAAATATCCTCAATACCGGAAGCGACAGCCTCCTCGATTATGTACTGAATAACAGGCTTGTCGACGAGCGGCAGCATTTCCTTCGGTACCGTTTTTGTCGCGGGCAGCATGCGCGTCCCCAGACCGGCAGCCGGGATGACGGCTTTTCTGACTTTCATGTATATACCTCCTCAATAATTACTGTAAGTCTTGTGAATAGAGCAATGAAAGGGTTCCGAAAAATTTGGTGCCCGGCAGGAATATCAATGCCGGAAGTCCGAGCGCGAACATAACGGCGAGCTCGCCAAAGCCGACCTGAAGGCTGTTGAGTATAAAAGCCGGCCAAAAAGCAGCCGCAGCCGATGTTGTTTCATAAGCAATGAGCGCACCGACGATAAGCCCGTTTATAACGACCGGCGGGACGCATGAGGCAGCCTTAAAGGCTGTACCTTCGCCGCGCAAACGCCTGCTGTACATGCGGCCAAGGTGCATCGTGCACAAGGCTGCGAGCAATGTTGCCAGCGAACCGAAAGCAATGTCCAGCGCGCCGTAAGCGCTTAAAAGGTTTGCGATAACGCAGCCCACGAAAAGGCCCCAAACGGAAACCGGGAAGAAAAAAGGCAGAATGCACAGAACTTCCGATATTCTGAACTGAATCGGCCCGTAGCTGATCGGCGCGAGCAGTATCGTCAGCGCCGCGTAAGCTGCTCCGATAACGGCGGCAAAGGCGATTTTTCTGGTTGACATGGCAAACCTCTTTTTATCAAACTTCAAATATTATATCAGTAAAATCGATAAAAACAATAAGCAGATTGTTAATAATTCACCCGGCGCCACGATTCCAGTCATGCTCGCTGCGCCTCAATACCTCAAGCGAGTATTCACAGCCGCAGTACTTCTGGCGGTATAGCCCGTATTGCTGCGAAAGCTCGATGGATCGCTTATAACCATTCCTCTTTTTAAAATCGGCGTACAGATACTTAATGCCGTATTTCCCGGCTAGCGCCCCGCCGATGCTATTAAGCGCCTCGGCATCCTTGTGCGGGCTGACGGACAGCGTCGTCGTGAAATAATCAAAGTCCTGCTCCCGCGCGAACCTTGCGGCTTCTTCAAGGCGCAGCGCGAAGCACCTCCGGCACCGGGTACCGCCTTCCGGCTCCGATTCATAACCGGTGACCGCATCGTAAAATTCCTCCGGATGATATTCGGCACTAATAAGGCTTACCGAATGGCGGTATTCCATCCCGGATACCAGCTTCTGCTGCTCTGCGGCGCGCTTTTCAAATTCACTCGGCGGATAGATGTTCGGATTATAATATAAAACGGTAATATCAAAATACTCGGCCAGATATTCGAGCACATAGCTGCTGCAAGGCCCGCAGCAGCTGTGGAGGAGCAGCCTGGGCACCTCATCCGTATTTGATAATTTCCGCAGCGTCTGTTCAAGTATTTTCTGATAATTGTCCTGCATCTTAATCATCCATTCCGCACCATTATGATTGACAATATATTAAAAGTAAAATATGATGAAATATATGCATCAGTATATCATATAAGGAGCTGATTTTCCATGTCCTGGCTCACCGAATTCAACCTTGACTCAACGGACAAAAAAAGCAGGCTGCACGTCATGGAATGGCTGCCGGACGATATGAATATCAAAGCCGTCCTGCAGATTTCGCACGGAATCGCCGAGCATATCGGGCGGTACGATACTTTCGCGCGCTTCATGGCCAATAACGGCTTCGCTGTCGTCGGCAACAGCCATCTCGGGCACGGGCAATCGGCACCTGAGGAAAAAGACAGAGGCTTTTTTGCCGACACGGACGGCTGGAACACCGCCGTCCGTGACATGCACCTCGTTTATGAGAAGGAGCACGCCAAATATCCGAAACTGCCTTATTTTTTGCTCGGCCACTCGATGGGCAGCTTTTTAACGCGGACATTTCTGATTGAATATCAGAACCTCCTGACCGGCTGCGTCATCAGCGGGACAGGGCAGCAGGCCGCGCTTCTGCTTGACGTCGGGCTGGCTGCCGCCGGAGCGGAAAAGCTTTTGTTCGGCGCGCGGAAACCAAGCGCCCGGCTGAACACCTTATCCTTCGGCGCATATAACAAACGCATCCCCAACCATCGGACGCCGTCCGACTGGCTCACCAGAGACTGCGACACTGTTGACAAATACATTGCCGACGACGCGTGCGGCTTTGTTCCGACCATCGGCCTGTTCGCCGACATGCTCGGCGGCATCAAGTTCATCGGCAAAAAGAAAAACATCGCCAAAATGCAGAAGGATCTCCCAATCCTGTTTATCTCCGGCGAACAGGACCCCGTCGGGGATTACGGCGCCGGCCCAAAAAAGGTCGCCGGGCTCTTTAAGGACGCCGGGCTGAACGATATCACTCTAAAGCTGTATGAAGGCGCGCGTCACGAGGTTTTAAACGAAACAAACAAGCAGGAAGTCTACCAGGATGTTCTGGATTGGATAACCGGCAAAATGTAGAAAATACGTATACGTAAGGCGCACTGCCGAGCAGTGCGCCTTATAAATACATATAAATTCCGCTATTCCGTTAAAAATATTTTCTGATGCCCTCGGTGGCCAGTGCCGCGTCGGCGCTGATCATGATGGTGAATTTGATGTTTTGGCGTTCTGAGAAGGATTCGCACCAGTCGATAAAATCCTCGGTTTTCGCGTCTAATGTCTGATCGATGAGCTTTAAGAGGCTGTCGATAAAAACATGTGTGATGTCGTAATTTTCAGCGTGCAGGCCGCTGATGAAACCTTTGAGAAAATCATAGCTGTTAAAACCATAATCAGATGCCTCGATCAAGCGGGCAGCGTGCGGAATATCATATGTGAGTTTCTGGCCATTTTCAATGCACACGACATCACCGTTTTCTTCATTTACAGCGACATTGACGAGATCGATCAGCTGCTTTGTTTTACCGCAGCCTTTTAAGCCCATGATAATCTTAACCATAAAACACCTCTTTCGCTTTTCTCTATTTTATCAGTTCTTATCTGATGTATCAACTATAAAATAAGAAAAGTCCGACGATTCGTTAAAATCCCTAATTTTTGTCCGTTAATTACGCCGGTCGATTTATTTGCTTAACCCCAGAATAGCCTGGAGATTTTTTTTATAAGCTTCCACACCGGGCTGATCAAACGGATTGACCTTCATGCTCAGCGCTGATACGGCGCACGATACCTCAAAAAATTGCACAAGCGCGCCGAAGCAGTACGCCGTCAGCTCCGGTACGCGCAGCTCGACGACGGGCACCCCCCCGTCTATATGCGCATGCTTCGTCGCTTTAAACGCCGCGCAATTGATTGTATGGACTTCCCTGCCGGAAAGCGTGTTCAGCCCGTCGTCAAGCGCGCCGTCTGTCGGTATCCTGATCATAGAGCGCGGCTTTTCAATCGACACAAAGGTTTCAAACAGTGACCGCTCACCGCTCTGTATATACTGCCCGAGAGAATGCAGGTCCGTCGTGAATTCCGTATAGGCCGGGAATAACCCCTTGCCGTCCTTCCCTTCGCTCTCGCCGAAAAGCTGTTTCCACCACTCGCCCATTGAATGAAAGCACGGCTCAAAGCAGGCGAGGATTTCGATTTTCTTCCCCTGCCTGTAAAGCGCCTGCCGGACGGAGGCGTAAGCCAGCACGTCCGCATCGCTTTTCTCCGTCATTTCGCGCGCGCCGGTCATGACCTCGTCAATATCAATACCGGCAGCGGCGGCAGGCAGCAGCCCGACAGCCGACAGGACGCTGTAGCGCCCCCCCACATCATCAGGGACCGAGAAAGACGTGTAACCCTCCTGATCAGCGAGCGCCCTGAGCTTCCCCTTGGCCCCGTCCGTCGTCACATAGATGCGTTTGACCGCACCGTCCGCGCCGTACTTTGCCGTCAGCAGGCTTTTAAAAACTCTGAAGGCGATGGACGGCTCGATCGTCGAGCCGGATTTTGAGATGTAATTCACAGAAAAGTCGCGCCCGCCGATTAAAGCGATAACCTGTTCCAGATGTTCTCCGGACAGGTTATTGCCGACAAAATAGATATCCGGCGTTTTTTTATTCAGCAGATTATAATAGGGTGTCTTTAAAAAATCAATTGCGGCGCGCGCCCCCAGGTAGGAGCCGCCGATGCCGATAATAACGAGCACATCGGATTCCCCAATGATCCGGTTTGCCGCTTCTTTAACGCTGCCTGAAACTTTCTCGCCGTACTCTCCGGGGAGGCGCAGCCAGCCCGTACCGTAATGCTCAGTTTTTCCTTCATAGAGGTCATTCATTATTTTTTTATTTTCAGCCAGCAAAAGGTCTTGTTCCGTAATAAATGTCAGCGCCCCCGTCAGGTCGGCTTTTATCATATGCGTTCTCCTTTGGCAACATAATTTCTTTAGTATTTTATCCCAACAGAGGGAATATTACAACCCTCCCAAAAATAACATCCTCAAAAATTTCGTAAAGACATCACCCCAGTTGAGCCGCCCGACACTGTCCCCGGCAACGATCGGATATTCTCCCAGTATTGTACCGCCGCTCTTGACAACGAGAGAGCCGAGCTTATCCCCCGCTTTGATGGGGGCTGAAACCTTTTCAACGACCAGCACATCCTTTGTCACCGTCGGCGCGACATCCTTTTCCGTCAGCAGCTTATCACTGCCCTGAATCACCGGCTGCACATACGGCACCTTGCCGAGCTCCACCCTGACCGGCAGCAGCGCCTTGTCCGGATAGACCGATATGAGCGCGTAGTTTGCAAACGCGTAGCTCAACAACGTTTTTGCGCTCTCAAACCGGTCTGCGGATGTCTGGCCGTGCATGACAACGGCGATATACTCGACGCCATTGCGCTCTGCCGTCGCGGACAGGCAGTACATGGACCGGCTTGTAAATCCCGTTTTCAAGCCCGTCGCGCCCGGATAAAAGCGAATCAGCTTATTGGTATTGCTCAAACCGAAAGCCCCGTTTCGGACAGTATCCATCCATATCTTCGTGAACTCCTTAATCATATCGTGGCGGATGAGCTCCCTGGACATGATGGCGATATCCCGTGCCGTTGTGACATGGGTCTTGTCGTCCATGAGTCCCGTGCAGTTTGTGAAATTCGTATTTGTCATGCCCAGCTGCTTGGCGCGTTCGTTCATTTTAGCGACAAAGACGGATTCCGAACCCGAAATATATTCCGCCATCGCCACAGCGCAGTCATTGGCTGAGGAGACAATAATCGACTTGAGCATATCCCTCACGCTCAGCTGCTCGCCTTCCTCGAGAAAAATCTGTGAGCCGCCCATTGAAGCGGCATGCGCGCTTGTCGTCACCATGTCGTCCATCGTGATTTTGCCGGACTCAATCGCCTCAACAATCAGAAGAATTGTTATCACCTTTGTGACACTCGCCGGTTCCAGCTTGTCATCGGCGTTCTTTTCAAATATCACCTTGCCTGTCTCTTTTTCCATTAAAATCGCCGATGGCACCGATATTTTCAGCTCCGAAACATTGGCAGCAGGCGCTTCGTCCTCAAAGACAGCGGCGTCGACAGCCGCGTTATCGTTTTCCGTCAAAAATACCGGTACACTGCTCTTTGCCGAAGCAGGCACAGATACAGCAATCAACAGCACCGCCGTAAGCAAGATTGAAATGAGTTTTTTCATAGACAAATCCCTCCTTTGTATACAGGCATATGATTTGTCCTCCGAAAATATGACTCCGCGATCTGACACCCCTGTTTACCAGCAACTGTAGGGCAAGGGTTCTGCTCTTGCCCCCCCGGTCTGCAGCAAACGCCAAGCAGCGCTGTCACCGGAACGTAGCAAGGGCAGAGCCTGCCCTACAATAAACAGCGAACCGTTCTATCGTACCGGCTAATTTCTGCTTGCTTTTACGCGAAGTTGTGTTAAAATATAGCTTACTCCACATGTTGCGCGGGATTAGTTCAGTGGTAGAATGTTAGCTTCCCAAGCTAAACATGCGGGTCCGATTCCCGTATCCCGCTCCAAATCAATCCATCGTGATTAATACGACAAATGCTCGCCATCATCGGCGGGCATTTGTTGTATTGTAGGGCTGAAACCCTGTGAAATCAAGGGTCTCCCAGGTCATGAATGCGAATTTGAGAACTGAACAGACTCGGGATTAAGTTGCGGAGGACAGAGCTAACTTAACCAGCGGTTAACTCTGACTGGCGTGGGGTTCCATTGTTAAACTGCCTATTTGTGGTATCATTAATATATAGCAGAATAATAATCGGCTTGGAGGCACTCAATGAACCACAACTTTGGAAGTACGATAAAAGCACTGCGCACAGAACGCGGTTTGACGCAAGAACAGCTTGCCGGGCGAGTGAATGTGTCCGCTCCTGCTGTAAGCAAATGGGAACGCGGCGAGGCGTATCCCGATTTCACGCTGATACCCGCGCTGGCGGGGGAACTTGGCGTGTCCACCGATAGACTGTTCGGGCTTCACCAAACTCCTGAGAGCATTTACTACAACAAAGCCTACGACAGCGAGGAGTATTATTGGGGTGTGGAACCATCCACGATGTGCTACGAGGTTCTGCGTTACTTGCCGCCGACACGACCGTTGAAGTTGCTCGAGATTGGATGCGGTGAGGGCAAGGACGCTGTTTTCTTCGCCCGTTGCGGTTACATCGTAAGCGCATTCGATTTGACAGAGGCGGGGATTGAGAAGACGCGTCTACTTGCGGAGAAAGCGCGAGTTACCGTGAACACCTTCACCGCAAACCTTTTGCATTATCGCCTGACCGAGAACTATGACATTCTGTACTCAAGCGGTGTGTTCCCGTTCATCAAGCCTGATATACGCGCCGAAATTATGGAAAATTACAAGGCGCACGTCAATGAATGCGGTCTGGTGGCATTTCAAACGTTCGTAAAGAAACCTTTCATCTACCGCGACCCTGCAAAAACTAACAACTACACTTGGAAGTCCGGTGAATTGTTCACTTACTTCCACGATTGGTATATTGAAAACTGCTGTGAGTATGTTTTTGACTGCGCTTCCCCCGGCGAACCGCATAAGCACGCGGCAAATCGGCTGTTTGCCAGAAACATCAAGGAACTACGCTAACTGTCAAGATGCCTAAGCATTAGGTTTGTCAATGATATGATATAAGGGTCGGTTCCCTGTCTTAAACAGTCCGCCTAGTGTTGCTGCATTCTTTAACGCTTCCCAAGCTAAACATGCGCTTCCGATTCCCGTATCCCGCTCCAAAAAGGCTCAGGTATTTGCATAATACCTGAGCCTTTCATATTTTAACCTTTCGCGTTTACATATAGCAAATAATTAAAACGGTGACAACTGAAATAATAATCTGCGTGATTGTGAAGCGGAATATCGTCTGGGTATTTGACCAATGGAGATTTTTTCGGACATGGTCATGGATCGGCGTGCGGGTTTTTTTGAAGAATTCGACTTTGAAAAACCGTAAGAAAAATATCTTGATCAGCCCCGGCAGTCCATCGAAAATTAAAATAAACGCGAGTGGTATATAAAGCAGCGGGCTTTGCGTCTTCAAGATGCAGATAGCGATAAACACCCCAATGGCTCTCGAACCTGCGTCCCCCATCATGAGCATACTGGGTTCGGCGTTGATCCACAAATAAGCCATGATGCTGAAAATCATAATCATGATGGCTTTATTGATATAGACATCATTGGATTTCAATGCCAGTATCAGCGCAATCGATGTCAAAGTCACGATCGACAGTGTTCCGGCAAAACCGTCAATACCGTCCGAGCAGTTGGTGACATTGATGGAAACCCAGATGAGAATGGTCGCCAATATGATAAACAGGGGTTTATTAACCATAACGGGGTTATTGATAAACAGCAGATTGACCTCAGTCCCGCTGAAATTAGCATAGGTAAAGGCGGTCATGAATGAAATCAAAAAATCGATGATACCCTTGGTGTATTGCCCCCAGGGCTTTGATGAACGATCGTCCAAAAAACCCGAGAGCATTGCGGCAAAAATTAATATAAAATAAATGACAAGCTCCGGCGTGATGGGTATAAACAGCAAAGAAACCGCAATAAAAATCAAAACAATTATAATTCCGGCGCCGCGCGGCTTACCTGCGGATTGCCTGCCGTTGTAAGCAAAGTCTCTCCCGCCGTCTCTTGGCAGGAGATTTCGCATTGCCCGCAGCAATACGCTTGTACCAAAAAACGCAAATAGGATGGCGGCTATAATAACCCATTTTTCATCTTTTATCTGCATCATAAAATCAGCCATTTCGTTTCCCCTGTAAGCAAATAATAAAGCTTGTCCATCTTACCACTATAGCTCTCGCATGGCAATAATTTTTATGATAATGAACAGCGGCGCGCATAAAGAATTCGGGTATTGACGCAATGCCTGAGTCCCAGTTATTTTTCTCTAATGCGGCAAGAACTTTTTGCTCTGTATTTATTACGTTACGGCAACCTTTTCAATAAATATTTTTACAAGGCTGGGGTCAAACTGAGTACCGGAGCATTTCGTTATTTCTTTTATCGCCTCTGCATTACTCAATACTTTTTTATATGCACGTTCGCTCGTCATAGCATCGTATGAATCTGCGATAGCAAGCATCCTTGCATGCATTGAAATCGCTTCACCTTTGAGTCCCTGAGGATATCCGGTTCCATCCCATTTTTCGTGATGCTGAAGAACCTGCTCGGAAATCTCCGAAAATTCATTTATTGAGTTTAAAATCCTGCATCCGATCTCAGGATGCCTTTTAATTTCTTCAAACTCTGCATTGCTTAATTTTCCGGCCTTATTCAATATCTTCTCTGCTATTCCTATTTTGCCTATATCATGCATCAGCCCTGCCAATTTGATCAGCTTTACATCATCTTTACATAACCCCATTTTTATTGCAAGAACCTCACAAATACTGCTGACTCTTTTTGAATGAAGCATCTCTCTCGCACTTTTTCCATAAAGTGCATTTATTACCAAGTCTATCGTTTTAATTCTCATTTTATAACCCTCGTGTAGCTTCTGCTTATACATACTGTTTTCAGCTTCTCGAACGATATCTTGAAGATGTTGTTTCGCGTCAGTTTTTGTCTTAATTCCGAATGAAAGTGAGATACTGATATTATTTATTTTTTGTTTTTGCAAATCATTCTGGATTCTGCCAAGAATTTCTTCAGCCTCAACAGCGCATGTGTTCGGTAATACGATTACAAACTCATCTCCGCCGACTCTTGCAATAATGTCCTCTATTCTGCACCCGTTGACAAAAGTCTGCGTTGCTTTATTAAGAACCTCATCTCCGACCTCATGTCCAAAAGAATCATTAATAAGCTTGAGCCCATTGACATCACTCATAATAATACTTATAGGGAGATTCTCTTTTTTATCAATGTTCATAAGCTCTTCTTCATAGAATCTTCGGTTGTATAAGCCTGTGAGTTCATCATGATAACTTAAGTATTCAATCTTTTTATACCTTTTCGATTTTTCAGTATAATCTCTAAAAACCACTACCACGCCTATCGTCTTACCCTCAGCATCCGACACAGGTGCAATACTGTTTTCTATTAGAGTTTCTCTGCCGTCTTTTGACATTAATATAGTATGGTTTGCAAGTTGATGAATTTTCCCATTGATCATTACCTCTTTAATATTATCTTCATGCTTTCTCCTTGTTTGTTCATTCACAATATTAAAAACTTCATAAATTGATTTTCCGACAGCTTCTTTTCTCTGCCAACCTGTAAGCTCTTCGGCTACATCATTGAGAATAACAACATTGTAGTCCTTGTCTGAAGAAATTACGGCATCTCCGATGGATATTAATGTTTTTTCCAAAAGCTGCTTTTCATTGAACAGGGATTCCTTCAAAACGTATAACTCGACCGTTCTCTTTTCATTCTCTTCATTCTCAAACACCAGTTTTTTATTGGCAAGGGCCAGTTCAAGCAGCTGCTTTTGGCTCTCCTGATCCCGAAAAGCAAGATCATGATTAACGCTCTGCAATTCGTCAGCCCACTTTTTCTTCTCATCGATCAGTAAAGCTATCTTTTTTTGAGCGCGTGTTAATTCATCTGCATACTTTTCTTTTTCTTCATTAAGCACAGCTATCTTTTCATTTGCAATTAAAAGCTTGGCAATATTATTATCAATCATATAAATCATCCCCGTTTTTATAAAATACTCTTATTTGACCAGCTCTTTACGAAGGCGTACCCTGCTGGCCTCCTGGCAAGGTATCATAACCTTCCTCCCATTAACCGCCGCGTTTACTGTATAGCGAGCAGTATCGGAAAACACCGGGTTATCGCAATTGCCGGGCGTATCAACAGCCGAGCCTGTTGCCCATAAGGGTAACAGGCTCGAATATAATACTTCTATAACATTCTTAATATATTTTATTACATTACCTGTGTTCTGGATAAGCTGGTTCCCGTCTGCTTCGTATTTAAACATGCAGAATGATAAATCGATCCGCTATATTCGCAATAAAAAAACAGAACGGCACAAGGTCGAAATAAAGCAGTCTTGGAAACTCTTTCTACCAATCTCATATTTATCATATTTCTACACTACAGTCGTTGAAACTATTTGTAAACGTATTTCTTAAATATTTATTGTTGTATATGTTGTATGTGATATTTTTCGGATTATTTAATACAAATTCGTTTACAAATAGTTTCAATAATATATACCCTCTCGGCTCACTGTCGTTCCGTGATCTGTATCCTTCACGGGTATATAGTTATCGTAATACACTTTCCTTCATTATATAAGCCGCCCTGTGCCTTCTTGGTTACGGGGCGGTTTTTATTTGAACCTGCAGAGCCGGTCCAATAATCAGATAAAGTTCATCTGAAGTTCAGATTGCACACAATCAGAAAACAGGTTGACCCGCTATACTCAGCACATACAGGTCAAGGAAGGGGTCAATAACAATGCACATTAAAAAACTATCAGCGGCAGCCCTAGCGGTTGCACTCAGCGCTGCAATATTATCCGGCTGCGGCGCAGCCAACAGCAGCACGTCAGCAGGCACAACCAGCACAGCGACCGGTTCGAGTACGTCGGCGTCCGTCATTGCAGCCACAACGGAAAGTATCCAGGTAAGCATGGACAGCAGCGATTATTATTTTGACTGGCAAGCTGAGATTCATACAACCTTAGATATGAGCAGCGGCTCGCAGACCATCACAAAAAGCGGTATTTACGAAATTACAGGGACGCTCGCCGACGGAAGCCTCATCGTCGATATCGATAAATCAACAGATAAAGGTACGGTGTATCTGATTCTGAATAACACCAATATCACCAGTGCATCGAGCGCGCCGATCTATGTCAAAGACGCAAAAAAAGTTGTGCTCGTACTTGAAAACGGGACAACAAATACGATCAGCCAAGGCAGCGGCGTCGTTGTCAATTCCGATAATGAACCGAGCGCCGCCATCTTCTCGAAAGCGGACCTGACCATAACCGGCAGCGGCACACTCAGCGTTACCTCCGATTTTAACGACGGCATCACAAGCAAGGATACCTTGAAGATCACAGACGGCACGCTTGTAATCAATTCTAATAAGGACGGCATTGTCGGCAAAGACGTTATTGCTGTTGAAAAAGCCGTCATCACGATTACAGCGGGCAAAGACGGTATGCGTTCAACAAACGATACGGACACCGGGCAGGGAAATATCCTCCTTAAGGACGGCACCTATACAATAACGGCAAACAACGATGCCATCCAGGCTTATGGCCTGCTGCAGGTTGACGGCGGTACCTTTAATCTGACCTCCGGCGGCGGTTATACCGGCAGCATCAGCGCAAACGTGAATCCCGGCTCGGGCGGTATGGGCAGACCGGATACGGTTACTCAGGCGACGGAAACAACCGATGCCAGCAGTACGTCGGACAGCAAAAAGGCCTTGAAGGCAACCGGGGGCATTATCATTAACGGCGGTGCGTTTACCATAGCCTCATATGAGGACTCGGTCAATTCAAGCGGCAATGTCGTCATCAACGGCGGTACCCTGACAATACAGGCTGGAGACGACGCGATTCATTCTGATACCGACGTAACGATCAGCGGCGGGACAATTACGATAGCGAACGCCTATGAAGGCATTGAGGGCAAGAACATCACCATTAACAGCGGGGACATTAAAGTCACCTCGTCCGACGACGGGATCAATGTTAACGACGCGGCAGGCCTTCTGACAATTACGGGCGGGAATATTTATCTGAACGCCGGCGGCGACGGTTTGGATTCCAATGGCTCTGCCAAAATGACCGGCGGAACGGTTTACGTGGACGGCCCGACGGACAGCGGCAACGGCGCCATCGATTATGACAAGTCGTTTACCATCAGCGGCGGCACGATCATTGCTGCGGGCAGCAGCGGAATGGCGCAGAGCACCGATTCCAGCTCAAGCCAGCCCTCCATCCTGATGTACTATACAGCGGCGCAAGCGGCGGGAACGACCCTAACGGTTAAAGATGAAAGCGGAAACACGGTGGCTTCGTTTACCCCCGCCAAGCAGTACAGCTCAGCGGCAATCTCAGCCCCCGGTCTGAAAACCGGACAGACCTACACCCTTTACAGCGGCGAAACAAAGGTAGTCAACTTCACGCTGTCAGATACCGTGACTTATTTAAGTGAATCCGGTGTGACAGCAAATCAAAGCGCCATCCCAGGCGGCGGCACTCAAATGGGCGGCGGCGGTCAATTTAACGGCGGCAAACCGGCCGGCAACGGATAAACGCAGCTGAAGGGCTGCTTGACAAAAAACAGTACAGGAGGGCTTTATATGATCACCAAAACATTCAAGCGCTATGAAATCAAATATTTCGTGACGCCCGAGCAATTTATTACCATCAAAGCTGCGCTTGAGAAGAAGATGGTGCCGGATGAGTTCTGCAAAAACGGCGGCAGTTATATGATCTACAACTTGTATTTTGATACAGAAAATGACGAGATCATCCGCCGCTCGCTGGACAAGCCGTATTTTAAAGAAAAGCTCCGGCTGCGCTCCTATACGATGCCGACCTCCGGCGAAGACATTGTTTTTCTGGAGCTCAAAAAAAAGATCGGCGGTATTGTAGCCAAACGAAGAGCGATCATGAGCTTTACGCAAGCTTCGGATTTTCTTGAAAAAGGCGTTGAGCCCGAGCTGAAGACGTACCAGGACAAGCAGGTACTCGCTGAAATATCGTCGTTTTTAAAACAACACCAGGTAAAACCAAAGGTTTTCATCAGCTATGAACGTGTCGCTTATACGGATAAGGACGATCCGGATTTCCGCGTCTCCTTTGATTCGAATATCCTCACAAGGCGCAATGATGTCAGCCTGACAAAAGGCGATTACGGCAGTGAGCTTCTTGACTCGGATGCGCTTCTGATGGAAATCAAGTGCGGCGGCACAATCCCGTTCTGGCTGTGCCGGATGCTGTCGGACATGAAGATTTATAAAACCAATTTTTCAAAATACGGCGCTGAATATAAAAAGCAGTTTGATTGTCCATGGAACGGCAAAAAAACTGCGGGGGAGTAATTTATGCTGGATTCAATTTTTACGAGTGCAACAAGCGTGACACTCACACTCGGTTCGACCATCCTGATTATCCTCAGCGCGCTGGCGCTCGGTCTCGGCATCAGCCTCGTGTATATGCTGACGCACAGGAAAGAAGCATACACCTCAAGCTTTGTTATAACGCTCATTATGCTGCCGGCAATTATCGCCATGATTATCCTGCTCGTAGGAAACAATGTAGCCCGAGCCTTCAGTCTGGCCGGCGCGTTCAGCCTGATCCGGTTTCGCAGCGCACCCGGCAGCTCAAAGGATATTGCCTATGTGTTCTTTACACTCGCCGTCGGGCTGGCTTGCGGCATGGGGTACATCGCATACGCGGCGCTCTTTGCCCTCATCCTGTGTTTAGCAATGGTTATTCTGACAAAGATTCAATTCGGCAGCAGCCGCAGTCATTCGATGAGTCTGAAAATCGTCATACCGGAGCATATGGATTATGACGGCCTCTTTGATGAAACGCTGAGCACCTACACCAGCACGCATAAGCTCAGCAAAGTCAAAACCGCCGAGTTCGGTTCTGTCTTTGAAATAACGTATGAAATTACAATGAAAAGCATGGCTGATTCGAAACAGTTTATTGATAAGCTCAGATGCTTAAACGGCAATATGAATGTGCTGCTGATGGTCAAAGACCAAGATGAAGACGCTAAATTCTAGCCTGAGGAGTTAACCATGAAACATAAATGGACAAAAAAAGCAAAAATCATCGTGAGCTCAGTCACCGCTTTTCTCATCATCATCGGCAGTCTGGCCTACATCGCAGCAGACAGGTTCTTAATCGAGCATGTGGAAGCAACCGTCAGTCAAGCCTCGGCAGTCTCATCAGATACGCAGAGCACGGCGTCAGTCAGCACCATTGCGGCGGCAAGCAGCAGCTCGGCGGACTACACGGCGACAGATATGAGCTACACAAGCGATACGACAAAGATAACCATCACCAAGGTGACGGCAGGCACCGATTCCGATCCGCTTGTCTACTATGTCGCTGATATCCAGCTGACGGACGCGACTGACCTGAAATCGGCACTGGCTAAAAATGAATTCGGCACAAACATTATACAGTATGTATCTGAGATGGCGGAAACCAACGATGCGATTTTAGCCATCAACGGGGACTACTACGGCTTCCGCGAGGACGGTATCATCATCAGAAACGGTGTGATCTACAGAGATTCCCCGGCTCGCCAAGGCCTTGCGATTTACAGCGACGGCACAATGAAGGTCTATGACGAAACGGCTACAACAGCGGAGGAGCTGCTGGCAAGCGGCGTGTACAACACACTCTCCTTCGGCCCGGCGCTGCTTGAGGACGGTGAAATCATCTCCGGTATCGACACCTTGGAAGTCGACACAAACGTTGGAAATCATTCCGTTCAGGGAAACCAGCCCAGAACAGGCGTCGGCATCATTTCGGAAAATCACTTTATCTTCGTCGTAGCCGACGGGAGAAACTCCAATTATTCAAACGGCGTCACCATGACAGAATTCGCCCAGATATTCAAGGACCTCGGCTGTACGACCGCGTACAATCTTGACGGCGGCGGCTCCTCCGAAATGGTCTTTATGGGCAAAATCATCAACACACCCTGCAACAAAAACGGTTCTGAGCGCGGCACCAGCGATATTCTGTACATCGCCTCATAAAAACGCTTAATTAAATCAGAAGTACATATACAACAGAGAAAGGCAAGGTATGCATTATGACAGTACTTATTCCTGCGTATGAGCCGACACTTAATTTATTGCGGCTGGTTCTGGAGCTCAAAAAAAAGACGAATTATAAAATTTTGATTGTCGATGACGGCAGCGGAGAAAACTATAAAGAACTCTTTAAAAAGGCGGAAACGCTCGGCTGCACCGTCATGCATCATGAAGTGAATATGGGTAAAGGCGCGGCGCTGAAAACCGGGTTCCTGCATCTCCTGTTTGATGCCATCCCCGACAATGTCGTGTGCGCCGATTCAGACGGGCAGCATTGCGCCGATGATATCATAAAGGTAGCCAACGCCATCAGCAGCACACCGGAGATGGTTTTAGGGACACGGCAGTTCACCGGCAAAGTCCCCCTCAAAAGCAAAATGGGTAATAAAATGACATCGCTGATCCTGAAGGTGGCGACCGGTATAGATATTAAAGACACTCAGACCGGTCTGCGCGGTTATCCGTTCCACATGCTGAGCTGGCTTCGGTCTGTTGAAGGCGACCGGTTTGAATACGAGCTGAATCTGCTTCTTGAAGCAAAAAAAGCAAAGATCCGTGTCAAGCAGGTCACAATCGCAACGATTTATGACAATAATAACAAAGGTACCCATTTCAGACCGGTGAAAGACTCCGTCCGCGTGCTCGCCCCGATTCTAAAATTCTGCAGCTCATCCGTTATCTCCGGCATTCTCGACTTTTTTCTGCTCTTTCTTTTTCAAAATCTTAGCGGCAGCCTGCTTGTGGGTGTTGTTTCGGCACGACTCATAAGCTCCGTTTTCAATTATTCCTTTAATAAAGCCCTTGTTTTCAAGGCAAAGAACGTTTCCAACCTGCAATCTGCGCCCAAGTATTTCAGCCTGGTCGCCGTGGTGATGGTACTCAATTACGGCCTGCTCGCCTTTTTGACAGGCTTCCTCGGTATACCGAGTGTTCCGGCAAAGCTCCTGACCGAGATGCTCCTGTTCATTTTGAGCTATACAGTACAGAGAATTTTTGTTTTCAAACAGCGCGGACTTAATAAAACCCGGCCCTATATACTCACGAGCGAAAGTAAAAACAGAGCAATATTAACAAATCATATGCAGAGCCTGTAAAAAATGATAAAATAGCGACAGGTTAATAATCCTGCGGATTACTATAGCCGGATAAGATGAGGTGCGTGAAATGGCCAGAATATTAATCTGCGACGACGAGAGTGCTTTGCGGGCTGTTATTAAGCGATACGCTGTCTTCGAAGGCCATGAGGTCGACGAAGCCGGCGACGGCATGGAGGCGGTGGAAGCCTGCCGGAAGAAGAATTATGACATCATCATTATGGACGTCATGATGCCGGAGCTCGATGGCTTTTCCGCGGTCAAAGAAATCAGGAAAACGTCGGATACCCCCGTCATTATGCTCTCAGCCAGAGGCGAGGAATATGACAAGGTGCTGGGATTTGAGGTCGGTGTTGACGATTATGTGGTCAAGCCCTTTTCATCCAAGGAGATCATGCTGCGCGTCAACGCCATACTCAGAAGGATGCAGAATAAACAGCACCTTCCGGCTGAAGCCGAGAGCCATACTGTTTTCACAAAAGAAGGCCTAGCCGCGGATATGACGGCGTACCGTGTCATGATTGACGGCGTTCAGATTGAGCTGGCGCCGAAGGAATATGACCTTCTCTTCTACCTCATCCGCAATAAAAATATCGCTGTCCCGAGAGAAAAGCTTCTGACAGAAGTGTGGGGCTACGATTATTACGGTGACGACAGGACGCTTGATACACATATAAAGCTCCTGCGCAAATCACTGGGCCCCTATGCGGTTTTTATAACGACGCTGCGCGGCTTAGGCTACAGATTCGAGGGCTGAACATAATATGAAGCAATTACTAAACAAACTTACGCTCAAATGGAAGATATTCGCGTATCTGCTTGGCTTTTGCGCCATACTGCTCTTCATTTTGTGGATGTTTCAAACGGTTTTGTTGGATTCCTTTTACCGCGGCATCAAGGTCATGGAGATAAAAAATAATACCGGCATCATCGTCAATAATATTGACAGTGAAAACCTGTCAGACCTGATAACAGCCATCGCACAGAACGGTGAGGTCAGCATCGAAATTATTAACGACCAGGGTGTTGACCTGTTTTCAACAGACGGCACGAACACGAGCCACACCATATCGTTTCAGGAAAAGATGGATATCATTGACCGCGCTCAAGCGCAAAACGGCGAATATATCAAATATACGCTCGAAGAGGCTGCGCCCAAACCGACTATCGGTGGTTTTAGCAGTAAAATTCCGGCTGACAGCATACCGTCCAGGCAGTCAATAGTCTATGCGAAAATCGTCACAACGTCATCGGGCAGCACAGAAGCCATTTTGATGAGCTCTCAGATTTCTCCTGTTAACGCGACAGTGACAACACTGCGGTATCAGCTTTATCTGATCACCGCGGTTATGATTATGCTTGCGGTATTCCTGGCGCTCCTGATCGCGCGGCGCGTATCCAAGCCGATTGAAGAGATCAATAAAAGTGCCAAGGAATTAGCCGCCGGCAACTATAATATCCAGTTCAACGGAAAGGGCTTTCGCGAGATCGGCGAGCTTTCCGACACACTCAATAAAGCGGCTGCCGATCTATCCAAAGTGGAAGGGCTGCGCCGCGAGCTGATGGCAAACATCTCTCACGATATGCGAACCCCTCTCGCCCTCATCTACAGCTACGCCGAGGTTATGCACGATTTTCCCGAAGAAATTACGGCAAACCAGACTCAGATCATAATGGACGAGACACAGCGCCTCACGTCGCTCGTCAATGATGTCATGGACATTTCCAAGCTGGAATCCGGCACTCAGGAGCTTAGTATATCAGAGTTTAACCTCACAAAAAGCATCGATGAGACGACAAAACGGCTTGCCGAGCTCGTAAAAAAAGAAGGCTATGCCCTAACCTTTAATTATACCGGCGACGTGCTGGTCCTGGCCGACGAGACAAAAATCACGCAGGTTTACTACAATCTCCTGCTCAATGCCATCCATTATACCGGCAAAGACAAAACCATTGCGGTCAGTCAGGCGGTGACGAACGACACGGTCCGAATTGAAGTTACAGACACCGGTGAGGGGATTGCACCCGAAGAACAAGCATATATCTGGGACAGATATTATAAGATTGACAAAAAGCATAAACGCCCTGTCACCGGAACAGGTCTCGGCTTATCCATCGTGAGCAAAATCATCAAGCTGCACGGCGGAAACTGCGGTGTCGACTCAACAGTCGGAAAAGGGAGCACCTTCTGGTTCAGTCTGAAAATCAGTCTATAAGCATAATTAGCAGGCGCGCATCCGGCGCCGCCCGCCTCATCCCATCCCGCTTCGTTAAGAGGCGGGATTGTTTTCATATACGGATAATCTGCCAATATCCGTCCAGTTCCTATAATTAATTCTTTATTCCGTCATCTCTTTATGCTATACTCCCATTAACTATAATTCTACAGAACAGGATAATTTATCATGAACGAAGATAAATTTACAGGACTGGCAGACACGTACGCGAAGTATCGCCCTTCGTATCCGGAAGCTTTCCTCGAGTATTTATATTCGCAAGTAGGGCTTTCCGAAAACAGTGTAATTGCCGATATCGGCTCCGGTACAGGTATCTTCACCGAGCTTTTACTCCGCCAAAACAGCTTTGTATACGGCGTCGAGCCGAATGCCGATATGTCCGGGGTCGCCAGGCAGGCGCTTTCTAAATACGAAAAATTCACACCTGTCAGCAGCTCCGCCGAAAACACAGGTCTGAAAGCATCAAGTATTGATTTCATAACAGCTGCGCAAGCCTTTCACTGGTTTGACCGGCAGAAATTCAAAATCGAATGCCGCCGCCTGCTCAAAGAAAACGGGAAAGTCATTTTAGTCTGGAATAGCAGGGACAGCGCCAGCGCCTTGGTGATGGAAAACGATGCGCTCAATTATTCGTATTGTCCTAACTTCAAAGGTTTCTCGCTGGGGACCAGAGGCGAAACGCCGGAAGGGTACAGCGACTTTTTCACTGACGGCATCTGCGATTATAAGGTTTTCGAAAATGGATTAATTTTTGATGAGGACAGCTTTATCGGCAGGAACCTGTCCGGCTCGTATGCCCCGAAAGCAGGCTCAG
>DBTM01000044.1:61983-66346 GCA_002307055.1 Clostridiales bacterium UBA1316
TACGAAAGCAGGCTCAGGAAGCTATCAGCCCTACATTTCCGCTCTGCGCCGGCTATTTTACAAGCATAACAGTTCCGGTCTCATGCATATGCCGAATCTCACCAAAAGCTTTATCGGCGCGGTATAGACATCTCGTTGCAAATTATCAGTAAAGGAGCTATTTTATGGAAGAGTGGAAAAGAGACAGGATTGCTTCATGTGAACGCGGCGAAAACCCGACAATGCTGGTAAAAATGAAAAGCGGCTTTGCTGTTATGGCCGATAATCAATTTTTGCCGGGTTATTGTATTTTATTAAGATATCCGAAGATATCTTCATTAAGTGAATTAACGTTAGAAGAACGCCGTAAATATTTGGTAGATACCACGCTCGTTGGAGATGCCATTATAAAAGTATGTAATCCTCGCAGGATTAATTATTCGACGCTTATGAATCTTGATAATTATCTGCATACGCATATTGAAGCACGTTATGATTGGGAACCGGAGGAATACAAGTACAGACCGAGCTGGACTTATCCGGAAAAGGAAAGATTTATTAAGCAGCACGAATTCAACGAGTCTCTTCACATGGAACTTAAACGTAAAATTACTGAAAATCTATTGGAGTTAATGCAGCAACCCGGATATTAAATGCTTAACAGTGTAGCCTGCACAGAGAAAGCACCTTGTATAACGCGTCTTATCATGCTATCATTAATAACAAATATGAGCAACGGAGCTTCATAATGGATAAAAAATTGAATGTCTGTCTTTTGAATGATTCATTCCCGCCGATTATTGACGGCGTTGCAAACGTTATTAAAAATTATGCTGATATTATCCATCGGAAATATGGCAATGCCGTCGTGGCGACACCAAGCTTCCCGGACGCTGTGGATAATTATCCGTATCCTGTTGTCCGGTATCCCAGCATCAATACGACGAAGGCTCTCGGTTATCGGACAGGCTTTCCGTTTTGGCCGGGTTCCATACTGGAACTGATGAAGAATGATGTTGATATTATCCACACGCACTGTCCTTTTGTATCAACACTCATCGCGCGTACGCTGCGGTCATCCATCAATGTGCCTATCGTCCTTACCTTTCACTCAAAGTTTGACATCGATATAAAAAAGGCCGTTGAGCTAGGCTTTCTCCAGTCGGCTGCCATCAAATTCATCGTTTCCAATGTCGAGGCGTGTGACGAGGTCTGGGTCGTCAGCGAGGGCGCGGGCGAGCATCTGAAGGGCCTCGGCTATACCGGCAGCTATACTGTCATGGAAAACGGCGTTGATTTCCCGCGCGGCCGCGCACCGGCAGAGGAGATTGATGCCATCAGCACCGCATACAGCCTGGACGCGAATATTCCCGTGTTTCTGTTTGTCGGGCGTATGAAGTGGTATAAGGGTGTCCGTATTATTCTGGATGCGCTGTTTAAAATCAAAGCAAAAGGCACGCGCTTTAAGATGATCTTTATCGGTGACGGCGCGGATTATGGCGATATTACGCAATACACAAACGCCCTGAAGCTGACGGACGACTGTATTTTTACCGGTATGATCAATGACAGGCAGAAGCTGCGGGCTTTCTTCTCGAGAGCCGATATGTTTCTGTTTCCCTCCACCTTTGATACAAATGGTATTGTTGTCCGTGAAGCGGCTGCCTGCGGTCTGGCCAGCGTTTTAATTCGTGGCAGCTGTGCCGCGGAAGGGATTACGGACGGACGTCACGGTATCCTCATTGACGAAAATGCCGAAGCTCTTGCCGCTGCAGTACTGAGGATTACCGCAGACCTCGGAAACGCCAAAACAATGGGCCAAAATGCCATGAAGGAAATTTACTTTTCATGGGAGGATGCCGTTGGAAAAGCCTTTGCGCGCTACCCCGCGGTCATTGAAAAATACAAATCGGCACAGCGTGAGCAGGGCGAATTTCAAGCCAACAAGCTCTTTAAGCTGGCGACCGATATAGAAACCGCCATGGACAAGCTTAAGGTTCACAGAAGCGAACATAAAGCCACACGCAAGCATAAACAAATCCGCGTAAAAAAAGCGAATAAACAATCGGATAACTAAGCGGCTGCCCCGTTAAAGTCTCAAAGACTTTTTCGGGGCAGCCGTTTATTTTCGCATTTGTAAATTATGTAAAATACCTATTGACAATACTTGACTACAGATGTAGACTTTATGCGTCGACAAACATAGACGGTTAGAACTGTCAGCGGCAGTCATCACGGAGGTGCTTAATGAAAGATATCCAAATCACAGACGCGGAATTAGAAATCATGAAGATATTGTGGAGCGAACCGGCGGGTATGACAACGGGCGATATCCGCAGCAAGCTGGATAAGGGCTGGGAACGGACAACGGTGCTGACCCTGTTATCAAGGCTTGCGGAAAAAGGAGCTGTCGCTGTTGAAAAAGAGAACCGGTCCTACCGTTACGCGAGCCTGCTTGCCAAAGACGAATACAGCCTCGGCAAAACACGCGGTATTCTGGACAGCCTCTATAACGGCAGTATTAAAAGCATGATGGCGGCACTCTGTAGCAGCGGCAGCCTCACAGCAGAGGAACTCCGCGAATTACAGGAAATACTGGATAAAGGAGAACGATGACATGGGCAGTCTTTTTTGGCTGGTCATAGGATTATCTCTCGCGGGCGGCATAACATATCTCGTTGTTTTCGCCGTCATCGCCCCGGTGAAAAACCGTCTTATAAAATCGTGGCAGTTCTATCTTCTGCTTATTGTGCTGCTTCGGTTTATTGTTCCCGTCCCGCTCAGCCTGCCGCAATGGCTGGTGTCAGTAAAACCGGTTACAGACTTTATATCAGCTGCTGTAACCGAACAGGACAGCCGCCGGTTATCGTCCGATTATTTCACCGCGACGCCCTCAGCTCATGTTCAGAGAAGTAATACTCAAACCGCATATTCGAATCAAAGACTCGAAACGGCACCCTCGGTAACAGTAAACCACGTTAATTTCATGCGTTTGCTGCCCTTTATCTGGCTCGCCGGGTCAGCAGGACTTTTTCTGTGGTCTGCAGTCGGATATGTTTTGACAGTCAGGCGGCTGAAGTGCGGCAGAATAGACCTTATCCCCGGGCGTGTCCCTGTGTATGAGAGCAGCCTCGTCACTGTGCCCATTGCGGCAGGCCTGTTCCGTCCGGCAATTTATCTGCCCAAGGATTACAGCTTCGGCAATTATGCTGTCCGTCATGAGTTCTGCCATCTGCG
The DNA here is from genome assembly GCA_002307055.1 of Clostridiales bacterium UBA1316. Lineage (GTDB taxonomy): Bacteria > Bacillota > Clostridia > Oscillospirales > Oscillospiraceae > Sporobacter. Next base: position 65,200 of record DBTM01000044.1, read on the forward strand.
CCGCGGCGATATCTGGCTGAAATGGCTCATCCAGCTTGTCGTATGTATTCATTGGTTCAATCCGCTTGTCTATCTTTTAAAGCGCGAGCTGAACCGTCTCATTGAGCTCTCCTGCGACAGGGCGGCTTTGCGCGGTTTAAGCCAATCCGAGCGCAGAGCCTACGGCATCATGCTTTTAGACACAGCAAGAACTGTTAACACCAAAGGCGGTATGCTCATCGCCTCCCACGGCAAGGATAAACGGCTGCTTCAGGAAAGGCTGAAGGAAATCATGAAAAATAAAAAAGCGACGCGTAAAGCCGCCGCCGCCATGTCGGTTCTCGCTGCCGTCGTCCTCTGCGCGTCAATACTCTCCGGCGCTCTGCTTGCCGGGTGTACCGCCTCTGCAGCTCCTTCGGCGAACACCGCTGATAAAACAAACGGAACAACCGATATACCGTTCGTCAATGACCCTGACGCCCTCGGGACATGGGAATATGTCGGCACTGTAAAGAATATCAGTGATTTCGACCCGGCAAAAGCATCTAAACCCGCTTCCAGCTTTGAGGTTGTATTCGCTCCGGACGGTAAAATAAACCAGCCTGCATGCACATGGACAAAGGGCGTTGTTCAATCCGACAGCACAAACGAGACCGATAAATATGAAATCAAAGAAATTGACGGTTCGAAATATATGTTCTTCAGCCTTTTCATCGATGATACCCTAATTAAAACAGCTGTTCTTAAATGGTCAACGTCTTCAACCGCGTTCGACATGACCGTTGACAATGTTGATCTGCCGTTTAATGATGATCCCGCCGTCATCGGTACATGGAAAAGCGTTGATTATATCGCCAGCAACAGCAGTTTTGATCCTACGAAAAAGTCATTCGGAAGCGATTTACCCCTGACAGGCATGACCTTTCAGAGCGGAGGAGGCGTTGTCAGGTTCTGGTCAGATGGTACCGGCATCAATTGGTCGGGTTTCACATGGACGAAAGGTATAATCTTAGATCGCTATATGATGACAGCCAGCAAGTATGAAATAAAAGAAATCGACGGTACAGCGTATCTGTTCTATTACTGGAAAAACGGTGATTACAATTATCGCCATACGATCAACGGCTATTTTGTGCTGGTAAAATCGTAAGCGTCAAATAACAGGGCG